>NZ_JBAMME010000301.1:0-3118 GCF_039793925.1 Thermogutta sp. | reverse complement strand
GCTTCGGCCTCCAGGGCCCGCTTGAGCCGCCCGGCAAACACCACCGGATCGTTGTCTTGTTCGCTGGGTGGCACCAACTCACCAAGGCTCACGTTTTCGGGTAGAATAGACTCAAAAGCGTTGAGGTCGGCGGACTGGCCAGAGAGCTGGATCAGGGCCTTGATCCTCTGGCGGTCCGCCGCTTCCTCGTCCTTGATGGGGGGTTGCACCAACTGGCTGATGTCCAGCCGTCCTTCTAACGTGAGCACTTCCGCTTCACCTAGCCGCCGTGTGCTCCTGCCGATGGTGAGCTTCGCCCCAAAGCCCTCCACAGCCCCACGGACCGCACCGTCACGACACGGCGGTTTTCCTCGCCCCGAGACCAGTGAATCAACCGCCGCCAAGGCATGGCTCTTTCCGACGCCGTTACGTCCCCTGAGGACGACAACCCCGGCTTCCGGAAGTGGAATGGCCAGCTTTTCGATGGGTCCAACGTTCTCGATCAGTACCTCTCTCATCTGCGCGCTCCTTCTAGATACCAAGCTCACTCAGAACGGATTCCAGGGATTGCGGGGCAGCCTCAGGCTGGACTGCCTCGTTCCCAGTGGCTGACGATTCGACGGATGGAAGCTGATCCGGCACTTGACCCGTCATCCGGAGATAGAGAGCGTCCTGGGCAAGCACGTCGGCAATCGCGTAGGCCGCGATCGTCCGATAGTCCTTGTTCTCGAACAGGACCGGAACGTCGGCTCCCGTAACGGCCGACTTGTGGGACGTAAGGCCAGCCAGTTCCAGGCATTCATCGAGCGAGATGAGCGGCTTCTCATCAAGCGAAAAGTAACGCCACATCTGCATCGTGTCGTAAACCGGCTGCTCCGGCCACACCAGACAGGGCGGCAACTGAATGCCCAACCGAAGCATGGACAGCCGAAGCCGTGGAAGGTCGAAGTGCCTGATGTTGTGGCCTACGAGGATCGTTTCCGGTCCAACCGCTGCCAAATAGTCGCGGGTTCGCAGAAGCAACGCCCGTTGATCGGGAAGCCTTTCCAGCGGGACCCCCGCAATCGACGGCTCATCGAGGGCCATGCAATGCAGAAGCCGACAGTCCGCTTCTGTGCGGAGTGCCACGGATATGATCGGCGCTGTGTCCAACAGGGCGAGGCGTTCTTTCTTAGCTTCCAGAGCCTGAAGGTACCGCTCTCCGATCGTTGCGGGCTTCCAGCGGCTGTCCGGACAGAATGTCCGTCGAAGAGCGGCTTCAGCCTCGCAGGGATCCCCGGCAATGGTTTCGATGTCGAGAGTGACGTGTTGCGGTGGGATCAGCCACATGGATCACCTCCTGCCATAGCGGCTGTTCGAGTATCCGTTCCATCGCCCGTACTGGTACGGCGACTTGGCCGCTAAGTACGGACCGAACATCTGCAGACACATCGCAGCGAACTGCTGGAGATTCGTTGCAGCCTCAGGACCGAAGTGCACCCGCACCGATACTTCACGTCCGTCTGGAAGTGGCACATTCACCGCCACACTGACCCCGGTGGGTTGCGGAATAGGTCCCATCGGCAGGGGTGACATCTCCGGTGCAATTCCGGCCATTGGCGGCATTTGGGGCAGACCGAAGCCGGTTTGCGGAGCCGCTGCTGGCGGTTGCTGCCGCTGAAGATGCTCCGCGATCATCTTGGAAAGCTGTTCAAGAGTTTCCGAAGACATGGGACGCGCTCCCGAGCCGGGAGGCGGGACGGGGAGCGCGCGAGGCGTCCCACCTCCAGGCAACCTGTGATCCAGCTCCCCAGGCCACACCGGCCTGCCTCACTCCAGACTGGGAAGGTTCACCGAGAGTCCGATGGCATGCGGATCGATATAGTGCTCTATCGTGACCCTTGCGGATGCGTGACCAAGGAGTGTTTGTGCCGCTGGGATTCCAGATGTCATAGCGGCAATCGACGCCGCGGTTCTCCTGATCTTGTGAAACAGAGAGAACCGTGCATCCGCAGGCGGTTCCAACTGCGATTGACGAAGTATTTGGCGAAATTTCGTGAAGAAGTACCGGCGGCAATGTGGCCACTCCCAGATAAGCTTCCGCTCGGGCCATTGCATTGCCAAGATTTTTTTCAGTACATACTCCGGGAGTTGGAATATCTGTTCCCTCTTCGTCTTTTGTGATTCGGCCCGAATGACGATCAGCCCTTTCGTACAGTCGATGTCGCTCCAGGTTGTGGATAGCAGGGCACCAATGCGACTGGCGGTATGGTACGCCGTCGCGATGAGACTTGGCCACCAGATTCTCGCAAGCTGGACTCCAACTCGTCCGGGCAGTTGGTTGGCGACGTCGTAGAGTCGTTTGAATTCTTCCAACGTCCAGGCCCGCGGAACACGTCGCGCACGTCTTATCTCCGGAAACACCGGCACTTTGTCGATAAGCCCACAGCGGGCCGCGTATCGCAGAAGAAGGCGAACATGATCCAAATAGTTCACCTTGGTGTTCACGTTGCCGGTGACTGTGTTTAGCCAAGCGACAAAGACCGCTAAGTGTTGCGATGTGATTTCTTCGATTGAGCCAACACCGGTGGCGATCTGGAACCTGCGGGCCACCCTTAAGATATGCTGCTTGTGTCCATCTGAGATGACCCGACTTGACACGTAAAGCTGAGCCAATTCGATGATCGTCATAGCTGCTGGCCCCATGTTGCACCGCGGCCTCCTCGGCCGCCATGCACACGGAGCGCCGCATCACCTGCCACCGCTCCTTCATGATCGATCTTAATTCGCGATTCCGACGGATCATCTCAGCGTCGCACGATACTCGTCGAGGGCTTTTCTAGCTGATTCCGTCAATGCCAAGCCGAATTCCGAGTAGGTGATTTCGATATCCTGTAGGGCGTCAGCGTCTATCGCGTATCCGACCAGTTCTGTTACTTTCCATTTCGAAGCCCAGCAGGGCCTCTCGAACACTGCGAAGAACCAGCCATCTTCGGTGAGGTACGGCCGCACGCCGAGCATGAACTTCTGACCGTTGCGTACGTAGCTGCCGACGACCCAAGTGTCCATTTCTGGGTCTCCTGGTAGCGGGCGTAGACGCCCAATTTCTTCGTATTGGGCACCCGCTCAGTCGCCGCGAGAGGCGGCTAAGAAGGTGCCG
>NZ_JBAMME010000300.1:1130-3148 GCF_039793925.1 Thermogutta sp. | reverse complement strand
GAGATCTCAAAAAAGTGTATGCAGTAGGGTTCTCTGCACAAAGGGTCGATGAAGACACCCACACCTCCGATCAACCCCGCCAGGCGCTCATTGAGCTTCTCGTCCACTGCTGCATAGAGGGGATGTCCAGGCCCCATCAGTACAGCGTCAACGTGAGCGTCCTGTTCAAGGTGGTGTTTGTGGAAGGTGATCTTGTGATAGGACGATTCGGCTTTTCCGATCTTCTGGACGGAGCGGAGACGTTCAGAGCGAAGATCTGCAAGGACGTGCTCGACGCGCCACAACCCGTCGGCCCTCGGCTCAACCCGGAGGCCCACTTCCCGAGCAGCAGCGACGAACTGCGCTTCCACATACCGGGGCATCAGCCGCCGTTCCTCAACCTCGAGGTTACGGCGCTGGAATGCTGAAAAATCTACGTGGCTACGAGCGAGGGCAATGCCCGTGGCTTCCTCGTATTCTTTGAGCTTGGCCGGATTGATGCGGTCAATCTGATCGAGGTACTCATCGAGCCGTCTGGGATCATAAGCCGCGTCGCGAAGCATCTCCGGGAGGTTGACGTCATTCAGCGAAAGCACCTCGCCAATGACATCGAAGACGCGGCCTTCGAGGGCCTCGTTCATCTGGTCCAGCTTTTCCAGACGGCGATGGAGAATGCGTCCCTCCACGATGGGCTGTCCGTCCTCTGAGTCCGTGGCCACGAAGTTGAAAACGTAAACATCCCGGTCCTGACCGATGCGGTGAATACGGCCCAGTCGTTGCTCCAGCCGGGTCGGGTTCCAGGGCATGTCGTAATTGATCATGAGGTGGCAGAACTGGAGGTTGATCCCTTCGCCGGCGGCTTCTGTCGCTATGCAAACCTGCGCCCCGGTTCTGAACACCTCCTGAGCTCGCTTGCGTTCATGGGGGTTCATGCCGCCGTGGATTTCGCACGTGGAGAAACCCCATCGCTCAAGACGATCGCGCACATAGTCGAGGGTATCTCGGTGTTCCGTGAAAATCAGGAGCTTTCCCCGGCCATCCTTCAGGTCTATAAACTGCGCTTCGCCGAGGCACTTCTTCAATGCGGCCAGCTTGGAATCGTTCGCGTTTTCCCGAACCCTTCGCGCCTGCTCGACGAGCTCCTTGAGGGCGGAGATTTCGGCGCGCAACTGTTCAAGTTCCCGCGCAGCCGTGTACTCGTCCACCAATTGATCACGTACCGCATCGTCAAGATCGTCTTCGTCCTGCTCGGCATCCGGCAGGCGACCCTGCAAAGCAGCCAGCCGTTTGGCTCGCTGGGCCGGGGTGAGCCCCTCAAGCTCTTCCAGGAGATCTTCCTGCTTTTTCAACCGCCGCTTGAGAGACTCTTGAATAGCGCAGGTTGAGCTCACCAATCTGCGTTGCAGAACTGTTCGGGTCAGCGCTGCGGAGGAATGTCTTTGTCCGGTCTGCTGCGGGATAAACTCGTTGATGTAAGCGGTAACGCTCTTGTAAAGGGCGTACTCGTCGTTGTTCAGGCAGAAAGTGACGGTTTTAGCATGCCGGTCCGGGAAAAGACTATTGCCGTGGTCTTCTCTAATGTCCTCCTTTAGACGGCGCAGGCACCAGGGGGAGTTTTTCCCCAGCCGAAAGATGTTTTGCCGGATCTCGATAGACTGTTTTCCCAGGCGGTGCGGTTCCGGGAACAGATCAGGATCAATGAGCCGAAGGAAATGAGCAAACCTGTCTTGGTCTCCGTGATGCGGCGTGGCGGTAAGGAGCAACATGTGATCCGCCGCCTCGGAAAGTCGCTTCGCGAGCTGATATCGCTTGGTCTCGGCCACATCATCGTTGCGGTTGCTTCGGGACTTCGTATACGCCGAACACTTATGGGCTTCGTCGATGATGACGAGGTCCCATCGCTGTCGCCAGACACGTTCGCGCACGCCTTCCTGCTTGGCATAGTCAATGGAAGCGATGATCTGTGAAAACCTCTGCCATGGATCGGTCAATTGCTGTTGATCAACCGCGGAAAAGATAATGTCGAAAGGCTCGCCGAA
>NZ_JBAMME010000300.1:0-1120 GCF_039793925.1 Thermogutta sp. | reverse complement strand
GGCACAGGATAAGAATACGCTCAACTGCCTCGCGGAGCTTCATTTCCTTTATAAGGAGCCCGGCCATAATCGTCTTGCCGGCTCCCGGGTCATCCGCCAGCAGAAACCGCAACCTGGGCTGCGGAAGCATCGCCTGGTACACCGCTTCGATCTGATGCGGCAAGGTGCGGATGCCTGAAAGGCTCACGGCAAACTGTTGGTCATACGCGTAAGCCAGACGGATTCGAGCCGACTCGATGAGGAGTCGAAGCTTCTCGGCGTCCACAGGAGTTTCTGCTTTGGCTTCGTCAGCCCCCCTTTCAAGGATAGCCGCGACCTCTTGCGCAGAGATGACGGTCTCTTCCAATGAGCCATCGGGAAGACGAACGCGACACTCGTAGGCAGCCGACTCATCATAACCGAGCGGTCGCGCATCTTCCAGGACCACGGGCACATCGAAGTGCCCTGGGAGGAATATCCGTCGTCCGATCTGAGATGTGAGCAGGTTGCTACTCATTCCCGCCCCTCTTTCGTGAACGTGTCTTTGCTGTTGGTCGATTCGTCTGACTTTTCGAGGAGGGTCGGCTTTGGATGGAATTTGGAGTCTTCTCTCGCTCGTTGCCTTGGCGCGCCCACTCGTCTATTGCGGATAGCTCGAGACGAAAAAGCCGTCCCACGCGGTGTGCAGGGAGCCTCCGTTCATTGAGCCATGTATAGAAGACCGAGTCCTTGGCCACCCGTAGGTGGGCAGCCACATCGTCGACGGCAACCCAACGTCCTTTAGCGGCCATTTCGATCCCCCCATCAGTAATCAGAATCACTGCCTATGTATGCCAACCAAACGAGACATGAGTGCACGCAACCGCTCCACTCCAGTCAAAGACAAACTGCTGGTATGCCGTGAATCTGTTGCGTATATGGCTCCAGATGGCGGCCAACTACTGGGATTTCAGCGCCAGATTCCATTGGATAACTATTAGACGTTCCCGGTCCAGCATTCCTCCACCACGTAAAGCCAGGTCGGGAGAACGGTTCCGTTTACCAGGACCGGGACAAGGACGCGACGGTAGAAGCTGGGACCGTCCGGTGTGGAACCCCTCCAGCCGGTCAATGGTCGGTAGGCGGGTTGCGGGGTGGTCGA
>NZ_JBAMME010000299.1:0-3191 GCF_039793925.1 Thermogutta sp. | reverse complement strand
ATACCCTCGGCGGGCCAACGTAGCTCAGCCGGCAGAGCAGCTGATTCGTAATCAGCAGGTCGTGGGTTCGAGTCCCACCGTTGGCTCCAGCAGAGCCACAAACGAGTGAGCGCGCTGAGCTCGTCTTTTCTTGTTGCGCCGAATGACACGCTTCAGCCTGACCCCTTAGGGACCCGAAACAGGGACGGAGACACCGCCCCAACGACCGGTCTCCAGGTGTTCCACGATGACGCCAAGCCAGCGGGCTTCCAACGGAACGTTGGCCTGGAGGGTCAAGGTTTCGCCGGGTATCACGTCCACGACTTTCGTTTGCTGCTGAAGGAGGCCCGACGGGGACAAGGTGCCCAAAACGAGCCGGACTGGACCCGGCGAAAGCATCTCTTTGCCCTCCCTGAGGCGCAGTCTGAGCTCCACGCTCGACGGCGCGTCACCCTCGAACCCTCGTGCCACAGCGACATCGCCCACCAGCTCGCCGATCCGAGGAGCGCCGCGGGCCAACGCTGTCAACGGTCCCATGACCCAAAACTCAGGGCGGGTCCGGCGAATCGCCCAGCTCAACGCGCCCAGAGAAAGACGGCTACCTTGCTCGGGTGTTTCGTCCTTTTTTTCATTTTCCAAGACGGCCCAAAGAGGCTCTTCCCTCGCCTCGAGTTTCCGCTGGAGCTGTCCTCTACCGGTAAAGCCCCCAGTGGACGAGGCAAGCCGTTGCAACAATTCTTGGTCTTCCCCAACCACTGGAACGATATGTAACCTGGACGAGGCCTCCCCTGCTTCGGTACCTGCGGGGTTGAAAAGCCTAGCCTCGGGTTTTTTGGTCGTTGGCCACAAGCCGAGGACCGAATACCCGCGGGACGCCAGGAAGTCGGCAAGTTGGCCCACTTCGCCACGCAGATCACACCTTTGTGTCCAGGGACCAGGTTCGCCAGTGGCTCGGCTCATCAACTCCGCCACCAGACTGCATGGGTCCACGGGAAGGTCATCCACGAGCAGGAGCAGCCAGGCGGGACCCGGGTGGTTGGCAGCCCACTCCACCAATGACGCGAGAGCTGCAAGCAAGGCCTTTCGTTCTTCCTGCCCTCGGACCATGGCCAACTCCGCTCTCGCTTGGCGCTGCTTTCCACCGCTGTTCCTGATAGCCTCCTCGAGGTACCCAGCGCGGCGCCGGGACAGGCTTGGCTCGGCCTCAAAAACCCGGGCGAGGGCCAACCAACCTGCATCCAAAGCCCTGGAATTCCCAATGGCGAGCGACTCCAACCCGAAACCACCCGGCCGCGGCAACAGCAAGGTCAAAGAACGTGGTGCCAGAAAAACGGCTACTTGCGAAAGTTGCCGTCTCCAGTAGGGCAGAGATTCATCGGCCACAAAGCTAGGGCTCAAATAAACGAACACCGGGGCAAAACCTGGTTGAGCTTCCACCACCAGGCGCAACGGCGCCCCCCCTGGGGTCTGAATGATGGCCTCTCTCGTGCCCCTGCTGGCCTGCTCTGAAAAACCAGGGGGGATTGGGAAGCGAAAAGCCGGGGTGTCCCCCAGGTTTCCAGCCGGCCATGAAGGGGGTGAACCGGGACCACTCAAAGGTTGAGGTGCGTTTTCGCCAGATGCCTGCTCACCTTCCGGTGGGCGTTGCAGGTCGTCAGCATACCCTGAGTCGCCTGCACGACGATACCCAGCGGGAAGCTCAAGACCGGGTTCAGCCAGGGGATCCTTGGTCAACCACAAGACGATTTGGTGTGCCAGAGACCGATCGAGGGCCGCAAAAGCACGAGCGAGATCATCTTGATTGGCTATTTTGGTGGCTGTAGGGCCTTCGCGACCAGCGGCACCCAAAACCCACTCTACCAGCGGAACGTTGAGCTCCCGCAAATAGCGGTGAACCGACGCGCTCGGAAACACGGAAGCATCGTCGCCAGCGGCGCCGGAGAGAATCCAGACCACCCGCCTCCGCCCGAGGCCACTGGCAAGATACCCCGCCAAGGCTGTAGCATCCCATAGGCGCCTTGGCCTTTTGCTAAAACGCTGGGAAAGCTCTTCCGAGGCCAGCAAGAGACGTTGCAACCAATCTCGCGCCCTAGGAATTTCAACTCGCGGAAAACCTTCGACCGCGAGGATAAGCGTGATGGCGACAGGTTCTGCCAAGGGCCCGGTAAACTCGAGTTCTCGGGCTTGGCGGAAAGACGCCGTGCGCTCGCGCATCTCCCAATCACCTGTCGGTAGCTCGTGCATACCAGCCAGAGTTCCCAACTTGGCAACGGCAAAGGGTTCAGCAACGACAAAAAGCTGGGCTTCGCCCCTCTCCACAGCTAGCGGAGAGCAATCACCCACGACCTTGGGGAAGGGTTCCTCCGCCCCCCGTGACTCCAAATGCCAGGGATAAACGGACACCGCAGTCCTCTCCGAAAACTGCGAGAGAGGTAAGACCGATGATGCGCGCAAACCATCGGCAAAGGCAACCTCTGCCCCGAGAAAGGTAAGTCCTTCACAATTCACGGCCAAGGATTGGCGAGGCGGACCATCGAACACGACGCCGCGGTCCCCGGTCACAAGAAGTCGGACGGGCTTCTCCTTGTTGGGGTGAGCGTACGCTAGGGCCAGATCGCAGCGATTTGTCTTCCTGACCAATCGCAACTCCGCGGGGAGGACACCACGGTTTAACCACCGCGTGTCCTTCACAGCCAAGCCCTGCGACGTCTCGCTCGCCAAATCCAGACGGTGGATTTTTGGCACCGCTCCCAGGTTTACCTGGCATGAGTTGTGCTTTGGCGTGAGGTCACAGGCCTTTTCCCCGTCAAGCAGTAAATAACCGCCAGGCTCCCCTGAGGAAAAGGCCACAGTAATTTGAATGACACCCACCAAAAGGCCCACGGGGTACGAGAGAATTTCCATGGCCACGATACGGCGCTAGTTGTACCACGGACATTCTATGCTGCACCAGACGCAGCCCGGTGCACACCGGTTACAGCTGAACTCCGCACATGTGGCTGAGCCACCGCCCCCGCTGCAAAGTGCCGAAGTCTCCCATTTCACGGGACCCACAAGACCTTCGCGCACCATGGTCCCGTTACAGAGCCGCAATTCCCAGCCAACTTCTTCGCTGAAAGTCGAATCGGAATAGAAGTGAATTTCTACCTCCCGGATAGGCAAGTTGGGCTGGGGGGCAGAAAGGCCCAGGGCAGCGAAAAACCCTTGGGTTT
>NZ_JBAMME010000298.1:929-3211 GCF_039793925.1 Thermogutta sp. | reverse complement strand
GGGTACAGGCAAGGGGTTATTCGCTCAGGCTATCCATAACGCCAGCCATTACGCGGAGGGGCCTTTCGTTGCAGTAGATTGTGCATCTATTCCCCGCGAGTTGATCGCCTACGAACTTTTCGGCCGGGAAAAGGATTCCGGAGTCATCCAGCCGGGTAAGTTTGAACTGGCCCATGGGGGTACAATTTTCCTGCAAAATATTGAGAGTTTGCCGCTCAATTTTCAGGCAGCACTCCTTGGGATTATGGACCTGAAGCAAGTAATCCGGCTGGGTGGCACGACGCCAATCCCTATTAAGGTTCGCATTATCGCGGCCTCTAGTGCGGATCTACGGGAAGAAGTACGCCAGAAACGATTTCGGGAAGATTTGTACTACCGCCTGCGCGCCCTGACGCTGACAATCCCACCGCTGAGAGAACGGGGAAAGGACATCGTTTTTCTCGCCACGCAAATTGTTGAGCGGCACGCGCGCCGTCAGGGGAAACAAATCATTATCACCCCGCGTGCCTTCGCAGCGCTGGAATCTTATCGCTGGCCGGGAAATGTGCGAGAGTTAGAGGATGTCCTGGAGTGGGCAGTCCAGATGGTGGATGGAAATGAATTAGATATTGTGCACCTGCCGGAAGAGGTCCGCCGGGCCGGGCGGGGCTCCAGCGATGAATCGGTTCCCACGCTGCTGGAAATGGAACGTCAGGCTATTCTTCGCGCTGGCCTGGCCTGTCGGGGAAATGTGACCGAAATGGCCAGAGTACTCGGCATCGGACGCACCACCTTATGGCGGAAGATGCGCGCCTTTGGCCTCAAGCCAGAAATCTTTAAATCTGCACAGATAGCGCATTAGGTCCATCTGTCCATATCCCCCGGTCGCCCCTCGTGCGGAGGTGTCCAGGGCATCCCTGCGAGCCGCTGATGGCTGCCCTTTTGCTTCCCCCGGATCGTTTCGCAATGAAACACCCACCCCTGTCAAAATGTTCCACTTTGGAACAATCCAATCCCCGGTTATTGACACGCGACCTCTCTTGTATTATGCTACTTTAGAATTTCCTCACTCCCAGGCCTCATCCTTGCGAAAGGAGGTGGTTATCGGCGAATCGTTGTGGATGCTGCAGATCGCCCCCTTATTACATTACTAATTTCCTCAAGATAAAGATAAAAAAACCTTTCACTTCATCCTCAACCATCTGCTAAAAGGAGAGAGCGATGAAAAAGAACAGTCTCCTGGCCGAGTGCGTTGCGGAGGTCTTTGGGACCTTCATTCTGATCCTCCTGGGCGACGGCGTTGTCGCCAATGTGGGATTGGCCCCCCGGCTGGCCGCCCCCGCTTATAACTGGAACACCATAACCTTCGGGTGGGCCATGGCGGTGGTCGTAGCAGTATATGTGGCCGGTGGGGTCTCCGGCGCCCACATTAACCCGGCCGTGACGTTGGCGATGGCCGTGCGGGGCACTTTCCCCTGGCGGAAGGTCATTCCCTACTGGGTTTCCCAGATCTTCGGTGCGTTCCTGGGTGCCCTCGGCGTATACCTGGTCTACATGGAAGGCCTGATTGCCGCCGGGATGCCCAACGTCTGGTGCACGGGACCGGGTTCGGTCTTTGGCCAGGCCTTCTGGGGCGGCGCAGGCGGCAACGCGCTGACTTCTTACTCTCTGGTGAACGCCCTCATCGCCGAGATTTTCGGCACCGCCGTCCTGTTGTGGGGAGTGGCGGCCGTCGGCGATACTCGGAATCTGGGCGTCGGGGCCAACCTGGGCCCCCTACTGGTCGGCCTTGTGGTCCTGGGTGTGGGCCTTTGCTTGGGTGGTCCCAGCGGCTACGCCATTAACCCGGCCCGTGACTTCGGTCCCCGGCTCCTGGGTACCCTGGTGGGCACGACGGGGCTCTTCACCGGTCTGTACTGGTTCGTGGCGCCGATCATCGGCCCCCTGGTCGGTGGTATCCTCGGTATCCTGACCTACGATTGGCTCATCGGCCGCGCCCTTGCCGACAAGGCGTAGGCAATCCCGGTGGGGAGGGGACCATGAAAAAACTCATCAATCGCCCAGCAGATGTGGTGAAAGAGGAACTGGAGGGTATCGCCCTAGCTTATCCGGACCTGGTGAAAGTCCACTTTGAGCCAAATTTCATCTACCGCGCCGATGCGCCCATCCCGGGCAAGGTGGCTGTTATCTCCGGTGGTGGAAGCGGTCACGAGCCGATGCACGGTGGGTTCGTGGGCGTCGGGATGTTGGATGCTGCCTGTCCGGGCGAGGTCTTCACCTCCCCCACCCCGGACCAGATGTTA
>NZ_JBAMME010000298.1:0-919 GCF_039793925.1 Thermogutta sp. | reverse complement strand
CCGGGGTGGGGGAGGTGAAGACCTCGCCCGGACCAGATGTTAGAGGCAGCCAAGATGGTGCAGGGGGGCGCCGGTGTACTGTATATCGTCAAAAACTACACCGGCGACGTGATGAACTTTGAGATGGCAGCGGATATGGCCCGCGCCGAAGGGATCCGCGTTCTGAACATTCTGATTGATGATGATGTGGCCGTGAAGGATAGCCTCTACACCGCAGGCCGCCGGGGTACCGGTACAACGGTGCTGGCGGAAAAAATCTGCGGTGCGGCCGCGGAACGTGGGTACGACCTGAAGCGCGTGGCCGATCTCTGTCGTCGGGTCAACATCAACGGGCGCTCTATGGGTATGGCGCTCACCCCATGCACGGTCCCCATGGCGGGCAAGCCGACCTTTGAACTCGCCGAGGATGAGATGGAAGTTGGCATCGGCATCCACGGTGAACCTGGCCGTGAGCGAATGAAACTCAAGACCGCCGACGAAATTACCGAGATGCTCGCCCTGGCGATCATTGAGGATCCGCCTTATCGGCGTACGGTGCGGGAGTGGGATGAAGATAAAATGGAATGGGTGGACGTGGAATTGGAAGACCCGCCGTTCCGGCCGGGTGATCCTGTGCTGGCCTTCGTGAACAGCATGGGTGGCACGCCCGACATTGAGTTGCCTATCGTCTACCGAAAACTGCACGAGATCTGCACCAAGAAGGGGCTCAAGATCGTCCGCAACCTGATCGGGCGTTATATCACCTCGCTGGAAATGCAGGGGGTCTCCATCACCCTCCTTCGCATGGACGCAGAGATGATAGACCTATGGGACGCACCGGTCAAGACGCCAGGCCTCCGGTGGGGGATATAGCCCATAGACAAACCCTGCCCATTTCTATGGTCACCGGAAACCGGATGAGTGCCGGGAAATGGGCAGG
>NZ_JBAMME010000297.1:0-3276 GCF_039793925.1 Thermogutta sp. | reverse complement strand
CAGGTCCACCAGCGTGATGCGCCGCTCCTCATTTGGGTAGAAAGAAGTCCACTGGTGGCGGATGAGGGGGCGGACCTCTCCCCCGGCTCTTTCGTAGGATACGTAGAACAGCCCGTGGTGGGTCACGGCGAAAGCCCACACATGGTCCATGGCTTCACCCGCCAAGTGCCCCAGGTCCAGGTCGTACCCGCACGCTCCCCGCAGTTCCTGCCTGATGGCTTCCTTGCTCTCCTCCACCAGCCTGGGATGCTCGTAGTCAAAGGTGCTGGCCTCATGTTTCACCCTTTTGCCGGGCAGGGCCTGACCACTCGCCGCCGCTTCCAGCATGGCCTGGAAGTTCGGGTCCAGTTTGCCCACGTCGTGGACAAAGGTGGCAAAGATCAGCCGGTCCAGCCGGGGACCTGCCTCCTCCCCGGCCAGCCGGGCCACCCGCAGCGCCACGTCCACACAGGCCAGGGAATGATCGTACAGGCTCTGGCGGCCCGTGGATTTGCCCAACGCGGCTTTGTATCTATCTACCAACATGCTCCACCAGCCTCCGGTCATGCTCCACCAGCCTCCGGTACACATCAAAGCAAGCCCCGCTCATCCGATCCAGAAGCACCGGCCCGATGACCCGTTTCCCTTGCACCTCCAGGGTCTGCCAGTCGTAGAACACCTCCTGCCAATCAAGGGCCGACACCCTCTCCAGTAAATTTTGGGCCTCCTCTTTGCCGTAACCGTAGAGGAGTAGCCAAGTCTGGTCGGAGAGCACCAACGGATTGCCCAGGCAGTCTTCCACCGGCTCGGCGATTCCTTCTGTTGTGTCCACCCGTAGCAGATGCACATCCCCCTGGCCCAGGATGAAGCAGGCGTAGGGCTCAAAGAATAGGGGAAGGGCTTTCCCCAGCCGCAACAGTAGCCCGGGAAGAGGCTTCGTTCTCTGCGCCTCCAGCTCGGAAAGGAATCCCTCCAGGTTCTGTGTGATCTTCGGCTTTAGTGAATGAAGCAACTGAGACAAAGATTTGCCCTGGCTCACCGGCTGATTGCTGAAAAGCCTCAGGTAGTCGGCAGCGATGCCGTAGCCCGCCCGCACGTGCCACTCTCCGTCCTGCCACCAGAAGAGGGCTTGACTGGCCTCCAATGTGGCCAGGACATCCACCACAATGGTTTTCCACGACGCCGGTTTCCACAGGAACTCCATGTACCCCATGTCCGCCCTGGCCATCTCAAAGGGCGAATCGGCCGGCAGGAGCCGCTCGTTGGACACCTTGCGCAGGATATAGAAGGGCTCCCCACCACCGCCTCCCTGCAGGGATACCTCGGGAAGGGTGCTCCGCAGGCCGTAGATGAAGGGCAGGTTTGCCTCTCGCAACTGGCGAGCCAGCGCAGCCGTCTCCTCCCCAAACATCGTCGCATTCAGCCAGCCGCCGATTTCCCCCAACTGGGCATTGACCAGCCAATGGGTGGCATCCAGGAAGGCCGAGCCCTCGGCATAAAGCCGGGCTGGAAACACGCCGTCCCCTGGATCGGCGATAAAGGCGGAGAACTCCTCCCGATTCATCTGGGGCCGATAGCACCGGAATAATTGCACGTACGTTTCACCATCCCGCACCAGAACTACCACTTTGCCCTGGATGCCTGGCCGGCGACCCACCCGTCCGAAGCGCTGCAAGAAACCATTGCCATCGCACTGCTCGGTGATCAGGGTATCGGCGGCAAAATCCACCCCCACTTCCACAGCCGGCGTGGAGATCAACACCGCCCGGGGAAGAGCGGCAAAGGCCTCGATCAGCCCCTTGCGCTCGGCCTTGGACATCTTGCCGGTGTAGATGACAACCGGCGCTCCCGTATCTCCCCAAGAGGCGATGTGCCGGGTCTCAACCTCCAGCCGGCCCTCCGCTAAAGCGCTTTGTATTCGCTCAACCAACGCGTTTCTTCTCGCTTGATCCCTGATCAGCCAATCCAGCCACTGGAAAGCCAGACGGCGTTGGGCCAGCTCCCTGGGCGACATCTTCAACGCAGCGGCTGCCTGCTCGGGAAGTTCCACGGTATGTTTCAGGTAACCAGTGATTGCCTCGGCCAATCCGCGGTCGGCTCCTGCCTGCTGCAATGAGGCGGTGATCTCCCCGAAACCGGGGGCGGTTACGGACAGCGAGTCATCCGCCCACAGGCGCTCCAACTCTGCCTGCATTCGGCCGACCTGCACCTCCAGAGCCTCCAGCAAGCCCTCCTGGTCCATCCTCTCTTTGGCCGCGGATACAACAGCACGCCACAATAGCCAGGTCAACTTCCCTTTGCCGCCCAACTGCCTGTCAACGGCCTCAACCAGGTCGTGTCCGCCTTCCCTAACCGCCGAATACACCAGCCGCTTGATGCGCCAGGCCTTTCCTTCCAGCAAGTGGGCTATCCCAGCCGCCAGGGCCTCTGTGGGAACCTCCACCTGTCCTCTTTCCAGATCTTTCAGGTAAAAAGGCCCTTCTCGCGTCAACCAATGCTCAATTTCCTCAATCGTCTCAGTCTCAACCTCTTCCTTCTCCATCCAGGCCTTCAACTGGCCCCACCTGATCCGCCCGAAATGCCACAGCAGGTCAGGCGGCAAGTCTGGCCGGGATTTACCCTTGATGCCTTCAAAGACCCTATGGGCCAGGTCAGCGGAGTTGAAGACCAGAAGCACCTTCTGCGCCCCATCGGCCAGTGCCGATTCTACAGCACCTACCAGCCTGGTCTGGCGTTCATCGTGATCGTGCCCTTTGGCCGGCTCCAGAAATGTGACTTCCACATCCCCACACTTAGATCGGCCGCGCACTTCCACGCCATCGGTCAGGCGGCGCAGCTCTGGCGTGGGGGTCGCGGTGAGCACATGCCAGCGCGGGCGCCTGCCCAGTTTGGCGGCCAATAGCTGGACCCGCTTCTTGAGATGGGCAAGGTTGCGCAGCATCAGCCCGTTGAAGAGATGCGCTTCATCCAAAACGAACTCGTCCACCAACGCCAGCCCGTAGATCAGTAGGCCGCTGTACTTCACGTTCTTGCGGAAGAACCAGTAGATCTCGTCAGGGGTCGCCAGGATCACCGGCTTGTTGAGGGCAGCTATCAACTCGGTGCGCGACATGCCGCCTTGCAGTTGGCCGATCTCTAGGCTGGTGATTTGGGCCAGCCTATCCATCACCTGGCGTTGGTCCTCCATCAGGGCAATGGTGGGGTACATCAAGAGCACCTTGCGAATGCGCCCTGTTTTCAGCTTCTCAAAGAGCGGCACGGCGATGGCCAGGGTTTTCCCCGCTGCCGTCCCAGCAA
>NZ_JBAMME010000296.1:17570-24554 GCF_039793925.1 Thermogutta sp. | reverse complement strand
AACCATGACAATGAACCTCTCCTCGCCATGGTGTGAGACGACGACACCTTCGATGCCGGCGAGCGGACCTGACCTGATTCGGACGCGGGTGCCTGTCGTGATCCGGGATTCGGGCAGGAGTGGAAGTCCTGAGGCGATGACCCGCTGAATGGAACGCAGCTCGTTAACCAACGTCTCTTTGTCAGGGACTTCGATACACTTCGACACGCAGTTGGTCGTGACAGCGCGGTAACGATCCTCGTCCTGTCCGCACAGAAATACGTAACCCGAGAAAAGGGGTATGTATGAGGTAAAGATGCGGCCCTTAGGAGTCTTGGTGCGTTTGGGCACCAATGGGCAATAGTGGGCGATCCGAAGTTCACGAAGGCGCTGCATCAGGATCTTTTCCTGGCGTGCTTTCGTGTAGAGTGCCCACCATCGGCTTTCCAGGGCCAATGAAAAAGTTTCCTCGAGCAGGTTTTCCGGGAAAATATCGGGCTCTTTTGGCCGAATCGGCATTGTAGGAGGGCGGTTCTGCAAAGGGCCTGCGCATCAATTTTCCGTCCCTGTTTCAAATATCTCGGCGAAATCCTGTCAAAAGGCGCGACCTTTTTGGGCGGTCCAGACTTTCGCGAGGACTCTGCCACCGCTTGCGATCTGCCGGGACTCACGCATCACCCGTTCCGTAAGGACGCGGCTGGCAGCAACCGGCTTCCGCGCACATGGCCCCCCGACTGACTGGGAAGCGAATGCCAGTAGCAACGACTGCGGAGGCGAACCGCGCACACTCCGTTCCCGTGGGTTGCGCGCCCGGGATTCGAATTCCAATGGCTACTTACCATATTTCGCCGCCGTGGCCCGATTCGTCGGTTACCCTCCTGCTATACGCAGCCTGCCCACATTGACACGTCAAATTATTCCAGCCAAACCACGCAAACTCTCACCTAACCGAGTGACCGAACTCACCTCCCGGGGACTCGGTCCGGCAGGGGTCTCTCCCCACGCCAAAAACTTCAGTTTAATTCGCCTAGGGAGAAGCGGCCAACGGTCCGTCATCTGTTCCGGTGGACAGGCTTCAATTCGCCGAGCTTGGACGCCGGGCCCCTGAATTCATGTGCCGGAGGGCTATACGGATTCTAAATGGGCAGAGACCCCAGGAGAAGATCCGGCATGCGAGACCGTCATGAGAGAGCATCAGGGCGCACGGCCGAGAAGAAAGAGGCCAGCCAACTCGGCTCAACGCGGACTTCAGAAGCCATATTTTTGGGTGAGGGCGTTTCGGACAACCGTAGAAAGTTGGCGAGCGGAAAACGGCTTCGTGAGGATCTCAAAAACGGCCTCCCGTCTCGCCTGTTCCACAGTCTCCGGGTCGATGGCCCCCGACATAAGGATGCATGGGACATTGTGCTTGACCTGGCGGACTAGACGAAATGCCTCCAGACCGGTCAACCTCGGCATATGGAAGTCCAAGAGGAGAACATGAACCTCCTGCTGTCGGGCCAGGGCCACAGCTTCTTCTCCAGTGGACGCAAGAAGAGTGCGATATCCTTCCGCCTCGAGTACCTGCTGGACTGTTTCGCGGAAGATCGGGTCATCATCAGCGACGAGAAGCCAGGGGTGATAGATTCGCATGGCCACTGCACTCCCAGTTTTTCCTTCCACCCCCCGTGCGTGCAAGTAGCGCGCCAACTGGGTAACGCAATTTTACTATGAATCGGGTGGTAGTCAAAACCGACATCAGTCCGCCCGCGGAGTCCGAGGATAACCAATCCGACAGGCAGAATTCAACCCTTCTCGAGTTCTGTGTTGCAACTCGTCGCTGCGACACAGCTCCTGTCAGTTTGGCAGAGTCATTGGTCTTCATTTGCTGGCCCGTCGCCTTCTCATTGCACGGTGGGGGTTGTCCACCGTATACTGGTAATGACCGATATCGACCGATATCGCCTGGCATAATTGACACAGTGATTTCCAACGGACCCCCACATATCGGGAGTGCTTTACCCTTCTGATGAATGGAACGAGGTAGTCGGCCGTGGCATGGTTTGATCTGGCATCTTTCTTTGGCAAGCACGAGTTTACCATCCGGCGGCTTCACTCTTTCACCGGACTGGTTCCAGTGGGTGGGTTTCTTATCTTCCATCTGGCCACGAACGCCTCAATAGCAGACGGCGTGGAAATTTTCCAGTATCGCGTGGGGCTCATTCACAGCCTAGGGCCGACCACGATCATGCTTCTGGAATGGCCGTTCATTTTTCTGCCGATCATCTTCCACGCGGCGATCGGCATGATGATTGTGTCGCGAGGCAAAAGGAACGTCCGTCAGTATCCCTACGTCGAAAACATCCGCTACACACTCCAGCGCTGGACGGGAGTGATTGCATTCTTTTTCATCTTCTGGCATGTTTTTCACATGCACGGCTGGTTCAAGTTCGAGTGGTGGATCGAGAACGTGGCGAAACCTCTGGGGGGAAAACAGTTCGATCCTGCTAACGTGATTACGGCGGCAAAAGCGATTCAGGCTTCGCCACTGATCGGCGTCCTGTATACCGTGGGAGTCCTCTCTTGCGTCTATCATTTTGCGAATGGCATTTGGACTTTTGGAATCACATGGGGAATCTGGATTAGTCCTCGTGCTCAGAGGGCCGCTTCCATCTTTTGCCTGATTGTGGGGTTGTTCTTAGGGGGCATCGCGGTCGCTGCGCTTTACGGAATGGAGACAGCCAAGGAGTCGCCTCAAACGGCAAAGCGGGTGTCGGCTCCATTGCCGATGCCAGTCATGCCGCCGGAGTAGCGCCAGCGGTTGGTGTTTGCTCCAAGGTTAAAGGGACCGCTACCTAGGGTCAACCGAGTAGAGAGGGCTGGAGTAAAGGTAGAAATGGTCCACTGAAGTTGGACATCGCATAGGTGGCCGGATGTCGGTTCCCCGTACGTGTAGCAGCGGGGGACGGTATATCTCCTGCGACTAACCCCAACGTCGTGACACTTGTGGGTGAAAACAATGGATGAGATGCATGTCGTCGTCGTGGGCGGTGGACTGGCAGGTTTATCTGCCACGATGAAACTTGCCGAACTGGGCGTCCACGTTGATCTGGTGAGTCTGACGCCCGTCAAACGCTCCCACAGTGTGTGTGCGCAGGGTGGGATCAACAGTGTGAACCATCTCACCCGGCAGTTGGGTGACAGCGAATGGAAACACTTCGACGACACGGTCTACGGGGGGGATTTTCTGCAACATCAACCGCCCGTCAAAGAAATGACCGAATGGGCCCCCCGCATCATAGACCTGATGGACCGGCTGGGAGTCACGTTCAATCGCACTCCTGAGGGATTTCGTGATCAGCGGCGATTTGGTGGCACATTATATCCCCGCACCGCGTTCGCGGGAGCCACAACGGGACAGCAACTCCTCTACGCCCTTGACGAGCAGGTTCGCCGCTGGGAAGTCGCCGGTAAAGTCCGGAAGTATGAATTCTGGGACTATCTGGGCCCCATACTTGACGAAAATGGTGTGTGCCGTGGATGTGTTGTGCAGGATCTGGTCAGCATGGAGATCCGGGCCCTGCCAGCGGATGCTGTGGTCATTGCCTCCGGAGGATGCGGGGTCATCTTTGGGCGTTCGACGATGTCAATGGCCTGCAATGGGAGCGCTGCAAGTCGTACTTACCAGGCCGGCGCCAAGTATGGCAATCCAGAGTTTATTCAGGTGCATCCGACTGCGATCCCTGGAGCTGACAAGCTCCGGCTAATGAGTGAATCTGCCCGTGGGGAAGGCGGCCGGATCTGGGTTCCTCGCCGTCCTCAAGACCCCCGACCGCCGCAAGAGATTCCTGAGCACGAACGGTATTACTTCCTGGAGGAACGGTATCCAAAATACGGGAACCTGGTGCCGCGCGACATTGCTACGCGCGAGATTTTCAAGGTCTGTACTGAAGAAGGGCTCAGCGTTGAGAAGGATCGGCTCTGTGTTTATCTCGATCTCACACACTTACCTCGCGATGTGCTGGACCGGAAATTGGGCGGCATTCTGGAAATCTACCAGAAGTTCCAAGGGGTCGATCCTCGCGTTGTGCCCATGAAAATTTTTCCTGCCGTTCACTATTCGATGGGCGGTCTGTGGGTGGACTACGAACGCACGGAAGCAGGTGGGTTACGGATCGGCTCGCCGCGTAACCACCATACTTCCCTGCAAGGCGTGTTTGCCGTTGGTGAATGCGACTACCAGTACCATGGCGCGAACCGACTGGGTGCCAACTCCCTGCTCTCTTGTATCTTCAGTGGGTTGATCGTCGCCCCGAGCATCGTCTCGTACATCGAGATCCTCCACCAAAACGGCCAGCGCAAGGTGAGCAGCCGGTTGGTGGAACAGGCCGAGCGGGAACATCGGCAGCGCTTCGAATCGCTGCTTGCCCGTCCTGCTGATGGCGAGAATCCGTACACGATTCATCAGGAGTTAGGAAAGGTGATGACCAAAGCAGCCACCGTTGTGCGGCACAATCACGAACTTGATCGGGCGTACGGGCTGGTGTGTGAACTCCAGGAGCGTGCGGCTCGGTGCGGAATCGCCGATCGTGGGCTGTGGACAAATCAGAACATTGTGTTCGTACGGGCTTTGATGGACATGTTTCCTCTGGCCAAAGCGATTCTGAAAGGGGCTCGCTTGCGGGACGAATGCCGGGGAGCCCATTTCAAGTTGGAGTTCCAGCTCCCTTCCATCACTGCGACGGACCCCGCAGAACGTCGACGACAGGCCGAGGAATGGTGTGATCGTTTTCAGGAGAACAATCGCCGTTGGTTGAAATCAACGATCGCCGTCTGCGGTCCAAACGGTGATCCGGAGATATCGTACGAGGAAGTGGACACATCGCTCATTCCCCCGCGACCGCGACTGTATGGCGTGGTGGGCGGAGAGGTCATTGAAGAAGTTTGGAAAGAGCGAACCCTGGTCAAAAAGCAAGCGCTCCGGGTATGACGGCTTCGATCAGAGTGTCCTCCATCGGTCCTATTCATCGGATCGGCTAACGGAGCTGGGAATTGAAAGTCCGAATATTCACATTCGGCAACGATTGGACTGGAACGACACACAAGAGGATTGATGAGGCTCGTGCCGAGGTAGTCAACGCCATCGCTGACGAGAGTGACCTATGCCGTCGGTTCATACATCCTCCATTCCATCCCGTGAATTCCTTGTGGAAGTTAAGCGACAAGATGCCCCAGGGCGACCGAGCTATTGGGAGCGCTTTCGCGTTCCCTATGAGTCGGACATGAATGTCATCAGCGTTCTTCAAAAGATTGCGGAACTGGGAGTGAACGCGGATGGCAAGCGCGTTCCCCCGGTTGCCTGGGAGTGCAACTGTTTGGAAGAAGTCTGTGGGGCATGCACGATGGTGATCAATGGACGCGTGCGACAGGCCTGCACCGCGTTAGTGGACAAACTTCTGGCGGATCGTCCTGCAGGCATACGGCTTGAACCCATGAGCAAGTTTCCGGTCGTCCGCGACCTGGTGGTAGACCGCACCCGGATTTTCGCCACCCTCAAAAAGATCAAAGCGTGGATTCCCGTGGACAGTTATCTGGACCTGGGCTCACCATTGCGACAATCCCAGGAAATGCAGGAAATCGCCTACGTGCTCAGCAAATGCATGAGCTGTGGCTGTTGTATGGAAGCGTGCCCGCAGTATCTGAAAATAGAAGTCAAGCGGCTGCCTGGCGAATCGGAGGACGACTACCGCCGGCGTGAGGCCGAGATCACCAATCGACACTTCATGGGAGCGGCCGCCATCGCACAGATCGATCTATTCAACAGTCACCCCGTGGGCAAAATGAACAGCCGAGACCGCCTCGACGCGCTCATTTCCGAAGGCGGTATTCAGGTCTGTGGTAATGCCCAGAATTGCGTCAAAGTGTGCCCCAAGGAAATCCCGCTCACCACATCAATCGCGCGTATGGGAAGAGCCGCCACCATTCACATGTTCCGCAACTGGTTCGAGCGGTGATTTTTCCGCGACTTCTGCAACCAGTGCTGATGAGGGGCGAAGATCACGTGCTTTAAAGCCTTGCGCTGCCGCGATGCGACTCCTGGCGCCAAGATCGGCGATCGTGAAGTACATCGCTTTCCGCTTCGTCCCACGTGCCTGATAACCCGACGTCGCGCTGCGATCTGGTGCGAGCGAGAGTGCCACAACCCGGCTAGAAAAGGTCGTTTCTGGGCCGCCGGTTCGAATCGGGAGTGGTTTCTCGGATTCTTGCGAGCTTTTCAAATTTTTGGTGTTGACCCATCACGAAACCTTGGCTATTTTTCGCCGCGCCATTGCCTGCGGCTCATCCGTGGTTGGCGGAGAGGCTTATGGCGGATGAGGGAGGTGCGATAATTCGCATGCCCAAGAATCATGATGACGTTGTCTCGCGCGAACCTGCAAAAGTGCCATCACGGTGAGCTAGGAAAGCTAAGAACTGCGAACAATCGCTCTTGACCCAGTAACGTAGCATCAGTATTTATCCCGCGCTACAGCGACTCAAAGGGAATCGGAAACAGGCATGCCTCGCTGACGGTGAGGACTCCCGTAGGGTGGAGCAGGCGAGGATTTGCGGCGTCTGTGGCATCGCATGGAGGCGATCCCGTATGCCGGTGCGGATTCTCATCAAACGGAGCGATAGCGGTCCGATGGACACAACACGAGGTACCGAACGGAGTCTGGGTGATCTCGAAAGGAGAGCTGGCTTGAACGCACCGACTGTGTTCTTCCGTGGAGTGGCAGCTATCTGCCTGGCGTTTATGATGGTGAACGGACAACTTTGGGGCCAAAACCCCAGTCAAGCGCCTGGGGTTGGCACACCATCCAGCCCGGAAGTGCTGCGGCGCCAGTGTGACGACTTACTGGCGCGGGCACGACAGGCAATTGCCGAGAGGAATTACGAAGGCGCCGAACAACTCCTTCAACAAGCGGAAAGCCTGGGAGTCAAATATCCCCCTCTTTATTTGGGCGATACTCCCGAAAAGGTCCGCCG
>NZ_JBAMME010000296.1:0-17560 GCF_039793925.1 Thermogutta sp. | reverse complement strand
GGGCTCTGGAAAACGCCCGAGGAAGCCGGGGAGGTGACGCCGGTCCGGTGCAAGATCCTTTCGGTGCACGAAACCTCACGGGGTCCGCGCCGGATCCTAAGACCCAGGCTAAGACATATGTCCGTAACGGCCGGATGGCGTTGATCCGGGGGAATCTGACGGAAGCGGCGCAATGGTGCCAGATGGCCGCCGCCCTACCGGCAACTTTCAGCTCGGAAGAGGATTCGCCCGCCAAATTGGCGGAGGACATCCGCAAAATGGGCGGCCAAGTATCGATCGACACGTCCACCACCCCACCCTCGGTTAATCCTTTACCTCCGGTCGGACAAATCACGCAGGTCACCCCTCCCACCAGTAGATCAGGCAAGTCACCCGCCCAGTTGCAGAGTGATCAATGGTTGCTCGAGGCAAGACGAGCCCTGGCCCTGGGGGATGTCAAAACAGCGCGGCGGTATCTTGAGCAGGTGCGAGGCCTCGGCCTTAGCTATGGGCGGTTTGAGGACTCGCCTGAGCGGGTAGAGGCGCTCATTCAGACCCATGAAAACCTGATGGCCCAGAAGGCCGAGCGGTCCCAAACCGAAGGGTGGCGCCGTCTTTATGCGAAGCTCCTGCTGGAAGAGGCAGACGGATTGCTGCGCTGGGGTGATCTGGATGAAGCGGAACGGCTTGCCCAGTTGGCCGCTCAACAGGGAATTACCTTCAGTCCTTTTGAAATGAAACCGGAAACGGTCCTCCAGCGGATCTCCGCCGAGCGCACGCGGCGTGCCCAGGGCAACGATCCCGTCGCGCAAAAGCAGCGGGTCCTGCAGATTCTGGCGCAGGCACGTGCTGCCCTGACGGCCGGCGATTTGAGCACGGCGGAAACGCTAGCCAGCCAGGCAGCGATGCTGCGAGTGCCGGAAACTGCTTTTGGCCCGCAGGAGGACTCCCCGGGTCGCCTTCTGGCTGACATCCAGCAGATGAAACAGCGTCTTGGAGTGCAGCCAGCGGGCGCTCAAACCGTGGTCCCTGCCGCAGGTGCCTACAATGGGAGTGTGGCTGCGGCCGCGGTCTATGATCCGAGTCGTGACATGACCCGTAACATTCCGGCAGGGGTTTACCAGCAGGCACCGGCTACCCCGGCAAGTCCGTTCAGTCCCGAGCCCGGCGCTACGCCTGCGGGTGAAAGCCGAGGCATGGCTCTTGTGCGACAAGCGGAAGAGGCGTTGCGCCGCGGTGACCATGCCGCCGCAATGGAGTACTTCCGCCAATCCACGGCGTACTTCAACGAAATGGATCCTGTCACCGTCCAGCGGGTGCAGGACGTGCTGCAGCAAGAGGCCGCCCGTGCTGTGGCCCAGGCTGCTAATCCCGGGTTGGCCACACCCAATGCGATGACTGAGCAGCAGCTCGCCACCCGCCAGCTCATCGCAGACATTTCCCTGAAAGAGTCCCAGGCCCTGAGCTTGCGGGAAAAGGATCCGGAAAAGGCTTTGCAAATCCTCCAGGAAGCGCGCAAGAGCGTGGATAATGCGACGCTGGATCTGACCACGCGCGACCAGCTCCTGCGGAGGCTCGATCGGCAGATCGCCGACTTCCAGTTGTACCTTGAACAGAATCGTCCACGCATTGAGATTGAGAAGAAAAATCAAGAGATCACCCAGAAAATTGCCGAAGAGCAGCAGTCCAACCTGGACCGTCAGGGCAAGCTCGCTCAACTCGTGGAGCAATACAATCAACTCATGCGAGAGCAGCGGTTTGCCGAGGCAGAAGTCGTGGCCAAAAAAGCAGCGGAACTGGATCCCGACAATCCGGTCACCAAGCAACTTGTTCTCAATGCGCGATTCATCCGCCAGTACAGCGAGAGTATGGCCATTCGCGACCAAAAAGAGCAGGGATTCCTCGCTCAACTGGCATCGGTGGACAAGGCATCCATCCCCTTTGATGACTCCAATCCCTATGTGATGCCCGATGCCAAGTCCTGGGCAGACCTCACGAAGCGACGCTCCAAGCTCGCCGAGGCCGGTCGCCAGCGCTCAGCCCGAGAGCTGGAAATCGAACAGAAGCTTAACACGGGTGTTATGCTGCAGTTCGAGAACGCTCCTCTGGGCCGGGTGCTGGATTATCTGTCGAAGCTGGTGGACATCAACATCCATGTGGATCCGGCCGGTCTGGCTTCGGAAGGTGTCACCACCGACACGCCGGTGACGATCAGCCTCGCCCAGGAAATCTCACTCAAGAGCGCTCTCAACCTGGTACTTGAACCGCTCCATCTGTCCTACGTGATTAAGGACGACGTTCTCAAGATCACCAGCGAGCAATACCGACGAGGCACCGTCTATCCGGTGGTGTACAATGTCGCCGACCTGGTTTCCCCCATTCCCAATTTCAAGGGAGAGGTGCGGACGCTTGCAGAGTCCTACAGCACAGCTCTGACCCAACTGGGTGTGAATCAAACGGGCTCACCGCTCGCCCCGGTCGCCGTGGTTGCCACCCGCGACGGCTCGAAAGCGACGGCTGGCGTGAACCCCTCGATTCTCGCCCAGATGTCCACTGCTGCCGCCCATGCGTCGCCAGGCGGAGCCAACGCCCCCATCACAACCGGCCCCGGTGGAATGGGTGGTGCGGCTCTTGCCGACTTCGAGAGCCTTATTGATCTCATCGAAACCACGGTAGCTCCAGATACGTGGGACACAGTGGGCGGTCCCGGGTCAATTTCGCCTTTCCCCACCAACCTGAGCCTGGTTATCAGCCAGACTCAGGAAGTCCACGAGCAAATTTCCGATCTGCTGGAGCAACTCCGTCGCATGCAGGACCTCCAAGTCACTGTGGAAGTTCGATTCATTACCCTTAATGACAACTTCTTCGAACGCATCGGCGTGGACTTCGATTTCGACATCGACGACAAAATCGACGGGCGCCGAGGTGTTCGGTTCGGCCAAATTGTACAGGGAGGTGATCCCACCGCTAACCCGCCGACGGAACCCATTCGCGACCTCACCGATCGTGACAACGGTAAAGGTGTGACCGTGGGTCTTTCGGCGCCGAATGTGTTCAGCGCGGACCTCGACATTCCGTTCCGTCAAGGGAGTTTCAATCTTTCAGTTCCCCAATTTGGCGGCTATGACCCGACGGCAGGCGCTCAGCTCGGGTTTGCGATCCTGAGTGATATTGAGGCGTTCTTCTTCATCGAGGCTGCACAGGGTGACCGGCGGTCGAACGTGCTGCAAGCCCCCAAAGTGACGCTGTTCAACGGGCAATACGGTATTGTGGCCGACCAGTCCACCAGCCCCTTCGTGATCAGCGTGATTCCGGTGGTCGGCGACTTCGCAGCAGCTCAGCAACCGGTGGTCACAATGGTTCATGAAGGGACTTTCCTGACGGTGCAACCTGTCGTGTCACAGGACCGGCGGTTCGTGCGGATGACGGTTATCCCCTACTTCGCACGGATCAAAGAGGTGAACGAATTCACCTTCACAGGTTCCGAAACTACGACGGAAAGCACGTCGGCTGAAGGAAACCAGGACACGCCGAACGACAACACGAAGAAAGCCAATTCGCGGAGCACAACACGTTCCGGTACCACAGTTCAGTTGCCCACGGTCGCCTCCTTCTACGTGCTGACTACCGTGAGCGTGCCCGACGGCGGAACGGTTCTCCTCGGCGGGATCAAACGACTGAGCGAAGGCCGTAACGAGTTCGGCGTGCCCATGCTTGACAAGATCCCGTACATCAACCGCCTGTTCAAAAACGTGGGCGTCGGGCGGGAAACCCAGAGCCTCATGATGATGGTCACACCGCGGATCATCATCGCAGAAGAAGAGGAAGAGAAACTCGGTATCACCCAATAGCGCGCAGCCAAGCTGACGTCCCTCCTCCGAGCCGGGTCGCCGGTCGCAAGACCGGCGACCTTTTTCTTTGGTCAACTACCAGAGAACGCGAACGGAAACTCTTGACTGTCAACGCTCATGAATTGCGTTTATTTATAACAGCGCGAATCCTTTCATCTTGACGGCCATCGCCCGCCAGGTCATATCGCAGGCGTGAGTGGAGAAAGTGTTTTCTCAACCGCGGAGACGCGGACCGTTCTAGGCGATCCCACCTGTCACACCTTTTTCAACTGAGGGTTAGGGGAGGCACTGATGCACCGCCCTTTCGGTCGAGCCGCCGCATTCGCATTGTTGGTGATGGCCTTGATTGCTTCGACGATTCCAGGGTGCGGTCAAGGACGGCCTCGGCTCGTCAAGGTTTCCGGACAAGTTTTCATCGATGGCCAGCCGCTCGCAGCGGGCGTCCCGGGCTTCATCCGTGTCGTACCTGATGGGATGCGGCCCGCTACCGGACAAATTGATCCACAAACCGGAAGATTCACGCTGACAACCTACGAGAATGGTGACGGCTGCGTGCCCGGTACGCACAAGGTCGCCATCATCCTCAACGCAATGGTCGGGCAGGAAAGCGTTTCGCTCATCGATGAGAAATTTGCCAATCCGGAAACGAGTGGTCTGACGGTCACTATCGAAAAGCCTACAGACTCCCTGCGAATTGACATAACCGGCCCGCTCAAGAAGGTGCAGGCTACCCCGATCTCAGAGGATCCGAACAAGTTCTGAACGAAGTCAGTTTACGGATCGTTGTCTTTTGTTATCGGCCATCGTCGTTTTGTGGAGGTCCAGTTATGAAGTGCGTCAAAAAGTGCAGCCGGTTACAGGCGCATGGCTTCACACTTGTGGAGCTTCTTGTGGTTATCGCCATCATTGGGATTCTTATCGCCCTTTTGCTACCGGCGGTACAAGCGGCTCGAGAAGCAGCCCGCCGATCCCAATGCACGAACAATTTAAAACAAATCACGCTCGCAATGGCCAATTACGAGCAGACGGTGAAATCTCTGCCTCCAGGTCGCATGGGCTCAGACTGCTCGGACTACTACGGCCTCGCGCCGACTTCGGGCGCCAATGCAGTGCCAGATTACAAGCGCCAGGGAACCAGTGGCTTCGTCATGCTACTGCCATACCTGGAGGCGAAAAATATCTATGACCAAATCGGTTTCCAGTTGGGTGCGATCCAACCGGCGAACTGTGGTATTGGTCCGTCGACAACGGGTTGGTTGAGCCTTATTCCCAATTATGATCAACTGTTCCGCACTCGTCCCCAGGTTTTTGTCTGTCCCACCTCAATAGACGAGCCTTTGTACACCGTGAACAATCCAACTCCCGTATACTCCACCGGTTGCTATGCGCTCTGCTCCGGTTCGATTGGCCCCAGCCAAGGCATTAGCGGTGCCGTGAAAGCTGGTAATACGGGGATGTTCATGTACATTCGCTCGCTGAAATATGCCGACTGCACGGATGGACTGAGCAACACATTTTTTGTTGGTGAAGTGGTGAAGTCTCACACTCCCGAGGGTGTGAATCGGTGGTGGATTGCGGGTCGACACACCGATTCTCTGCGGACTACCGATAATCCCCTGAATACTCCGCCGGGGCAGGGAGTTGTCTACGGATCGAACAATGGAGCATTCGGAAGTTTTCACCCGGGCGGCGGCAACTTTGGCTTCGGTGATGGCACGGTCCGGTTCATCTCCGATACGATCGACCTCGCCGTCTATCGCGCACTCTCCACGCGAGATGGTGGCGAGACCAACACCGGCGGATACTGAAATCGGACCAGGTCCGGCCGGCTGTCGATGAATCTCGGGTTCCGGTCCTGTGTGATCGGGGCCCGATTTTTCGTTTCCTAGCCGGTTGACACTTTGTGTCGCACGGCATGATGCGCCGAGTTAGCCGACGATCGATCAACCCCGTTGGAGGATGGGAGCCAAATACTGGCCTGTGGGACTATGCGGGTTACGGGCAATCTCCTCGGGAGTTCCGACTGCCACCACGTTGCCACCATCTCGGCCACCCTCGGGCCCCAGTTCGATAACCCAGTCGGCCGACTTGATCAGGTCCAGGTGATGCTCCACTACGACCACTGTGTTTCCTGAGTCAACCAATTGGTGCAGCACGGCAAGAAGACGCCGGACATCATCTTTATGGAGACCGGTGGTCGGCTCGTCGAGAAGGTACACCGTTTTTCCCTGACGTCCTCGAGCCAACTCCGTTGCCAGCTTGATTCGCTGGGCTTCCCCGCCCGACAGCGCCACTGCTTTCTGCCCAAGCTGAAGATAACCCAGTCCGACCTCGCACAGACGTCGCAGAATCGTTTCAATGGCAGGAAAATTCTCGAAGAATTTTAACGCTTCCTCGATAGACATCTCGAGTACATCGGCGATGGTCTTGTCGCGGTAACGCACCTCCAGGGTTTGGCGATTGAATCGCCGCCCGAGACACGCCGGACAGGTCACATACATATCCGGTAAAAAGTCCATCTCAATCTTCTGCTGCCCCAGCCCCTGACACGCGGGACACCGACCTGCCGGATTGTTGAAGCTGAACCGATCAGCCCGAAATCCTAACCGGCGTGCGTCTCGCGTAGTGGCAAACACGCGTCTGATTTCGTCAAACACACCCGTATAGGTCGCGACATTGCTGCGAGGGGATCTACCAATGGGTGTTTGATCGACATCCACAACCCGCTCCACATTTTCGAATCCGCGGATTTCGTCATATCCAGCACCCTTACTCCCCAAGCCGAGCAACGCCCGCTTTAAAGCTGGTGCGAGAGTAAGGCTGAGAAGCGAGCTCTTTCCAGAGCCGCTCACACCAGTGACGCAGATAAACAGTCCGAGAGGAAACTCAACCGTGATATTCTTGAGGTTGTTGGTGGTGGCACCCACGAGAACAATTTCCCGTCCAGGTTGTGCTTGACGACGCCGGGTCGGAATGGGAATCCGGTCCCGGCCGGCGAGATAACGTCCCGTGATAGAGTGGGGATGCGCCATGATGTCGGCCGCTGTTCCCTCAGCAACAACGCGCCCTCCGGCGGGTCCGGCGCTAGGCCCCATATCGATCACCCAGTCTGCCGCTCGGATGATAGCTTCATCGTGCTCCACCACAATGACCGTGTTTCCGCGATCGACGAGTTGACGGAGGCTTGCGATGAGGCGGTCGTTGTCTCGCGGATGAAGCCCAATCGATGGCTCATCCACGATGTAACACACGTCGCTCAATACGGCCCCTAGTCCGGCCGCCAGGCGAACACGCTGGAGTTCTCCCCCACTTAAAGTCTCGCCCCGCCTATCCAGGGTGACGTAATCCAACCCTACCTGAGCCAGAAAGTCTAAGCGATGAAGGATCTCCTTAACAATTGGAGCTGCCAGATTCTGCTGATACGGCGGAAGATTCAGGAGCTCCAAAAATGCGCGAATCTCGGGGATCGTCCTCGCACACAACACATGAATCGGCATCCCCTGGACCGTGACCGAGCGTCCAAGGGGACCCAGACCCGCACCCTGACATGACGGGCAGGCCACCTGAGACCGGAACGCCGCCCATTCGCGCCGCTGCCAATCTTCTGCCAGCAGCTCGTATTCCACTTCCAAGAGCTGCAGGAGACCGACGAATTCCGTACTCCGGGTTCGACGCATAAATTGAGAGTGTGCCGCGGATTTGTCCGAAACTTGAGCGGAAGCCCGGGTACCATAAATGAGTTTTATACGGAACTCTTCAGGGATTCTTTGCAGCGGCGTTGACCAATCAAATCCGCCTTGATTCATCAGTCGTTCGATTTTTTTGGCATGATGCTTCAATTTCGCGCGAGCATCTTTCCACAGTCGCACGGCCCCGTTTTCCAGACCTCGGGAAAAGTCGATCACCAGATTTGGATCGAATCGGTCCACCAAACCAAGGCCCTCGCACTGAGGACAGGCCCCCTGGGGACTGTAAAAACTGAGAGTTCGAAGATCGACTTCGGGGTAGATTTCACCGCATCGGGGACAGCGTCGTACAGTGCTGAACACCCGGTCTATCCAGCACGGTTCACCGTTTTCTGCTCTGGCTTCATAGGAAACGACCGCCTGGCCATCGGAAATGCGGAGAGCGGTATGGAGCGACTCACGCAGCCGGGTTTCGATAGCGGGCTTGATGATCACGCGGTCCACCACTACTTCCACGCGGCAGTCTCCTTCCACGGCTTGAGGTGTTAACTCGTCGAGATCACACAGTTGCCCGTTGAGCCGGATGCGAGGAAACCCCAGCTTCCGGATCGTGGCCACTATTTCCGACGCCTTCTGCGATCTCTTGATGGGAAGCGGAGCCAGGAGGATGACGCGTGTCCCCTCGGGAAGCGACAGAATCGCTTGACAAATTTCCTGGGGTGATTGACTGACGACCGGCACGGAGCAATTGGGACAGCGGAGTTCCCCCACCCGCACGTACAGGAGGCGCAGCAAATCATATACTTCGGTGAGGGTGCCCACGGTGCTTCGGGGCGGCGGCGGACCACCACGCTGATCGATCGCCACGGTTGGCGGCAGTCCCTCCACCCAGTCCACATCGGGGCGTTCCAGTTGCGGAATGACCCGCCGCATGTACGGCGTTAGCGTTTCCAGGTACTGGCGCTGTCCTTCCGCATGAAGCGTATCAAACGCCAGCGAGCTTTTTCCCGAACCACTCGGGCCGGTAATGACCACGAGGCGGCCCAGTGGAATATTCACATCGACATTTTTAAGGTTATGAACCCGCGCACCGCAGACACTAATGAAACCCGTCGCCACGCTCAACTCGCCCTTATCAGACATATTCAACGCCGAATCTGGTGATGTTCTAGGCAGGTGGACCGAGCCGACGACGTCCCATGACTCAGAGCATGAACAATCGCCATTTATTCGCGCACATCAAAATAGTGCCATCGTCAGACGGCGGCGATATTCTTCGGTAAGAGGATGGACAGCACCGAGAATATTGAAGATCTGCAGCATCAATTTTCGTGCTTCTTCCTTCGGCTCGCCCTGAGCCATTTGGACTACGCGGAGAGCCTCCTCCAGGGCCTGTTGGTAACGGGCGGCCCCAGCCAAGGCACGGGCATACTTCACACGGAGGTCAAAATTCCCTGGGTTGGCGGCCACCTGCGCTTCCAGAGAGTGTAAGTCGCTTTTCTCGCCCGAGTCCGCAAGTTCCAACTCCGCGCGTAGTTTTTCCACTTCCTCCGAGGTCGCTCCGAGATCGCTCAGCTCGTTGAGCAGGGATTTGGCTTCGTCGTAACGCTTCTGCTTTGCGAGCAGTCGTGCCAGACCAATTCGTCCGGGAATGGACTTCGGATTTCGCGAAATAGCCTCGCGGTACTTGGCCTCCGCGGATTTGGGGTCACGATCGGCCAAAGCGTCGGCCTGCGCCACGAGGGCTTCGTCTTCCTGCGGGAGCAACTGATCCAGCCAGGCCCGTAATTCGGACTCCGGTAAGGCTCCTGTAAAATAGTCGACCACCCGGCTATCTCTCAGCGCAAAAACGGTCGGAATCCCCTGCACATGAAACACGGCTGCGAGTTCCGGCATTTCATCCGTATTCACCTTTACCAGAATGAACGCGCCGTTTTTCTCCCGAGCCAGCTTTTCAAGCAGAGGTCCCAACAAACGACACGGCCCACACCATGGTGCCCAAAAGTCCAACACCACCAAAACTTCTTTGGAACGTTCCAAGACGTCCTCTTCGAAAGTGGCAGGACTTGTCGAGATTATCCACGGGCATGTGTCGCTCATTTCGCGTCCTTTCCGTCCAATTTGCGCCATTGTTTTCCAGGTTTCGCACTCTCCGCACGCCGAAGGGATCTGATATAACGCGGTATTTTACGATCCGATCTCACGGGCCTAAATTGCTAATCGGCCGGTGCTGTAAGTCTTTATGATACCACCATCGCGGTGCATAAAGCACCCTTACAAGCAACCACCATGACGACAACAGGCATTTGGGCTGCGGAGATCGGGATTTACGCCCACGAGCCTGCTTCCGGTCCTTTTCGCCTGGCATTGAATTCAAGACACATGCCTTTAAGAAACGATGCGGAGGGAGGTCGCCGGCCATTTGCCATACGGGCGACGGACGATTCAGCGGTAATCTGTGGGTTCTTTACCGCTGATAAACTGCCGCCAGCCGTCCAGGTGCTGTTTTGTAAGAGCCCTTTCCCGGTGGAACTCCGCTACAACTTCTCGGTCCACTTCCGGCACACGGACACGGACCTTAAGCCTTCCGTTTGCACGATACTGGAAAATGACTTCCACCGGCCAACCCTTGGGGAGATTGGGAGGTAAATCGCGGATACGTACCTTGCCAATTTCGCAGCAATCCTCCGGCTCGGGACTTTCTCCCTCTACGATTTCAACCAGGATGGAACGCTGATTAGGCGTGTGAGTGCGGAATCTCCGTTTGGCGATAATCGGTAGACGCGTGTTGCGCGGGATAATCGTCCCAACTCTTCGACGCCGGGTGAGCGGGTCCACGCCCACCACTCCCAAACTGTGCGAGTTGACGTTGCGAATTCTGTAGCGCGGCCGTTCACCCTGTGCCTTCCCCAACAGCCAGCCCGCGTGGAGGGCCGCGCCAAGGGCCACCGCCTCATCCGCAGAAATCGATGCATCTGGTTCTTTGCCGGAGAGCTCACGAATTAAATTGCGGACCATTGGCATCCGGGTCGATCCCCCCACGAGAAGCACCCGATCGATGTCGTCCCAGTCAAGCCCGGCCGCTTTCAGGGCCTGAAGAGTGGTAAATCGCGTGCGATCAAGCAGATCCCTGGTAGCCTCCTCGAATTCCTCGCGGTATACTTCGACGTCCACTGTGCTGGTCCGATACTCGAACGGTATCACCGTTTTTGTACGCACCGAAAGTGTGCGCTTGGCCTCTTCGCAGAGTGACCACAACTTGCCCCAAAGACGAACATCCTCTCGGGGATCAAAGCCGACCTGACGAATGATTTTTTCTGCCACCAGGTCAACCAAACGTTGGTCCCAGTCCCATCCCCCCAATCGCACATCCCCATCAATCGACAGGGTGACGTATTCGTAGCCGCGGATCTCCATCACCGTGACATCGAAAGTACCGCCACCCAGATCGTACACGAGCACTTTTTCGGGTTTGACGTCGCTGCATGGTTCACTCAACCGACCGGATTCATAGCCGAAAGCTAGGGCAGCGGCCACCGGTTCGTTGATGATATCCATCACTTCCAATCCCGCCATGTAGCCGGCGTCCTGCGTGGCTTTTCTGCGTACCTCATCAAAGTAGGCGGGCACCGTAATCACAACATGACTGAACTCGCCAAGGTGTTGTGAAGCATCCTGCCGCAATTTATTAAGAATAAACGCCTCGATCACCTCTGGCGGGTAGTATTTCCCCTGCAAAGCCTTGTGATACACCTTGTAGCCCACGTCTCGCTTGGAACACTCAGCCGCCTGACTCGGCAATCGGGCGAAGGCCTTGAGCGCCTCACGGCCCACGATTACCTCTTCCCCATCGAAATATACGACGCTCGGCGTCAGCCTTTCCCCTTCCGCATTAACAATCGTTTCCGGATGGCCCTGCGCATCCAAGTACGCTACAACGGAGTACGTAGTGCCGAGATCAATGCCTACCGCAGGAATTCGCTCACTTGAAATCGTCATAGGACTTCAAAACCAGATTGAATCAGATGTTCGCAATACCCCTGTGGTCCGGCCAAACTGCTCGCGCGGGGCGATTTTTGGCTCGGGATGGTCCATTCATCGGCCCTATATCCAGTATAGAAGCGCCCGAGCCCCGTTCCCACCGCACCTCTGTTGTCATCAGACGCCCGCGATTAATTGCTCGCAACAGCATCTTATTCCAGCAACGGAGCACACTGTACCACCATGAGCGTGCTGGCCCGCAGGCAACGTAGCCTGCACTCTTTCACACTGGCGAGGCTATATTTGCGACTATTTCAACCCCACAATCGGAAGCCACCACTAAACGCGCCAGAACGAAGTCCCAAAAGGACCAGCAACGAGGCACCGCCGATGACGGCATTGGGGAGATGAGCACAGATCAGCTTTTCTTCGTCGTCCTTCGCCGAAACGTTTTCCGGTGAGGTCGATAACCTGCCCCTGTGGCCTTGGCTTCGTTCCGATCCTCAGCTAACGATTCCGCCTGTTGGCTTCTCCGACGTGCAACAAGAGCTTCTTTTGGAGGGTTCGATGGGATGAGACAGTGAGGAGCACTGCCGATCAAGTCCGTCCTGCCCGCGAGCCGCAACGCCTCGCGGACGAGGAAATAATTCTCCGGTTTCCAGAACTGAAGGAGCGCTCGCTGGAGCCTTCGCTCGCGTTCCCCCCGCGGCACGTACACCTTTTCCCCGGTCATTGGGTCAATCCCCGTGTAATACATGCACGTGGCGATATCGAAGGGAGTCGGCATAAAGTCCTGAACCTGCTGGGGACGATAGCCCGTCCTTTTGAGAAACTCCGCGAGTCGAATCATCGCCTTGAGGTCGCACCCAGGGTGACCCGATATGAAATACGGCACCAAATATTGTTCTTTTCCCGCAGCGCGTGAAAGTTCGTGAAATTTCTTTGCAAACCTTTCGAAATCCTCTATGCTCGGTTTTTTCATCAGGCGCAGGACATCGGGATCGCAGTGCTCTGGCGCCACTTTAAGATGACCGCCCACGTGATAACGTACAAGATGATTCATATAAGCAGGGCTTAACTGGGCCAGATCCATGCGAATTCCCGAGGCCACGTACACCTTCTTAACGCCCTGCACGTGTCGCACTCGCTTAAGGAGTTCAATAAGTGGTCCGTGGCTGGTATTTAAAAGCTTACATATCGTCGGATGGATACAACTTAAACGGCGGCATTTTTCGCGAACGTCGGGGCGGCTGCAATTCATCCGATACATATTTGCGGTTGGACCGCCGATATCACTGATCACGCCCTTGAACTCGGGATCCTGTTTTAACTGTTCAATTTCCTGAATAATCGACTGCGGCGAGCGACTTTGAATAATTCGACCTTCGTGAGCCGTGATAGAACAAAATGTACACCCCCCGAAACAACCCCGCATAATCTGAATGGAATGTTTGACTACTTCAAATGCTGGAATCGGTTCGTCCCCGTAGAGCGGGTGGGGCCGCCTCTGAAAAGGAAGTCCGTACACCCGGTCCATCTCTTCTTCCGTCAACGGGAACGCGGGCGGATTAATGACCACGGCCTCGCGATCGTGATATTGCACAAGCCGCCGGGCATTGTAGGGATTGGTTTCCAGGTGTGCCATTTTCGTCATGCGCGCGAATGCTTCCTTGCTGGCGACGACCTCCTCATAGGAAGGTAGGCATATGGCATCCTCCGGTGGTTTTTCCGACGCGCCAAGTCGGTATGCTGTACCTCGAACATCGCGAATATTTTTGATGGGTTCCCCGGCGGAGAGTCGTCGCAAAATTTCCAAAAGTGGTCGTTCACCCATACCGTAGACGAGGAGGTCGGCCTTGGAGTCAAGAAGAATGGATCGCCGTACTTTGTCGCTCCAGTAGTCATAATGGGCAATGCGACGCAAACTGGCTTCCACTCCTCCCGCAATGACCGGCACGCCTTTGTAAGCTTCCCGGGCGCGCTGGCAGTACGCCAAAGTGGCGCGATCCGGCCGCAACCCTATGCGGCCCCCCGGGCTGTACGCATCATCATTGCGCACTTTTCGGTTCGCGGTGTAATGATTCACCATGGAGTCCATGTTTCCCGCACTCACCGCGAAACACAACCGCGGACGCCCGAACCGCCTCCAGGGTTCGCACGAATGCCAGTCTGGCTGACTGAGAATCGCCACCCGATAACCTTCGGCCTCCATGAGCCGCCCCAGCAAAGCCATGGCGAAACTCGGATGATCCACGTAGGCGTCGCCTGTCACGAAGACGACATCTACGTAGTCCCACCCCCGAGCCTCCATTTCTTCCCGGGTCATGGGAAGGAACTTCGTCAGGTCTTTTTGTGGAATAGACGACATAGTATTTTTCACTCGCCTGATATTAATTGCTAAATAAACTCAGTCAGAGACAACACAAATACGCAGTTATTTGCTGTGATCAGGAATCCATTCACTGAAGATCTGGTCCACCTTTAGAAAAGCGTCTTGGGCCTCTGTCCCCACGTGCTGGACCAGCCACACGAAGATCGCGTTTTTTCGTCGATCCGCGACGGTATTGGTCCCATGCGAACCGCCATGCCCGAACACCGGGCCATTAACCACAAAACCCAGCCCGTAACTTTCCGCGACTCCTGCCGGAGTTTGACGCGACGTCAGTTCTCGCACGGCGTTTTCCGAAATTAGCCGCTTCCCTTCAAAGGTGCCATTATTGAGAAGCATCTGATAAAACCGCACCAGGTCGGCAGCCGTGGAGAACAATCCGCCTGCCGGAACGGGATAGCGGTTCTGCCTGTCATTTAAAGGGTACGCCAACTGGTCAATTTGGACAGCTTTAAGTTCTCCCGACTGCATGTCGCGCCGGTATGCTTTGGCCAGCCGGGAAAGTTGCTCTTGGTTGGGCCAGAACGTTGTGTCTTTCATTCCAAGTGGTTCAAAGATGCGTTCTGCGAGAAATTCTGCGAAGTCCTTTCCCGTTACCACCTCGACAATCCTTGCCGCAGTATTGATACCGGCGTTGGAGTACTGGTAGTGGCTTCCCGGATCAAATAACAGCGGTGTCATGGCGTAGCTTCGTACCCGCGCAGCCAGGGGAAACACATCCAGCGTGGGCTCTTCCAGCGCAGATCGAAACGGCAGTCCACTCGTATGCGAGAGAATATCCCGAACAGTAATAGGCCGCGAAGGCCTCTTGAGAAGCATGTGATCTTCGGTTGCTTCTGCCACCAACCATTGTTCGTGAAACTCTGGAAGATATTTCTCCACCGGATCATCCAGATGAACACGACCTTCATCCACGAGGATCATCAGCGCTGTGGCCGTGATCGGTTTTGACTGGGAAGCAATCCAGAAAAGAGTGTCCGCCTGCATTGGACGCCGCAATTCGACATCCGCCCAACCAAGCGGGATGGTATGAAGGATCTTCTCGCTGTCGGCCACAACCATCACGGCCCCCGCGAGCTGATGATTGGCAATGAATGGCTTTACCGCGCTTTCCAACCGTGCGTGCAAACGATCTTCTCCATAGGCCGATCTCAATTGAAGCACAGTGGAAGCGCCCAATAACGCAGTAACAAAGACAATCACCCGCCAAGTTTGCCAACCGCACCTTACACTTTGCATAAATCGGGTCACAGTTGTATCTCCACCTTATTTGGGAAGCTCCCTAGTCGTGGGGGAAATCGCACGGTCTGTAGTTGCATTGTACCTCTTCGCCGATCGCAACGTCGGGTGTCTCGCCGTATTTTTTGTGTGGGGCGCGTCCCCACGGACCGCCCCCACCCGTCAAACTAAGCTCCAGTCGCTGAACCCAACAAGCCCATCGGACTCCCCTTCGAGCCCGCACACAGATGGGACACTATTTCTCGCAGAAATCCGGGCTGAAGACAGCCGCAAGGAGACGCTGAATTAATGGCGTTCGATCTCCTGGCGTGCACGTTGGTCCCTGGCCGCCTGGCGCATCAAATGGTTCGGTTTAACACCCGTCTTTTTGGCGACTCAAAACCTCACTTACGCTGGCAAGCGGCGCAGAGCCGGTCATTCATGCATGATATCTCGAAGCTGTTGTTTGCCTGCTTCTGTCGTTATTTTAGCAGTGGCGTCTTTATTCCTTGACATTGTTTTTTTGCCCACATAATATGACATAAACGGTGGTTGCACGCAGGAGGTGCGCGTCGTCAGGCTTGACACCGCATCAAACGTTCGAGCTTGTGGCGTCCGACGGTTACTTTGTTTCCATTCGAATGCGGAGAGCATCGGTATGACACACGTCGTCTGCAAGCCTTGCTATGGATGCAAGTATACGGATTGTGTGGTGGTCTGCCCGGTGGAATGCTTCTACGAAGGGGAGATGATGCTTTACATCCATCCGGATGAATGCATCGACTGCGAGGCGTGTGTCCCCGAATGTCCGGTGGACGCCATCTTCCTTGCAGATAATGTGCCAGAAGAGTGGAAAGAGTACATTAAGATCAACGCGGAAATGGCGCCCCAGTGCCCGAAAATAACAGAAAAGAAGAAACCGCTCTGCGAAGCGTGATGCCGCATTGACCAGTACCGTTTCAGCTCGTCGACCTTGGCGAGTCATGCGACAGAGTCCCCACTGCTGGGGGATCCAAAGAATGCACGGCTGGGCAGAATGGAGTGACATGCTTTTCCCCTGGGCTATCGTGGCCGCAGGGGTAATTCTTTTGGCGTGGCAGGTCCGTGCTTGGGCAGTTCTCTCGCGGAAGACCACATCGTCCGACGTGGAATTTCACCGGCGGCGGTTTTACCGTCGTGCCCAAATCAGCTTTCTCATGATTGTTCTTGGCCTGCTCCTTTGGGCAGGCCGGCTGATGTTCTCAGACACCGAGCACCCCTTTTGGGCGATCGGCTACTGGCTCGCCGCCGGGCTCCTCACCGTGTGGCTACTTATTTTGGCGACGGGCGACCTACTCGTCGGCTTCTACCATTTCAATCAGCTCAAGCACCGAAGTGACCTGGAACAGATCCGACTTTCACTCCTCGCGGACAAACTGCAGCGGATTCATGGGAATGGCAAACATCTGCGCGAACGCGGGGCCGGCATTTCTGCCCAGAACACAGGAGAAGCGGGGGCCTCGGACCGCGCCAGTTGATCGTCCCCTGGCTCCGTCATGGGATTTGTCTGCTCTTAACTAAAGTTACTACGGGCTGAGCAACTTCATCGATCACCCACCGCGAAGGAGAGCGAGAACAGCTTGCGGGTTATTGTTTGCAATCGCCAGAACGGAGACACCCGATTGGACAAGTATTTGCGCACGCGTAAGCGCTGCGCTTTCGGCAGCGAAGTCCGCATCCCGGATCGAGCTCTCCGCCGCTGTGAGATTTTCTAACGTGTCGTTCAGGGAGCTAATATTGGTTTCCAGTGTAGTGCGCTGAAATGCTCCCAATCGGCCACGAAGTGTCGTGATTTGGGCAATGACTTCTTCGACCACGGCTGCCGCGCCGTTCACATCGCGGGTAAGGGATTTAGCACCACCTGATCGCAATTCAAACAGCCGGCCTGCAACCCCTCCGAGCTTTGCGGTGTTGACACTCTGAATGCCCAAGCGAGCCTGCTGGTTGGAGACCACATCGGGGCCAAGCTGGAACTGGGCACCGCCGCCCACAATGCGGAACGCGGTCATTGTGCCGTCTGCCAGACTCTCTGAAACACTGAATGAAAGGTCGAGAGCGGCAGTATTGATTGATGCCCGAAGGCCCTTGCCCACTGCTGCGATTCCGTTGACAAGGACTTGGACATCAGTACCGGCGCTCCGCGTGGCCTGATTCCCATCACGGTCAGTTACCGTAAATTTTGTTCCGTTGAGTGCCTTGACAGACACAAAGGCGTCCGATCCATATTCCACGGCTTTGAAAACCAGGCCCGTTGTCGCCTGATCGGCATTTCCGATGAGGGGCGCGCCGTCGGCCGTGCCCACGTCGACGACCCCACCAGAAAGTTCGGCAAAATCGGATACCGTCACAGCGCCGGTGCCATTGCTGCCGGTGGCGAGGCTGGCGGTGAAGAGTTGGCTGGCCACGGCGTCGTTGTT
>NZ_JBAMME010000295.1:0-92227 GCF_039793925.1 Thermogutta sp. | reverse complement strand
GGCGCCACCACGGCAATCTGCTTGAAGACTGCCTGCATGGCGGGTGAAACGCCGATCAGCCGCGGCTCATTTTCCTGCAGGCCCTCCGCTGCATTCGGCGATGCACTTCCCGGGGTAGGGGGTACCAGGGCGCGCTTGATAGCCTGAGCTGCGCCCTCCAAAGTGAAGGGCTTTGTCAGGTACTCAAATGCTCCTGCCTGCATCGCCTGGACAGCGACCTCCAGATCACCGTAAGCCGTGATGACGATGACGGGCATTCGGGGGCGAAGTTGGCGAAGTTTCCGCAGGGCCTCCAGACCGTCCATCCCGGGCAAACGCACGTCGAGGATCACGAGATCGCCGGGAGTCTCTTCCAGTTGGCGGAACAGATCTTCCGCCGCCGTCAGTGTCACGGCGGAATGCCCCATTTGTCGGGCAAGCTTGGACAGCGCCCAGCAAATATCCGGTTGATCATCCACAATCACAATGCGCGCCATGCTTCAAGCCTGCACTTCTTCCGATGAGCGATTTCCATTTGACGCCAGCGGGAATTCAAAAACGAATTCGGTCCACTCACCTTCGCGAGACCAGTTCAGTGTGCCGCAGTGTTGAGCCGCCACAGTTTGACACACCAAAAGGCCCAGGCCGATTCCGTCCGGCTTGGTCGTAACCGGTGCCTTGAACAATCGCTCCTGCACTTGGCTTGCCACGCCCGGCCCGTTGTCCCTCACCACCAATTGCCCTGTGTTATCCTGGCGATCCAGCAGGATCCACACCTGAGGCTGGTGAGAGCTCTGTCGGGCTGCTTCAAATCCATTGGTGATCAAATTGGCCATCAGTTGGAAGAGGGACCACCGATGTCCTTTTACAGGAAACTGTCCGTCGGAATCCTGCGAAACTTCCACTCGAAGCGCCACCTGGGCATGCTCAATGGCTGGCTGGAGCAACTCCAGAACTTCGTCCAGCAGTGCCCGCAAATCAATAAGTTCCGGATGAGGAGCCTGAGTGGTCAGCGTGAGAAACTCGCGAAGTGTCACCTCTATTGCCTGAAGTTGGCGGTACGCGACCGTCAATTCGTCATCAGCCTGGGTGCCATGGCAGGACTGGACGTGAAGGTCCACGGCCAGCCGGAGAGCGGTCACCAGGTTCCTCAATTGGTGGGCGAGCCCCCGCCCCATTTCATGGAGTGCATGGTTACGCTCTTCCTCGCGGAGTGCCCGTTCGAACTCCTGTCGCTGGCGGATCATTTGCTGAATCGCCACGGCCAGGTCACGAACCTCATTGCTAGTTGACGGAAAGGGAATGGATGTATCCCAGTCTCGGGCTGCCCGAACGGTTGCCCTGGCCAGGTCAGTGAGTGGTTTGGCGATGGTGCGAGCCAGCCACACGGAGACAATCGCGGAAAGAGCGACGGCACATCCAGCGGCGACGCCCGTCGCAGGAAGAATCGGTGCCATCTCCGATACCAGGGCTGCTTGCTCGTGGAGAAGGAGCACAGCATACACGTCGTTCGGTGAGCCCGTCCGGTACGCCACGAAAATTTTCCTGACCCGGTATTGCTTGCCCGACAGGTTCACCGTGCGAGTGGGTTCTCGATCTTCTGCATGATGCTGGAGGATCACGCTTAACAGTTTCTCGTCGCGTTTGTCGAGAGAAAGTGTCGTGTCGAGGATTTGTCCGCTGCGGGATGCCGTGACGAACTCCACTCCGGAAAGTTCCCGCATTTGTTGCAGCACACTTCTGCTCAGGGGAAACCTGGCGTGGGCCACAATATCAGCGACGCGCTGTAACTCTCGTTCCTGGCGCGTTTGCACATGCTGTCGCCAAAACAATGCGGTACCCAGGCCTGCAATGAGGCTGCTGCCCAAGGCGACCAGGACAAATCCGGTAAACAATCGCCATGCGAGCGCGCGTCGCCGTCCGGCCACCCAGCGAACGACGGGGCCAACGGTTTTGGTCCATCCATACTGAAGGCGAGATGGCGACATCGCCAGATTTCCACTGCGGGGGTGAAAATTGTTTTCTCAAAGGAGCCAGGTACGGGAACGAGGCGACCTCTTTTGCTCAGTCTAAATGATCCCCAATCAATCCTAAAGTCCTTGAAGGGCGCCGCGTTGCGTCGTACCATAGGGGCACGGTTCACGATAGCACAGAAACACATGCGTCAGTGAACCTGGTGGTATTAGTGACCACGCATCAAAGGTCCTGCATTTTTCCCGCATTTTGGAGGTTCTCAACGCATGAAACACCGCCTTCGTGAAGGTTGCCGCCGTGCGAATGGGCCGCTGGCCCTGCTCGTTGTTTGGGGCTATTGGTGTGTTTTGTCGGTGTTTCCGAACGGGCTAGTTCAGGCCGAGCAACCGACTACTACGTCCGTGGAAGTGCTGTGGTCCCCGGAAAAGGCAGACGGTTACCGGTTAGAACGGGCGACGGCTGAGGTCATATCCCGGGATGGGGTTTCCGTTCTGCGGATTCGACCGGAAGCGGGGGCGGACTCAGCCACGGTCCGCTTTCACGCACCTACGAAGACCTGGAATCTTTCGTCATTTCGGTACGTCGGCATTGAACTGAGCAATCCTTCTGCGGAGACGCTACGGATTCAATGGCGAGCAAGGAGTAAAGGCAAAAGTCTTTCCCGCGATTACATTCTGGAACCTGGCGAGACCGTCCATCTTCGACTGACTCTCCGCCGTGCAGTTCCAGAGCCGCTCAGGGATGTATTCTTCGGTATGCGGGGTTTTCCCGAGCTGCTTGACCCGGAAGGGGGCATCGACGTGTCTACTTTGGAGGAAGTGGTTCTCTCCATCCGAGATTTTTCGCCCAGCAGTGCTGTGGAAGTCCAAAAAATATTTGCGAGTGGGAGTTTTCAAACGCCCCCGTGGTGGAATGGCGAAACCAGCAAATTGTTTCCGTTGATTGACGAGTTCGGCCAGTATCGGCATCGCGATTGGCCGGGGAAAATCCACAGCGTCGAGGAACTAGCTGAGAAGATCCGGGAAGAGGATCGTGATCTGGCAGCCCATCCCGGCCCAGGTGATTGGGACCAGTTTGGCGGTTGGAAGAGCGGACCGCACCTGGAGGCAACAGGTCACTTTCGCGTCACCAAACATGAAGGCAAATGGTGGCTGGTTGATCCAGAGGGGCGCCTCTTCTGGTCACACGGGATGGATTGTGTTCGCAGCACGACGGCCACCACGCCGATCACTGATCGGGAGCACTGGTTCCAACTGCCGCCGAAAGACGGTCCCTTTGGCGTGTTTTACGGTCGGGCGTCTTGGGCACCTCACGGCTACTATCAGGGTAAAGGCACGTATCAGACTTTCTGCTTTTCCGGCGCCAATCTTCTCCGGAAGTACGGTCCGAACTGGGAAAAAACGTTCAACGAGCGAATGCATCAGCGGTTGCGGAGCTGGGGTATTAATACCATCGGCAACTGGTCAGATCCGGCCATTTACGGTATGCGGAGAACGCCGTACGTGGTGACGCTTTCTTCGGGAGCCCGGCGAATTGAGGGGTCCACCGGATACTGGGGCAAGTTTGCAGATCCGTTTGATCCCAATTTTGACCGCGGCCTTTTGGCGGCGATGCAGCGCGAGGCGGATTCGTCAGCAAAAGATCCGTGGTGTTTGGGATACTTCGTGGACAACGAACTGAGCTGGGGCGACGAGCTTTCCCTGGCAGTGGCGACAGTCCGTTCGCCAGCAGATCAACCCGCCAAGAAAGTTTTCCAAGAACGCCTCTGGCAAAAATATGGAGATATTGCCAAACTGAACGCCGTTTGGGGAACGAATTTCAGTTCCTGGGACGATTTCCTCCAAAAAACGGACGAGGTCGATCAGAAAAAGGCTCGTGAGGATCTTGCCGCCTTCTACAGTGAAATTGCTGAAACATATTTCCGTCGCTGCCGCGATGCGGTCAAAAAATTCGCCCCTGATAAACTCTATCTCGGTTGCCGGTTTGCCTGGGTGAACGATCGAGCCATTCGTGCGGCGTCCCTTTATTGCGATGTGGTCAGTTTCAATCGGTATGAGGTCAGCGTGGCATCTCTCCGTTTGCCGGAGGGAATTGATAAACCCGTGATTATCGGGGAATTCCATTTCGGGGCTCTGGATCGGGGGATGTTCCACACGGGACTTCGCGAAGCCGCCGATCAGGTGGACCGCGCCGAATGTTATCGCCGCTATGTGAAAAGCGGCCTGCTTCATCCGCACATTGTGGGGACGCATTGGTTCCAGCTCATGGATCAACCCACCACTGGTCGGGGCGACGGCGAAAACTACCAGATCGGCTTCCTCGATGTGTGTGATACACCGTATCCCGAGATCATCCAGGCCGCTCGGGATGTTGCCTCCAGCATGTACACCCTGCGGAGCGCTTCGGGTCGCTAAGGTCAGATTTTAACGTGAACCAGGTGGCTGGGTTTCATTTCGGGGAGGAGATGCAGGCAATGAGTCACAACAACGTTCAACGGCGGATTCTCAGGATGGTGGGCAGTCTGTTGATGATCGCTGCCGGTTTTTACGTCATGCCGTTGTTTACCAGCACAGGCTTCGGGGAGGAACGCCCGGCGTCACGTCCCAACATCTTGCTGGCGATTGCTGACGATTGGGCCTGGCCCCATGCGGGAGCCTATGGAGACCCGGCGGCGCGTACGCCCACGTTCGATCGCATCGCCCGAGAAGGTGTTCTCTTCACCCGCGCTCACGTGAATGCCCCCACCTGCACGGCGTCTCGCGGAGCCCTGCTCACCGGACAGGCGTCACATCGACTGGAAGAGGGGGCCAATCTGCACAGCCGCCTTATGGCGAAGTTCCGTTGCTATCCCGATATTCTCGAAGAGAACGGCTATGTCATCGGCAGCATGCGCAAAGGCTGGGGGCCCGGTTCTCTGGAAGGGACCGGAAGAAAGCGCAACCCGGCGGGGCCTTCCTTCAAGAGTTTTGAGCAGTTTCTCAAGACTGTGCCACCCGACAAACCTTTCTGCTTCTGGTTCGGGACGTCTGATCCTCACCGACCATATCAGAAAGGCTCGGGAGAGGCCGCAGGCATCGATCCGAAACGGGTCCGTGTGCCGGCGTTCCTTCCCGACACGCCGACTGTGCGCAGCGACATTGCCGACTATCTATTCGAAGTTGAACGTTTCGACCGAGAACTGGGCGAAGCTTTAACTCTGCTCGAAAAAGCCGGTCGGCTGGATAACACTCTCATCATCGTGACTGGCGACAACGGTATGCCATTCCCCAAAGCCAAGGCCACGTGTTATGATGCCGGCACCCATGTACCGCTGGCGATTTGCTGGCGAGCACGCGTTCCCGGTGGCCGAATCGTGGATGATTTCATTTCGCTCACCGATATTGCTCCCACAATCCTGGAAGCGGCGGGTCTGGAGCCGCTTCCGGAGATGACAGGTAGGAGTTTCCTGAACGTCTTGCTCTCCAATAAATCGGGACGAGTGGATCCTTCACGCGATCACGTCTTTACAGAGCGTGAGCGGCACACTTGCACGCGACCGGATAACGCGAGTTATCCGATCCGTTCCATCATTACCGAACGCTGGCATTTGATCTGGAATTTGCGCCCGCATCTTTGGCCGGCTGGGAATCCTCCGGAAGAAAGTGTGGGGCGGGATTACGGCGATATCGATGGCTCGCCCACCTGGTCAGAGATACTCGACCGCAAAGATGATCCGGAAATCCGCCCATTCTTCCTTGCCGCAGCCGGGGCCAAACGGCCCGAATTCGAGTTGTATGATCTCCAGGCAGACCCCGGCGAGATGCACAATCTTTCTGGAAAACCGGAACTTGCCGAGATCGAGAACGAACTGAAAGCTAAACTTCGCGAATGGATGGTGTCCACGGGTGATCCCCGTGCGCTGGGTGATACGGACTACTGGGACCGTGCGCCCTACTATGGGGCCGAAGGAACGGTCCGCCGGAACCGTTAATGGTCCGGGTGGTTGACGGTGCGCCCGTCAGCTCAGAAAATAATGGCGGCCATCCGGCATGATGGATGCCTCGGTCGCGTGGTGGGAATTGGTGCTTTGCGTTAACACATCGCGTTGACGACTTAAAGCGTTACTCGAAAGGAGAAAGCTATGCGACTTTTCAACTTGTTGATTCTCGGGAGTATCCTGACAGGCGCGGCAAATGTTGCACTAACTGCGGAGTCTGGTGAAAACAACGTGCCGCCGCCTGGCTTTGTGGCACTGTTTAATGGAAAAGATTTGACCGGGTGGAAAGGACTGGTGGGGAATCCGGTTACCCGGGCGAAAATGTCGCCCGAGGAACTGGCCAAGGCTCAGGAAATCGCGGATCAGCGGATGCGCGAACACTGGCACGTGGAAGACGGTGTCCTAGTATTTGATGGAGAAGGCGACAACCTCTGCACCGCCCGCGATTACGGCGACTTCGAACTTTGGGTGGATTGGAAGATCCTTCCGCATGGTGACTCGGGAATCTATCTCCGAGGATGCCCGCAGGTCCAAATTTGGGATGCCAATGACCATCCGGAAGGCTCAGGCGGACTCTTCAACAATCAAAAACACCCGAATAAACCACTCAAGCGGGCAGACAAGCCGGTCGGGGAGTGGAACCGGTTCCGCATCCGAATGATCGGAGACCGCGTCAGTGTGTGGCTTAATGGTGAACTGGTGGTGGATAACGTGGTACTGGAAAACTACTGGGAGCGCGACAAGCCGGTTTATCGTACCGGCCCGATCGAGCTTCAAAATCACGGCAACAAACTCTATTTCCGCAATATTTTCATTCGGGAAATTCCTCCGGAAGAAGCCCAGCAGCAGGCGGGATCGCACTGACTCCAGCGGTTGTTTGCCCGCGCACCTCACACAGGTATTAAATACCGAGTAAATCTGCTCTAGGTTGACCGGATGCCGCTATTTCTTTTGCTATTGATGCAGCCTGCGGCCGGAGGTTGCCCATGCGAACCACAGTGTTGGTCCTCACAATCGCGGTCTCCGCTACGTGGAGGGCTTCGGGAGGTTTCGCGGAACAGGGGGCACAGGTCCCCTGGAGGAGTGCCTCCGAGGCGGTGACGTGGCTGGAATCGCAGGCGAGAAACCTGGTCCGGGAATGCCGTCGCGCACTCCCGGATGGTCGGGCGGTTTTTCCGCCTCAGGTGGGAATCGGATATGAGGCCTTCTGGCTCCGCGATTATGCCTACATGCTGGAAGGAGCCGCCGACGCCTTCACCGAGGAGGAGCTCCGCCATTGCCTGGCCATCTTCCTAAACGCTCAGGCAACCGATGGCACCTGCGTCGATTGTGTCACATTCGACGGAAAGCCCATCTTCAAACCAGGCATGGGCACAATGGGCGAGAATCCCGTCGCTGACGGGTCCCAGTTTCTGGTGGATGTCGCCTACCATACGTGGAAACGGGTCAACGACCGAGAGCTTCTCCGGAAGATTCTGCCACGTCTCGAAAAGGCGCTGACGGTCGTGCCTCGCAATGCGACCTCGGGGCTTGTTTGGATTGACCCGGAAAAAGAATGGGATCGCTGTCCTTACGGGTTCACGGATACGGTGGTGAAAAAGGGGGCTGTTCTTTTTTGCTCCCTCTTGCTCTATCAGAGTTATCAGCAGATGGCGGAAATGGAGTCGGCCTGCGGATATTCAGAAAGAGCGATTGGCTATCTGGAGGAGGCCAATCGCCTTGCGGGGGCGATCCGGACAATCTTGTGGGACGACAATACTGGTCTCTTTCTGGCCGCTACCCATCAGTGCCGGCAGCCTGACATTTGGGGGTCGGCTTTCGCCGTCTACCTAGGTGTTGCCTCTTCCGATCAAAGCAAAAAAATCGGCAGCTATTTCCGTGATCACTACGCCGAGATCGTGCAAAAAGGTAAGATCCGCCATTTGCCCGGAGGTGCCTATTGGGAGGTCTGCAAGGCATCTCCCGAGACGTATCAAAACGGCGGCTACTGGCCTGTACCCACGGGCTGGTTTGTTGTGGCGCTTGCCCAGATCGATCCCGTACTCGCGGAGAAGACCCTTCTCGATTTTGCCGAAGATTGTCACCAGCGTGGATTCGTGGAATGGGCGAATGGTGACGTTGTCCGACTCCCAAAATACGTCGCCAGTGCCACCGCTCCACTGCCCGGCTTCAGACAACTCTTAAAGATGCGGAGATAATTGCGGGATCGAATGACCTTCCCCAAACAGCGGGAAATGGTAAGAAACCGACCCGGCTGGACCACGGAGATTCGCCGTCCTGCCAGTTTCGAAGAAGGTCCCAAAAATAAACCTGGCCCGCCCGGGGGCCACCCCAAGCGGTCAGTTTGCGGACTACCTAGATAGATGGATGCGATATCCCGCCGACCGAGGGAGTCACGAAAGGGTGATCGACTGCGTCGGGCAAACGTCAACGCAGGCCCCGCAGTCCCCGCAAGTATCCGGATCAACGTGAGCTTTTTCGTTTTCGATCTTGATTGCATCCAACGGGCAAGCCTGGACGCATTCACCGCAACCGTTGCAAGTCTCCTGATTGACAACTGCTGGCATAGTTTCCACTCCTTTTTCAGCTGAAAGACGTTTCCTCGTAGTGATCCAAAAACCGGGGGCTCGAGTTCTCGCCCCATTTATTTTGTACGTTCGACCCGTCAAAAAAGCTCGCTAAAAGGACGGGGAAAAACGTTAGTGTACTAGTAGAGGTTTTGTGCGCGAATAGGGACCGTGCTTTAGTGCCCCGCGCAGCTGAAGAGCTTGAGGCGGGGTTTTTTCGCAGCAGAAGACCAGACGAACCCATCATTTGGGGGGTGACTCCCGAAACGGCACATGCGTCAACTGGCGATTTGTCGCATGTAACTTCCAGATTGAAAAGGCGACGAGGACACCTGGTTACGGCGACGGGTTAATGGGGGGAGACTCTTGCGGCTGCGGTTGGGTGGTCTCCTGACCAGAGACCTGTCCGTGACGTCTCTCGTACTCTTCCGTGAGGACGTTGGGACACACTTCGTCGACACCACATGTGGGACAGACAATGCGAACGAGTTCAGCGCCCGTAATCTTCAGGTTATACCTCTCACATAGAGCGTAAAGCTCTTGCAAGTGTTTGCAGGTCATACTCGGGTTCCAACTTACAGAAGTCGCTTCGATCTCCAGTAACCCGCGATTCCGAGCCCGCTGGGGCGAGCCGCCTCGCCGTGCGAATGGCTTTTTGTCTCACCTCATTCTATTCGGAAATCTTGCGGAAATAAACCGCACGTTGCATATTGTAAGAGAATTGCAGGAGCGGTTGAGAGCATTGGTGTTCTGCAAAGACTGCGAGAGACTGGTTGCATGGTTGGAATAGATTGGGTTCAACGAGAAATTGAATTGCCGCGGTTCGGAAAAGGATTTCATCCCATCACACGGCATGTCGTCGAGGCACTCCCTGAGCTGCGCCAGTTCCAGCGCGGCCTTCTGCATGTGTTTCTCCAGCATACTTCGGCTTCGGTGACAATCAACGAATCCGCTGACCCTGATGTGGCGGCCGATCTCGATCGTGTGTTCGATCATCTCGTCCCGGAGGGCTTTCGGTACGTCCACACAGTGGAAGGCGCCGATGACATGCCTGCCCATGGCAAGTGCTCCATCCTGGGCTGCAGTGTTCTCGTTCCTGTGCGTAACGGCCGGCTCGCCCTGGGAACCTGGCAGGGGATATTCCTTTGCGAACATCGCCGGCACAATTCGGGGCGGCGGATTGTGCTGACACTGTTCGGCCAAAAAGCTCCTGAGTGATGAATTTCGTCTGCCGGTGCACCCGGTTCGGGGCGAGAGGTGTCTCGTCGGGCTTGTATTATCTATTTTTCCTGTTCTTGCTTATCTTTACCCGGTTGTTTTAATTCTCACAGCGTGAAAGCCTGGGCCGCGCGCAAGGACTGCGTGTTAAGATGCTCTGATTTGTCAAAGTTTAACGATCAACTCGTCGATAACAATTCCGCAGGATTTAACGCGCTCTCGTTTCGTCTTGGGTGGCGCGTTGGTGCCTCGCCAGGAGAGCTCGTGCTTCAGAGAGGATGTCGCCCATGAGGCTGCCGAGAGGCATGCTCGCTGTGGTCTGCGGAATTGTATCTGCTGGGATGCTCGGGTGCCGTCCCCAGCAACCGTTCTTCCTCCATGAAGACGGTGATCTTTCCCATTACGTGGACAAGGCCACACAAATTGAGTATCCAGATGTGGAAGCTGATTCCCTGGACGAAGTCCAAAAGGTTTTGCCGCCCTTTACGATTTCCAACAGCGAGGTGAAAGAATACTGGGATCTTTCACTCGAAGAGGCGGTTCGCATCGCACTTCAGAATAGCAAGATCATCCGAAGTCTGAATCAACCGGATGTCGGGGCACCGCGTCTGCCAGAAACGACGCTCACCGTGGCTCCCGAAGGTGCGGCATCGATTTACGACCCAGCCCGTCAGGAGACCAATCCGCGCACCGGTGTTGAAGCAGTGCTGGCTGAATTTGATGCGCAACTGAGTACACGGCTTTTCTGGCAAAAGCTGGATACACCTCAAAACGTGGCAGGTTTTGTGACGTTCTTCCGGCCATCGGCCTTCCGCCAGGACCTCGGTACTTTCCAGACGCAACTGTCGAAGACTTACGCCACGGGTGGAACATTTAGCATCAGTCACAATGTGGGCTACGAATGGAACAACGCCACTGCTAGCCGGGCCTGGCCAAGTAACTGGACGGCAAATCTTCAGGCGGAGTTCCGACAACCATTACTTCAGGGGGCGGGTGTGACGTTCAATCGGATCGCCGGTCCTAACACTATTCCGGGGATTTACAATGGGGTGCTCATCGCGCGACTCGAAACGGATCAGCGCCTGGCGGAGTTTGAACAGTCCGTCTCGGAACTTCTGCTGGACGTGGAAAAGGCTTACTGGACTCTCTATTTGGCCTATCGCCAGCTTGACACAGTGATTGCGGGACGGGATGCGGCCCTCCAGACGTGGCGACAGGTTCGGGCAAAGTATGAGGTCGGCGGTCGCGGGGGGAGTGCCCAGGAGGAAGCGCAGGCCCGTCAACAATACCTGGCGTTCCGCGCAGCCGTGGAACAGTCGCTCAGCTCTCTCTACAAAGCGGAAAACAATCTTCGCTACCTGATGGGACTTGCCGCTACCGACGGCCGGCTCATCAGGCCCAAAGATGAGCCCACCCGGGCAAAAGTCCAGTTCGACTTTTACGATGTCCATGCCGAGGCCCTCGTTCGCAATCCGCTCCTGCGTCGAGAAAAGTGGCGTGTTAAAAAGGCTGAACTTGAACTGATCGCCGCCAAGAACTACTTGCTGCCGCGACTCGATTTCTTTGGGTTTTACCGCTGGAACGGGCTGGGACACGATTTGCTCGATCCTGACAACAGCACATCGAATGCGTACGGATCACTGACCTCGGGCGACTTCCAGGACTGGGAGCTCGGGATGCAATTGCAGATCCCGATTGGCTTCCGCAAAGAACTCGCCGCGGTCCGCAATGCCCAGCTCAACCTTGCCCGGGAAAAAGCCATTCTCCAGGAGCAGGAGCTGGAAATCTCGCACCAGATTGCCTGGGTTTTGCGCGAGATCGACGAATATTACACACTCGCTCAGACCAACTACAACAGGACGGGTGCTGCGGAGAACGAGGTCCGCGCAGTGACGGCAATGTACGACGCGGGGACGGCGACGCTAGACCTGTTGCTCAACGCGCAGCAACGTCGGGCGGAAGCAGAAATCCAGTATTATCAGGCCCTCACCAAGTACATGTTCGCGATCAGCCATCTCCACTTTCGGAAGGGTTCCCTGCTTGAGTACAACGGCGTGTATCTCACCGAAGGGCCTTGGCCGGAAAAAGCGTACTTTGATGCGCTTCGCCGGGCCCGTGCTCGCGATGCCGGCATCTATCTCAATTACGGCATGACCAATCCGCCGGTCTTCAGCCGCGGGGAGTACGATCAACATGCAGGCCGGCGGGAATCAGTCTCCGGTAACCCGTTCACTGCCGAGGGTGAGGGTGCGACCGAACCCGGAACCAAGCCAGAGGGACCCGAGGTATTGCCGGCTCCTAAGCCCGAAGAAAGCACCGGTGACGAAGGACCGGCGGTTCCAGCCTTTCCTTCCACAATGCGTATCAGTCCTCGTGCCGATTCAGGCTGGCGGGAGGCTGGCGGGCCCCAGCGCATTGCGAAGGCAAGGTCCGTCAACTCCGGCGCTCAAGTCAGCCAGGCGACAAGACGTGACACCGGCCAATCCCACGAGCGTGTTGTCACGCACGTTGCACCCGGGAATCAAGAGTTGACGGCGCTGGGCACGCATTTTCAGGCAGGCCGTTCGGCGGCGCAACGCCTCGTTGCATCGCACCAAATGGGGGATACAGCCGGCGGGGAAAAGGAGGCGGGCGAGCTCGAACAGGTTGCCTGGGTGGGCGTGTCGGACGGGGAGCATCCCAGGAACAAAGCCCCAAATGCGGAAAACGAACCGCGCGAGAGTCCACCAGCGGGGGCGACGGCCGAATCCTGGCGGGCGGTCAAACCGTGACGGGGAAGTCGTGGACTTCCCGACAATCTGGGCCTGCCGGGGAGGTGCCGCATTCTTGTCCGCTTGTGCGCGAAAGATCCGCTGCTGTCGGAGTTCTTTGAATCCGGCTGTGACAGGTTTGGCGTATCTCTTTCCTCTTCAGTGAGCCAGTTGTCCCGCCAACTGTGCGCATCACCCATGCGGTGGGCGTCTTTTCTTTCGGGTCTGGGCGAAGGATGTCGAAGCTGGCTAGAGTATAATTGGGGCGCTAGGCCGGGCATGGCAGCGGCTTCAGGTCTTTGATGCTCCGCTCAGCTCGTTTCCGCCAACGACACGAGACACTCATTTTGATTCAGGCGTACTTGCCTTATGGACGACGAAGCGTTTCGCCTTCTCCAGGCGCTGCGAAAGAATATTAACGGCGTGCTCCTCGGCAAAGAATCGGTCGTGGAGATGTGCCTGATCGCCTTGTTGGCCGGGGAACACCTCCTCCTCGAAGATGTTCCGGGAGTGGGCAAAACGCTGCTGGGCAAGGCAATTGCCCGGAGTATTGCGGGCGTGTTCCGCCGCATCCAGTTTACACCGGATCTGCTGCCATCGGACATTACGGGAAGCAACTTGTATCATGCGGATCGCCGCGAATTTGTCTTTTACCCCGGGCCGATTTTTGCAAACGTCGTTTTGGCCGACGAAATCAATCGTGCCACTCCCCGCACGCAAAGCGCTCTTCTTGAGGCCATGAACGAGGCGCAGGTAACTGTGGAGGGCAAAACGTATCCTTTGCCCCAGCCATTTCTTGTTATTGCTACTCAGAATCCGTTGGAATTCGAGGGGACCTATCCCCTACCGGAAAGCCAGATGGACCGGTTTCTGCTGCGGATTTCCGTGGGGTATCCGGCCCGTGACTTCGAGCGGGAACTGTTAGAGCAGCATCGCAACGGAGAACCGGTGGATTCGCTTGAGCCGGTGCTCACGACGGAGCAGGTGCTGACACTGCAGGCCGCTGTTCGTGAGGTCCGCATGGAGCGATCCGTGCTCGAATATCTTCTCGACCTTGTGGAAGCGACCCGCAAGTGCCCGGAAATCCGGGTGGGTGCCAGTGTGCGTGCGTCGCTGGTTCTTTATAGAGCGGCCCAGGCTCGGGCGTTTTTGGGAGGACGGGATTTCGTAGTGCCTGACGACATCCAGGCCCTTGCCGTTCCCGTCCTCGCCCACCGTGTCATCACGCAGGGGTATCTGCACGGAGGCCAGAGGGACGCCGTAGAAGCCCTCATCCGTCGCCTGGTAGAAGACACACCGGTGCCCTCGTGATGTTTGTTCTGGAAATGCTGAAGCTGCGGTTTCCCAGCTCGTAAAGAATTACTGTCCTTCTACCGGCTCTGGGGCACGCTCGATCACGTGGTCGATCAGTCCGTAGTCGCGGGCTTCTTCGGCAGACATGAAACAATCTCGATCGGTGTCCTTTTCAATTTTCTCAAGAGGGTGTCCCGTATGTTTGATCAGGATGCGATTGATCCGTTCTTTGAGGTTCCGAAATTCCTTGGCATGAATCATGATTTCGGTAGCGGTTCCCTCAACACCGGCCATCGGCTGATGAATCATGATCCGCGAGTTGGGCAAGGCGTAGCGCTTACCCTTGGTTCCCGCAGCCAGGAGGACGGCCGCCATCGAAGCTGCCTGGCCAATGCAATAGGTCGCCACATCGCAGCGGATGAACTGCATCGTATCGTAGATAGCCAGGCCCGCGGTGACACTCCCACCCGGTGAATTGATATAAATATGGACGTCCGCCTTGGGGTTTTCGGACTGCAAATAGAGCAATTGCGCGACCACCGAGTTGGCGAGTTCGTCCGTGATGGGAGCACCAATAAACACAATCCGATCTTTGAGCAGGCGACTGTAAATGTCCATCGCCCGCTCTTCGCGACCAGTCCGTTCAATAACGAAGGGGATCAACGTCATAATTCAGTCTCCTGAGCATTGCAATTGTTTTCGTGGAGCGAGCCGTTTCCCAGGCTTTTCCTTGCGATCCGCCACCGCCGACACCTACACGCCTGACATAGTGGGGTACAATCGAGTGGCACCAACCCTTTTGCGATCGGTCCCCCCGTTCATTCCAGATCGTCTTCGGGCTTTTCCTGAGTCTGTTTGGAAAGGATATCGTCCACAATGCCGTAGGCCTTGGCTTCCTCAGCGGTCATGTAGAAATCTCGATCCGTGTCCTTTGCGATGCGTTCGATCGGCTGTCCCGTGTGTTGAGCAAGGATCTGATTGAGGATGTCACGCGTACGGAGAATCTCCTGAGTTTGAATTTCGATATCGCTCACCTGGCCACCCACCTGGCCGTAGGGCTGGTGGATCATCACCTTGGAGTGCGGAAGCGCGAAGCGTTTGCCTTTGGTGCCTCCTGCTAAAAGGACCGCTCCTCCGCTGGCAGCCAGGCCCACACAATAGGTAGCCACGGGACAACTGAGAATCTGCATCGTGTCGTAAATTGCTAGTGTGGCGGTGACGCTTCCACCTGGGGAGTTGATGTAAAAATGGATGTCTTTACGGCGGTTTTCGCTTTGCAAGTAGAGGAGTTTCATGATGACCTCACTCGCGTTGAGGTCGTAGATGGGGCCCTGGAGGAGGATGATCCGGTTTTCCAGCAGGAGATCCCCCAGCGTGAGCTGCCGCTGGCGTTGGTACTCTCGATACCCGGCCTGGGCGAGTTGGTCTATCGGAAACGGAAGCCACTGATTCATAAACATAGGCACATCCTTTACCTGGTCAGTTGATCAACCGTCTTGCGGCGGGCAGCACTGCCAACCGTCGGCCGCAAAGCCGTCCGGTGCTGCTCATTCCGCAATACAGGAAATGTTATCGTACCCGGCCCAGCAGGGCCCTGACAAGCGACCGATTGGCTCTCCCAACGTCCTGGCGGGCTTGCTTTTCATGAACACAAAGCTGGCGTATATTAAGGAATGCGAAAAATTAAGAAAAGATCGGAGTCGCTGCCTTGGTTTTGTTAATTCCCGCGGCGGCATTTGGCGTCGGCGTGGCGTTTAACCCGTTGAAGACTAGCTATTTGGGCATATCGAACACCCATGGCAGAAGCGTCTGAATCGACAAGCAAGCAGCGCGCCGAGAGCGATCCGTGGTCGAAATTGGCCGAGATCCTCGGTCTTCGGCCGGGCGAGAGTAACGCGAGCTCGGCAGAACCTTCCACGGATGCCACGGCGACCGGGGAAGGAACTGCAACACACCCAGCCGAAACCTCGTCCGAGATCCGGACATCCCGGGAAGAAACGCGAGGCGTTCCCACGACACAAGTTTCTGCAAAGCCAGCGGGAACCATCCCGCTGGAGGCAATTCCGGACCGCATTCCTCTCCGGCGATGGACACCCCGGACTCCGTCGGGAGGAAATTGGGATGATATCGCGGCCCAGCTTGGACTACGGCCCAAAGAATCGCCCGCAACGGCTGAAGAGGCCAAGCCTGGGGAGATCAGTGCGGAAGGGAAGGAAGAGAAGGGCACTTGCCAGACGACTGCACCGCATCCCGCCGCTCTGGAATGGCTCGCTCCGGTTGCACAGACGATTGCCCCCGTACCGTTCGAAGAGGCCTCGCTGGTGGCGGTGACCTTGCCACCGGAGGAAGAGGCACGGGAGGTGGTTCAGGCGGAGGTGGTTCCTGAAGGGAACTGGCTCGAAGAGCAGGTGGTCGCCCCTGGGGCTAGGGAAAATCCCCCAGCCGCATTTGCCCCAGTGGTGGAAGAAATTCTCACGCCGGCGTCTGTCGGGCGTGCAGTGGCGGCGGATACGGCTACACTTCAACCGGTGGTGACAGACGTGCCGGCATCTGGGTCAGCCGCGATGGAAGCCGAGGCCCTACCGGGCGAAAAGAAAAAACGCCGCAGAAGACGTCGCAAGAAACGGTCTGGGGTGGCGCCGGTTTCTCCAGAGCCGTTCGAGGAAGAGCTGCCCGAGATCGTGGAGCTCGCCGTGAGTGGTGCCGAGGGCAATGGGGAGACGGGAGAATCTTCGGAAAAAGCGGTGGCTAGCCAGGTAGTCCATGAGGAACCGGAGACTGGATCCCCTCGCAAACGGCGGAGCGATCCTTCCGTCACGAGCGCGGCAGAAGAGGAAGAAAATCAGGAAGCCGAGGATGAGGAAATTCCGCGACCATCTCACAAAGCGGTTCCTGGTTGGGCTGAGGTGGTCGGTTATGTGATCCAAAAGAACTTGGAAGCGAGAAATCGGCGATCCGGCTATGGATCACGCGATCGGCGGCGCTAATACACCTGCCGTGCGGGAGCCCGTGCCAACCGCGGGGCCTGGCCACGGCAAAATGTTTCGTTAAAGCGTCGGATTATCGGGAAGGCGGAAAGGGTGGATTATTACTACCGGAGGTGGGTTATCAGTTACGCTCTGACAGTCGACTGAGGGAATGCAAGGATGAGCGAAGCCCTCGGATTGCTCGTATGCATTATTGGGTCCCTACTGGCCGGTGTTTGCTTCGCCTGGTTCTTCTACTGGCTGGAGCGATACCGGTGGCAGGAGACTTATCTACTCGGATGTGTGTTTGGCTGGGGCCTTGTGGCCGGCGTGTTCGCCAATTTGTTCCTGGGGTTATTGGTCCCGTGGAATATGGCATTTCACCTGGAGAGTCAGGCCCTGGAGGTCCCTCGCCGGTTTCTTCTTGTGGCCCCCGCTGTAGAAGAGGGCCTCAAGGCCCTCGCGATCCTGGTGGTGATGCTGATGTTCCGTAAGCAGTTTGCTTATCTTTCGGAGGCAATGATCTACGGAGGCGTGATCGCTGCGGGATTCGCCGCCATTCAGAATGTGTTTTATCTCTATCTGGCGGGATGGCAGCCTGCGGGTTACAGCGGCACTGCCAATGTGTTCGTGAGCCGCGTGGTTGCTGGGGGATTTATGGCCACGCTTTGCGGAGCGGCCATTGGCGCCGCCCTGGCCTGGGCACAGAGTCGTCCTAAACTGTGGCAGCGCTGGCATACTGCACTGACACTCTGGAGCGGCGTCTACGGTGTGCGCGTTCTTAGAAATGGCGCCGTGCTGTTTCTCGGTGAGCGGACCGGATATTCCCCGATCAGCGTCGCCGGCTGGGTTGACGGGTTGGCGTGGCTTGTGGCCGTGGTAGTCGTGATTGCTATTTTGCGACGAGAGTACGGTTCGTTTGTGCAATATCTCGATGAACAAGTGCGCCAAGGCCGGATTCGGCCTGAGCAGGCGGCGCTCCTTCGTCGGCGATTTCTGCCCGCCCGGCTGCGCATTTTCCTTCCTCTGCACTACGATGTGACCTGCAGGGCAGTGGTTCTGTGCAGTGAACTGGCACTTCGGCAGGCGGCCCTTTCCAGCGATCCCGACACTTCTGGAATCCAGCAGAGAGTCCAGCAGGAATTTGTGCGGCTCGTCTCTCAGTTATCTCAGGCCTCGTGAAAAGTTGGGAGCTCCTTCTTAGCCTTTGGATAGTCTGGTCCGAGAAAGTCGGGCTCAATGCCTTGTTGGACCGACGAGACAGCAAGCCGCCGCAGGCGCTGGTGATTGTCCAAGCCATCTAGTTGGGTATAGGATTGGGCAGTCAAAGACCCGCGGTTGTTCTGAACTGGCTCGGGAGCACCCCAGCCTTGTGCTGATTCGCGGGATTCAGCACACGGAGACTTTAGGACAAATCGATCTCGAGCCGTGTGTTTGACAATGTAGACGTAACTTTCTATCGAGGCTGAGATGTGGTGTGAGATCTTGTAGGCATGAAGGATAGGACGATGATCTGCCCCAGACACTCCAACGCCCTCATGCGGTTGCCAGCCTACCTGAAACGGTGTCGGGATGCGGCTGCGCCGATCGGATTGACGAGGTGTTGTCGCTCGCGAATGTTGCTGGTGATCTTCACTGGCACGCTCATGTTTGTCTCTCTTGTTTGTGCAAATAGAGGTCTGAGTATGGAAGCATCACCCTTTGCAATACGTCATCCTGTCCCGGAACTGCCAGACAATGTGGAATGGTTGAACACAGCAGGGCCCCTGCGGTGGGAAGACCTCCGGGGCAAATTTGTCCTGATCGACTTCTGGACGTACTGTTGCATCAACTGCATGCACATCATCCCCGAGTTGAAGAAGCTGGAGGCGAAGTATCCGCGGGAACTCGTGGTGATTGGCGTGCATTCCGCAAAGTTCGATGAAGAACGCGATAGCGAGAACATCAAGCAGGCTATTTTGCGTTACGGGATCGAGCATCCCGTCGTCAACGATCACAACATGACAATCTGGCGGCGGTTCGGTGTCAACGCGTGGCCGACGCTGGTTCTGATCGATCCCGAAGGTTTTGTCGTGTGGGGGCAAAGCGGGGAAACGACATTCGAAGCATTAGATCAGCTCTTGCGGCCCGCGATCGCCTATTACGAAAAACGAGGAACTCTGGACCGCACACCAATTCATTTCGAGACGCTTGCCCGCCGCTTTCAACCCACCCCGTTGCGCTTTCCCGGCAAGATTCTGGTTGATTCTGCGGGAAACCGGCTTTTTATAGCGGACTCGGGACATCATCGGATTGTTGTGAGCACGTTAGAAGGTGATCTTCTCGCCGTGATTGGTACAGGTGAACCTGGTTTTCGGGATGGGGAGTTCAGTGCGGCCCAGTTTTCTAGCCCTCAGGGTATGGCGCTTCTCGGTCAAGTCCTTCTGGTGGCGGACACGGAAAATCATGCGATTCGCGCGGTCGATCTCGAAAAACGCGTCGTCAAAACAGTCGCTGGAACAGGCGTTCAACTGCGACGCCCGCCCACGATGCGCATGGAGACCCCTCTTTCCACGGAGTTGAGTAGCCCGTGGGACCTGTGCGTGGTTGGAGAGTGGGTCTACATTGCGATGGCCGGCTGTCACCAAATTTGGCGGATGGATACCCAGTTCAGCCAGATTGGTCCCTACGCAGGAAATGCCCGCGAGGACATCGTTGACGGTCCACTTCTTCCACCCTCACCTTATGCTTTGGGGTTTGCTTCCTTCGCGCAGCCCAGTGGATTGGCCACCGATGGTCGGTGGCTTTATGTGGCCGATAGTGAGGGCAGTTCCATTCGTGCCGTCCCGCTTCAAACGGGTGGGGAAGTCCGCACGGTGGTGGGAACCGCTCGCTTGATGGCCGCTCGGCTGTTTACATTTGGCGACCGCGACGGCCCCGCCCCGCAGGTGCTTCTTCAGCATCCTATAGGTCTGTGCTATGCAGGGAAATTCCTCTATGTGGCCGATACGTACAACAACAAGATCAAGCGGGTAAATCCCGAAACTGGAGAAACTGTGACCGTGGCCGGCGACAGCCAGCCGGGTAACAGCGACGATCCACCCCGTTTCGACGAGCCGGCTGGGATCTCGCCCGCTTCGGATACCGTCCTCTACGTGGCCGACACGAATAACCACGCGATTCGACGACTTGAGCTTGCCCCAGCCGTTCGGGTAACGACATTGATCATCAAAGGTTTGCAGGCACCACAGGTTAAACGCGAAAGTGAACCGCCTCTCGCCGACGTTCACTTCATCACCCGAGAAAAAGTCTCCGTCCGGTTGGGTTCGCCGGTGAAAATTCGCCTGGATCTTTGGTTCCCTCCGGACCATGGGTTGAACCTGGCCATGCCGGTGGAGATTCGGGTTCGGCGATTAGACCAGTCTGCCTCGTCCGCTCCGTCTGGGGAATCGAAGCGAGAGTTCGAGGTTTATCGCGTCACCCCACAAGAAGGTCCTATCGAAATCGAGCTCTCCCCATTGGATTCCGGAACCACGACGCTGGAAGTTGTGGCAGTGTTCTACTGGTGCGAGAAGTCCGGCCGTGGTCTGTGCCGCATCGGGATCCAAGGCTGGCGTATTCCAATTGAAGTTTCCGATGGTGGTGCGAACACTTTGGTCCTCGAGCACACCGTGGGCAGTTAGTTAAAACTCATTCTTTTCGGAGTTGCCCAAGGGCTCGCAGGAAGAACAGGCCGTCGGCAAGGTACCGGGGAGTGAGACGGCGGGGATCGCACAGAATTCGGTAGGCCCATTCCAAACCGATGCGCTGGAGAAATCGCGGTGCACGACGAATGCGTCCCGCAGCAAAATCCAGAGCGGCCCCCACCTGAACGGCCACTGGAACACCCAGTGCATCAATGTGCGAAGCCAACCAGCGTTCTCCCTTCGGCTGGCCGAAGGCAGCAAAAAGGATTTGGGCTCCGCTGCGTCTGATCCGACGAATCAATTCCGCCTCGCAGGCCGGTTCCAGCGTATCGAGCATCGGGGCTGCCGTCCCCGCGATGACTAGTCGTGGGAACTTTTCCACCAGTTTTCGTGCCGCTGTTTCGGCGACTCCCGGAGCCCCACCCAAAAGGAAGACAGGATAACCGCGGGAGGCCGCCAGTTCGGAAAGATCCCAAACAAGGTCCGCTCCCGTCACCCGTTCAGGCAGGGGACGTCCCAGCCAGCGCGCAGCCCAGAGGAGAGGCATTCCATCGGCGACGATAAAAGCAGCCTTCTTGTTGATCTCCTTCAAATCGGCCAGTTGCGCCGTCAGTCGGGCGTAATGGAGATTGGCGGTGATGAAAAACGAGGGTTGACCTCGCTGGACAAGCCAATCCACAAACTCCAGGACCTGGCTCTTTGTCCACGGCGAAATGGGTAACCCCAAGACTTCCACGGGGTCAGGCAAAGCCGGTTTTTCTGGCAGTGCTGGAACGCGCGCCCCGGGGGGGAGTGGAAATGGGACCTCAGAATTGGTGCTCTCGATTTCCCAGGGTTTAAGGACCAGGTCCGATTCAAAGCGGGGAAAATTGGCTGGGGATAGGGGGATAACGGCCATCGCTTTCCACCGTAGCTGGGCGGTTGAAAAAGGACGGATCATTTTTGGGAAGATCTTCTGACTGCCCAGAAAATGTGGCATACGGAAAAGAAATGGCAGCGCAAAAAAAACGGAAGAACTCGCTTCCGCTCCGTTTAGACCAGTGGTACGGTCGGCAAATTTATACCAACCCATTTTTCACGGCCCAGACGGCCGCCTGCGTCCGATCCGTGACGCCGATCTTTTTCAAAATATGTTGGACGTGCTCCTTGACGGTTTCATAGCTGATTTTGAGGGCGTAAGCGATCTCTTTATTGGTCATTCCCCGGGCAAGATGGCGCAGCACCTCGCTTTCCCGCTGGGTCAGCGGGATGTCGATATTTGCCTGCGTCCGTGGCGTAGCCAGTCCCCCCGCCACCCGCCGAAGTTCCTCCCGAGTCCAAATGTTTTCCCCGCGGGCGGCTGCCCGAATGGCCTCCAGGAGCTCGTCGCGCGTGCAACTCTTGAGGAGGTACCCTTGGGCCCCAAATGCTATGGCTCGAGCGACGTAGCTGGGATTGTCAAACGTGGAAAGGATCAGAACCGGCAGGTTGGGTTTTTCCAGCTTGATTCGACCAAGGGCATTGAGGCCGTCGCCGCGGGGCATTCGCACGTCGAGGATGGCAACGTCCACATCATAGCTGAGAAGGAAGTCGACCGCCTCTTCGCCCGTCCCCGCTTCCCCGACGACCTCGATCTCCGTTCCCTGAAACATGGCGCGAAGACCCACCCTCACCATCTCATGGTCATCAGCGATGAACACACGAATTTTTCTGGGTTCAAGTTGCGCCTCGCTCATGGCAATACATCTCCCAGCTTACATCCCCTCGAATCAACGCCCCACCAACACGTTTGGCCCCGACGCTTTTCCCCCTCAAAATGACGGTCGCACCACCACCACGATAATCTTACCAGCTTGGCTCCGAGTGCGGTAGTGCCACACCACCAACTTGGGGAATTTGGGAGCCAGGAGTGTAGAAACAAAGACGTGCCAGGAGGAGCATCGTGCGGTGACAATCACGGCCTGAACGCCACGGCGAGGTGGTTGGCGGTGGACATGGGTCGTTGGCAAGGGTGGGCCTCATGCCCTTTCAGGCCGTCGCATGGTCCGGATTGTGATGCGATTGGCGATGCGCGAAGTGACGCCGGAACATGCCGTACAGGACGATCAAGCCGATAAGGACCGGTATCCACCATTTGCCAGACCCATAAATAATCCAGTAAGAGAAAAGTTTGAGACACTCGCTGGTGACCATGAAGAAGCCATCAGCGGACTGCCACCATCGGTGGAGGTCATAGCGCTCTGACGGAACCCCGATAAACCCGACCCGATCGGCCATCGGCCCCAGTAAGAGGTGCACACTCCAGGCAGTCCGACGGGTGTGGACTGCGTCTGTGACAATAATCACCCGAACCGAGGGGGAGGCGGTGAGTAAATCCCGCAAGGAAACGACCTCATGAAAAGTTGCCGCATGGTCCCCCCGCAGGAGTATGATTCGGTCTTCCGGTACCCCCAGGCGTATCAAAAGAGCTTTTGTGAGTTCGTGCTCCGGTGGCATGAGGGGGCGAACCTTGGAGGGGATAGATCTGATTTCCGAGATGAGAATCCGATCGACCCAACCTTTTCGATATAATACCGCCGCCAGAACAGGCCGGCTTTCCAAACCTCCCCCCATGACCATAGCATAGTCGGCACGTCGGAGGGGGCCGCTGACATCCAGCCAACTTGCCAGGTGGGGAAGCCACCATTGGTGTGCGGCGGCCAAACCACCGATGGCCACAACCACCAGAACGGCTACCCACCGACGTCTCATGGTGTGGATTTTCCTCTGGGCCGTGGACATTCTGGTATCAATTTATCAAAATCTTCGAGCGTCAAAGGGCGCGGAGCTACCACCGGCCGGGGTGCTACGACGGAATAAATAAGGTACAGATAGCCCACCATGGCCCCTTTGATGCCTGCCCGGCAACGCCACCAGTTTGCCGCAGAGAATTGGGGATGGGGCACCCCAACGAGGGTCACGCGGTGATAAATGTCGTCGCCCATGGCGGATCGAAGAACCAGCGAAGTGCTTCTTCCGCCAAATTCTTCCACAAAAAAAACAGCATACGAATCGGGATGCCGCTGCAAGTAGTCCGCCACCGCCTGTGCTTCATACCACAGTCCAATTTGATCGGATTTGAGTTCGATCACCCGCTCAGGAGGAATACCGTAATCCTTGAGGGCTGACCGCAGGACCTCCACCATCGGCGGGATGACGCCCAATTCCACCAGTCGGCTCGGCCATCCTTCTGTAAAAAGAACAACGGCTTCCGGATTCTGGTGGAAAATGTCGGCTGCTTGAGGAATCGCGTCTTCCGTAGACAGGGAGTGCCCATCCGAACTGCGGATCCATATAACATCGACCGCATGGGGAGGGCAAACCGAAGGTGCTAGGAGTGGATAAACGAGGAGCGGAAGCCACAGGCGGTGGACAATCAGCCCGAAGACGAAGATCAGGGTCGCCGCAACAAGCAGATGGCGTCGCCAGCGAGAACGGCGAACAGTTCGCTCCGGCGAAATGGATGCACGTGCGCCCGCCAGGGCGACGGTACGGCTGGCGATCTCAGAGTTGTGGGGCGATTCCATCACTACCTTACCCGAAAGGCCAATGCGCCGAACGGGGCTGACGATTCCCGCGGTTCATAGCCCCATTGTATCTCAATCACTGTTTGGACGAGCAAGGAGCCGGGTCAAAGCTTACGGGCACCACCAGGGGTCGTCGCAGCAGTCGGGGTTTCCGGGCGGACAACTGGCCGGATCGCACGTTCCGCAAACGTTGATTGCTTCTACGGCCTGAGAGAGATCGTTTAGCTCGCTGAGCAAAGCATTCCGCACGGCTGCCAGCCCCCCGATTATCCCGATCACAAGGAGCGAAATGAGAAGAATCCACTCGAAGCTCAGCACGCCACGACGAGATGAGCACCGGCGACGCGATGAAAAGAGGCGATTCATAGACTATTTTCTCCTCAGCGCAAAAATCGGCCAGAACCAGCAGCGATTGGGGATTGGAACCTACAGACGTTGCTAACCTCGTACACCAGACAAGCACGCGGCGTGCCGAAACGACGCCGACTTCAAAAAACCTGCCGAGGCGACCTGAAAAGGAAGAGGACTTCGCAAAAGAAGCGCTGGAATGTTGCTTGAACGAAACATGTCTCCGATGGCGTGTTGCCCAACAGGAACAACCGGGCTGGCGACGGTGATTTCACCGCACCCGCAGTCGAAAGCGGTTTGAATGTCGTTTGGTCAGCCCTTCTTTCGCCGTCGGGAAAGCACTCCTGTCCCGAATACCATTGCACTGCCGACGATGGAAGCGAGAGCGACCATAGTCCCCGGCTCGGGCACGACCGTCACAACCCCGTCAGCATCGTGCGAAAACGGGGCGAACCGGTATCGTACGTGGTTTTTTGCTTCCACGTGGTTGTAGGCGTCAAAATGCACATTAACACCGTGAGCGCTGGAGCCATCGGAAAAAGTGATAGCTACCTCGTAAACGTTGATTTGACCGGTCTTCGACCCTGGAGGGGGTATATTGTTGATGAAATCGCCAATGGGCGAATCCGAAAGCGTGAAGTCTCCCAGAAGCCACTCCTGCCATACGACACCCTCACCATAAATCCCGTGGGCAGGCAGGGGAGACCCATCTCCCAGGACCGGCTGAGTACCCTCAGCGCCGTACTGAAGAAAGGTCGGAGGGGGTGGGGTCGAAGGATCGGTGAATCCAAAAAGACCACCTGTGGTGGTCGGAGTGATGGTCACAGCAAGATCGACGCCGTTAGCCCGGTAAATGGACGAGTAAGCCATGGAAAGACGCACCTCCTCAATAGGTCCCTTGGAGGTGTCGCCGATGATCCACAAGCGAAACGGTTCTCCGGCTGACGAACCCGGCGGTGCCAGGTACCAACTTTGTGTCGCTGTGTCGTAGAGCCCACCTTCCAAATAAATCTGAAGAGTTGGTTCCGCGAGGACCCGGCCGTTTCCAACCCAGCCAGCTAATGCCAATATGCTACCGAACAACGTATTTAAGCAAAATCCACGGTTGCCGAACATATTTTGCTCTCCCACAGGAAACGAACTTAAACGCCCCCTCGACATTTGAAACCACGCTACCGATGCGTGGCTTCCGACCGTCAACCGACTGCCGTGTTTGTCTTCACTCCCGGATGACGGCTGTTGCAGCTAACGATTGCAGTATACTCTGATGGGATCAAAGGACAATAACCAGATAGAGGGGATTCCATTAGCGGAGACTTGTGTAAGAGCGGTCGAGGAAATCCATGAGCGAGCTTCCATCGATGCCATTTGATGCCAACTTAACACGGAGCACAACAACACGATGCTCGTATTGCTCCGGCTTCCTATTTCTCCGGCATCTTGTCACCGGTTGGCGGCGTTTCGCGCCCGCATCGCCTCGTGCAAATTGCGCGGAAAAAGTTTTCCCGGTGGAATTGGCTCGCACCATCGGCCCGTCAGGTCGGTGGGGGATGGCAAAACGGGCACAGCCTGAGCCGCGTCAGCCACATCCAGTCCCACAAGATTAATGGAGTCGATTCCCAAGCTGGCAGGCCAGCGAACAGGCCTCTGGGTCCGAATGCACCAGAAGGTCTCACCTCCGGCCGTGTGATTGCCCCGCGTGTCTCCCCCGCTCGACGCAAACAGTCGGCTTCCAATTCCCGCATCGATATCAGTGAAGAGATTTTCGTATGGGGCCCAGCGATGGTGATCGAAACACAGATCGACGCCACGTCCGGAGCAAAACACACACCCGACGGAGCTTTGAACAGTCAAGTCATGAATGAATCGGGTATCGATCTGAAAATCGCGACAAAGGCAGTCTGAGGCTCGACCAAACGTGATGCCGTGATGGCCCGTGTAATTGCCGGATTGCGACCTACGTTCGGGATCGGCCTCCAATCGGATTCTCTCCAGAGTACAGAAGTATCCTGAGACGAACGGCCCGTTATCGGCATTGCGAATCACCAGGTCTTTTAACCAGCAGTGGGCTGCAAATCGCGTGATTTCGACGGGGTTCAGACCCACCTCTCTAAAATGTCCGGCGTATTGACGTACAGGAAAATCAAAGGTGAACCCTTCCACTCCCACATCTGTCAAAGGTGGAGCAAATCGCTCCACGGTTGGTCTCCATTCCGCGCGGACGTCAAAACGCAACGGCCGATTCAGGACCACCGTGTTTCCTTCACATCTGACAACGCGGAAGACCTGTTCCACATACCAGTTTTTCAGACCCGAGATGTCACCAGGTTGTCCACGATAAAGATAATGAAGGAGTGATTTGGCATCGTCATCCCGAAGTGTCAACAGAATTTCATCGCCCGGCCCGAAAAAATTTTTTTCCAGCGTGAGGCTTGTATCACCTCGCTTTTGGGGTTTCGCAACTTTTGTAACGTCTATGGGTTTGGTTGGCGAGCCGCCGATAGAAATAAGCCCGCCCGCCCAGGACCAATTGGTGGTGGGCTGATTGCCATCGGTCTTGGCAGGGCGGGGATCAATTTCTACCCCGGGTTTTGTGAACACGATAACTGTCTGATCCGGCCCTGCCCCTTGCAGTACAGTGTTTGAAATGCGGATATAAAGAATGTCGCGCAGAACATATTTTCCTGGCGGCACGAAGACGATCTTGCCCTTTCCGGCTTGAATCGCTCGCTGAAAGGCCGCAGTGTCGTCGGTTTGTCCATCGCCCTTAGCCCCGAAATCTTTAACCGAGACGCGTTGCTGCGGCATCCGGTAGGATTCTGTACCCCACCGGTATCCTGCCCAACCGAAATCTGGAAGTCGGCTGCGTGGCGACCAGAGCTCTCCGTTTTTGCCCCAAAGTTTGGAGAGCTGGCGCGGCTCTTCCGTTTTTCCCGAAGGCGGTGGAGCCAGGATCAGTGTTACGAGCAAGCACAGACTCCACGATTGTCCAACGGATGGCCGGGAATCTCGGATTGACCGACGAACTGTAAGGTTTCTCAGCCGTTGCATGGAATTTCTCGGTAGGACAATTCGGCAATCGTGGCAAACTCGGCTCGATAACTTCGATTTTTCCCTCAATGAAACCAGTCAATAAGATAGTTTGCCCTACCGCGGAGAACCAGTCCCGTATAGCTGGCAAAACAGTTCAGTTGCAATCGCTGCTTTCCCTGCCGTTCGCAGGCCGGACCGGCTGCTTGACAGTCACAAATCGCGCAACTACACTGAAGTGCGTCGATGATTAAAAAACCCGCCTCAGTTTCCCGCCTCAATTCCCCGGGCTTGTCCTAAGTGGGTTCTTCGATCAGGGAGAGGACGCTTCCGCGGGGGTTCGTGGCAGCGCAGGATTGAGGTTCCTTGGTTTGCCTGCCGCATCTGTTTGTTTTCGTTTAAATCCGCTTCCAGATGGAGGTTTTTTATGGGTTTTGGGTCGTTTCGTGACACAAAGTGCGCTCGCCCGGCGTTCACACTCGTGGAATTGCTTGTAGTGATCGCCATTATTGGAATCTTGATTGCCCTTTTGTTACCGGCGGTACAGGCCGCTCGGGAGGCTGCACGACGCACACAGTGCGTGAACAACCTCAAGCAGCTCGCGCTGGCCATGCAAAATTATCATGATGTGTACAACCGGTTTCCGGCCCGGCAGGCAGGTTCGGGAGATCAAAATTCCAGCAGCGGCACGACGCATCGGGGCCGTTTGAGTGGTTGGGCCGCTGTGACTCCGTTTATTGAGCAGCAGGCGCTGTATGACCAGATTTATGCAATCCCCAACCAGGCGCCATGGAATGGTACGACCTGGTACAACACGGTGATTCCGGCGCTCAATTGCCCGAGTGATCCGACCAATGTCACGCCAACTGGAACCGCCCGAGGTACGTTGAGCTATTGCATGAATGGCGGTGATTCGCCTATCGATAGCTTCAACGCACCGCCCACAAGTTCGCAAAATCGTGGTGTGTTCCATGTTTTTAACTGGTCATCGATGGCGGACATTACCGATGGAACCAGCAACACGGCGCTTCTTTCCGAGCGTGTTCGCCCAAAGACTCAGAATTCCTTCGGAAACGTCGTGGGCCTGGCGCTCGGGACGAATCCGCTGACCTGTCGGGCGGCCTATGATCCAGCACAAAAGAAATACGTGACCGGAAGCTTTACGACCGATACAGCGCCGGGATTCCGATGGGCAGACGGTGCCGCATGGTTCGCGGGCTTTACCACGATTCTCCCGCCCAATTCAGCTTCTTGTGCCAACGCAGCCAACCACTGGGAACGGGGAATTTACACTCCCAGCAGTCGGCATCCTGGCGGTGTCAACGTGGCATTCGGTGATGGATCTGTGCGGTTCGTCACTGAAACAGTGGACACCGGTAACCTGGGGACCGACTTTCCGTCACCAACTGCCGGTGGCATGAGCCCTTACGGCGTTTGGGGTGCGCTGGGAACCAAAGGCGGCGGAGAACCGAGCTCGGAGTTGTAATCGCCTGATTATTTAAATAGCTCGCCAGTTCGCAGCCAACTAGTTGAACGATGTGGGCGGCTGTCCGATGGGCTTTGCCCACCTCGATTTTCCTAGATCATCCGGGCCGATTGTGCGGCTCTGAGAGAGCTGCCGAAGCGCCAACCGATAGCTCTCCTCAAGCTGTGTCGTGTGGCGGGATGGCGCACCTCTTCGTCCGGCCTGTTGCAGCAGGCCGGCATTGCATTTTTGAACTTGCTCCAGGAGAAACATTGCGGGGAGTTATACGGACACGCTTACCTGTCAGAAGGAGCCGAAGCACAGGAGAACGGTATGTTGCTGACCACGCGTGCTGGTGTATGGTCCCTTGGAAAAACGCTGGTTGTCGGTTTTATTTTCGTTTTATTGATCTCCCTGGGAGGCTGTGGCGGTGCCAAGCGATCTGTACCAGGCCGACCGAAAACCGTGCCCGTTAAGGTGACCGTCAAGTATAAAGGGCAGCCCGTGGCCGAAGCGAATGTCCAGTTGCTGCCCGCATCTGGCGGACATGCCGCCACCGGACTGACCGATGCTCAAGGCGTTGCCAGGCTCACCACATTCGAAAAGAACGACGGTGTTGTTCCAGGCAGCTATCGGGTAACTATTCGGAAGTCGGTCTTGGTGCAAGGCGGCAGCACCGATCCCGACGCGCCACCTGTTCCCGCGAAATATCGTGAGGAGCTCCCCGCGAAATATGCATCGCCGGAAACCTCGGGCCTGACGGCCGAAGTCACCGAGTCCACCACTGAGTTCACTTTTGATTTGCCGGACTAAAAGAGCCTGGTCCCGTCGAAAGATGGGGCGCTTTGAACTTGGCGCATTTGCCCGGCTATCGCACGATTTCGGGTGGTGTGGAAATCATAGCCCCTCTTTCGTCCACCACGTCCACGTAATAAGCAGTCAATTGCTCGGGGGGCAGTTCCGCCACCACGCAATCGCGCTCTAGTTTGGCGGGGATCGATGTCCACTGGCGGTCCTGCCACCGTCCGCCATCGATGGTGTAGTTAAGATGCGCTTGTTTCAAAGGAAGCGAAGATGTCACCTCGCACCAGACAGTCTGGTTTTCGCGGTGCAGGGGCGATAACCTGGGCAACGGTTGGCCTCCCTTGAGGAGACTATCGGCAAAAAGGCCGATCTCTGGCGGTGCCCAACCATCGGGATGACTGTGTTTCATGCGGACCTCAATGCGAATGAACTTCTCTCCCGGCACGAGGTCGTATGATTTTCGATAGCTATCGAGCGGGTAAGCAAAATCGTTTGTGCCATTGAGAAAGAAAATGGGGCAACGCACGCGACCAAGATATTGGGATGGATCAAAAAACTGGATCCATCGTTCACGTTGCTCCGGTGGCATTTTTTCAAATCGAGGAAGCCACACACTGTTTTCGTGAAGAAATCCGCAACCGTAAACGGGAATGGCCAGTCGAAAACGGTTATCCACGCCGGCAACGATGCACGTGAGATAGCCGCCCCAACTGATCCCGGTGACCCCGATGCGCTGCGCATCGATTTGCGGCAGGCTCCGCAAGAGCGAATGCGCCCGAATGACCGCCGCCACCGCATGGTACGTCCACATATCGGTAACCGAATCCTCGTCGAAAGATCGGAATTTGGACTCGTCGGATTGATCAGGGCCACCGTCCGGCAAACGCTGGTGGTGCGGTCCACAACCGGCCAGGTCCATGGAGATCGCCGCGTATCCTCGTTCCGCCCAGAGCCGGACCCATTCCTGAAACGCGGTCCCACCGCCTCCGTGAACACACACCATCGCAGGAAAAGGGCCGGCTCCCGGTGGCTGAGCATACACGGCGTACACACGTGTGGGGCGCCCCTGGTATGGTTCTCCCTGATAGTAGAGTTCGCGGACCCCGTCTTTTTCCTCACTCCACTCCACACGCGGCGGCTGAAAAAGGACATCCGTATCCCACGGACCGATCTTCTCAGCCCGCAGGTTCGCCCCGGAAAGCACCGCCAAAACAAAGGCGCCTGCAACGGCTGGGGCAAACAATCGTCTACCTCCACGCCCTGCGTGTGTCATAACAGGCCTCCTTTTTTGAGGTTTCAGTGAAATCTGCCACGCAAGCCAACACGTGCGGTCGGCCGGAGTTTAGAGGATAGCCTGCTACTCTACGGCGGGCAACTCGGCGAGGGCCTGGTCGATTTGTCCCTGGGGCAGCTCGTAGTCTTCCAGTTCTCCGGCGAGATAGCGCTCGTAAGCGCCCAGGTCACAAATTCCGTGGCCGCTCAGATTGAAGAGAATGCACTTCTCTTCGCCGGTTTCCTTGCATTTTAGCGCCTCGATGATCGCCGCCCGAACGGCGTGCGATGTCTCCGGAGCTGGAATAATTCCCTCGGTCGTGGCAAAGAGCCTTGCGGCCTCGAAGCATTCCCGCTGATGGAGCGCCACGGCCTCCACCAGGCCCAGCTTGACGGCGAAGCTCACCATCGGCGCCATCCCGTGATATCGTAGTCCACCCGCATGGATACCCGCCGGCACGAAGCTGTGTCCCAGCGTGTGCATTTTGAGCAGCGGCGTGAGCATCGAGGTATCGCCGAAATCGTAGCGATACACTCCCCGAGTGAGCGATGGACAGGCTTTCGGCTCTGCCGCCACGAACCGCATTTCTTTCCCCGCGAGTTTGTGGCGGAGGAACGGGAAAGCCAGCCCCGCAAAATTGCTTCCGCCGCCAACGCAGCCGATGACAACGTCCGGCCAATCGCCGAACTCTTTCATCTGTTTTTCGGCCTCAAGACCGATGACGGTCTGATGGAGCATCACATGGTTGAGAACGCTCCCCAGTGTGTAGTTGGTGTCGTCATTCTTGAGAGCCACCTCTACCGCTTCACTAATGGCGATTCCGAGGCTTCCGGGACAGTTCGGATCGCTGGCAAGGATCTTGCGACCACATTCCGTTTCTTCAGAGGGACTTGGCGTTACGTTGCCTCCCCATAACTGCATCATCACACGTCGGTACGGCTTCTGCTGGTAGCTCACTTTCACCATGTAGACCTTACACTCCAGCCCAAAAAAGGAGCAGGCAAACGCTAAAGAAGAACCCCACTGGCCGGCACCGGTCTCCGTCGATAGGCGGCGGATTCCCTGAATCTTGTTGTAGTACGCCTGGGCAACCGCCGTGTTGGGCTTGTGACTTCCCGGCGGGCTGTGACTTTCGTCTTTGAAATAGATCCGGGCGGGGGTTTTGAGTGCTTTTTCCAGATTGCGAGCGCGAACAAGCGGCGTAGGACGCCACAGGGCATACACCCGGCGCACTTCGTCGGGAATCCCAATCCAGCGTTCCTGACTGACTTCCTGACGAATCAACTCCTTCGCGAAAATGCGTTCCAAAGCGGCAGGATCCAGCGGTTCCTTGGTCAGCGGGTGAATCGGCGGTGGGAGCGGCTCGGGCAAATCGGCCAGGAGATTGTACCACTCTGCAGGCAATTCGCTTTCCGGCAGGAGAGACCGTTTCAGCTCCATAAATCCTCCCTTCAGCAAATTCGTGTTGATAATTCACACCACCCCGGCCCAGGCACCAGGGGCATGCAAGGCCATTCATGTCCAGGCGAGCACCGTTGAAAACCTTATTTATACCATGATGCTTCCGGGATTTCCGGTGGCAAATGAAAATTTTTCCGGTAGGTCTGGCCCGCCTGTCTAGCCAGTTGACTGCCTATCGTTGCAAATGGAGCGATCCTCATCCCTGCGCAAACCGCGTTTTCTCGCGATGTCATCGGACCCAAGGCTAGCCAGTTCCGTTTGACCCACTTTATGGCAGTGTGGCGCGTTCATCTAAAAGACCATCGGTAAGCTGCCGGACACTGTGGACACAAACAATCTGCGGACCAGGGGCACGACGCCCGTTTCACTCCTAGCCTCCGGTTTTGTATCGTTGGTCCTTGTTCGAGCGGTGGCTCGCAGAGATGCCGCTCTTTCGTTACATTAATGAGGCTGCCAAATTCGGTGATATCCCGCAGAAACGCCAAAATTGGGCGTGATTGGGCCATTCGAGGCATGGCAGCAAAGGCTGTTGTGTCAGATGCTTTGCGGAGGGACGAACTGTGATGTGGGAACCAGTCAGGTATTTCCGTTTCGTCGCGTTGCTGGTGTTTCTGCTGAGCTCGGCTTTCTCGGTTGACGCTCGCGGAGCGGATCGAACGGTGGATTTATCCGGGGAGTGGTCTTTCCGACTCGATCCGGAGAATCGCGGTCGAGCGGAGCGGTGGTACGAAACGTCATTACCGGACCGCATCCAACTGCCCGGAATGCTTCAGGCGCAGGATTACGGTGATCCACCCGGACCGGACAGCCAATGGTTGGCGGGGATCGGACTGAAAAGGGCAAACGACCCTTTGTTCGCCGCTTACTGGACGAGTGAGAACTTTCGTTCTCCGTTTTTCCTGACGCCGCCGCGTCATTACGTCGGCCCGGCGTGGTACCAGCGGGAGGTGACGATCCCGGAGGACTGGCAGGGTGATCACATCGTCCTTTTCCTCGAGCGGGTCCACTGGCAAAGCACCGTTTGGATTGACGACCGTGAGGTGGGCTCGCAGAATTCCCTGGCCACTCCCCATGTTTACGATGTTTCGGAATACCTCACACCGGGGAAACATCGCCTCACCGTTTGCGTGGATAACCGTTACCTGATTCTGGTGGGCAAAAGCGCTCACAGCATTTCGGATGAGACGCAGGGCAACTGGAACGGGGTCGTGGGGCGGATCGAACTCCGCCGTCGTCCCCCGGTGTGGATCGAGGACGTTCAGCTCTACCCGGACGTAGCCCAGCGATCAGTGGAGGTGGAAATCACGATCGGGAATCGAACGGCCGTGAGCGGTCACGGACAGTTAGTCCTGACGGCCAGGGCACATGCCCACCAGGAGGTTTCTGCACCAAGGGAAGAATTCCGCACGCTAGAGGTTCCCATTCGATGGGAGGCAGACGGCTTGCGCCAGCGCGTGCGCTATTCGTTAAATGGACGTGCGCAATTGTGGGATGAGTTTCATCCCGTCCTGTACGATCTGGCGGTGGAACTAAAAACCCAAGATCGTGGAGAGGGGACCTATCACGACGCGCAAATCGTTACTTTTGGCCTGCGGCAACTGGAAGTCCGGGGAACCCAGTTTGTCCTCAATGGACGACCGATTTTCCTCCGCGGGACGCTGGAATGCTGCATCTTTCCCCGGGAGGGCCATCCTCCCACGGACGTCGAGTCCTGGAAGCGAATCCTTTCTGTGGCGCGGAGCTACGGCCTCAACCATTTGCGGTTTCATTCCTGGTGTCCTCCGGAAGCAGCGTTTGTTGCTGCGGACGAGATGGGATTTTACTACCAGGTGGAATGTTCCTGTTGGACCTCGTTCGGGAATGGAGAACCGCAGGATGCGTTTGTGTACGCCGAGGCGGCGCGCATCCGCCGGGCTTATGGGAATCATCCTTCTTTCCTGTTGATGGTGGCGAGCAATGAGCCGGGCGGGCCTCCTGCCAAACGGGACGCCTTTCTCGCTAAATGGGTGGAAACCCAGAAGGCTGCCGATCCACGTCACTGTTACTCAGCCGGGTCGGGCTGGCCCCAGTTACCGGCCAATCAGTATCACGTAACACCGGTTCCACGCCTTCAGGCCTGGGGTCCCTTGCAGTTGAACAAGCCTGGGCAAACCTGGCTTGACTACCGCGAGTTTATCACCAAAGCGGGGATTCCCGTCGTCAGCCACGAGATCGGTCAGTGGTGCGCTTATCCCAATGTGCTGACCGAACCCCAAAAGTACACAGGGTTTTTCCGCGGGTCCAATGTGGAGGTGTTCCGCGACATCCTGCAAAAGAAAGGCCTCTACGATCAGGCGGCGGATTTCATTCGGGCCTCGGGACGGTTTCAGGTGATCCTTTACAAGCAGGAGATCGAAGCCGCCTTGCGAACGCCGGGCATGGCCGGTTTTCAACTGCTGGACCTGCATGATTTCCCGGGACAGGGGACCGCTCCTGTGGGTGTGCTGGACGCTTTCTGGGAAAGCAAGGGGTATTGTTCTGCCCAGGAATATCGCGGCTTCTGCAATAGCACCGTTCCGCTGGCCCGACTGAAAAAGTTCATTTGGACTAACCAGGAGACTTTCGAATTCCAGCTCGATCTTGCCCATTACGGTTCAGAAGACCTCAAACAGGCGGTGCTCAAATGGGAATTGTGCGACGAAAACTCGGAGCGGCGCGTGATTGCGGCCGGACAAACAGCCCCGCAGGATTATCCCACCGGTCGGCTCACGGAGGGCCCAACGCAATCTATAGATCTTCGCGGGGTACAGGTCCCTGCGGCTCTTACGTTGAGAGTATCCCTCGAGAATTCTGACGTGATCAACAACTGGAAAATTTGGGTTTATCCGGCCCAGGTTTCGGCAGAGGTCCCAGAGCAAATCACTCTAGCCACAGATCCGCGGACAGCGTGGGCGCTGGCGCAGCAGGGGAGAACCGTGCTTTTCGTCCCGGAAAAGAAGTGGATTGGCGGCGATACACTGGGGACATTCCAGCCGATTTTTTGGAACCGGATCACCTTTCCCACGCAAAAAGTGCATATGGTGGGGATACTCTGTGATCCTGGGCATCCTGCGCTCAAAGATTTTCCCACTGATTTTCATGCTGACTGGCAGTGGCAGGAACTTCTCGACGCTTGTACGCCGATGGTCCTCGATGGGTTGCCGCGGAATCTGAAGCCGATCGTGCAGGCCATCGATGACTGGTGCGAGGCCCGAAAGCTTGGCCTTTTGTGGGAAGCGAAGGTCGGAAACGGTCGGCTTCTCGTGTGTTCCATGGACGTCCTGCACGATCTGTCCGCGCGACCAGTTGCCCGCCAGCTCAGAAAAAGTCTCATCCGGTACATGCTTTCGAATGATTTTGAGCCCACCGTGACACTCACAGACGCGCAGTGGCGCACGCTGTGGCGCGAGCCACGTCTGCTCGAAACTCTTGGTGCAACTGCCACGGCTGATAGTTACCAGCCAGGTTACGAGCCCCGACTGGCGATTGATGGCGACCCAGAAACGATGTGGCATACCGCCTGGGACCCGGTAGCCACTCCGCTCCCGCATCACATCGTGCTCGAGTTGCGTCAGCCTGTGCTCATAGCCGGGGTAAAAGTTCTACCGCGGCAGGACAACAACCCTAACGGGCAAATTGCCCAATTTCTCGTCTTTGTGAGCGAGGACGGCCAAAACTGGGGTGATGCCATCGTTCAAGGCACCTGGGACGAGCGCCCCAGCGAGAAGGTCGTTCGCTTCCCACATCCGATTCGGGCCCGATTCCTCAAAGTCGTGGCGCTAAGCGAAGTTCGCGGGCAGCCTTTCGCCTCGATTGCCGAGATCGACGTCATTCCCGCCGATCAGCAGTGACAAAAACCAGCAATTTTCGCCAGCATCGGCCGCCAATCGCGCGGGAAATCGTCGAACCTGCAAGGGCTTTCCCGTAAAGAACTTCCATGGACATGATGGGTGCAAGCGTCCACCGACGGTCTAGGTAATCGGAGACGAATTGTGTGCACTTATTTCGCGATTTGAGTCGGTTGCTCTTCCAGTCGCACGAGCCGCCCGCGAATTTTAAGACATTGTCTCACTGCCCGAAAACTGTGATCTATAGTTTCTACGAGGCGAACGGCGACAAGCTGGCTGACCAGATTAGTTTTTGACGTCGTCAAAGGGCAGAGAAAGAGGGCTGGGCGTATGCCGCGAAAGGCCTCTCGGGCCCGAGCCGCGCTTTTTTGGCCTTCTTTTTCTTAACGCGAAGACGCCCTTGTTGAGTATGGATGCCACTTTGCTGCGCTGGATCGCAATTCAGTGCGGGACATTTTGGACCGGAAGTGGTTGAGGATGGAAAAACGTTATCGGTTTCGTAGGGAGTTGAAAAAACAATGCGATTACGAACGAAAGCGTACTTGTTAATTGGGTTCATCGTGGTGCTCATGGTAACCGTTTCCTCGGTGGGATGGTACGCCTTGGCTACGCTGGACAGGGCGCTCCAGGATGTAGCGGAGCACCAGGTTCCCTCGTTAATCGAACACAAAATCAACCCGCTCATAAACGAGCAGCTTGGGAGCCTCATGACCGGCGAGCTTCCGGAAGTCGCGGGGCGCTACGAGAGCATCACGCTTATGCTGAACGCTGACCGCGATATGTACCAGGCACTCGTGGCGGAAAAGGAAGCCCTCGCCGCCAGTACCGCAGAGGCCTGGGAAAAAGCCAAGCAGGCCAGCGAAGAGAACATCGCACAGGCTGAAGAACGGGTGAAAAAGGCCCTTGAAAAATTCGACTCGCCAACTCTTCGTGAGCTTTCCCAAAAATACGAGCAGGCTTTTCAAGCGTGGAAGTCGGCAACCAGCGAAGTTGTGGCCAAAGCGGCTCGACCTGAACAGAAGGACGCAGCTAGCGAGCTCAGCGCCGCGACCTCCGCTCGCCATTTTGATGAAGCCCGACACATTCTCGACGTGATGCAGGTCGAACAGCAGGCCCAAATCGAGCAAGTGTTGAAAGCAGTGGGCGACCGTCACAGCATAATCGCTGCACATCAGCGGGAAATCCAAAGTGCCGCAGCGCAAACGGAATCGAACAGTCGTCAAATCCGAGAACAAGCACGGAACACCCTGTTCTTGTTCCTTGGATCCGTGTTTGCAGGTGGTCTGCTTTGCCTGGGTGGCGTTCTGTACCTGATTCGTCGGACACTTCGCCAGATCAGCACGACTACCGAGCTTCTCCGCGATATTGCGGAGGGTGAGGGGGATCTGACGAGGCGTCTTCCTGCCGATATGCGGGACGAGTTCGGCGAGCTGGCCACTTGGTTCAACCGATTCATCGACCGTCTGGAAGCGCTGGTGGCTAATGTGGTGGAGAGCGGTCACCAATTCGCGGAGGGCTCGCAGATTGTGGCCACCCGCTCCCAGGATATTGCTGCAGGGGCGCAACATCAGGTCGAAGCAATTGAGTCTGTGACCCGGTCCGTGGAAACCCTCAGCCAATTGATCCAGGAGATTCAGCAGAAGGCTGTGGAAGCGGCGGCACAGGCCCGGGCTACCGATCAACTGGCTCACACAGGTGCTCAGTCTGTCGAGAAATCGATGGAATCGATGGAACTGATTCGGGCAAGTGCCAATCAGATCAGTGAGATCATCGGTGTCATTTCGGATATCGCCAGCCAGACCAACCTGCTCGCCCTCAACGCGGCCATTGAGGCAGCTCGGGCAGGTGAACACGGCATGGGCTTCGCCGTAGTGGCTGACGAAGTGCGCAAGCTGGCAGAACGATGCAACCGCGCTGCCAGCCAGATCACCACGCTGATTAAGGAGTCCACGGAGCGGATTGTGGAGGGAGCACAACTGAGCGAACAGGTAGGGGGTGCTCTCCAGAAGATTGTGGCGGCAGTCGAAAGTACTTCCCAAATGATTTCCGAGATTGCCGACGTGACACAGCAGCAAACGGCCATTGCCCAACAGGTTGTGCAAGCCATTGGATCGGTAGCTGCAATCACCCAGGAGGCCTCTGCGGGCACTTCCGAGCTCGCTTCGTGCAGCGAAGAACTGGGCGCCCAGGCCACGGCACTGCGGTCGCTCGTCGGTCGGTTCAAAATCCGTGGCGAGCTGCTAAATCAGAGCTAATTCTTCTCGCATATCAGCCATAACCGAATAGGACCAGGAAAGCTACGCATCGCTGGTCATCCGGTACCTCCTTTGCTTTCACGAGTGCCCCCGCTTCGATCGGGGCACTTCATTTATCTCAGGGCAAGCGGGTAGCTTGCACACCGCTTTCTCCTGGCACACAATACGCGTTGTTTTGTGGAGAACGCTTCTGCCCTGGAAGCGACGGTGTCGGTTGACGTTTTAAACAAGGAGACCGCGACAATGCAACGCGTTTGGCACCGCTGGAGAAGTGTCCTGTTGTTAACCAGCCTGTGCTGGTGGGGATTGGCCCTCACCGCAGCCCGGGCGGACGTTAAACCGATGGCCCTGTTTTCGGACCATGCTGTCCTGCAGCAGCAGATGCCAATTCCGGTGTGGGGGACAGCCGATCCGGGCGAAGAAGTGACAGTGACTCTGGGCGATCAAAAAGTTTCCACCAAAGCAGATGAACATGGGCGGTGGATGGTGAAACTTCAGCCGATGCCGGCCGGTGGACCGTACGAACTGAAGATTCAGGGTAAGAACGAAATCGTCCTCAAAGATGTCATGGTCGGAGAGGTATGGATTTGCAGCGGCCAGTCCAACATGCAGTGGCCGGTGCGCGCGTCAGCCAACGCCGAGGAAGAAATCGCCAACTCGGCCAATCCCATGATTCGGTTGTTCACCGTGCCTCGCCAGGCCAAGCCCGAGCCGCAGGCCGATGTGAACGGTGCCTGGGCGGTCTGTGGTCCAGATACCGTGGCGGACTTCTCCGCTGTCGGTTACTTTTTCGGACGGAGCCTGCAAAAGAAGCTCGGGGTGGCTGTGGGGTTGATCAACACGTCATACGGCGGAACACCGGCCGAGGCCTGGACAAACTGGCACAAACTCATCAATATGCCTGAACTCTCGCCGATCGTGGACCGCTTCCGCGAGGCCCTCGCCAAGTATCCCGAGAATATGAAGAAATACGAGCAGGCCCTCGCTGAATACCGCGAACAGGCTCGTCAGGCCAAAGAGAAAGGTGAACAGTTTAATCGGCGGCCTCCCAGCGCTCCCATGGGGCCGGAACACCCGCACAGCCCCGGCGGTCTGTATAACGCCATGGTCGCCCCTCTTATCCCCTACGCGATCCGAGGTGCGATCTGGTATCAGGGGGAGTCCAATGCAGGCCGGGCCTATCAGTATCGCACACTGTTCCCCGCGATGATTGCCTCCTGGCGGGAAGCGTGGAATCAGGGAGATTTTCCCTTCCTCTTCGTGCAACTGGCTCCTTTCATGAAAATTGAATCCGAGCCTACAGAAAGCGCCTGGGCGGAACTCCGCGAAGCGCAACTTCTGACCATGCTCAATACTCGGAACACGGCGATGGCCGTCATCACCGATGTGGGTGAGGAAGACGATATTCACCCCAAAAAGAAACAACCGGTCGGTGAACGCCTTGCCATTGCTGCCAGGGCCCTGGCCTACGGCGAGAATATCGAGTACTCGGGACCCATCTACGACCACATGGAAATCCAGGGCAACAAGGTGATCCTGCATTTCACCCACGTGGATGGGGGACTGGTTTGCAAAGGCGACAAGCTGACGGGCTTCACGATCTGCGGCGAAGATCGAAAATTTGTCAACGCCGAAGCGGAGATTCAGGGTGATACCGTCGTCGTCTGGAGCCCGCAGGTCGAAAAACCTGTCGCAGTCCGGTTTGGCTGGGCCAACTATCCCGTGGTCAACCTTTGGAACAAAGCGGGGTTGCCGGCCAGCCCGTTCCGCACCGACGACTTCCCGGGTGTGACGAAAGACGCCCAGTGATAGGGCCTCTCACTCCAAGTGGTATCTAAAGTGCAACAGCCTGTGGAAAAGCGCGGGGACGGCACGTTTGCCGTCCCCGCATGCTATAGCGTTGCTCGGCCTAAAAAATCAACACTCCTACGTTTGACTGACACCCATCCGTGAGCTAATCGTTGATTAGGGAATACCGACGTTGACAATAATACGAGTGTTTCTGGGGGACTACTCTCCGCAGTTAGATTTTTCAAGATTTTCTATTCGGCGAAATTGTGCAAGAAAGTCCCGTTCCATGGTGGCAAGTGAAGGACTCGCGGCGGTAAACCCGCCGGAAGCGCTCCTCAGGCGTCTTCAGCATCATCAGAACCGATGCCGTGAGATTTTTGCGCGTCAGGAAGAACGGCTTCGCCTTGCCGGGGAAGGACTGAAAACCGCTCTCGAGCAGGCTCTCCGCAACGCCGAAACGGTCGCCGCGTTGGCCTCTTCGACTGACGCCGGCCTTTCTCAGCAACTGGCCTCGATGATGCCGACATTGGAGGCCATAGTCCAAAACGCCCAACTATCTGAAAACGGATGGCGGGAGGCCCTTCAATGGCAGACGGATCGCCTAGATCAGCTCACGAGGGAGTTGGCTACCATCCGTGAGGAACTTGCATCCGTGCGCAAGCTCAAGGAGGATCTGGAAACCACCCTGTCCGCACTTCAGCAACACTCCCGGGACGGCGAAGACAGTTGGAAGACGCAAGAAAGTCAACTTCTTGCGCAATTTGAACGTGAGAAACAACAGTGGGCCAATCAGTGGAATGACCGCGAAGCGGCCCTCAACGCCCTGGTACTTCGTTGCAGCCAGCTTGAAGAAGAGTTGGAAGCTCTTCGCCGTGAAGGAAACGCTTCAGCACAATCCCAGCTTCAGGAAAGATATAACCTTGCTCTGGCGGAAATCCGTGAATTGAGGCAAAAGAACGCCGAATTGGAAAAGAAGCTGGCGCGAGGGCACTCCAATGGGTCGGCTGACGGTAGGGCCGGTGATGGACGGATTCTCGATTGGGAAGCCGAAAAACAGCGAATCCTGGCAGCCCTGGAGTTGGAGTCGGAAGATTCTCCAGATGGTACGGCTCAGAAGGATCGGGTTCGTATTCAGGAGATCATCGCGCGGACTGAGGCCCTGCTCGCCGAAAAGGACAATGAAATCGCCGAGCTTCGGCGTTTGCTTGACGAACAATCCACGAGTATCGGTTCTCTGGCCGTAGGTGCTGCTGCGCTGGAACGTCTGCTCGATCAGGATGAAGTCATTCGTCAGCAACGTGAACACCTCCGCCAGTTGGAGGAAGAGTGGAAGGAGAAACTCCGCAAAGCCGAACTGGAGATCTCTTTGGAACGTGCGAAAATTGCTCGCGAGCGTGCTCTGCTGGAAGAAAAGCAGCGTGAACTCGAAGAGAAATTGGAAGCTCTGGAAAGTGCAGCGGCCTCGGGCGACAAGGCCAAACCACCCCGAGGTCGCTGGCTCACCCGGCTGGGCCTCAACGGTCCTCCGAACTCCTGATCGGCCGGCTGGTTTGCCCGAAGAAAAAAGTCCCGGCTGCGCGAATTCTTCATTTCAGTAAAGTGCCGTCTTGCAGAATTTCACGTGCGGCCCGCAAGGGATCGACCCCAAATACGATGGCCGCCAATTGTGTCCATTCCACCAGAAAACGTGGATCGACGATGTCCCCTAGCGAAGTGGCCTGGCGGTGCAAGTCGGCAAGTCGCACATGAACAGAATCCGTCGGCCGAAAGCGAGGAATTCGCAGGTAATGGAGCAGGCTGGGACTCCCGAAGCTTCGTGATCCCGACATTCCGAAGGCCTGAAGAATCGTTCCAACCAGCGGACTATTCAAAACACCGGCCAGATAGTGTCCTTCTTCACTGGACTCCACCGGGACAAAACAGCATGTCTCTTGGGGAATGACGGGTTTGCGGGGTAGTCCAGCGAGGGACTGTTTCCCCAGCACTGTGGCTTTCAGCTTTGCATCCATCCGTCTCCACACGACTTTCCACGAAGCCATCGTGTACGGGCCCACGTTGTACTGGGCATACCAGGGACGACGCGATTGCAGCTTCTTTCGTGCCGCGCGTCTGTCCAGAACATCTCGAAAATGGGCGAGATAACCGAAGGTGCCTGGGAAACGTTCGCGAAGGTAGTCCTCGGGCCATGGTGAGCGCGTGAGGGGATTCTGCACAAGGAGTATGCCAAGTGTGGGCGCCGCCACGGTGGCGAGGTCTTTCCACCGCACCAGTGGAAAAACCAGATTGGGCTCGACAGACGCCGTCATACGGGCTACAGGGGTGTGACCAAATTCCGGGTGATTCTGTACAACGAGCCGGTTGTTTTCCCATCCCAGAACTTCCAGCCAGAAAATCCCGTTCGCTCCACCTGTGTTCGCTCCTAAGTACGCCTGATAATCCGATCGGCCGCAGATTTGCTCCCAAATTTTCCACAGAGAACATCTCATGAGAATCCAGGGAGCGCCGGCATCTTCCCTGTTGGCCGGCTGGGCGAGGAGCACGGACTGCTCCGCCTGGATGCGCGGCCACGCGCCGTTACGAAATTGGTCCCGATGACCTTTCCTCCCGTGCCACACGGTAAACGGTACAGGGAAACGAGGTGGAACACCTTTCTCTGCGAAAAGAATGCCCGTTCGCTGGATTGTTCCAGGAAATACCGAGACGGCGCGAAGGTCCACCACCTCCCTGATCTTCAAATGTCTCTGGCCGTTGCTGAACAGGAGCCGAAAACTTCGGCCAGAAGCCTGGGTATGAAAGAGACTGACCGGGACCACCATTCCGAGGCGGCCCTGCTCTCCGAGAAGGCGGCACGCCGCGGCGACGAAGGCCGCCCCACAATCGCGCTTACCGCCGCCATGCCGTGCCCTTTGCGGCGAGAGATCGTAAAGCCCGAGTTCGCGAAAGACGGCGGCCATTTCGGTTCGGGCGCTTTCGTCCAGGCGGTCCCATAGGACCCACGGTGGATTGCCGACGATGATGGCGAACCGCTGACCTTTGAGGAAGCCCATTTGATTCGTTCGGAAAGATGTTCCGGATGTGTCACACGCATCGGCGGCCAGAGGCGACCACAGAGAGAGAAAATTTCCCTGAAGAACGGGAGGGCTATAGCGTGTGAGGTCTGAAAGGGTAATCTGCACGGGGCGTATCCATTGGCGACAAAGTGCGGCGGCGATCAGGGCCAGACTTGCCCGCGCGGCCAGCACAGCGGCAGGTTGAATCTCTAACCCAACCGCATCATTTCCGAGGATGGCTTGGAAGAGTCTGTCGCGAAGCACCGCTTGCGCAAAGTTGGTGCCCTCAAGTGTCAGTGTTGAAGGACCTTCTGGGCGGACGGGGAAACTCGCGGCAAGTTGCCGCTGAAGGTGCCTAGCTCGCCGCCACGCAGCCGCTACCAGAAAAACTCCGCTCCCGCACGAAGGGTCCAGGAGGCGCGCCTCTGTTTCATCGGGATATCCAAGTTTTTCGAGGATGTAGTCCGCCAGTGCAAACGGCGTGTAGAATTCGCCTTTTGCCAGACGAATCCATTTGGGAAACAGGGCCTCGCGGATGGGACGAAAGATATCTTCCGGCGCTACGTCCCAGGCTCGTTTCGGTGCGAGAATGCGTTGCACCTCCTGCACGAGCGCTGTGAGAGGCGGCGTCAGAAGGGCGGGATCAGCCTGGACAAAAAGGGCGTCGGTCAGCCCTAACCAGTGATAGAAGTCCCTGAGTTCTTTCGCTTGGCGACACCGATTGGGCACGTCCCGGCTTGCAGCGGCGGCCAGCGACTGGGCGTGGACGGACGGCTCTTCGGGGATTCCCTGGACCTCCAATAGCTGAAGAAAACGCATGGTGATGACGGTGGCCACATAGGCGAATACTGCCTCAAGGGCCTGCTCGAGAACACCGGATCCCATGCCGGGGTGCAGACCCCATTGAGAGGCCCATAAACGTCCTGCTTCAGGCAAATCGCCAGCGGCGGCCCTGTTCGGAGCCACGGATAATTCCGCAGGTGAGGCGGAAGGGGAGGTTGGCGAAGGCCGGGAGAGCGACCAGCTCAGGCATGTCAGAAGTTCCCGTACCGTGGCGGGCCGTGTCTTGAGCCACCGGGCCACCGTGCACACGGCAGATCCCAGGTTCATCGTACCCTGCACACCTGACACCTGTCTTCTCGACACCGGGTTGACCTTCACATTTTCTGGGAATTGGCAGCAGCACGTTTTTCCTGGGTTGGTGAGAACACCCTACCTTGAGGCGAGCAGCGATCACTGAGCGCTTTGTTGAGACCGCCAGAGTTTAAGACGCGGCGGCAGCTCTTCCGGTCTGGCGGTCCCTGTAGTGGCCAGTTGTTGCACTGTGATCGAGGCGACCAGGTTACCTACGAGAGCCGCCTCGGGGAGTGAAGCGCCGCTGGCCAGGGCTGCCACCGCGCCAGCCGTGGCACTGTCCCCGGCTCCCGTGGGATCAGTCGGCCCGTCCACGCGGACGGCAGGAATCCAGAGGATCTCCGGATCGCTCACCATCATTCCGTATTCACCTAGTGTGACGACGACGGGTGCGCCATTCATCACGCGGAAGTTGCCGAGGGCTTCCCGCAGCGAGGTCCAGTCGGGCGGAATGCCCTCTTGAGGCCGTGATCCTGTCAATTCATAACGGTTGCACTTGAGGATGATTCGACGAAATTGCCGGATACGACGTCGACTGTCCGCCCAAAACACAATATTGGGAAAACGTGGCGCTTGCGCGGCGAGAAATTCCCGCAAGCGACGCCCCACCACACCGCATTCTTCTTCCTCGACCTGATCCAGAACGATGACCGCGTGCACTTCCGAGAACAGGCTTTCCACCGAGGAAAGAAGCCGGTCCACCAGTTTTTCCGGTGTAGGTGTTCGATTTTTCGTGTCGTACCGGGAATGTTCTCCGGCAAGTGACGGGTCAGTAATGTCCCGGGGTTTCAGGTATGTGGGCGTGAATCGATCTGGAACAACCTGGAGATGTTCCAGGCGACAACCCAGTCTTTGCAAATCCTGGCGCAATTCATATCCCTCGCCGTCGTCGCCGATGAGTCCCACACAGTGGATGGTGCCCACGCCCAGGGCAACCAGGTTGCACACGATGGTTCCCGCGGCCCCCGGGCTATGCCGGACGCGGACTACCTGATGGGCGATTTTGCCGGTTTCCAGGCTGATCTCCGCCAATCTAGGATCGACATCGAGGTATTTGTCAAGGAAAAAATCTCCCACGACCGCAACACGTCGGCTCGGAAAAAGCTGCAGCAGGGCAGTCAGACGTTCCTGGGTCATTCCCTCAAATCGTCTTACAGGGGCCATGTCCTGGACCTCGCTCACCTTCAAAGCATTCTTTCGGGGGCCAGACTGTCCTTACAGGGAGGGCCCGAATCTGCCGCCGTGGCTTGCCTTCCGGTCAGGGGGATCGCGACTGCCAGCGGCGAATGATCTCCGTGTACAGCGCTGGCACCGTCTCGCGGTGATCCCCCTGAATGTAGAGACTTTCTCCACCATCGGCCACCGTTCGCACAAGAACCGTTTTGAACGGGCGGTAGTAATAACGCGGATCGTCCTTGGGGGCTTCGCTGCTCCAGTCGTCGCCGATCGCAACCAGATCGAACACCGCGGTTGTGAAGTGCCGGATTTCCCGACCTTCCTGGCGCGCCACATTTCGAGCCATGCTGAGAGCCTTGAGATAGACCTCCGGCCCTGCTACTGCCGAGCCGATGTTGAGGTACACACCCCCTTCCAGGCGAGCCACGCTCTCCGTGAAAACCAGAAAATCGGTGTACGATGCCTGGCCGGTGGCCGCTGCGTCGAAGTTGGGGTGTTCGTGTACGATATCCTGCCCAATGGCCACGTGGATAGTAACCGGCACACCCAGCCGATATCCGGCCGCCAGCACGCTTGTCTGTCGATAAGGGAACCGTTCTTCTTCGATCATCCGCCCCAGGGCTTCGCCAAACCCGAGGCCTTCCCGAGCCGCCAGAATCGCCGCCTCGTTGATTCGGCCGGTCTCGCACCAAAGGCCAAACTCTCCCGTGCGAATGTACCGCGCGACGCTCTCGCAGGTAGCGCCGATAAGGGCCAGTTCGAAGTCATGAATCGCCCCGGCACCATTGAGGGCCAGATGTGTCAGGAGTCCTTTCTCCATCAGATCAATGAGAAGTGGACCATTGCCCTTCCTTAAGACATGCGCGCCGCAAAACGCGATGATGGATGCTTCTTTTTCCGCGGCCTGGACAATTCTCTCGGCCAGAATGGGAATCGCGGGATGTTCGAACGAAACCTGAATGTTATTCGGATCCAGGAGAATGCTCCGGTCCAGATCGTGAACCCGCTCGCTCAAAGGACGCAACCTTACCCGCGAACGATCAAACTGTCGATAGGGCATCGCTTTTCCCTTCTCCAGCGGGGAAAAATCTTTTACGGTTATTCGCGCACCGTGGGAACCGAACGGAAAAATCGGGCCCGGGTTGACGCGGCCGTACCAGGTCTTCGTCATCCCGTGGGAACGCGGATTTCTCCCCAGAGATATCCAATGAGTGCTCGCCATTCTCGATAATCGGGGATGACCACGTCCGCGCCCACACCGATCAACCTTTGACGCTTCCACGGATCGGGCTTGCCGCTTTTATGGGCTTCGTCACTCGCCACCGCTACCGCGGTGCCCCCGACCTCCTTCACATTCTGGATTTCCACATAACCATCACCGAAACCGAGAAGTTCCCGGCCGGTAATGCGGTTGCTCGTCAGAATCTGGTCGATGACCATCGCCTTGGAAAATCGTTTATAGTCGTCAATAGCCCCATAGATGTGAGGACCGAAATATTTGTCGAGTCCCAGCAGCCGCGCTTCCTCCTGGACATAGACTTGATCGGTGCCACTAGCCAGGTACAGCGTCACTCCGCGGCGACAAAGTTCTTCCAGCAGCTCAATCGCACCGGGAACGAGCATCTCGGCGGGTTTAATGCGTCCGCTCCGCAGTCCTTCGCGCCGGTGGGCGATACGTGCCATAAGACGCTCGTGATAGATCCGCTTGTATTCGGCGGGCTGGAGCGGCTGGCCACCGCGTCGGGTTACCTCTTCCGCCAACCGGATCATCTGGTAAATCGTCTGCTTTCCTGTCAGTTCGGTCACAAAGTTCCGAACCAGTCCCTCGAGCTCCTGCGGTGTCTCCTTAGTCCCGGTGGCCAAGAGAATCTCCACCATCATGGGGATCATGACGTCCGGCCAGCCTTCTCGAATTAGACTCAATGTCCCGTCGAAATCAAACAGCACATGTCGATAGACACCCGGGCTGTCAATCGGGCGAATAATCTCGATCTGCGTTCCCGGGATGAAGATCGATTCCGTGGGCGGAGCAACCGCGGGCCGGTAGTCAGCTTCCTCATAGCCGTGAATTTGGTAGTCCATAGTTATGGGATTTTGATTGGAGAGGGTCTGGAAAACGGGTGCGGTCAGCGCTACTTGCACGTTGCCGAGCCAGCATAGGGGCCGAGCATGAAAAACCTGCGCTCATTCTCCGTTCCAGAAGCTGAAGGATCACTCATCAGGGATAATGGCGACCGCCCTGATCGGTGAACCGTCTCTTCCCACCAGTTTCAGCGGGAAACCCGCAAAAACGAACTCCTGCGGCAGAGCGTCGAGATTGGTCAGGGCTTCCACAAGAACAATCTCGGCACCGGGGGCCAGCAAAATCTGGTGGACCTCGCGACCGGCGATTTTGCTGGGGGTCGGCATATCAATTCCCAGCAAACTGATACGCCGGGCCACAATCCATTGGGCCGCCTCTATTGTGAGAGACGGAAGATCAGTGAAGTACCCCGGCTGACCGAAATGGCGGTACCACCCCGTTCGGCAGATGACGCGGCTGCCTTCCCGAAAGTACTTGGCAAACGGCTGAAGCATATCGGGAGTAATCGGTGTTTTGGGAGGGAGTTCACTCCCCGGCGCCAGATCAACGAGGCTGGCCGGGCCATAGAACCGTTCCAAAGGCACCTGATCGATCGGAGAACCGTTTTCCAGAAAATGAAACGGCGCGTCGCAGTGCGTTCCCTGGTGCGTGCCCATGGTGATCTGCGTCACGTTGCATCCGTCCTCGGGAAGCCGTCGGTAAAACTCAATGCGGAGTGGTGGGTCCTTGGGGTAACTGGGTGCTCCGTCGGTTAACGGGAGCGAAAGATCGATAATTTTTGGCATGGTGTCCCTCCAAGTCGGTCGTTGTAGCTTCTGAGCGTTTTTGTCGCAACCAAAATGAGCCGAAGCGGCTGCGGGATTGCAAGGCCAGGTTAATCGTGGCCTCTGTGATTAGTCCGCGTTGCCGGTGTCGAATGGGCTGCAGCCTTTTGTAACCCCTCTATTATGGCCCCAGGTACCCGCACGATACAGCGCCCAAGCTGGGCCTTGCTTGGACAGCGGCGAAGTTTCCAGGACAGCTCATTAAACACTAGTAAATATGTCGTATTTCGACGCTTGACCCCGGCTTCCAACCTACCTATGCTTATTACAGCAATTGCTGCTGGCAAAAATTTATCGACGCCCTCGGAGAAGCGAGAGGAGGATGAATATGAAATACTTGGTCGCGTTAGTTAGCCTGAGCGCTGGAATTATTGGCGGATCCATCCTCTTGAGCTCCTCATCCACGACGGGCGACGAGACTTCTGGTCAGTGCCCAGTGGTTAAGGCAGTGGCCGGAAGTTGCTGCGGTGGCGGAGCAGTCTCCGAGGTGGCAGACAAAACGGACGCCCAAGATTCCGCCTGCTGTGCGGGGAAGGAGTGCCACAAGGGTGAATCGTGTCCCGCCAGTGCTAGCCAGGGAGAAGCCGGTGTCCCCGCTCAATTGACCGCCCTTGAGGGAGAGGCCAAATCCAAGAAAGGGCCCAAGATTGAATGTCCGGTGATGGGCGGTGAAGCTAAGAAAAGAGGTTGCCACCGAGTATCGTGGTGGCAAGGTCTTCTTCTGCTGCCCTGATTGTATTGAGGAGTTTAAGAAGCATCAGGACAAGTATGCGGCCAAGGCCAATCAGCAGTTGGTGTTAACGAAGCAGTATGTGCAGAAGGCCTGCCCGTTGACTGGACGTCCCGTGTCTGCCGACCAGAAGGCTGAAATCGGGGGTGTGGTGGTCCATTTCTGCTGCCAAGGATGTGCTGGCAAGATTGAGAAGATGGCCGACGCCGAGTGCTTCAATGCGGTATTCGGCAATGCAGGTTTCGAGAAAGGGTTCGAGCCCCGCAAGAAAGAAGAAAAGAAACAGGGTTGATAACTCTCTCACATTGACTCTCTCCGGATAAACCCGTTCCCCTTTGTCCCTCCCGGAAGCGGCCGCGTCCCGAATGGATTGTTTGGGACGCGGCTCTTATTTTCTTGGGGCCGAAAAGGTATTATTCGGTTCTTTTTGGAATTTTTTGCTTGACGGGATGCTGGCGAGATTTTCCGCATTGAGGGTTTGCTGGGCATCCTCTCTGTTCTTTTCTTCGTCCCGGCTCATTCACAGCAACGGATGTCTCATTTCTTCTGCCGTCTCACCGTCCACTATTTCTCGCACTTTTGTCACATCCTGTAAAATCGGTGAGCACTTCGGCCAACGCGTCGGCCGGTCGATCCGCGTCGGAAAGTTGTGCCGATTCGTGGCGTGATCTGAAACCCCAATAGTTCCTGTCAGGCCCTGCCGACATTTGCGTGGTCGGAAAAGGTGACCTAGATTTTCACTGGGACCCAGCCGAAGAAACCGATTCGGAACGAGGTCAAGGGGCTATCGAATGGACAAATCAGTCGAAAAACGTTTGGCAAATGCGTGAGATCTTTGTTTGTGGCGGCCGGTGCGGTGAATCTCATCGAATGGGGCCCAATGAAGTTGTAGATGTCGGAAAACAAGCGAGGGAGCCAGCTATGACGATAGGAGAGTCTTCCCTGGTTGATGCCTGGCACCAATGGGGGACTGGTGAAAGTTCCGGTTTTGTGGAAACCTGGCCGTGGGGATCCTCGGTCACGCCCGCGGATTCAAAGTGTCTCGGCTTTCTGACCAAAGCTTTCGGGACCGATTTTGCGGTTTTCAAAGGGGAGACCGGGGAGCTTCTGGCCAAGCCCGAACAGCCGGTGATCGATTGGGAACAATTTGGGATACTGTGCCGGGTCGTCGCGAACCGAAGAGAGCCCGAAATTATTTGGGAAGATCCGCCCCTGACGGCACTCGCCGTTCCTTTCCTTGCCGCGCACGAATGGTACGTGGCCGCCAGTGTATTCGTTACCGCACCGTTGTCCCCGCAGGGTTCTCTGAAAAATCAGGCCGAGCGTCTCGGGACCAATACCGCCAATTTCCACCGATGGGCGACGTGTCAGCGCGTCTGGGATCCGCAAATCCTGATGCAGGTGGCACAAGCTTGCCGTGAGCATTTCCTCACGCTTCATCGTGTCAAGGATTTAGAAAGTCAGGCCGATGAGATGTCCATGCACCTGGCTGGTGTTTACGAAGAGATCAGTCTCCTCCACCGACTAACCCGTAATCTGCGACTCTCCAAAACAGATGAAGAGCTTGCCAAAATTGCCATCGACTGGCTGATGGAGGTGGTCCCAGCGCAAGGCATCGGGCTGGTCCTTCTGCCTGTGGACTCCACCGAGGAGAGCTATATCGGAAAGGTCCGCACTCAAAACGTGTTGCTTAAAGCAGGGGATTTGCCCCTGACGGACGAACAATTCTGCTCCCTTATGGAGCACTGGAATGTCCGCAAAGCGATCGACCCCCTGGTACGGAACTTTTCTGAACCATTCACGTTTGAAAACTTCGCCATCCGCAACGTCATCGCCGTCCCAGTGACCGAGGGTGAAAACCTCCTGGGATATCTGGCAGCTTTCAATCATCGGCAGGATCACCAGTTCGGCAGCATGGAAGCTAATCTGCTGCATTCGGTAGCGACGATTATCGGCGTCCACAGCGCTAACCTTGAGCTTTATCGACAGCAGTCGATGCTTCTGGCAGGGGTGATCCGGGCGCTGACATCGGCGATTGATGCCAAGGATCCCTACACCTGCGGTCACAGTGACCGTGTCGCTCGAATCGCCGTCCGGCTGGCTCAGGAGATGGGCTATTCGCCCGAAGCACTTTCCCGGGTCTACCTGGCAGGCCTGCTTCACGACATTGGTAAAATCGGTGTCAATGATGCCGTGCTCCAGAAACCCGGCAAACTCACGGATGAGGAGTTCGATCACATCAAGACGCATGTGGAGAAAGGCCATCGAATTCTCTCAGGGCTCAAACAACTGGATGACATTCTCCCCGCGGTGTTGCACCATCACGAGTCGTGGGATGGAACGGGCTATCCCCACAAGTTGGCAGGCGAAGCCATTCCCCCCATTGCCCGAATTGTGGCGGTTGCCGACGCCTATGACGCGATGGCGAGCAATCGTCCGTATCGCTCGCGGATGCCCAACGAGAGGATCGACGAAATCATCCGTAAGGGAGCCGGCCGCCAGTGGGATCCGCGTATCGTGGAGGCTTTCTTCCGGGCCCGTGATGATCTGCGGCAGATCGCCGACGAAAAAGACCTGAAACTCATCAATCATCCACTGCTTGGGCCGATCGTCAGAAAATCACTGGGGATGACCGACAATGGGAAAAAAAACCAGAGCGCGGCTGCCAATCAGCCGGTACCAGGCAATTCTCAATCCCCTGAAAGTTAAATCTTCAACGGCTGTTGCGAAGGTCCGAATTCATTTTGGCGAGGGAAATCTGGGAATCTCGATGGCACCGTGTCGGCCGAGATCTGTTCCGATTCCGCTGATGTAGAGCCACTCGCCGCTGGATTCCACCCAGTACTTTTCGCCTGTCAGAGGATTCACTGCTTCGGCGGGGTTCCGGTCACCTAATGCCGCGTTGAGTGCCACCGCCCAGGCAAGCATATTGGCATGATCTTCCGCCTGGGCCAGTTGCCCGGGTTCTACCATAGGCAAAAGGATTCGACACGCGACCAGAACCTCCTCATCTGCCCTTCTGGCCTGCCATTCGCTGACTAGCCGGTCAAGTGCGGATTTTCGTGCAAAATAAGGCTTTCGTGACAGCTCGATCACCTGACGCATCTGGGTAAGATAATACAGTTCGTCCTGATCCGCCTGGGTACGCGTTCGCTCTACAAGGATGCGAAGGTCGTACTCCTGCGAAAGCATTTTGGCTTCCTCGTCAGTTAACAGATCGAACAGCCGGCCAATGCGAACCAACTCATAGGCATGAAGCCCAAGGGCTCGGGCAGCCTTCCAGGTGTCAGCGTCTTCCGGCCAGGTGGCGAGGATATTCTTCATAACCTCTCGCAGCTTGGCCACCTCCTCGCGAAGGACTTCGCCGTGTGAGAAAACTTCCTGGAGCGTATCGAGAACGGTCCGGCGCAGCCGAGCGCCTTCGAATCGCAACGCGGGATGCCCGGCCTGGCTCAAACGGTGACTGATTCGCAAAGCCACGCCGATGCTTTCCAGAGATTTCCCCGTTTCTCTTTTGTAGGCCGACAGCAATGCTTGCAAAAGTTCCATCCGTGTGGCCATGATCACATGATCGGCAAACCCCAGGTTGGCGGCGAATCCGGCAGTGTAAGCAATCGGAAAGACAGATTTCGGTCGGTGCATCGCCGCACGAACCGCTTTCTGCTGCACTTCTAGAGGGTGCAGGAATTCCTGGATGGCCCTGGCAGCTGCATCATCTATTGGGAATCCGCTCAGAAGTAATTCTCTGCTCTTGGCCAGCAGGAACTCGAGACGGTCACCAGGAAAAAGCTCGTGAAACACGGCGGCCAGATTTTCATCGGCAGGTGGGAGACGCGGCGTCATGAGTTCTGGAGTTCCACCTTCCTCCTCGATTCGGGCAAGTTCCTCCCGAAGAGCAGGTAGGAGTGTCCTCCGCACGCCGGGCAATTTGCCGAGTTCTTCAAGCGGCGACGGATGAAGTGCCTCATGCTGGGAGGCCCGTTGACAGCCGGTCGAGAGCAAATAATGCACGAGTATTCCAAACGCGAGAAAACTTCGGCTCATTAGACCGCGGCGCGAAATACGACGCGCTCCAGCCGACCTGGCCGATTGACCGGGGGAACCATGCAGAGACCGGGCGGACGCGGAAGTCATGACCGGGACCCAGGCATTCGGGAGAAAATCGCGCTTCTCTTGGACCTTCCGGTGACGTCCTTATTGAACACCAAGTTAAAGTATGTGGAAATACCACATTTCTCTTTGCCAAGGTCGCGAAAGCGGGCTAGAAAAAGAAGATTGAGAAAGCAAGAACAGAAGTGAGTGCAAAAAGGAAGGTCCAGCCTGGCTAGCCTGTTGACCGGTTTTGACGTCAGATTACCGCCAGGGGTGAGAAACTTCTGGCCATTGTCCGGCCCAACTAGTCCCAGGTAATTGGAGAAGGATGGGTAAAATGGGTAACACGGTGACCCGTTGCCCACAGGCCACCGTGTTCAGCGCGCCGTCAGCGCGATTCATCAACGCATCCGAAACTTCTGAGGATGCTGCGCAATTTCACCGACGGCCGGTTGACGCTTAGATCGGCCCCCCGGCCAGGGGGTCACATCGGCCAGTTCGGGCATCAGCTCCAAAAGTTGTTGGACCAGCATGTCGGCCAGGTAGCGGACGGACGGCTGTTTCGTCCGCACCTGAATGGCTCGGGCCGTTTTCATCATTCGGAGCAACCGTGCCCGTTGGAGGACGGGTGTCGACAGAGGCTCCTCAATGTCGGAGAGCAACTCGACAAGTGGAACCTGCAAGGCCCTTTGCCAGCGGTAGAGCGCGGACAACGGCAGGTCCGTGTAGGGGTCCTCCTCGCGCTTGACCGTACGTACATCCACTTTCATCCGCCGGGCCATCGTCCGCCGTGTGACTCCCTGCCTAATTCGAACTTCGGCGAGCCGATGCAACGGCACTCTGTTATTTTGGCCCGGAGATTGCTCTTGGCTCGCTGGCGATGTCGTCGATGTGTTCGCTGGGGAAGTCTGTTGTTCCTTACCGACGGGCGTGACCACGGCCGGCAGGGCCACTGCCGGAAGACCCAAATCCGAGACGCGCATGATAACATTCCTCCGGCCGACAAGGCCGTCAAGGAATCCAGCGCCGGGAACAGAACCAGAAGATCAGAACTCCTGCTGCGTTGAGCATCTGCGAAAAGATCACCCGGCACCGTCGGTCAAGCCGCCTGATCTACCAATCATTAGGTGTGGGATCAGGCCTTCCGTCGGAGCAGGCAGGAGCACTGTGATTATTCCCAGGGAGTGCCGGTCTGATGTTCCCTCCCATCAAAGCCGGCTCGAGTGTCGCCAGGGATAATGCAACTGATCGAAGATGACAAAAAAGGGAATGAAGATGACGTGACGTGAACCCTGAGCGATGTGGCGCCACTCCGATTGATCACTGGCTCTCGCGCTGTTTCCTTTCTCTCCGCGGGGCTTGACACAACTTACACGACCGCAATGTACCGAATATCCTCATCGGCTCGCGCCGTCTCGAACGGGACGCGCTTTGGATGATCATAATGATGGCGTCGGAATACTTGATGCGTCCCTCAACACTGGGCGGATTAACAATAACTTTTGCCGCCGCTGCGGAACAATCCACCCTTTGCATTATAATCGGCAGAACGGCAGCGGCAAGTCAGTGCGTTGGGTAATTTAGCCAAAAGTCATGGCGACGCAGTACGCTTGCCAGAGTTTATTCAGTGAAGTGGCCTGTTGGCCGGGGCATCCAGCGCTATTTTAACCAAAATCACACTCGGATCGAAAAAAGGATGACCCTATGAATCATCCAGGGCTTTTGCGTCCGTGGAAGCTTTCCGATCTCACCTATGGACTGGTCAAGGACTTTCATTACGAGGTGGCCGTTCTGCCGCTTGGAGCCACAGAGCCGCACAATCTCCACTTGCCTTACAGCATGGATACACGGGAAGCCGATTTGGTCGGCGAGAGGATTTGCGAGGCGGCGTGGAATCAAGGGGCGAAGGTCATTCTGCTGCCTACTCTTCCTTACGGCACCCAGACCAATCAGCGCGGCTTTCCCTTCGCACTCAATCTCAATCCGACGACGATCTTTCGCGTATTGGAGGACCTGGTGGAATCTCTGGTCTCCCAGGGCATCCTCAAGATTGTGCTGCTGAACAGTCATGGGGGCAACGATCTCAAGCCGTTTCTCCGCGAGATGTACGGAAAGACCCCTGCGCACCTCTTCCTGTGCAACTGGTACACCGTCTTTCGCGATGTTTACCATCAAATCTTCAAACACCCCGATGACCATGCGGGCGAAATGGAGACATCCCTGGCCCTGGCTTACTGGCCGGAGTTGGTCCTGCGACGCGACGATGGCCAACTCGCTGCGGATGACGGTCGGACACGCCCCAGCCGTTTTGAGGCCGTCAATCGTGGCTGGATCACTATCACCAGGCCGTGGCACCTTCTGACCACTAACGCGGGTGCCGGCTATCCGCACGAAGCCACCGCCGACAAAGGACGCCGCGTCATGGAGATCCTCGTGGAGCGCCTCGCAGCGTTTCTCGTGGAGCTGTCTCAAAGTCTCCTCGACGATAGCTTCCCGTTTTAGCCCCATTGTGCGGGAATCCGGCCATGGTGCAGGCATAGAATAACTTCGGGGCCATGGAACACATGCTGGGCCATCGAGACAAGCAGTGATCTAAGGACGGTGGCGCGCAATTGGCGACCTACGTCCCAGGCATGCCGATTTTTAGTCCACTATCGTGCCACATAACCTGAGATCAGAATACGCCGGTTCCCCTTCCCAATTCTCGGTAGATGGAACTATCCCATGGTACACGACGATTCCTTCTCCTCCACGGCCGTGATCTTGGTTCCCCACGGGACGCGAGAACCGGCTGGTATTAGCCAAAGCATGGAACTTTGTACAGAGGCTTGTAGTGTCCTAAAGCACGAATTCGGAAGTCTGCCGCCGTTTTACGTGGGATTTTTCGAAATCGCTGAGCCAAGCCTGAAGAGCATGCTCCAGCTGGTGCTGGAAATGGGTAGGCAAAAGGTCATCGTAGTGCCCATCATGTTATTCAGCGCAGATCATATCAAGAAAGATATTCCGGCTCTTGTACGCCAGGTGGTGGAGTCTCATGCGGAAAAGCCCGTCACTGTTTACATCACGTCAGGATTTGGGCTTCGTTTGCGACTTTCGGGGCTGGCTAGGAGACGGCAAGAGGATGCGCTGGCTCGTTACAAACTCAGGCCCGAGAAAACCGGCTACGTAATGGTCGCGCGGGGCACAAGTGATGTTGCGGCTCTCGAGGAAGTCGGATCAGTGTACACCTTGACTGCGATGAATTCTTGTGCCCATCATCGCCTATGCTATTTTGCGGCGGCTGAACCACGAATTGAAGATGTGTTGGAGGAGGTGGCCCAGCTTGGCGGGATCAGCAGTGTGCTGGTGCAGCCTTACCTATTGTTTGAAGGCTACTTGACGAACCATTTACGCAAGTTACTAGAGCAGTGTCGCCAAGAATGGCCGCACATCACCTGGGTTCAGACGGAGGTATTATGGCCGGACTCCTCGCTTGTGAGTATTCTGGCCGAAAAGGTTTCCGTCGCGCTCGCCGACTCCGCCAGGGAGAGGCTTCCTGGAAGCGCCGAAGTGCATGCGGAAGGGCTTACAAAAATGGGCAGTGGGGTTCCCTACCGGATCGTGTCGCTGCGAGATTGACGCCCGCTGTTGGACAGTCGCGCCGGCGAAGCAATCGGCTTTGGTCTTGCGTGGAACCTTTTTCCACGTTAGATCCCGGTGCGAGACCACGGGCCATGTTCAGTTTCGACGAGTGGGGTCTTTCATTTACAATGAACGGCCGGCAGTGTTTCAGCCGAAATTAACAAAAGCCCTGGCCTGAGTATCCGGATTAGCGCTTCTAGATGACACGAGCGGCCGGTTTTGTCTTCTTTAAAGTGAACCTGTTGGAGGTCAGTTGCGTCTCTTAAATGTGGAGATGCAGGTTCCGAACAGTTATGGGACGTGTGTTGGCGGAAAAATTTATGGGCTGGAGAAGCCTTGGCAATTGAATCGATCGCAACTTCGCTGGCATGGAAGTTGCTCAAAACGTCGACGAGAATTTCCTTTGACTTTCGTTGCCGGGTGAGTATATCCTATAGTGGAGGCTCGAGAAGGTTGAATTTGAACCCTCTTCTTTGGAGGCAAAATCATGCGTCGAGCCTACGCACGATCCGATCCTGGCTGAGGGGCGTCCGACGGCGGAGTCGGGCGCCCAAAGCAAGTAGGAATGGCGAGCGTGGTCTTTTCCAGAAAAGTGAAAGGAGGGGTTAGCGAAGTACAGAGTCATTTCTCTGACCCGAGGCTGCCAGCGTCAGCGATGACGTGCTCAATTGGGTCGGTCCGGTACAAGCTCGTTTGAGCCCATCCTGTTAGCCAGACGCCGGCTGGACGATCCAGCAAAAGGTCATATGTGGCGGGGCCATCCGTGGCGCGTGCGACCGAAACAACATGCAGAGGCATGTAGCACGAGCGGGCGCCGACAGCCTCCCGCTAAAACCTGATGGATAAACACACGCGGGCGGTCATTGGACCGCCCGCTGCTTTTCATCCACCTTTCGGCGTGACCCGCACCGGTATCACAGTGCACTGTGACGAATTGTTCCCAGGCGATGACGCCCGTTGAGGTTCGTCAGACTTCCAGTTTCCACGGGGCGCGATAGGGCTTGCTGAGAAGTGCCGCAGCCTCGGAGTCTCCCACGATTTCCTCCTTTTCCGGGTCCCAGTGAATCTTTCGGCCTAGCTTCCATGCGATATTCATCAAATGCCCGGGATTGGTGGCCTGATGTCCGACGAGCACGTCCGCCGGTGGCTTCTGTCGCGACTTGATGGAATCCAAGAAAACTCGGGCGTGGGCCTGAAGGCTCGTGACGTGTGTATTCTTTTTGAATTCATTTTCCACCGTCGTTTCATCCTTGGGTTCGCGATTTTCTCCCGCCTCCCAAGTGATGGTGAAACCGCTGCGGTCGATGAGCATTGAACCCTTCGTTCCGTAGAAACACTTCGCGTGGGACCGCCGCTGGCGTCGCGCTGCGCCGCTGAAGGTGTATTGGAGGACAAATCCCTTGGGGGCAACCGGTGTCGGAGCGTATTCACAAATTCCCACAAAGGAGTCTGGCCATTCTGTGTTGGTGTTCTCGAAACAGTAGAAGCCACCCATCGCCGCGGCCGAGATGGGACCTTTGGTTTGCAGGAACCAGTGGACCACCTGGTAATGGTGAACGGCCCAATCTACCTGCCACCCGCCGCCGTAATCGAAGAACCAGTAGAAGTGGTTGTAACGGTTCGGATTGTACGGCACTTCGGGGGCCGGCCCTAACCAGAAGTCCCAGTTCAGTTCGGCAGGAGGATCAGAGTCCGGAGGAGAGCCGAAGCCGGGATACATGCAGTCGAAGTCCCAAACCCGAACTTCGGTAATGATGCCAAGCTGGCCGGACTGAATGATTTCCGCCGCCTTTTGATAATGCGGCCAGCTCCGCTGCTGGGTTCCAATTTGGACAATACGTTGGTATTTATCAGCAGCCTTGACCGCTGCTTGACCTTCGGCAATACAAACGCCGAGAGGTTTCTCCACATACACGTCTTTCCCTGCCTGGCAGGCGTGAATGGTGGGCAGCACGTGCCAGTGATCGTTGGTAGCCACAATTACCGCGTCAATGTCCTTGCGGTCGAGGAGACGTCGATAATCGTCGTACGCCGCTACGGTGCTTCCACCGCCTGACTTTTCGAACGGGGCTTTGGCCTCCTCCAAACGGGCCTTGTTGACATCACACACCGCTACGATCCGTGCGTCGGGTAGCCCTTGATGAGCGGTGGCCACGGCTCGGCCTTCCCCCCCACAGCCGATAAGCCCCACGTTGACCGTTTCGCTCGGCGCAGCAGCCGTTGCGGAAGCTTGGGCTGCGGGACGACCCAACCAGAGAGTGGCCACTCCAACAGCGGACGTCCCCAAAAATTGCCGTCGCGTCGTTTGTGTCTTCATGGGTAACCTCCAGTCAACTTGGCATTCGAACAACGATCGTAATCTCTGCCGATACCAAACGCCTGCATCGCCCTCTCAGAAGACGGTTGCGCGGGCGAACGCGTGAAGCTATTCGTGACCTTTTGTGCCCCAAATTATTAGCACCGAGATAGCCACAGTCAAATAATCACTCTGCGGAGCGGTTCGCTAAGAGCCTTCCAAGGGGCTCATCGCGGGTGTGAGGTACAGGAATCGGCTGGGGTAGTTCCAACGGATTGTTATCTCAATGAAGCTGCAACACGAAAGGAAATTGACGCGAAGGTACGTGGTGAACGGTGGAATTTCGTGTTGGCACAGTTTCTGTCCTGTGCTACACTTCGCCGCTCCGTGATTTTGAATTAGGGAGCGGAGAGTGGACTCAGAGAGGGATAGTCAATGCCAAAGTTCCGGCGATCCCCCCTAGTATTGGTGATGCGCAAACGATATCCTGTGCCTAATGCACTCCGCGTTCTTCTGGTTGGCCCCGTCATGGCAACGCCTCGGACTGGCATTGGGACTACCAGGCGGTTGACGGCCCTTTTGCTGATCGGAATCTTTTGTGCCGGATGTGTGGAACGGCGGCTTCTCATTCGCACGAACCCACCCGGTGCTATGGCCTATGTGGACGACTATCAGGTAGGGTTGACGCCTATCGGGACGTCCTTCACGTACTACGGAACGAGAAAGATCCGCCTTGTGAAAGACGGCTATCAACCACTCACAGTCTATGAGCGCATCAATCCACCCTGGTACGAGATCCCGCCATTTGACTTTTTTGCGGAAAACATTCTGCGGCGGGAAATTCGTGACACTCGTGTTCTGGAATACCAATTGATCCCACAGCCCGTGTCGCCACCGCAACAGCTTTTAGAGAGGGCGCAATCCCTCCGTTCGAGGGCCGCCACTCAGCCGCCGCTGCCAGCGGTCGGGCAGCCTGGGGTTGCACCATCGGCAGGTCCACCAGTTGAGGGGCTGGGTGCGTTCCCCCAATCTCAATCGGTTCTGAACCCCCCGCCACCTCCATCCATGCCAAACTCTGCGCCTTGATGCTGCGTTCTTGACCAAACCCTCATCGGGCGGCTGTTGGACCGACGCCTTCGGCGTTGGAAACTCTGGTCAAGTGGGCACGGCAGGCGTGCCCCGGCGAACATTTTTTAGCGGAACATGCTTCTCACGTGCGATTTTTGGCGTTTTCGCTCTATGGAGTGAGTTGGAGGGTCCGGTTCCACCCAGGCGTTGGCACTGTTTTAATGAACTGCGTCTGCCTGGGAGGGCAACTTCGCGCTCGGCTTAGGAATAAACGATAGGGAATTCCGCACATGATGTCTGACGGATTCAATTCGGACTTACTTTACCAGGAATTGGAGCAGCTTCTGGAACCCTTTGGCCAAACCCATCTGTTGCGTACCTGGTCGCAGCTCACCGAGGAACAGCGCAAGCAGTTAGCCCAGCAAATCCGCGAGTTAGATTTGGCGCTTCTGCAACGGCTTTACGAAAAGCGCCATCAGGTGCTGGATGTGTCGGGCCTCCTGGAACGGGCGTCTCCGCCGCGAGCAGTCCGCCTGGGAAGCCACTATCAGGGAATTCCGTTGGAGGAGGCCAGGGCGACAGGGGAACAGGTTCTCAGGGAAGGCCGCGTGGCTACCCTGCTGGTGGCGGGTGGCCAAGGAAGCCGATTGGGTTTTCCACACCCAAAAGGAATGTTTCCCATTGGCCCGGTTTCAGGGCACAGTCTTTTTCAGATCCACATCGAGAAGATTCTTGCACGCTCGAGAAAAGCGGGGCGGCCCATTCCTCTTGCGTTAATGACCAGTCCTGCGACCCATCAGGAAACTGTCACGTATTTGGAGAGTCATCGGCGGTTTGGGCTTTCGGCTGCTGATCTATACATTTTCTGCCAGGGAACCATGCCCTCGCTAGATGCAAGCACGGGGAAGATTCTGTTGGGGAGTCCCGATTCGCTGGCCCTTTCGCCGGATGGGCACGGGGGCATGCTGGCCGCCGTGATCCGCAGTGGGACCCTTCAAAGGCTCCGCGAGCGAGGTATTGAATACCTCTTCTACTTCCAGGTGGATAATCCCTTAGTGGATATCCTTGCACCGGAAGTCATCGGATACCACGTGCTCAGTGGGTCGGAGATGTCCACAGAAGTCGTTGCCAAGCAGTCCCCGTTCGACAAAGTGGGCAATCTGGTGCAGGTCGATGACCGCCTGTACATCATCGAATACAGCGATTTGCCGCCGGAATTGGCACAGAAGCGGGCTCCCGATGGCAGTCTCCTGCTCTGGGCGGGTAGCATCGGCGTCCATGTCATCAATGTCGAGTTTCTGTTCCGGGTGGCAGAGCTTGCAGATGCTCTCCCGTATCACATCGCACTCAAAAAGGTCGATTATTATGATCCCGATCAGGGCTACGTGAAACCCACGGTCCCCAACGCAATCAAGTTTGAGAAGTTCATTTTTGACCTTATACCTCATGCGAAGAACGCCATTGCTATCGAAGTCGACGCGACACGCCACTTTGCGCCACTCAAGAATGCACCAGGGGCAGAGAAAGATGCACCAGAGCATGTGCGGGCGCAGATGGTCGCTGTCCACCGTTCCTGGTTGGAAGCCAACGGGGCGATTGTGGAAGACGGTGTTGCGGTGGAAATCAGTCCGCTTGTCGCCCTGGATGCCGACGATTTGAGGGACCGAATCCCGAAAAACTGGCGAATTACGGAGCCCATTTTCCTTTCTCCGGAGTTTATCTCGGCATGGACCTCGTCATAGCAAACCACCTTAAAAACTGAGTGAGCGATCCGTAACAAAAGAGACTTTTTGAGGCATTCACGCTTTACAAGGCCAATCGGGACCCGTAGGATGGGATCAGCGGACAATTGGTAGGCGTGGCCTGCCCTGCTTTGGGAAGCCGGTCGTGAACTCGCACGTCTCGGTGATTTCGGCCGCATGTACAGAGATTGTGGCCAGATGGCGGCGGTTGGTCCTGACCCTTGCTCGTCAGTTTGAGGAGGTGGAGTATGGCGACCTTCGTGATGTTTGGCAAGTATTCTCCGGAGGCGCTTTCCCAGATCAGCGCCGAGAGAACAGAACGCTTCGTCAAAATGATCAACGATCTTGGCGGGAATGTGCGGGCGATGTACGCCACGCTGGGAAATGTGGACCTGGTGATTGTGGTGGATCTCCCCGGGGTGGAGCAGGCGGCCAAGGCCTCCGTAACGGCCAGCCGAGAAATGGGGATCCATTTCAGCACACACCCGGCCATTGCGGTTAAAGATTTTGATCAGCTCGTGAGTTCATAACTAGACAGCTTTGCCGACAATGACTCGGGCGCGGGGCGGTTGGGGTGGCATTGCACGCTCGGCGGTCGCAGGATTTTTGACCAGGTGCTGGATCTGTTTGCTATTTGCAAAACACCAGACAATCTCAACAGAATTTGAGTCGATCAACCTTGCCCTGTTTGAGCCGGGGACAATGTCTGGCTCACTTATCCCATATGGGCTTTGGCCAGCACGAGATACACCACCAGCACGGCGGCCAGCGCGTACATGAGCCAGTGGACCTGACGGCCTTCCCCCGCGAAAAACTTAACCAGGGGATATGTAATAAAGCCAAGTGCCAGGCCATCCGCGATGGAATAACTGAAAACGATTCCCGTCATTGTGATGAATGCAGGAATAGCTTCTGCTGGTCGATGCCATTCGATTTTCACCACATTCTTCATCATCATTGATCCAACAATGAGAAGTGCTGAGGCGGTGATCGGCGGATAGCTACCGATCATTTCAATCACAGGAGCGAAAAAGGGTGCGACAAGAAACAGTACCGCCACCGTGATAGCCGTCAATCCTGTGCGACCTCCCTGTTCGACGCCGGCCGCACTCTCGATGAAGCTCGTGACCGTACTCGTACCGCAAACAGCACCCACCACGGTGCCCGTGGCGTCCGCCATCAATGCCTGTTTGGCACGCGGAATTCGATTGTCGCGGATGAAACCCGCCTGTTCACTCACACCCACGAGAGTGCCGAGTGTGTCGAAAAGATCCATGAAGAGGAAGATGAAAATGAACGGAATCATGGGCGGAGCCAGGGCGTGAATCAGGTCCATCCTGGCAAAGGTGCTGGCCATGGACGGTGGAGAAGAAAAAACCTGTTCGGCGGGTGTGAATCGCTGGATGAGAGCTGATTCTTTGACCACCGGGTTCTCTGCCAAAGCGGGCACCTTTGGTACTCCCCATCGAAGCACCACGGCTAGCACGGTCGCCGCGATGATTCCGATGACGATGGAGCCGGGAATCCGACGCGCATAGAGACCTGCCGTCACCAGTAGCCCCGCGAAAAAGACAATCACATCCGGACTGGCCAGTCGTGGGCTCAATTTCACGATCTGGCTGGGGGTGCCGATGATGATCGATGCGCCCTGGAGTCCCAGGAGTGCAATAAACAGCCCGATGCCCGAGGCAATGGCGTTTCGCATGCTGGGGCTGACGGCCTCGAGGAGTTTCTCCCGCAACCCCAGCACCGACAGCACGAAAAAGAGAACTCCGGAATAGAAAATCACCCCCAGAGCAATGCTCCAGGGAGTGGTCGCCTCTGGTGTCAGTCGGCCGCTTCGGACCTCGGTCTCGATCCACGCCTGAGCGGCCGGAATAAGCGAGAGAGTGAACACGAAGTTTTCACCCATTCCTGGAGCCAGGGCAATGGGGTACCGCGCATAAAGCCCCATGATGAGCGTGGCAATTGCAGCAGAAATGCAGGTAGCCGACGTAACGGCCCCAAAGTCCATGCCCGTATCCTGACCAAACATCCGGCCGGAAAGAACTTGTGGCTGGACGACGATGATATAAGCCATCGTGAGAAAAGTGGTGATCCCGGCCAGTATCTCGGTGGAAACCGTTGTGTTGTTTTCCCGAAGACGAAACCACTGGTCCAGCATGACGATCGACTCTCCACAGTCAATCAGTTAATGCTTGTCTCACGGCTGCTGCCATCGTTTGATTCATGGGGCCGACGCCACTCTCACGGCGATACGCGCCAGGGTGATCCGCTCATAGGGGTGGGTGTTACCCCTTTCGTAGAGCACTAGGAGGGTCCCGTCGGCCAGCGAAGCCAAACAGCTATAGGCTGCCGGTCCTGGCCACACCTCGAGACCCCACGGCCAACTCTCGCAGGAATTGGCACTCACCCGCACGGTGAGTCTTTTTCGCTCCTTGGGATCGGCCGGGTTGCTGAAAGCGATTACTGGTTGTCCATCGAGCGATAGACCTTCGATCCTTCGGATACTTGCCTGGCAAATTGGTTCCACAAGTGTCATGTCGTACCTGACGGCCGACCAGGTGAGCCCCCCATCGAAGCTTTCGGCAATGGCTCGAGATGGGGACTTCCTGTTGTAATTTCGCATGTTGAGGAGCAAACGGCCACCGGCTAGCTCGACCACCTCGCATTCGTTGGTTTGTGGTCCGGCTGAGCCGCCCAAATGCCACGTCTGGCCATGGTCGTCGCTATAAAGCACGTGCGATCCGCGGTTGCCAGCATCGTCAACATGATCGCACGGGATGACTAAACGCCCCGATTGGGTTTGGATACCACATCCCGGCCCGGTGGCGTACCATGTCCAGTTCTTGAGTTTGACTTTTTCAGTCATGTCCATTGGTGGGCTCCACGTTCGGCCGTTGTCATTGCTGTGTGTGAGCCACACCGTTCGTGTGCCACGGCTTTTTTTCGCCACGATTTCCGGCTCACGGTCCACGCCCAGATTATGGGTCATCCAGAGCCAGATAGTGCCGGTTTGACGGTCAAGAACAGGGCAGGGGTTGCCGCAGGTATTGGGACCGTCGTCCCAAACGATAGACTGGTGTGTCCAGACTTTTCCAGCGGGATCCCATCGTTTCAGCAAAAGGTCGATGTCGCCCGAATCGCCACGGCCGTGCTTCCGCCCCTCACAGAATGCGAGGAGAGTACCATCGGCGGCCACGAGGAGGGAGGGAATTCGGTAGGTGTGGTATCCCTCTTCGCCGGAAATGTAGATATCTTCCTGGTCGACGAGCTCGAGAGTGACAACGCGGCCACTGGGAGTAACCTCTCCCAGTAGAATCTGATTCGATCCGAGGGGATAGGCAACGAGCAGAAAGCAGACCGTCCAACTCATTCGAACGGGTCGAAGTCGTTGCCACAGCGCACGCATGCGGTTTTTCCCCTGGATTATTGGAGCTGGTTGCAAAATTCCAGGCTTCGGACCGCCATGAGACGATGTCTCACGGACCTTGAGCCTGTATTCGTCTTCGCTGTTCCAGACCAAGCCGCGGGCGGTGACGGATTCTGGGTCCGCCGTGCATGCCCACATTTTGAGGCCCCTTTTTCCGGAATGCAAGTCGGACGGGAGATACGCTATCGGCACTGGCACGAAGAGGCTTGTGATATGCGTGACAAACAAAAACCGCCGGAACCCAGGCAAGGATTCCGGCGATTTTGTTCAATCAAACCCCCCGCGATATTGCGACTGGATGCGTCGCTGCGAGACGAACGAGGGTCAGGCGTGCACTTGCACAAGCCGGGAGAGCGACCCTGGTTCACGCGTAAGGGTTGGCACCTCCGTCGGAATATGCGACGGGAGGTTTGATTATCGACTTGTGTGCTCGCTCCACCGATGCATTATATCGGCCGAACCAACTCGAAACTGAATTCTTCTCCATGCTAAGCCTCGGAGGTCCGGCTGTGCTATGATCGGCTGGCATTTTCTCCGAGCAACTTTATTTTAGCTTACAGGCCGGGCAGGGAACAGATCGTAAAACCCCGGTTTTTTCCGCGTTTTCCCTGCCAGGATCGGAACGCCGTTTGCACATGCAGCGTCCCTCTCAATCCTTCGGAACCAGCCAGATGTTCCGGTAAACGACGCGGTTGCCGTGGGCCTGTAGGTGGATGGGCCGGGGGGCCGGGCCTTCCGGCTGCCGACCTGGCGTGGCTCCTGGCAATTCCAAATTGTCGTGAATCACCACGCCGTTATGACGCACGGTGATCCGGGCATTGGCCACCTTTTTGCCATCCTCGTACTTGGGTGGGGTGAAGTCGATGTCATACGTCTGCCAGACCAGCGGCGGTAGGCACATGTTGACATCCGGAGCTTTCACTCGGTAAATGCCACCACACTCGTTATCCTCACCGGTCAGCCCGAAGGAATCCAAAACCTGGACCTCGTAGCAGTCGTGCAGGTACACGCCGCTGTTGGAGCGTGCCTGGCCGAGGGCCTTGGGCATCCAGGAAAGCCGAAATTCCAAGTGCAGATGATACGCACCAAACTTTTGCTTGGTCGTAACACCGGAAAGCAGGCTGCCGTCCGGAAGAACTGTGCCGTTGTCGAAGGCGTCGGCGCTTTTGCCGTCGAAGAGAACCACGGCACCTTCCGGGGGTTTTGCCCCCAACGTGGGACTTTTGCGCTCCACACGCTTTAGTTTAACTTCCCCGTGACCATGCTTCAGGGTGAGAACGCCATCGGCAAGCGTGCCCTCATAACCCTCACCGCGGACACTTACTTCACCGTCCTGCCGCGTGGCTTCTCCACGTAAACGCGGCTTGGAGCGGTCCCATCCTTCCCCGGGCAGCCCACCAACAAGCACATACATCTCAAACTTGCCGTCCCCCCGTGCGATGACCTGGGCTCCCAGCTTTCCCTCACTGCCGGTCGGCAAAGCACCTTCGCCCAGGTATTCTCCCTGAATGTGGAAGTCCGGATCCTGAGCGGCGACTTCCGGATCGATAATCTCGTCCCTCGCCCGACGTTCTTCCGCCACCGCCAGGTACCCGACCACCAGCAGCGCGATGGCTAACCCAAATAGATGCCGTTTCATAGAAGCGCCTCCTCATCAAGTGATACAAGTACTGTAACGTGGTCCGCACACGTGTTAGGAATCAAGCCTGTCCGGGCAAAGTAGCCTTTTCCCACTGGTCGCGTAGGAACGCCAGGGCTTTGGGGATTTCCACTTCTCGATCGCCTTGCACGCCGCACTCGAAACTACAGTAATCCTTATAACCCACCCATTTGAGGCCGCGGAAGCCGTCAATGAAGGAACGCTCATCCTGACCAGGCAGGACACGCTTCCGAGACGCGAGATGGACGTGGTGGAGCCAGGGACCTCCGGCAACGAATGCGGCAAAATCGCTCGGCTCCTCGATGTACATGTGGTAGAAGTCTCCCATCAGGCAGATGCCGGGGCTATTCACGTCGCGGCAGATCGCTGCGGCATCGGCAACCTGACGGAGGAAAAATGCCTCGCCCCGATTGAGCGGCTCCAGGAGCACCCGGCTTTTCACGCTGACTGCGTACTCGCCGATTCCCGGCAAGATGTCCAGGAGGACCTTCCGAATCTCCTGATTGGTGAGCTTGGTTTGGCCGTTAAAGGCAGGGACAAAGATAACGCCGGTGGATTGCAATTCTCCGGCAGCAGCCAGGACCTCCTTGATCATGGAAATTCCTTCCTCCCGCCGTGCCGGATCTTCAGAGACCAAAGCCCCGCCCGCCGATCCCCAGCACACCGCGCTGATTTTCAGCCCGGCATTGGCCGCGGCTTTGGCGTACATCTCCACTTTGCCCACGACGTCACCGGGCAGTTCCACGGCGTCGAAGCCCCATTTCTTCATTTTTTCCAATTTTTCTTCGAGGCTTTTACCGGGAATGACCCCTAACTGGCTGGACAACTTCAATTCCGCTCCAGGCTGAGGAAGGGAGAACTCCCCCGGGGCTGCCAGGACGAATGATCCGCTGGCCATTCCCCAACCGGCCGAAACTGCTAGACCAGCAGCAGACATCAAAAACTCTCGCCGTTGCAACATGCTGTTTCCTCCTCGTAGCGAAGACTGAACATCACGAAGAAAGTGCAGGCTTCAGGAGCCCTCAAAGCGATGATTTTCCCTAGACAGGACGAACAGTGTCAACAAGTGCCTCGGCGGAAGTGGTTCGCGCCGCTTCGAAGACGCACTCGAAAGCCTTACCGCTTTTAGGGGAGGAAACGATTTTGCAAAGTTTTTTAAGTGGACAAACCCCTCCGCCGATAAGAAAGGATGTCCGGGTCACGCAACAGACCGGTCGGGCCGCGAGCGCGGGTCGCGGTAATGAAACCGGTGGACCAGGCCAAACTCGGACCACACATGATGTGCCCAGGGGGGAAACAGCCCGGGATACTCAAGTCATATCCCGGGCTGTTCGGTTTTTAGGGCCATGTTGGCCGGCAGGCTTCCCCTTCAGGAAAATACGCTTTCAGCACGCACAACCGTGTTTTTCCAATTTCTCGCGGAGTGTGTCGGCGGTGAATGGCTTCACCAGGTAATCCGAAACACCAGCCTGGATCGCCTGGAGGACCCGGCTCTTCTCCGCCTCCGTCGTAACCATGATGATCGGCACATGGGGATCTTGCGCCCGAATCGCCTGAATGACCTCCAACCCCGATCGGCCGGGCATATTCCAGTCGGTCAGGACCAGGCTGTACTCTCCCGGCTTGAACAAGGCGAGGGCTTCATTTCCGTCGGCCGCCTCCACGGCTTCCTGAACTCCAACCGCCTGAAGCGAGCGAATAATGATTTTCCGCATGGTGCTGGAATCGTCCGCGACTAATACTTTCGCTCCCATGGTTCCTCCTCTGCACGATCAGGCTTTTCACAAAAAGACTAGACCCCGACAAGCCATTGCAAAGACGAGCAATCTCTTGGGTTCGGGTCTTCTCACCCAAACATGCTCAACGTTGGTCACTTCCCATGGAGTGGGCGGCGACCTGCATGTTGTGCCGTCTGCCAAAATTTAGGTTACGCTCGTGAATTGTCAAAAAAATGGGATTGCAACCACGGCAGAATGAGCGAGGACAGGATGTCCAATGCCCGCCGCGCAAGTTGGCCCCAAGTGCATTCTCAAGCGTACGGCACCCCTACGGCGAGGACCTCCTGGCATTGATCAAATCGTGCTCAGCTTGGAAAAGTTGATTGTCGCGGAAAGCGGGAATACTCCGTAAATACCGCGTGTGAAGACAAGTTCGATAAAATCGTCCGCGCGCTGGATGAAACTCTTCGGCAGGATGACCACGTCGGAGTCAGACAGCCAAATCTCGTCGCACGGGGTGGCCTTATTCCCATGCAGCGCCGCTTCCAGATTGAGCATCGTTGCCATCAATCGCCAGTCTTCGCCTCGCCGGAAAACGACGATTTGCCGCAGGTTCGCCCCTGGTTTCCACCCTCCCGCCATGCTGATCGCCTGAATCACCGTGGTGGGACCGGTCAGCTCAAATCGCCCGGGATTGGCCACTTCGCCTAGGACATAGATGTACCGGGGCGCTCGTTGCATAAGGATGGGAATGGCCTCGAAGCCCTCCACCTCCTGGCGATAAAGTTCGTTCAATTCAAGCTGGAGTTCGCGGAGGGTCAATCCCTGGGCGCGAACCGACCCCAGGCCGGGTAGCGAAATCGTGCCCTCTGGAGTGATACGCACCTTTTGGGCCTGGCCGCCTTCTCCATTCCGGCGGTCCACTGTGGCTCGCAAATCTTCCAATTTGCTGTTGACCAAAATTGGCGTGACTGTGATGGACGGCACGCGATAGTACCGACGGTAAAGCTCTTCCAGCCGTTGCTGCAACTGAGCCACCGTGTAACCGGTCGCTTTCACCTGACCCAGCAGAAGAAGTGTGATCGTGCCGTCCGGCTGAATGAGCACGTCCCGATTCAGGGTGGGATCCGTGGCCGACTCAACGCGGATTTGATCCCCCACATTGAGCCGGTAGGGTTTCGATGTGGCCTCCCGCGTGAGCCGGTACACAATCTCCAGCTCGTCATCCACCCGCAGGCGGTATTCCGGCACATGCGCCGAGCGGGCAAGGCCGACATATTCCCCCTGAGCATAGCGTTCCCAGGCGATCAACCGTGCGCGTTCCCAACCTCCCCAGTGCCGGGGATCGCACGTGGAGCCATCGACCGCACATCGAGGGCATGGCGAAGCCGGGTTGTGCGTCCAGGCTGGCGCCCCTGAAACTGCGTTGGAAAGCGTGGTCTGGTCTGGGGCTGGTTGCAACACAGAGTCAGAGAGCGAGGGCCCTTCCGGCTGGGACGGCTCCGTTCTCGACGCCGAGTTCACCGCGAGGTTGTCAGACCAGCTCACCTGCGCTGCAGGGAATTCGCGACTCTTCACCGGGTTACTGAAAATTCCCCATCCAAACAAACCTCGGCTGGAATTTTGCTGCTCCTTGGAAGATGACAAACCGACAGGAAATTGCGAAGGCCCGTCAGCCCCTTTCACCGTTTCAGGACTCACCCAGACGACAGCGGGTGTGTCAGACGCGTTTCGCCCTTCCAGTCGAGCGGTGTCACCGTTGGATACGAAAGAATTTCCAGGAGAAGCGCCACTTATCCCAAGTTTCTGTCGTACTTTAGCCAGATTCCGGAGCACAATGTCATCTGCGCGGATTCGCGCCGCATACGTCAGGGCTTGATAGGCTTCTGTCCAACGGTTTCCACGTGCAAAAAGAACACCCAGGTCATTGGCAGCCATGTAATTTTCAGGACAGACTAGAATCTCTGCTTGGAAGAATACAACCCCTTGCGCCAGGGGTTCGCGCACGCCACTGTGCTGAGCTTCCGCCATAGCCATGTACAGTTTTCCCAGGCCACGCAAGGCCATCGATGCTGCAACCTCATGTCCTGCGGCCTGGGCAAACAGATCCTGCGCGTAGTTCAGATAACTGCGAAACGCATCCAGGGCTGTCAACTGGGCAAACGTTTGATCCTTGAGGATTGGCGTTTCGTGCCGTGCGATAATCTCGGAAACAGCGGCGTGGTCGATCAGGCCGTCGGGTGAGCCAAGAAAGTCCTCTGCTTCCGACAGGGCCCTCCACGCTCGGGACAGCGCGGTGACGTGGCGGGAGGTGGCCTCCTCAGCGTCCAGCCCCTGGGCGACAACGGCAAGGGCCGCACGAAACTGGGCCCGAGCAGCAAAATAGGCGCCACGCCCGGCCAGGTCATAGCCTTTCTCAGTGAGAGAGTCGGCCTGTTGAGCGACAAGTTCGAGTTTTGCGGAGCGACGAAGTCCCAGTACTTCTAGAGGGAGAGGTGCCGGGGGTTGCACGCGGGCAGACGCAATGCGGGACGGCTCGGGCTCCGCCGAAACGTTTCCCATTTCGTTAAAACCGACGGAAGGCAGCCTCGCTATTTGATCGGCGCCTTGGAGAGCTGGCGCTGACGCGAGCATGGATCCGACTAGAATCAACCTGCCTACAACTCGTTTTTGCCAGAGACGTCGCGCAAGCCATGTGGACATGCCACCCATGCCTCCTTGCAGGGTCGTACGCCTTGGGGGACGGCCAGTGTGCCTTTTGCTAAAAAGCGCCATCGGCCATAGAAAAGAATTTTCCCTCTCAATCCGGACATAAATGTACTTCTGCGATTATCCGCACGACCATCACGCTGCGGCGTTACCGTCATTGCCGTTGCAACCGTCATTCCAGGTCAAAGCTGTCCAAGGGGAGTGGCCCCGTGGTGAGTTGTATGAAAAAAGGGGGTGTGGCCGTCAGTAGTATCAAGTCTCCACGATTTTGCATTGTGACGGCCCGATCTTCTCCCACGGTGTGTACTGGGTTGGAATTACTGTGTCTGACCGACTACAATGACGCGGAGGGTCAGGGGATCTGCAGGATCTAGAAAACTTTGCAATTTGGGGGAGCGGATTGCTCTGCCCTGACGATAAACAATGCGGGAGCTCAGATCTCATTTGTCTTTTTGGACAGGTTTATTGAAACCGACCGTCGGAAGTATTGCAGTGTTAGACCCGGGCCCAAGCTCAGGGGGCCGCGAAGTGAATGATCAATAGTCTGGCTCCATTCAGTTGGAAGGATTGTCTTGAGGTGGCGGCGAAAAGCGACATTGGCTTGCGCCGCTACAACAATCAAGACGCCCACGCCGAAGATCTTGCCGGCAGCCAGGATGCTTTTTTAGACCGCGGGCATCTTTTCCTGGTGGCGGACGGTATGGGCGCTCATGCCGCTGGGGAAACGGCCAGCAAAAAAGCAGTGGAAGTCATTCCGCTGGCCTACCGCAAGCTCCGCGATCTCCCACCGCCGGAAGCCCTGCGCCAGGCTGTGAGGGAGGCCAACGAGGAAATCTTTCAGTGTGCCCAGGCCAATGAGAATTTTCGTGGAATGGGAACTACGGTGAGCGCGCTGGCGGTACTCCCTTCGGGGGCATGGATTGCGCAGGTGGGGGATAGCCGCGTATACCGCTGCCGGGGGGATGTCATTGAGCAACTTTCGCAGGACCACAGCCTGGCGTGGGAGCTGAGGCGGCTGCCAGAGGACATTCGGCCCCAGTATGTGCCCAAGAACATCATCACCCGATCGCTGGGCCCCCAGATGGACGTGGAGGTGGATCTCGAAGGACCGTTTCCAATCGAGCCCGGCGATACCTTTGTCCTTTGCACCGATGGACTCTCCGGACAGGTGTCGGACGAGGAAATTGGCCAAATTGTCCGGGTGCTTTCTCCGGCGGAGGCTGTGGAGACGCTCGTTAACCTGGCCAACCTCCGCGGCGGTCCGGACAACATTACCGTCACCGTGGTGCGTGTCAAGCCCATGGCCCATTGTAGCAGCTCCGGCGATACAAGGCGGGACGCCATTTTCTTGGCCCACGGTCGCTGGATGCGACTGGCCGGTTACATGTGTATCGCGCTGGGCATGGTCGGTTTTGCCATGGCCCTTTTTGGGTTGGTACAACTGAAATTACTGACGCATCCTTCTGGATGGGGAATTTTGCTCGTGCCGGTTGTTGCTCTGTCTTTGGGTTTTTATCTTTTGCTGCGTCGTACCGAGACCAGCGGGCCAGTGCTGCGATTGATGAACCCCCCTTCTCCCTACAACATCACGAGTTGTGCTTTCCGACGCGAAACGCTGGAGAATCTCCTCCAGATCCTCGCTGAACTCGAGGATACAGCACGGCAAGAAAGCTGGGAGGTGGATTGGACGCTCCTCGAGAAGTTACGAACCTCCGTGGTGACCGCCCAAGATGACCGATTGGGCGAGGCGATTGCCGACGTCTGCCGGGCAATCAACCATGTGATGAATCGGGCCCGCCAGCACAAGAGGCAAACTCACCCGCAGGCGAACGGTCACTTTTACCGGCCGCTATGAGTCATTATTGGATTAGCCAAGCGGCGGACTACCCGAACAATCGGGGCGGCCGGATTCGAACCGGCGACCCTCTGCTCCCAAAGCAGATGCGCTAGCCAGGCTGCGCTACGCCCCGCGATATGTGTTACGTCGGGCTACAGGACTCTGCATCCCGTCTGCAGGTTTCTTTAGCGTCATTTGCTTTATCATACCGCCGCCGATCGCGAATGTTAAGAGAGGATCGCGGGACGTGCACCGTTGCATCCCGGCCCCTGGCAGGCTGAGGAACGATGTTCACAGGCGCCTGAGGACCGAGGATGTCGGGGTTTCCCGGTCCTCACGAACTGCCCACGGGCCACGACCGCCGCGGGTCGTTTGCCGCTCGGTTCCTAGACATGCTTGGGCTTTCCGCGCGAAGTTCCTTCACTTGGTGATGCCGAAACGAGCCTGTGCGAAGTGGATTTCGTTTATCGCGGCGGCATGGCCTCCACACGGTGCGACGGGGTCACATGCCAACGGCTTGACGAAACTCGCCGCCGCAGATCCTTTTACGCAGACGCTCAAACTCTTCGTGATTTTTGAAGTGCACAATAAGTTTGCCCCGTCCCCGACCATTATGTGTCAACGACACGCGAAGTCCCAGCGCGGCGCGAAATTCCTGTTCCAGTAAGGCCACGTGCTCATCCGGTGAAGCGGGACTGTGCCCTGACTCGGGACGGACGATCTTGAGAGGAGTGTCCCCGCCCTGTTGGCGCTGCTGCACTTCCGCCTCGACCCGCCGCACACTCCATCCTTCTTCGATAATTCGGCGGCAGAGAGCGATTTGTTCCTCCTCAGACTCCAAGCCGAGCAAGGCGCGGGCATGGCCCTGGGTAACGCGTCCCTCTCGTAGCGCCTGCTGCACCTCCGCGGGCAGGTCGAGAAGGCGTATGAAATTGGAGATCGTCGAACGATCGAGATTGAGCCGTGCCGCAAGCTCCTCCTGCGTCGACCCGTATTCTTCCAAATACCGCTGGAAGCAGAGGGCTTTTTCCAGAGGATTGAGATCCTTCCGCTGGAGGTTTTCGACGATTGCCAACTCTGCGAGCTGCCGGTCGTCAGCCTGAACGACGCGAGCGGGTACCTCGTGCCAACCGGCGATCCGCGCGGCCCTCAGGCGCCGCTCGCCGGCCACAAGTTGGTAGCGATTGCCATGGCGGCGCACGACGATCGGTTGCAGCAAGCCGTGCGTCGACAAGCTCTCTGCCAGTTGCATTAGCTCTTCGGTGTCGATTTCCTGCCGTGGTTGAAAGGGATTTCGATCGATGTCGTCGATTGGAATCCGCATCACCTCCGGGGCGTTCTTTGGTGGTGATGGACCTTCCCGTAATTCGGGAGCGGCCCCATCCCGATGCGAAAACTCCTGCCCCAAAATCTCACCTGACACGGAGGCCGGATGTTCCTCCCCAGTCGCGACACTATCAAGCCGGCCGAGCAAAGCTTCCAAACCACGTCCAAGGCGTTTTTCTCTACTCACTTTCCAGAACCTCCATGCAAAGTTCCACGTAAGCGCGGGTGCTTCGTGCCCGCGGTGCATAGGCGATGACGGGTAAACCGTGACTGGGCGCTTCCGCGCACAGCACATCGCGCGGAATCACCGTGTGAAACACTATTTCTCCGAAAAATTCCCGAACTTCCGCCTCGACTTCCAGAGTCAGTTCGAGACGGGGATCATACATCGTGAGCAAGATTCCCCCAAACTGGAGTTGGCGATCACGCTCGATCATGACTTGCCGGATAACCTCGATCATTTGGGCGAGGCCCTCCATCGCGAAATATTCGCACTGAATAGGCATGAGGACCTCATGGGAGGCTGCCAAGGCGGTCCTGGTCAACTGCCCGACCGAGGGTGGACAGTCGATCAGAACATAGTCGTACCCGGCCATTCCATTTTGCAGGTGGGAACGCAACAGGGAGGCGTATGTGCCGTTGTCCCTGGCGAGCGCTTCCACGTCGCGAAAGCTCCGGCTCCCGGGCAGGAGTTCGAGGTGCGGCACATCCACCTGGAGCACAGCATTGCTGAGCGGTAGTCCTGCCACGAGCGGATGATGAGGAAGCGGCTGACAGCCGAGCCCCGAAGTGGCGTTACACTGGGGATCGAGGTCGACAAGGAGTGTTCGCCGACCTGCCACGGCCAGACAGGCAGCCAAATTGATGGCGGTCGTCGTTTTTCCTACGCCACCTTTTTGGTTGGCAATACAGATGACACGCGGCACAAATCGGCCTCCCTGCCGATAGCTGACCTCCTTGCGATATTGTGTCGATAATCGATTTGCCTCCCTGAAAATGGCCTGCCCGCCGCCTCGGCTTCTCGGCACTCAGTCGAGGAGAGTCTAGAAACTCTCCGGTCGATAACAACGGACGTTCGAGCTCGCTCCGAAAGGAACGAACTTTTCCATGCGTTCCACGTGGAACGGCTCCAGACCTTGGGCAAATCGGTCAACTTATTCTACCGATGAGTGGAAAAACGCGGAATGGCAGTCTGAAAGCCCAGACTGGGCAGCCTTTCGGCATATTTCTTGTGATAAGGCCCATTAAACCCAGACAGATCCTGGATCGCCATTCCCCAGAAGATGAACGGAAGAATACGATCTCACGCCGCAGAATGGACATCCGTCGCGTAGGGCCTAGAAAAAACGGACCTGACAAGCAGGTCCCGCCAAGATACGGAAGGGAACGCTTGTCCTCCGCATTCGCAATTCTGTTGCGCACCCTTTCGGCAAAACCGTTCTCCTTGCATCAAGCTCTCAGCGTGACTGGAGTTCGGCGTTGGCAAGTCGATATATTCAAACGCTGCACACCCGCGGGATCAAAATCGTATTGATCGCCTAGGAAAGGATTGAGTGCCGATCGAGGAGGTGAAACCACGCGGGAGTGCCTTGCATGGTGGTTTTACTCCGGTTGGTCCGGTTTATGGGGCAATCACGTCAGAATCAGCCCGCAGCGGGTCAAGGGACCGACAGGAAAAGTTCTTCCGGTTTCACGTGGAACAGAGCCCGGGAAACCTCGGCAGCCGGGAGATGTGAAACAGCGGCCCAGGCCTGGTGATCGCAGGGGAGACATCTCACTCGAGCGGGTTGATCACCAGACCCGAGCAAAGCTTGGGATAGAAATAGGTGCTCTTGGGCGGCATCCGGTCGCCCTGGAGGCTGACGTCGCGGATGTCGGTGACGGTGGCCGGGCGAACCAGGGCCGCCAGCGGATACTGGCCTGACTTCAATCGCTCGATCACCTCATCGACGAGATGCACGTACTCGAACTCCGGCGGCGAATTGGGGCGGAGGAGATGATCGAAGACCAATTTGTGAAGCACGGCTACCCCCAGTCTTCGCCATTCCGGCGTATGATCGGCCGCCAATTCGTCCATTTTTTCCCGACCTGCCGGAGTAATTTCGGCGACCGACCATTGATCATCTTTTTGGGTGTAGAAGGCGAGGGTGGCCGGATCTGGAGACCGTTCCACCAGCTCCCATACGTCGCGGGCCGCTTCGGGTGAGCGGGCGACAGTTTGTACCGTAAATGCGTCGCCCAGTCGGCTGGCAAGCTCATCGGTGCTCAGCGGCGGTATTCCACGAATGAGCCGGTGCGTGGGAAGCACGATGAGGCCGGGGTCTTCCATGGGCACGCAATGCATGAGGACGTAGTGGGCCGGGTGATCGGGGCGGAGGTACCCCATGTCCCGAAGTTGCTCCCGGTACTCCAGGGCCGTCTCGTATCGGTGATGGCCATCGGCAATGAAGATGGGCGACGGTCCAACAATGCTGGAAAGCTCCGTAACCAATTCAGGTTTCGTGACCGGCCACATTCGGTGCGTGACTCCTAGATGGTCTACCGCTTCCACGGGAGTGACATCGCGGATGGCCTCATCGAGGACTGCCTGGGTCCGTCCCTCAGGGTCGGGATACATGCCGAAGACTTGGCTGAGCTGCGCCTTGCACATCGTCATGAGCATGAGCTGGTCCATTCGAGGCCCGCGCAAAGTGTGCTCATGTGGGAAAATTTGGCCTTCTTCGTAGCGGGAGAGCCGCACTCGGGCCATAAAGCCTCTCCGCGCGTACCGCACACCCTGGAGATCGAACTCCTGGTAATAGACGTAGATCGCCGGGTCCGCTTCCTGGACAAGAACGCTCTCCGCTAGCCAGCTTTTGTAGTACCGTCGGGCCCGACTGTACCGGTTGTTCACTTCGTCATCACCCGGTTCGATTCGATTAAGAATCAGCCGCACCACATTGCAGGGATGCTTTTTGTAGAGAGCGTCCTGAAGCTCCGGAGAAATTACGTCGTAGGGTGGGGCGATCACATCGCTCAGCGAGCCCACGTGGCTGAGATTATAACGAATTCCGCGAAAAGCTTGGATTTCTGGCATGGTTATTCAGTCAACAGACAAACACCACCAGACAATTGCTGTTTTTCAACAAAACCGGTCCCCGCACACCTCGGGCAGGGACCGATCTATTCTACCGATGCATTTCTAACTGCTTGCTTGGGTTACCGAACAACTAATCTGAAGGGCCTCATCAACGAAGACCGGTGTGCACGCAGCGACAGATATCAGTAACGGTAGTAATCGGGCTTGAACGGGCCGTCCACTGGGATTCCAAGGTACGCCGCCTGCTCGGGGGTCAGCTTTGTCAGTTTGACGCCGATTTTTTCCAGATGCAGTCGGGCAACCTCCTCGTCCAATTTCTTGGGCAGGCAGTGAACGCCCACCGGATATTTCTCTGGCTCGGTCCACAACGCGATTTGCGCGAGCACCTGATTGGTAAAGGAGTTGGACATCACGAAGGAAGGATGTCCCGTCGCGCAACCCAGGTTGACCAGCCGACCCTCGGCCAGGAGGATGATCGATTTTCCGTTTGGGAAAGTGAATTTATCCACCAGCGGTTTGATCGTGGTTCGTTTCGCGCCGGATTTGTGCATGAGCCAATCCACATCGATCTCCACATCAAAGTGACCGATGTTGCAGATGACCGCACCATCCGGCATGGCGAGCATGTGTTCCGCTCGGATGACGTTGCAGCAGCCAGTGGCCGTCACGAAGATGTGCGCCCGCGGCGCCACCTCTTCCAGTGTGGTCACCTCGTAGCCTTCCATCGCTGCCTGAAGGGCGCAGATGGGATCGATTTCGGTGACCACGACCCGGGCACCATACGCCCGGAGAGATTGCGCGCACCCTTTGCCCACATCGCCGTAACCGCACACAACCGCCGTTTTTCCGGCGATCATCACATCGGTGGCCCGTTTGATGCCATCGATAAGTGATTCCCGACAACCATAGAGGTTATCGAATTTGCTCTTTGTCACCGAGTCGTTGACGTTGATCGCGGGCACCTTGAGCTCACCTTTGGCGTGCATTTGATAGAGGCGGTGAACGCCGGTTGTCGTTTCTTCGGACAGCCCCCGGATGCCCGGCAAGAGATGGGCATACTTGGGGCTGTGCACCATGGCCGTGAGGTCGCCGCCGTCGTCGATGATCAGGTTCAGTTGCTCACCATCCGGGAAGATCAGGGTCTGTTCGATACACCATTCATACTCTTCATCAGTTTCGCCCTTCCAGGCGTAGACCGGAATTCCTCGTGCGGCGATGGCCGCTGCCGCGTGATCTTCCGTGGAGAACTTGTTGCAACTGCTCCACTGGACCTGGGCTCCCAGTTCGACCAGCGTTTCGATGAGAACGGCTGTCTCGATCGTCATGTGGAGGCATCCGGCGATTCGCGCGCCCTTGAGCGGTTTCGAACGGCCGTATTTCTCCCGAAGCGCCATCAGGCCCGGCATTTCCTTTTCGGCCAGTTCTATTTCTCGTCGCCCCCACTCAGCGAGGGAGATATCCTTGACCTTGTACGGCAACTTCCCTTCCACCTTTCCCTTGGTTACGGCAGTCTGCGACATACGCTGATCTCCTCGAGTGAATCTTCAAAAGTCAGGAGTTCATTCGCCCGTTGATGTGAACCCTCGGCCGATCGCCGCTTTCGCTCTTGTAGCTGCCTCTTAGCATCAGTTAATCAGTTTATGATATGCACGAAAACAATTTGGGAAAACATCCGCGGTCTGCACAGCAACCAACCGAAGCAGCGGGGTACCTGCTGCCAGAAACGGTCCCCGCCTGAGAATGCCTCGGCTGTGTCATGGCTTACCCCGCTATGATACGGGAACCGGCTTGAGCTCTCAAGTACTTGCCGGTTCAGAGCCGCTATCAGCTTTCAGAAGAATTGCCGCCTATGACTCAGCCATGATGCCCGCTGGATGTCCAGAATCAGTGCCTTAAGAGCTCAGTTTTTCCCACGCCGCTTTGGCCTGTTGTACAAAACGCACCACTTTTTCAGCCGATTTCTTACCCGGCGACTCCTCGACCCCACTGGCGACGTCTACGGCCGCAGGGTTTACAGTGAGGATCGCTTCTTCAACATTCTCGGGTGTCAGTCCCCCCGAAAGGATTAGGGGCGGCGGATTGGGGACGAGCTTCGTGTACTCTTTCGCCAATTTCCAGTCAAACGTGATTCCGGTACCACCGTATGTGTCGTCCTTGCGGGCGTCGAGGAGGATGGCACGCGGCATCACATCCTGTGCGGCGCACGCTTCCAGAAATTGCTTTACGGGACCCAACCCCGTTTCTTCGTCCACGCGAAAGGCTTTGATGCAGACGAGCGGGCGAAGCTGCCGGAGGATGTCGGGCGATTCGTCGCCATGAAGTTGGATCCAATCGAGCGTGACGCGAAACGCGATCTCGCGAATTTCTCCGACTGGCGAATTAACGAATACTCCCACTTTAGCCACGCCCCGGGGCACGTTTTTGGCAATTTGACTCGCCTCTCGAGGGGGAATATAGCGCGGGCTTCGCGGATAAAAATTGAATCCCAGGGCGTCGGCCCCAGCTTCGACCACGACGGATGCGTCCTGCCGTGTGGTAATTCCACAAATCTTGATGCGAAACATCTTTGCAGATCGGTTTTTCAGAGAACCAATGATCAGCGAGGAAAAATGGATAAACTCGTTACAGTTTCTCGAACCCTCCTCAAGGCCGTCAGGCGAATCGACGATTCTGAGTTTGGAGCCGGATTGGGGCTCGGCTCGCCCAGTACGCGCTGAGGGCGGCAGATTGTCGATTCAGTGACAGTTCCCAGTGTGCACACGAGGCAGTTTGTGAGGGTCACCCGCGCTTCCCACGTCCGACGTAATCTTGTGCCCGTGTTTGCCTTCGCAGTGGCTGCCGTCTCGGGCATCGCTGCGGGGACGCTTGTACTCTGGCTTGTGGGAGCGCCTCTCGTTCCCGTTTCACAGTGCCCGTCGCCTTCGCAGCAGCCGCCCGTCACGCGTGTGCATCTAAAATGTTCCCCCTATTATTTCCCAATTGACCCACGGGCGCCAAACCCCGGTCGCCCGGATTTGACCGGTTTCCCACGAACACCCGACCTTCCCGGTTTTTCCGTTTCCAATCGCAGCTTCTGGCAAGCCGATGTGCAGTGGCTTTCCCGCGTTCTGTCCGGTAGGGCGACCGTCCTCCTCACGCGGCCGGACTCGCATCCAACCGCACAGGGCCCAACAGGCGTCACGTGGTCTGCGAGGAATACTGGCACGCTACAAATGGGGGAAGTAGCGAGTAGTAGCGGAAAGTCGCTTGAGGGGGCGGTTCCATCGGACAACGAAACGACGAGCGACATTCCAGCGGTAGTGGTCGAATTTCCCGCCGAGACCTCCCTCTCCATCGCTCGCCGGCAGGTGAGCGAGGCCCTTGAGGAACTTCGCGCCATAAGGTGGGAAGAAGTGGCCCGAGCATCAAAACACGTCGCACAGTTTTTGCAACAGGGAACGCAAATCTGCAACCGGTGGAACGAGGAAGCAAAACAGGCACTCCACCAGTATCTGGCAGCCCGCGAGACAATTTGGACCCAGCTTGCCAGTCTCGCCAACGAGCGGGCGGCTCGGTCGGTATCGGAGACTCCGCCGCCAGATGCGGCGCGACTGCTCGCCCAGCGTCAATTTCTACTGGAAAAGCGTGAGCGACTTCTCGCTACCAGAACTCCGGAACATCCTGAAGTTAAGCAGGTGGAGGCAGCGCTGGCCGAGGTGGAAGCTGAACTGCGATTGCGCGATCGTGGAACACGCGAGGCACTGGGCTCGGCCAAGTCAGGGGTGCAGTGGCCATCCGACTGGATGACCCTGCCCGATAAACAACCAGTGGGTTCTAATCCAGCGCCCTCGAGCGGAGGACTTTCTCCAGATGATTTGTCCGCGTTGGCATTGCCGGGCGAGTCACCGATGAAGAATCTCGCCGCCAGCTTGATGCGTGTGCAGGATCTGCTGGAAGAGACGGAGCGAACATCCGAACGTTTCGTTTCGCGTTGGGAGTTGGTGCAGTCCCAGACATCGGAAAGCTTGGAGAGTTGGGCCACCGCTCAAAGGGCACTTGCCGTAGCTTTGGGCTGGCAAATTGTGCCTGACCTTTGCGAAGAAACTCAACCGACGGTGGTATCTCAACCTCCGTTTCGACTCGTGTGGTGGCATTTTCTCGCCGCGTTCCTCGTGTGTTTGCTGACAGGGGAAGCGGCCTATTCGCTCGTGACGGGAATAGCAGAGCGACGAACCATCAATTCGGAAGATGAGCTGGGGGCCATCACGGGATGCCCTGTTTTTTCCATTGCCGTGCCGGACATCCCGTCTGCGGTGTTCACAAAAACGCATGGTCCCCACGATATGGATAAACAGGCACCTCATATGGGTGCCGCGCAAACAACGCGATCAATCTCAGACTGATTCCACGAGTCATCTATGTACGAGCAGTTTTTTGGATTCAAGCAGCGGCCTTTTCCGGCATCGTGCCATCCGCGGTACTACATTCCCCTGGAGGCAGTGGAAGCGGCGCGGGAGAAGCTGGTTCGGGCGGTGTTGCGGGCGGAGGGGCCAGGGCTCATCATCGGCCCCACCGGCACTGGCAAGTCCATGCTCCTTCAGGTGGTGGCCCAGCAGCTTCAATCCCGTTGCGAGGTGGTGCTCCTTGCCCATGGGCGGTTTCCCAACGTTCGGGCAGTGTTGCAGGCCATCCTTTGCGAACTGCGCCAGCCGTTTCGGGGAATGGATGAAGGTGAACTCCGATTGAACCTGGTGGAATATCTCAGAAGCCTGCCCAGTTCGCGCCCCCTTGCGCTTCTCGTGGACGAAGCGGACACCCTGTCCTTCCGAGTTCTCGAGGAGATTCGCACGCTTCTGAATGTGATGAGTGGGGAGGATCCGGCGGTGCGACTCGTTTTAGCTGGAGGGACTGCGCTGGAAGAGCGTTTGACGGCCCCCAAGTTGCAGGTGCTCAGCCAGCGAATTACCGCGCGATGCTACCTGGATGCTCTCAACCGATCCGATACGTTTTTCTACATCGAACAACAGATAAAGCGTGCCGGGCAATCGCCCGTCGAGATTTTTCCGGAAAAAACCTGCGAGGCGGTGTATCATGCGACTGGAGGCGTCCTTCGCTTGATCAACCAAGTTTGTGACCATGCGCTCATTCTCGCCTTTGCCGACGGGCTGAAGACGGTCACGCCGGAGCTCGTGCAGGAAGCGTGGTCGGATCTCCAACAGTTTCCGATTCCGTGGGATCCTGTTCCACGCTCGGCCGGTGCAAGCAGCGTCGTGGAATTTGGAAGTTGGTCCGATATCGGAAGTGAGACGGTCCAGGACCTCGCGGCAGACCTCTCCGGGGGTGGATCAAGTATCCCAGCCGAGCCAGTGGAACGGCAGGGCTGGCGCGATCCAGAAGCTCAATCACTGACCGGCCCGCACGGGGAACCGGACCGCTCGCCGTTGGCCCATGAAAGCAGTGAGTCGTTTGAAATTCCGACCGATTTGCTCACGGGTAGCAACACGTCAAAGGAAGTATTGGAAGGTGTGTCAGATCGGGAACCGCCTGACGGATTGAAGGATCGTCCCGACCCCGTCGCACGCATTGACGATGTGGTGGCCACCGTATCAGAACTCGAAAGAGAGATGTCACCCCAAGCGAAACGAACCCCGGAGGTGGAAGTTATCTTTTATGATTGGGGGGATCCTTTCGCGGAGACGTTTTCTCAGGAAATTCAGGTGTCTCCCCGCGCACCGGTGACATATGGTAGCGAATTCAAGCCCCAAACGGGCCTTCTGGACGTGCCGGGGAATCGGGAATGCGCCTCATCAATCGTTTCCTCCGCAGTCCGTCACGGGGAAGCTCTTCCTGCTAAATCCGGCGGGATGACAGAGCCCTCGGTGCTGGAGGACGATAACCAAACACAGATCGGCCGGGCGGACGACTCCGTGGAAAAGTCGGAAAAGGAACGGCGTGGCTGTGCCTCGGGTGGGGTGATGACTTCATCCGTGAGACAATCTGGCAATCCCCCCAGCAATCTCACCGCAACGGCGAGTATAGGTAACCAAGAGGCCGGAGAAGTCGCGCAATTAGTGGGAACGGCCGAGAATGAGTCCGAAAATACTCGAAGTTCTCCATCGCTGCCGACGACCGGCGGTTGGAATGCCGAGCAGGGACCAGATAGGCCAGAGATTGGTGCAACCGCCGAAAATCGAGATGCGGAAGACCTTGCGTCGCCGCGTGGAGAGCAGCCACCGCGCGAGGTTACCAGGGTCACCACACCGCACAGCCGGCGCCGCTTCAAGTCGCTGTTCAGTCAATTGCGAAATGCACAGTAGCCAGTTGTTTGCAGGACCTTTGGACTTTTTTATGGGACAAACTGAAAAGCCGAGAGCAAGGATTGTTGACGCCCTCGAACAACTCGAGAGGGAACGCGACGTCGCACCGCACACAATCCCGTTTTCCGGACACGCTTCTTCCGCGGCGAGCAGGTCGCGATCGGCAGCGGAAACGCCCGGCGAGACGATCCGGGTGTGGCGACGAGATGATGCCCACGTCGCAGCACCGTCGGGAATCACTTCGCGGCGAGCGGAGATGAAAATTACTCAGTCCGAGACGCAAGCCGAAGAACAATCTCGTGTCGAGTACCGTGTCTTTCGGCAGCAATACGGTCACCATCTTCAGGAGCTGGTCGATATCCTGGTCCTAGGCCTAGGCTGGAAAGCGCAAAACGCGGGTTGGCTGAGTGTCCAGCTTATGGACGAGGCCCTCGATCCGGGACTCATTTTGGGATTGGCGACCGAAGTAGCTGAAAAAAGCGATCAGCCCGTGCTGGTGATCGACGCAGACATTCTCAATGGCGCACTCACCAAAAGGCTGGCAGTGAATTCACGTCTGGGACTGGGTAGTCTCTTGGCCCGGGGAGTGCTTTCCGACGAGGCCATTATGAAAACCCGGCACGTTGCATTTTTGCCGGCAGGAACGATTCCGGCCTCATTGCCCGCCTGGCTCGAGTGTCGTCGTCTTTTTGACAGTTGTCGTCAGCGTTATGGTCTCACGCTCGTCTATTTTCCACTGGCAAATGAAAGCTTTTTGCTCAAACTTGTTCGTGCCAGTGACGATGCCTGGCTTTGGTGTATCAAAGACCGCACACCGAAGCACACCGTCCGACAGATCACGGAGATCATTCGCGGCGCATCCTGCCTGCTTTCGGCGTCAGTGCTGGTGGAACCTTTCGGCAAGCTACCCAGGTAGATCGGTTCACAGCATGTAAGTAGGCGACATCGCTGTTGTGCGTCAGGCTACGCGGGGCTGGTCACTGAGCGTTTGCTTCACGCGGAGGGGATGTTTTTGGGCCTGGTACCTGCCAGCGGGGATCCGGGGTGTGGGCTTCATCCATTAACTTCCGCGCTTTTTCCACGATGTCGGGATATTCCGCTGCGAGGTTCTTTGTTTCGCCCAGGTCCTCGGCCAGGTTGTAGAGCTCAATCTCGCCGGACAGCATCGGCTTGCGAATCGCTTTCCAATTTTCAAAACGCACAGCCTGGGCTGAACCTCTTTCATAAAACTCCCAGTACAGATAATCATGCTGCTTTTGATCAGAGAACCTGCCAAGCAAAGTCGGCAGAAAGCTTACCGAGTCCCGATGAGGTGGTAGTTCGGCACCGGTAAGTTCGCACAAAGTGGCCATCACATCGCCGAAATAGGCCACGTGGTTGGATACCGTTTCGGCGGGTACCTTTCCAGGCCACCATGCAATGAACGGCACCCGGATGCCCCCTTCATACAGATCCCGTTTCATTCCCCGCAGGGGACCACCTGGCCGAAACCGTTGCACGTTATGGCCGGCCTCATTGTGTGGTCCGTTATCTGATGAAAACATTACCAACGTCCGTTCTGCAATACCTAGATCCCGGAGTTTTTGCAACAGGCGGCCAACATCACGGTCCATGCGGGTGATCATGGCGGCCTGTCCCTTATCCTGATCGGGCCAGTCACGATCGGCATAAATACCAAAGTCCGGGACTTCTGCCCCGTTCCCTGTTGCCCGCGTGGCCTCATTGTTGGCGTGGGGAATCGTGTATGCCAGATAGAGGAAAAACGGCGTTTCTTTGTGTTCCTCAACCCAGCGCAAAGCATCTTCAGTGAATAAGTCATGAGAATAATCAACTTTTTTGATCGCATAGCCGGGGGTAAAGTCGGCGCCGTAATTGGCCTTCACTGCGACAACTTCGTTTCGCAGCATGACTTTACCCCAGTTTCGCCACAAAAACTCGGGATAGTAGTTATGTGCGTGTCCCTGGTTGAGATAGCCAAAGAAGTAGTCGAAACCTTTTCGCAGGGGATGACCCGGCTCTTCGCCTTCGCCCAGTCCCCACTTGCCAATGAGCGCTGTCTGGTAGCCGCGAGCTTTGAGGATCTGGGCAATGGTGATATCCTCTTCGCGAAGTGACTGATTGGCTCGTTGATTGGCGGGCGCATTTCCCCGGACGGAACAATGTCCCGTGTGCTGCCCCACCATCAGGACGCAACGCGATGGCGCACAAACCGTGGCCCCCGCATAAAACTGTGTGAAACGCATTCCTTCAGCAGCCATGCGATCCAGCTCGGGCGTCTGGATGATCTGTTGACCGTAACATCCCAAATCCCCATATCCCAGGTCGTCTGCCAGAATCAAGATAATGTTCGGCAACTGCCCGGATGCAGGGGTTTCCGCCCAGCTTGCACTCAAGGCACCAGCCAGGATCCACGCAACTAATCCCAGAGCAACTTCCGATTTCATGGCGTGATTTCCTCTCGGTCTTTGTTCGGTTCCCACGCTGGTTTGACGCTGACCCGGATGGCGAAGGCATCCGCGATTCATCATCGTAAGTTCGCACGGAGGACGCAACCTCCACAAATTGTGCGAATAAGGCCTGCTCGAAACCGCCAATGACGGCGTCGATCTCGCATCGGTAGGGTTTTGTTTGCGGTCGGTAGCCCATTATGAATCCGTGCAGGGATTCCTGTAAACTGGGGAGGAAATTGGTGGCGCCGCGTTCGGCCTGCCGGGGTGAATCGAACCGACGTTCTCAGAAAGACGCGTTTCAAATCAGGAAATGGCGTCACAAGTCGCCGCTCCCACTCAGTCCCACCCCTTCCAGATGACGCACGTCTTCGGCGGTAATCAGACGCATCCGGGCGGTCGAAGGCTCCACCTCGACAGTGGTGATGGACGCGTTTTGAAGTGCCGCTGGGATCTTGCACGCATCCAGAGAATCCAGGAGAGATTTGAGCGTGACCACAAGTAACCGTCCGTGGGCGACGACCGCCACGCGCTGGTAGCCGGAAGCGATGATATCGCGAAAGGCGGCAACCCCTCGTTCGGCAAGCTGGCGGCGCGATTCTCCGCCAGGGATCACGAAATCCGGATCCCCGGAGGTCCAGCGGCGGTACTCTTCGGGAAATTGGGCGACCAGTTCGCTGCGCAGCCGGTCCTGGAAAATCCCGGCATTGATTTCCTTGAGTCGGGGATCGGTGCGGATCGGCACCCCTGTTCTTCGGGCAATGAGTTCTGCCGTTTCATAAGCACGGCGAAGAGGACTGCTGAAAATGACTTCCAACCCCACATCTGCCAGTGCCTCGGCCAGGGCCTCACCCTGTCGCCGTCCCAGATCGGAGAGTGGCACATCAGACTGCCCCTGGACGCGGCCTTCCGAGTTGTAGGTGCTTTCTCCATGTCGAATGCAGTAGAGAATCATCGTGGGTACGTTCCTACCGTTCTCCTTGCTGTCTTTCCCGAACAGAATTCATTCGGCAAAAAAAACGACACGGTCCAAAAACCGTGTCGATTTCGATAGACGGTTACAGCACATCCGACTCACCCGATGACCGGTCGGACTATCCACCTGGTGTGCAGGCGGAACGACGATCAGCCCTTTTTGGCCTGTTCAGCCTTGTCGAACGCGGCGTCGAAGGCCACTTTGCTGGGCGGGAAGTCAATCCGGCGGACGAACTCGCAAGCTTCCTTCGCGCCGAATTCACGGTCCATACCGCTGTCTTCCCATTCCACCGAAAGTGGTCCCTGATAGCCGATGTCATTGAGGGCCCGGATGATCTCTTCAAAGTCCACACTGCCGTGGCCCAGCGAGCGGAAATCCCAGGCCCGGCGCGGATCACCGAAATTGAGGTGGCTGCCCAGGATACCACCTTTGCCGTCACGCTTCACAATCGCGTCCTTCATGTGTACGTGGAAAATCCGATCTGGGAAATACCGGATAAACTGCGCGGGATCGACACCCTGCCAGATGAGGTGGCTGGGGTCAAAATTGAAACCGAACGCAGGATGTCCCTTAAGAGCCTCCAGCGTTCGTTCCGCCGTGTAGAGGTCAAACGCAATCTCAGTCGGGTGGACTTCCAACGCGAACTTCACGCCGCACTCCTCAAAGACATCCAAAATGGGGATAAACCGCTCGGCAAGGAGGCGATATCCCTCCTCGATCATGTCAGGTGGCACCGGGGGAAATGAATACAGCAGATGCCAAATACTGGAACCCGTAAAACCATTCACGATGCTCACACCCAACTTTTGCGCTGCCCGGGCAGTATCTTTCAGTTCATCGGCCGCCCGCTGATTGACACCTGCTGGATCCCCATCTCCCCATACGTAGTCGGGCAGGATTGCTTTGTGGCGCAAATCAATGTTATCCAGGACGGCCTGACCTACAAGGTGATTGCTGATCGCGAAGACCTGCATGCCGTATTTCGCCAGCAGCTCCCGCTTTTTTGCGCAATACTCATCGTCCTCAAGTGCCTTGCGGACTTCAAAATGATCGCCCCAACATGCCAGCTCGACGCCGTCGTATCCGAACTCTTTCACTTTCTGGAGGAGAGTTTCCAGAGGAAGATCAGCCCACTGGCCTGTGAACATCGTGACTGGTCGCGCCATGATTCGCTCCTTACCTTAACAAACTGCCGACACAAGACACCGTGACGATCCAACCTGCCACGCCATTGCCAAGTCTGATGGCGAAGTAATGCTGGTATTTTGGGCCATTTTTCTAACGACTGCAACACCCCCGGTGCGTGACCCATCCCCACTTTTTGTCCGGAAGATGGACGATGTCAAAACCTCGACGGGTTGTTGGGGGATTCTGGCGATAGCTTACCCGTTGTCTGGGAGGGGCAATTCATGAATTGCCCGACGAGAAGCCGGTTTGGTGATGTTCGATATCGTCAAAGAAAAAGGGGAAGTATATCAGCCTGCAGCAAGCCTTGTTTCGTTCGGCTCTTCCGCGATAATTGGCGCTAAATGATAACCAGCGCGGAAAAGGGATGATCCGTGTTCGCCGCGCTCCCCGGTCCAGTAACGGGGGAGGCGTCAGATTCAGACCCTGGGACAGTCGCCCCGCAGGAGTGCGGAGGAATTCAGGCGTGAGTTCATCTCGGTTCCAACTGAGGAGAATGCTTTCCATTTGAAATGCTGCCCCCTGATGTCAATCGATCGAGGTCTGATAAAAAACCGGGTTACATGAGAACAGTACTGAGGAGGCCGTTTCTATGAAAATCTTGATGCTCGTCGGTGACTATGTGGAAGACTACGAGGTCATGGTGCCGTTTCAGGCGCTCCAAATGGTGGGGCTGACGGTCCATGCCGTTTGTCCCGGCAAGGCGGCCGGGGAACAGGTCCGAACTGCCGTACACGACTTCGACGGTGCCCAAACCTATTGCGAACTGCGTGGCCATAATTTCACGCTCAACGCGGATTTCGATAAGGTCCGGCCGGAAGACTACGACGCCCTTTGCATTCCCGGTGGCCGTGCCCCGGAATATCTCCGTTTGAACAAGCGCGTTATTGAAATCATCCGCCACTTCGCGGAGGCAGGCAAACCAATCGCCGCGATCTGCCACGGTCCCCAGCTTCTGACGGCGGCAGGGGTGCTCAAGGGGAAGATCTGCACCTGTTATCCGGCTGTCGCCCCGGATGTCGTCAATGCCGGAGCCACCTATGTGCAGGTGGATCTCGATCAGGCCTACGTGGATGGGAACCTGGTGACGGCGCCCGCCTGGCCGGCCCATCCTGTGTGGCTGGCAAGATTTCTCGACGTACTCGGCGTCCGCATCGAACTCCCAAAGCGATGATCCGGTCAACCGGTGTGTCGTTTCGGCAATTGTTCATTTCGGCAGCTTAGATTTCGGGCGAGATCCCTTTACGCGGAGGTTTAGGGGTCTGCTAGGACCCAAGTTGCGCACGCAACCCGGCCCTTTGCCCGACGCGCCAGCGACAGCTCGTCAATTCTCAGGAATGAAAAAGAGAGCGATGCCGATGGCCACGGCTGTGAAAAGACTGATCCACGCCCACCATCGTGGACCGGTAGAAGGATCCAGGCGAGTCACCACCAGATAGCGTTGTTTCTCCCCGTCCACCGGAAAGACGTGATGGATATAGCGAACGCGGTGGCGGGATTCAGACACCGCAACTGGCTGGGCTGCCCCTTTGGCAAGCACACCGCTAAGTTTCGGCCACGGAAGCCGCCAGTGCGTGGACTGTTCCTCCTCTGAGCTGTCCGTTGGCACGGCCAGGACGAGAGCGGGCTCCCCGGGTATGCCCTGGGCGAGAATCACCTGAACTGTTGGTGTCGGTAGTCGATCCTCTAGCTTGGCCAAATCTTCCGGCCAGTGCGAATCCGGCGTCTGACGGATGCTTTCGACGGTTTGGTGAATCAGCTCCTCCGGAAGTTCGACGGTGGTCGACCTTGGCCAAAGTGTCCAGACCGACCAGGTGAAGAGAATCGCTGCAGCTATCCAACCGAACGCGCGCATGAAACGTCTTCCCGACTTTCAGTCGACTTAAAGGGACCAATTGATGATTGGACCTCACCAGCCAACACACGATTGGTGTTCCGCTTGCGTTTGGCCCAGAACACCGGCAGATAAATGATCAGTCCGGAGCAGGCGAGGAACGCCAGGGAAAAACCCACAAGATCCGCCCAGATCCACGCCCACTCTTTGCCGAAAATCTCGCCCGTGTGAAGGTCTTTGAAAAATTTTTTTAGGCCCGGCTTGGGAGGAGGTTCGGAGAGGATAGCTTGCTGAGCCGATTTTCCCATCGTCTGCGAAGTGGTAGCGGCAACCGGATGCACATATTGCCGTTCTCGAGCGGTTGACCTGTGCACTCCCTTGACGTTCACGAACCAGCCCAAGCTCGAGTGAAACCGCACGTCGATCTGCTTGATGTGGAAGCCCTCCAGTTTGCTTGCGTCATCCAAAGCCGTCGCAATCACCCGCGCTATTTCCCGAGGTGGCGGCGGGCTGGGAGGCAGCTCCTCCACCTTGCGTGATTCATACCAATTGGGATGAATCAAAAGAATTCCGGTGACCGCGACAGCCAACAACGGGATCATTAATGCGAGTCCAATCCACCGGTGAAATTGGCGGAGCGGTCGTGAAAGTGTACGAATAAAAGCGAACATGGGGACCCTTTCTATCGCGGCTTGATTGTTCGAACCCGTTGAATTGTTTTGCCATCATCTTGACCAACGCAGCAGACACCCGCGCAAGCACCGGGTAGTTCCCTGTGCGAAAGGGGCTTCGATGGCAGGTTAATCGTCTTTGCCATTGGGATCTTTCCCGCGAAGAAGCTCCCACTCAGCTTTGCTTCCCACCGTGACAACGTGCCCGTCCACGAAGAGCACGTTCATATGCCCAGTGTGAAATGGCTGGACCGTAAATACACCCCGGAGCGGGAACGATTTGATTTCGCCAGCTTTCCAGGGCTCAAAAAGATCGCGTGCCAGTTGAATTTGGTGCGACTGGACTCTGTCTTCGGGTTTTAATTCTTTACCCTCAGCGGCTTTCTTGGTGTCGTAGCCTTGAATATGGTCGTCCAAACGGCGAACGAACCATGGTTTGGCTTCCTTTTTCTTGGGTTTCCAGGTACCGGTCTTGGTGTCGTACTCCATCACGGTTCGTTCAGGAAGGAATCGTTGACTGAAGGCGCGGCCTTCCAGTTTGTAACTGGTTCCCAGAGACTTAAAAAACGGGGTCGAATCTTCCACGGTGCCGACGTCGCCAGGACAGGCGAAAATTGCCCGATTGTTCTCACAAAACGGCAGCAGCGCTTCCACTGCCGATTGACTCAGATCGGTGAGGTCGCCTTCTCCAACGTGAAAAGGCATGACCCCGTCGTGAAGATTCGCATAATGATGGACGGCAATGCCGATTTGGCGAAGGTGACTGCGACATTGAGCGCTCCGGGCAGTCTCTCGGGCCATCTGGACAGCCGGTAGGAGCAAACCCACCAGAATGGACACGATCGCGATGACCACCAACAGCTCGACGAGGGTGAACGCCGACCGCCGCTGATTTTTACAATGACTGAACATAATCTATCTCCTTTCCATTCTGAAAATGCTTAGTTGCTGATACGCCATGTCTTGAGACTCAGTATCACTTTCGTTTGGCATTGTTGTGCTGCAATACCTGTA
>NZ_JBAMME010000294.1:0-92652 GCF_039793925.1 Thermogutta sp. | reverse complement strand
CACGGCGGAAACACTCTATCGGCAGATCCTCCAAAAGGATGCCCATCATGCCGGGGCGTGGCACTTTCTGGGCGTGATTGCCCTGGCCAGGGGCGACCTCAACGAGGCTTGCCAGGCGATCGAGCACTCCTTGCGGTTTTGTCCCCACAAGGCCGTCTATTGGAACAATTATGGGGCTGCGTTGAAGGCCCTCGGTCGGTGGCCGGAGGCCCAGGCGGCTTTCTCCCGGGCCGTGGCCGAAAAACGCGTGGACTTCTCCTACGACGCCGCAGGCCAGCTTGTTACCCTCACCCGCTACGCCGACCTGGCCGGTACCCAGCTTGTCGCCCAGTCCGACTACACCTACGACCAGGCAGGCCGACTGCGTGGCCTCAGCCACTTCCAGGGAGAAACCACCTTTGTGGAATACACCTGGAACTTCGATGCCGCCAACCGCCTGACGCAGTATATCAACTCGGTGGACGGCACGGCCGACTATACCCACGACAATACCGGCCAGCTCACCGGGGCCGACCGTAGGAACGGCCGCCTCCGATAAACGGGCGACCGCGGAATGCCGCCTCCTTCCCCGCCGCTGTTCATCCAGCTTGCAACGGAAGCCAATTACTACTTGCCGTCACACCCGTCGTCGCAAACTGTTGTCAACGCCACCAGCGATTTTGCCTTCGAGGCTGAGGTTGCCTCCCCAGAAGTACCGTATCGGGTCGTGTTGTTTTCGTGGAAGACATTATTACCTCCTCGGTCGTCAAACCGGTCTACCGAGAATGCGAATTACTAATTCTTCATCAAGTTATTCACGCTAGCTTTCAAGCAGACCCTCTTCTCAAGATGCTTTTGAAGTCTCCCTTCTTGCTGCGATTACATTTGTGAAAATATTGATAAGGCCGAGATATTTAGGCCTCAACGTCATCGGTCAAGCATAAGACCAATCTTTTCGCGATTACCGATGCAACGACTGACGCGCCTGTACCGCGGATTCGGCAATGTGGAGTATGTGCTCTGCCGTCTCTGGAAAATCGATCAGATTTCCGTTGGAAAACACGATATCGCGACCTTGCAGATCGGCCATTGCATTCGGCCTAACCCTAGCCGACCGTGTCGCAATTCCCTCGGCGCTGAGTCCCATATGCAGCCCGATGACCAACACGCGCTCGCGTTTGGAAGCGGCTTTTAGCAGGACCGGGATTCCATGATGCTCGAATCCCTGACCCACGCCGATCATCGCGTAATCCGCATAGGAGATGCCGGACTTTGCACAACAGTAGATCATCAAGTCTCGCAATCTCCGTTCCAGCAATGGACGCTGCTCCGAGTCGCCGTGGACTAACAACACAAGAGCTTCTCGCTCCGAGTCTTGGGATAGAGCTTTGATTTCCGCATACGTAAAACGCTCAAGGAGATCACCTTCGTCGAGCGCGCACGTATAGATTACGGGAACCTTCGTGGCGGGGATAGAGACCCCGTGTTCAGACAGGTGTTCCAAAGAATGCTGAGAGTAGGAGTAGTAGTTGCCCAGCGCTGCCGGAACGTCAAAGAGGGTATGATGGCCGACTGTCACAAAGGCGGGTACCGCGACAATCGCGTTGCAGCCCTCCGATTGCAGCTCGTCAAGGCCTTGAGCGATCGTCGGCTCGGCAAACTCCATTAACACGGTGCGTACCGCTGCGAAACTCCCGCGTTTCTGGTTCATTTCCGCAACCCGGTCCCCCAGCCCACGGAAAGCTGCGTTCCATTCCTCTCGTGGAGATCCGTGCCCAATGACGAGCAGACCCGTTTTATTCGCCGGATGGGCGACGGTTGCGGAAGACGCATGAGCCATTACATGCACCACACCCGCCGGCACCAGGACCGGCAACGCTTGCGTTAAAACCTTGCGGCGACTAATCTTCATGCTGAACTTCTCCTCGTTTCACGCGGTCCACGAATCACGGAATTCTCAGAAACGGCTGCCATCGGCGCAAGCCAATCGCCCTCGATGACGTAATGCCCTGCCTATGACTGATTCGACAGTGCTGCTGAGATTCAGAGAGTGATGACCTGATCTGGGGGATTGCCCTCTAAGGCTTGATAGAACTGAGGAAAGCATCCGACGCGAACCCCGTCTGCCAACCCCTTGGGGACAACCTGCCCCTTCCCGCACTGTTCAAAGTCTCCTTCGGCCAGATTGCGACGAACGGCGCATTGATCGCAGGCCATCAATAGAATGTTGTGCGATGCGGCCAGTCGGGCCAGACGCTCGCCCACGGGATCACCGCGTCGAAGACAGAATATGTTGTCATCGAAAAAGAACATCCCAACGACCTTGGCTCCGTGAAAGCCTCCTTCGAGTTGGGGCAGAATCATGGTTGTCAGTTTGAACGTGCTTGCCATATTGGTAGCGAAAACGTAAGCGACTTTCATTTCTCGTTCCTCCTTTAAAGCACTTAGAACCCAGATAGTTTACGACCGAAAACCGCTGCGGCAGATCCACGTTAGGGTGTGCTTACCAACTCGCCGCCATTGCGGGTAGCAAGTGCGCGCCACACGGAGAGAGTCACGGTTTCAGCAATGAACCGGACGCTGCCGTCACCCATCGCGACATTGACGCCGCCGGGATGATTGCTCCTGGCGGCGATAAATCCAAGGCCATGGGCAGTCGCATCGGCCGCCTCGGCGTTGGGTCTGAGGTAAGCGCTGAAAGTGGACGCAGTCGTCTTTCCCGCAATCCAACCAAAGCCGCGGTTGCCGAGCCAGCGCGTGCAGGCTTGCGTGACGTGATCCAAATCGGGATCGACAACCCCGGCCAGACCTGGTTGCGGCGCGGGATTAAGAGTTCCACCCATTGAACAGATCAGTCTTCGTCGTGACGAGCGATCGGAAACCGGGCCGTCGCGGTTGACTCCCAAACCGAGTAGGGTCTCCGAAAAGACCATGGTGTTGCTGGAGCCGTCCGTCATGTCGCGCATCCCAAGATTCGAACCGTAATAAAACATCCCGTCGGTGGGATACCTGATGTCATAATTCACACCGGTTCCGCTCCCCGTGCAGACCATATAGTTGCCGCCGGCTACCACAGCTCCGGCGCTTTCTTCGTAGAAGGCGTCATGGCCGTCGCTCGGACACCGAAACAGCGCCACCAATGTTTTCGCCGCGGGCAACTGGGCCGGGTTCAATACCGATTGGCCCCTGCCGTAGGTGACGTACAACGGCTTTCGGAAATCAATAAGCTCCTGCAACTGCTTTTGTTCTACGAAAGGAAGCAACTTGGCTTGTACCGAAAAACTGTACGCGGATGTGGTTCCCAGACCGGGGAAGCAATTGTGCACGGAGTGGTAGTTATGAAGCGCAAGTCCGAGTTGCTTCAAGTTGTTGGTGCACGACGCTCGGCGAGCAGCCTCCCTTGCGGCTTGCACAGCGGGCAGCAGCAAACCCACCAGCAGGCCGATGATTGCAATTACTACAAGTAATTCGACTAACGTAAGACCACCGCGTGGGGCGCGTTTATACACATCGCTTTGCACGGTAGTAGGCACGGGATACTTAAGTCTCCCCCGTCTCGTAAACTCGAGATTGAAGCGTTTCACGACTTTATCCTTTGATAGTTTCTCGTGGTATTAGGTCGGTGTTTCAATGTAAAGAGGCAATACCAAATCTTAAGGATTCAACCGTGGACCGGTGCTGGTACACCGCTCCGCCGCTCGAATCTTATCGCTTACATTGGGCGTCTAATGGCAATACCCCACACCGAGTCCAATTGCGATCCGCCTGACCGTTCGCGCAGAGAGACTTTCAGGATCGCCAAGCCGATCGGCTCAACCATCCCCTAGCTGCGGTCGTTGAGCACGAAAATGGATATGATTCGAGCTATCGCGCGGAACCGAGTGTTGCCCGCCCCGCGAGCGACAACTCGTCCGAGAGACGGCACGCCATGATCCTCCTGCGGCCCTGAGGGAATAACACACATCACTCACGAAAACTCGGCGAACGAGTCGTGTGCTGATCGTGACCCTACGAGCGTGGATACGCTGAGGACAGATCAAACGTGCAGATGCGGCTTTGAGCCGGAAGGTCAATATCTTAGACAAGCGGTGGGCCGCGAATAAATATCGCCGTCCTTAATTCTGCGACGAGGCAAAACTCGGGTAAGAGTTCCACAAATTGTGGGAGTAGCTCGAACAAGAAGGGAGCCTCAAACGACGCCCCATCCATAGGGGTAGCGGCGAATCGGCAAATGACGCAAAGGTCCGCGCCGTGCCAGTGAGAGCCGTGATTGCTTTCGAACAGCGCGGGATTTCGAAAAAGACAAATTGTCCCTCTCGTGACACGTCGGTCGTTGGACTTGGGCAAAGTTTCCAGATGTTGATCACAACCAAAATGGGTAAGGTTGCAATCGTCATGTGATATTTCCGGAGGGCATGAGCAACACGTGAGTGTGCTCCCCAGCTCCGCCGATGAGAGCCATATATGAATATTGGCTCCGATTGATGAGACAAGGAGCCAAAAGGCTAGCGCGACGCGAAGTAGTGAGTATTTGTGAAGCTCTTTCATCGTGCCACCCATGAGATCCTTTTATTGAGACTCATTATCGATTATAGCCTTGAGGCTTAAGTTTTTGCAAGCACCTCGCAGGCGCACGCTTAAACGCCCTATTTTGGCGCCACTTGACACAGCCTCAGTTCCTAGCCGTTCTCAAAGGCAAACCGATGATCGCGATGGCCGAAAAAACGGCGCTCGCGAGGAATGTCCCCGCCGGTCCGACCCATTTCTACAGGGCGCGCGCCAGCAGGCTCGCCGCCAAGGCGGTCACGCCGGAGACGAAGTAGAACACGCCGAACCCCGATCCGCGCAGCGAGTCGGGGACGCTGTCGGCGACCAAGGCGGCCAACAGCCCCTGCGTTAGCCCCATGTGAAGCCCCCACAGCGCGATGCCGACCAGGATCACGGCGATGGGAAGGTCCGCCGCCAGCACGAGGTGCGCGCCAATGAGCACGACCAGTCCCGTCGTCAGCAATCGCGTGCGTCCCCATGAATCGGAAAGTCGCCCGGCGGGATAGGCCGAGACGCTGTAGGTGAGGTTCATGACGACGAAGGCCAACGGCGTCCACGCCGTAGCAAGACCGCCGTCGTACGCCCGCAGCACGAGAAACGCCTCGCTGAACCGAGCCAGAGCCATCGCGGCGCCGATCAGCAGAACACCCCAGAACCTGCCGCCCAGAGATTTGACGTCGCTCCAACGCGGCAGTCGGCGCGGGGCCTTTGAGTCGGCATCGTCTCGCGCCGGTTCTTTTACTCCGACGATCAGCAGGACCACCGCGGCGACGGCGGCGAGGAGATTGAGATATTGGCGTCGGTGTGGGCCCGCGAGGTTTTCGAGCTGAAGCGAATTCTTGATGAAAACATCAGTCGCATATTGGCTGCGAAGTCAGGCGCGGACAGATCAGCTGAATAAAGGGCAGAGGTGGAGTATTTTTCGCAGAGCTAAAAGTGATTTGCGCGCATTTCAACTTGAGACCTTCGCACAACTTGACGCGACCGGACAGCGGCGTCTACCGCTTCCAAAACGTGACCTGGCCCGCCCGAGAGCGCACGCCATCCCGAAAGAAGCAGCCTGGGTAACCCCGTGGTCTGCTGCTCCTGCGATTCCCAGAACCGCTTCGTTCGCAAGCTGGGCGACCTGACCGGGGACCCGGACTACGAACAGAAACAGAACTTTGCCTACGACGGCAACCAGATCGTGATGGACTTCCAGCGGGCCAACTCGGAGAACATGCAGGTGGACTAGCTCCGCCAGCGCTATTTGTGGAGGGAATGGGCAGCCACACGAGCCCCCTGCGTAGGCTCGGGGGCCCGGCGGTGGACCAGATTCCGGCCGAGGAAAATGTTGACAACGGCAGTGATGAAACAGTACAGTGGACGCTGACGAAACACTTAAAACACTGTCCGGAACATCGCCCTTCATGGGCATTCGCGGCCGGAGGTTCTTTATCAGTTCTTTATCGTGTCCTCTTTTCCTCTTCGATGGGAAGCCGCCGAGACGCTCTTTGGGTGAGTGGTTCCACGGATTTCGTCTCTCTCCGGTGTGGACCCGATAAACGTGTCCCTCCGATATGGTTCTTTCGGAGGGACGTGCTTGTCACGTCCGCTTCTTCATGATGGATTATCCATTGCCATTCACCGGGCACGACGAGCGTGTCCCTCCGGGAGGTCAACCGGAGGGACCTGCTTGTCAGGTCCGATGCAGGCTCTACAGGACTTTTCTGCCTCTAACTGACATGCAAGTTGTTTATTCCAGAACATTGTGGCGCAAGCAAAAACCCCGTGAAATCCATCACTTACGCGGGAAATCACGGGGTTTTGTGGTCAACTGTGGAAGCACGCCCGGAGGGATTCGAACCCCCAACCGGCGGATTAGAAATCCGCTGCTCTATCCCTTGAGCTACGGGCGCTCAACGTTCCGCACCGTGTGGTCCTTATGGCACCGAGGCATCCGACCTACTCGTTGCCAACTGGCGGATTTTTATAATTTTACGTCTCTGGCCGGTGAGGACGCACTTGGTGTGCTCCACAGCGGATCGGCGCTTTACGCTTTTTCCCCCCGCTACCCATCCGCCGGATACTCGTTTGTGGACGCGATCTTCCGGGGTGCCGACGCGTCCTGCTCGCTTGTTGAAAATCGCGTGCGTACGACTCCGGTGGATGATCGTTGCGTTTGGACGACCGGTCCGGGAGTGGCCCACCAAGTTGGTTCCGCCAAATCTTATGCGGAAAGGCGCGTGCTGTGTGAACCGACCCTTGTAGCCGGACGCCCACGGTCCCGTACCGCACCACGTTGAAAATAATGTTCCTGGCGTCGCTGCAAGGTGGCACGGGCCCAGTTGGCGACCCCGTGATCAGCACTCTGTTTTCACATTATCGAGCCCTGTGATGGTTGGCAAGGTGGTGTGCGCCTCGCCATCCCCACCTATGCAAAAGAGCTATGAGATACCACGGCGCAACGTGTTGGAGGGGCAATTCATGAATTGTCCCTACCATTTAGCTAGCAAGGGGACCGACCAGTTGGAGCCCGGTTGGTGAAACGGATTATCCAAACGTTGGAATGTAGGCCTGACAAGCAGGTCCCTCCGCGCCGAAACTCGCTTCTTCGCAAACCCGTGCGGACGTCCGCGTCCCAATCAGCAGGGAAAAAGTCGGGTGTCTCAGGGTGTGCGCTTGTTCGGGCCGTGCTCCTGGAGTATCATGCGCGGTCAAGTTCGACATGGGCGAGTTTTACGGTTGAGTGAGTTGTCAGGACTTAGACCATGAAGGCGGGCTTCACGCTGGTGGAACTTCTTGTTGTCTTGACAATCATCGGGCTTCTTGCAGCACTGCTTTTGCCCGCGGTTCAAAGTGCGCGGGAGGCTGCGCGACGTGCGCAGTGCAGCAATAATCTTAAACAACTGACGCTGGGAATGCATCACTATCATGATCAGATCGGGGCGTTTCCTTTTGGATTTAGCACGCTGGAACAATCCTGGCATGCGATGTTGTTACCCTACATTGAGCAGGGGGCGCTGTATCGAACGCTCATTTTTCAGGAATCAGGTCCGGGTAATTGGGATTCGGGATCAGCCAACACGAAGGCATGCCAGACAGTGATCCCGGTTTTTCGATGTCCCAGTTTGCCGCTTCCGGAACATATAGACCACGACATTCCCCAGCGGGTACCTAACAGCTATAACGGCATTGCTTCCTCCTCGGCGGCATCGGATGATCTAAGTTCTATCCCTGCCGGTTATCCCCGGGTGGCGTTGGAGCAAATCCACCTCGACGGCATGCTGTTCGGAAACAGTGCCGTTCGTTTTGCAGACGTGACAGACGGCACAAGCCACACAGCCCTTTTTGGCGAGATGCACACCGATCCAAATTTCCAAAAAGACGGCCAGTCAATGGACTACTGGCAGATTGGCTTGCCTCACACGGCGACGTGGTTGCCGGGGGGAATTGGCGGCACTGAGTACTCCGAAGCGCTCGCTTCCACGCTTGGACCTCTCAACGGCTGGAGAGACCCCACGCTACCCGGCGTGGTGATGGAACTAAGTTGCGGAAGCTATCATCCTGGCGGGGCCATGTTCGGTTTTGTGGATGGTTCCGTGAAGTTCTTGAGCGAAACAGTGGATTACCAACTCTATCGAAGTTTAGGTTCCCGCAACGGACAGGAGACGACGGAGCCGTAACAGCCAATGGACTCCGTGGCGGCTACATCGGCAGGTGTCCTCGACGGAATAAATCGCGGCAAATACAAGGGGGAAATACAAGGGTGACGGTGTACCGAAGAAGCCACCGTCACCCTTGTTCGATGACGGACGAATGGGATATGTATCTGAGCAGTTGCGGATGCTCGCCTAGTGTTAGGTGTGATTTCTCAGGGAATCAATATTCGCGATCCGTTTTAAGTCCGGGCATTGGGACGGGATAACGTCCATCGGGACCCAGTTGCAGGGGGGCCGGCGAGTCCATGGTCAACTGGTCGAGGCCCGGCGCCATCTCGTGCGGGCAATTGAGGATTTCTTCGTACGTAATTTCACGACCGGTGTGCGCGGACATCCGACCCATCGATGTGACAAGGCTCGCTTTGACGCCGCGTTCGACTTCGTTATGGGGCTTGTCATCCAGGATGGCGTCGATGAGGGCGTTCCATTCATTTTGGTAGGGGTCGCGTTCTTCTGGTGGAACCTGGGATTCCCATTCTAGCGCGGACATGTCGGGGGCCTGGCCTTTAAAAATGCGGGAGGGCGGGTTGCAATCTCCACTGGCAGACACGAGCGCTGACCCTTTGGATCCGTGGATATAGCTGTAGTACACGTTATCGGCCCCTGCCATGCAGCGGCCATCGAAGCAGAATTTACTCCCGTCTGCATAGGTGTACTCCACCGCGTAGACGTCAAAGTTTTGATCGATGTAGGGAACGCCTTCGGGGCTTGTTTTGTAATGTCGGCCACCCAACCCCATGGCTTTGACAGGCCAATCGTTTTTCATCCAGGCAAGGTGATCGATGATATGGATATAGAAGTCGCTATAGGATCCTCCGCTGGCCCAGAGGAAGCTGTGGAATCGCCTCACCTGGTAAAGCAATTCGCTGATTCCTTCTGGCTTGGGGGTGGAAGCAAAATAACCGATCGGACCATGCATGCGGTAGCCCCGCTCGAAGATGATGTCGCCGATGGCGCCATCCTGAATACGCTTGTACAACTCTTGGAGGGCACGACTGTGACGGGACATCAGCCCCACGCCGACTTTGAGGTTTTTCTCCACTGATTTCTTGGCCAGTTCGAGCATGCGCTTGCTGGTTGGGCCGTCTACAGTCACCGGCTTTTCCATGAATACATGGAGGTTCTTCTCAATGGCGTAGGTGAAATGCACCCAACGGAAGGCGGGAGGAGTAGTAAAAATCGCCACATCGCCAGGGCGAAGACAATCCATGGCCTTCCGATAGGCATCGAAGCCAATAAACTTGCGATCGTCGGGGACGTCCACCTGGTCGCCGAATCTCTGCTTAAGGTTGTCGTAGCTTGAATTCAGGCGGTCGCTGAAAACGTCAGCCATCGCGACGAGCTTGATGGGCACGCGCTTAACGGACATTGCGTTGAACGCGGCGCCTGTTCCGCGTCCTCCACATCCGATAAGGGCAATCCGAATGGTGTTGTCTTCTGCTGCGTGAACGTGCGGCACTACGGCTGCACTGACAGCCGTAGCGACGGCCAGTTGACTAGTCGTCTTGAGAAATTCCCGCCGAGACGATTTGGATACTTTGTCTGACATTGCAAGCAACCTCCACACGTGCATGAAGCGAACATTTGCGAAACACAAAACCGTCAGCTTGTCAAACCGGTGATTGGGGTGATTAGCCTCCGTGCATCTTCGATCCAATCTCACCACGCCACAAAAACCGGAGCACTGCCCTGTATTGTCGTCAGTCGATTCTTGCTGTCAACCTGGTAGTTCGGACTGTTGGCGAAAAAACGGAGCATGTCACCTGGTATTGAAAAAGTTAGCTCAGAAGCGGACAAACGAGAGCAGGCCCTCCCTGGACCCTCCTTTGAGACCTGCGTGGCACGCGATGTTAGATGGAGAGAATGCCTCATGGATCCTCTCACCGCATCGTTCGGGCAGAAGCAGCCAGTTTTGCCCGCAGGGCTGTGACGACCGGCGGAGGCAAAAAACGGGAAAGTTCCTCATCGGAGGCAATCGGGGCAATTTCTTTGATAAGCGAGCTGGAAACATGGGCGAGTTCGCCGTCGGCGATCATGAAAAGTGTTTCCACATCCGGGGCAAGGCGGCGGTTGGCCATCATCATGGTGATTTCTGCCGCAATATCGGTGATCGGACGAACTCCGCGGATCATGATTTTTGCGCCACATTCGCGAACAAAATTCACGGCCAAACCCCGAAATGTGCGGATTTCGATGTTGGTAAGATGGGGCGTGGACTGCCGTATGAGCTCTTCGCGTTCTTTGGCATCGAACATGGGAGACTTATGGATGTTCACCCCAATACCCACAATGAGCCGGTCGAACAGTCGGCTGGCGCGCTCCATGACATTGAGATGTCCAAGAGTGATCGGGTCGAAAGACCCGGGGTAAACGGCGATTCGCGGATCGAGCTCTGTCATGGCTGGTACTCCAATTCCACGATGGCGGGTTCACTCTCAACCGATTATATTACGAAAAAACTTGCATCGACGCACGGTGGAGACGGTGGAGGTGTGATTTGGCCTTAGTTGCGGAGGACTTGCTATGGCGGTCTCTCGGCCCATAGGGAGCCATCGCCGGCCGTTTGTACGCTGGATGAATGTCGTTGTAGGATCTTTTGTGGTCCTGACAGGTGTTGGACTAGCTTATGGTCAGCGTCACATGGAGAGGCTGGACCGCGGATTTGTCGCCGTGCAGGCTGCGCCGCGTGCTGTTTATCTCACCTGGCGATTGCTCCGCGAGGATCCGCAGGACATCGCGTTCAACGTGTATCGGCAGAACCCAAATGAAGGGGCATCCGTTCGGCTCAACAAGGATCCCATTATCCGGACTTGCGACTTTGTGGACGACGGAGTCGGTCCGGGAAATCATCGCTATATTCTGCGCCCTGTCAGACACGGGCGGGAGACGGGAGAGGAAGCCTCCTTTGAAGTGACGGTCGGCGAAAAGGCGCGGCCCTACCTGTCAATCAGGCTCGACGGGGATCACACGTTTCAAAAGATCGGAATTGCCGACCTGGACGGAGACGGCAAACTCGATGTGGTTATCAAACAGCCAAACCAGAATATCGATCCGTACGAGGCCTATTGGAAGCCGAGCCCGGGTACTTACAAACTGGAAGCCTACACCTTGGACGGCAAAATGCTGTGGCGGTACGATCTTGGTTGGGCCATTGAGCAGGGGATCTGGTATTCGCCGTACATCGTGTACGATTTGGACGGAGACGGAAAGGCCGAGGTGGCCGCCAAGACAGGTGAGGGTGATCCGCGCGGGCCCGACGGCCGCGTCCAAAGTGGGCCTGAGTATCTTACAATCCTCGACGGTCCGACTGGCAAGCCCATTACCCGTGTGGCCTGGCCCGCTCGGGAGATGTTCCCCAGCTACAACTACGCCTCGCGGAATCAATTGGCGGTGGCGTACCTTGATGGTAAAAGGCCAGCTCTGATCGTCCTGCGCGGGACGTACAACGTGATGGTCGCAATCGCATATCGCTATGAGAATGCACAACTTACCGAGATCTGGCGGTGGGACAACCGTGGTATGGAAAAAAGATACCAGGGGCAGGGAGCGCACTGGACGCAAGCCGCGGATGTCGATGGAGATGGCAAGGACGAAATTATTCTGGGATCACTTGTTCTTGACGACGACGGAAAACCGTTATGGACTACAGGGCTTGGCCATCCCGATCATGCGTACGTCGGCGACCTGAATCCTGAAAGACCAGGGTTAGAAATTTATTATGGGATGGAAACCCGCCAGCCGAAAAACGGCATGTGCATGGTGGATGCTAAGACGGGCGAGATTTTATGGGGATACGATGGTCCGACACGGCACGTTCACAGTCACGGCATGTGCAGCGATATCGATCCTCGCTATCCCGGAGCGGAGTGCTACAGTGCGGACACCGATCCGAACAAGAATTTCGCCTGGGCAAAACTATGGAGTGCGCAGGGTAAGGTGATCAGCGAGGAAAACCTGGCTGGCTTCGGTCCCTGGGTAGCATACTGGGACGCCGACCCTTATCGGGAACTCGTCATCGGGTCTCGTATCCGTAAGTACTATCCGCCCCAAGAGCTGGCTCCGCGGCTGGAGGGAAGCTACGTGGCGACAGTGGACCTGGTGGGCGACTGGCGGGAAGAAATGATCACGACAGTGCCAGGGGAAATCAGGATCTACGTGACAACCATCCCGGCTGCGGATAGACGACCGAGTCTGTTGCAGGATCCGCTCTACCGCTTGGATGTGGCGATGGCTGCGATGGGCTATTATCAACCACCGTTGACCAGTTACGACCTCGCCACGCAAAAGTGATCACCCGCCGATTGTTGCCGCTATTGGCGGATTGCCTGGGCCTGGACACACAAACGTTCCTCAGGCCGGCGTGACGGACCTGATACAATTCACCAGAATTCATACGGGGGGAGTGCGGAAGAGGGTCACGCTTTGTCAGGCGTTACGATGTGTGAGGATGTCCCGACCGAGATCAGGCGGAGCGACAAAGTGAAGCAGCCTTCTGGGCATCAGTTTGATCCATTAGGAGTTTGTGCATATGATGCTTCCCATTAATGAACTGCGACACCTCGCCGAGCAATTGAAAAGCGGTCAGCTCGATGTCGAGCGATTTGTGGAGGCGTGTCAGAAATGGGGAATTGCCGATGTTGGCGAGGCCCAGGTCGATCTGGATCGGCAGCGGAGATGCGGCTTCCCTGAAGTGGTGTACGGACAGGGTAAAACGGTTGAGTCGCTGTGCAAAATTTTTCACGCGCTCCTTGAAAACGGTGTCGATGTCTTCGCGACGCGGATTTCGCCTGATAAGGCCGAGGTCCTGCTTCGGGAATTTCCTGCTGGCCGGTACAACCCAGTGGCGGGCACTTTGCGAATTCCGAAATCAGAGCCGTCAACCGATACGGAGCCCCGTGGCATCGTAACCGTGGTGACTGCCGGAACCAGTGATCTGCCTGTGGCGGAGGAAGCGCGGGAGACGGCTCTCTGGACCGGCGCGGAGGTGCGTTTGGTGCAGGACGTGGGGGTGGCGGGACCTCACCGACTCCGGGCCAATCTCCACCTTCTGCAAGATGCGGACGCCGTAGTCGTGGTAGCGGGAATGGAGGGAGCTCTCCCCAGCGTGGTGGGAGGGTTCGTATCCTGTCCGGTCATTGGAGTGCCCACCAGTGTTGGCTATGGCGCTAGCTTTGGCGGCGTCTCCGCCCTGTTGAGTATGCTCAATAGCTGTGCGGCCAACGTGGTGGTTGTGAACATCGACGCGGGTTTCAAGGGTGGCTACGTGGCAGGGTTGATTGCCAAAAACAGTGCTCGGCGGCGGGCCTTGTTGGGGTCTGCGAAACAATGATTGAAAAAAACTTCGCTCAAAATCCCCCTTTGCCAGTGTTGCCGATGCGACCCCGGGATGCCCATAAGGGCCGGTTTGGCACCGTCCTCATTGTCGGCGGGAGTTTGGGCATGTCGGGAGCGGCAGGGCTTGCTGGTCTGGCGGCTCTTCGGGGGGGCGCAGGCCTTGTGAGAGTGGCAACGCCCGGACCGGTGCTCTCGATTGTCGCAGCCTATGAGCGTTCATACACCACAATTCCGCTTGAGGCAGATAGGCAGGGAAGAATTTCGTTGCGGGCTTTTGAGCAGGTGATGGACGCTGCCGCTGAGGCGGATTGGGTAGCGTTGGGACCAGGACTCGGACGGTCCCTCGGACTCTCGCGGTTTGTGGCTCGGGTGTACTCGGAATTGGGGAAACCGCTGGTCCTGGATGCAGATGGTCTGAACGCGCTTGCCCGGGAAAATGGTCAGTTACCACGTCCAGCCGGTCCGCGAGTTCTGACACCCCATCCCGGAGAGTTCCGGCGGCTGGTAGGATCTATCGCCGACACACGCCGCCCCATCGAGGAACGCTGGCAGCTCGCCCAGCATTGGGCGAGAGAATGGGGAGTGGTCCTGGTTTACAAAGGGCATCCTACGCTTGTCACCGACGGGGTTCGCTGCTATTTCAACACGACCGGCAACCCGGGTATGGCGACCGGGGGCTCCGGAGACGTGCTCACGGGGTTGATTGCGGCGCTGGGGGCGCAGGGGTTGGAGCCGTTCGCGGCCGCTCAGCTCGCGGTGTATCTTCACGGTTTGGGAGGGGATCTGGCGGCTGCCGATCTCACCGAAGAGGCCATGATCGCTTCGGACTTGATCGACTACTTGCCCCGGGCTTTTCGGCAGTATCGCAACACGTTCTCCTGCGATCACGAACCACCGCGTTGAAGGTGGTGTGCCAGGTAGGAGTACACTGTCAACGCGATCCCTGAGAGTGTCAGATGCTCCACAAATCGGGCGGAACCACCAAGCAGACTCGCCAGAAGACCACCACCTCCGCCTGTCACAAAGATGTCCGGCTCCTCGGAGATATGCTCGGTTTGCCGAAAGATGAGTTCACGAACGGTGCCCACCATTCCCCAGAACACTCCGGCGGCCATGGCCTCTTGAGTGTTATGGCCAATCGGGGGAGGGGGTGACGTCCAGACGGTTTCGATCTGCGGGAGAAGGTCCGTGAATTCGTAGAGCGCTCGGGCAGCAATGGCCGGTCCACAGGCGATGGCGCCCCCTTCGAAACTGCCGTGGGAGCTCAGCACGTCCACCGTGATGGCCGTGCCTACATCCACAACAATGGCCGGATGCTTGGGGTGGCGCAGGGTATCCGCTGCCACCGCCGCCGCGAGGCGGTCGATTCCCACCCGATCGGGATGGGGAAGCGATACGGGTATCGGGATTTCCTGTGAAGTGAGGAGAAAAACTTTCTCGGATGCGCGACGGAGACGCAAAAACTCCACCAGGTCGGTCGTCGCCGGACGGTTGACGCTAGCGATCCACCAGGTCAGCGTCCCGGATTGCTCGGGGAGCGACTTCAGAACCTCTTCGAGGGCCTCCCAGTTTCCTGTCGCTGGCAGAATGGACACAACCTGTTCAGGAACCGGCAACCGGGCAGAGGTCGGCTGCCAGGGAAAGCGGCCACACTTGATTCGGGTATTGCCGATGTCCACGGCAAAAAAGAAGCGTCGGTCCATCGATGGTGCGATCCCCAGTCAGGTGCCATGACAACTCGATGTAAACTTATGAGAATTATGATTTACGCCGAGATGCTTGTGCAAGCGCCTCCTTAACCAATGGGGATCTTGGGAAAAAGAGTGGGCTGCGCGGACCGCTGATCTGTTAAAGTTTGCCAAATCCTTTCGGCCAGAATATTGAGGTTTTCACCGGTCACTGCCGAGATTTTGAGCACCGGTTTTTGCAGGACGTCCTGAAGCTCCTGCCGAACGCGCTCCGCGCTTGGCAGATCCGCCTTTGTCACAACGACGATTTCGGGTCTGGTGACTAGGCCAGGATCGAATTGTTCCAATTCAAACCGAATATTGCGGTAATTTGAGATGGGGTCGGTACCGTCGTAAGGTTCTGGCTCGACAAGGTGAACGAGAATTCCGGAACGCTGAATATGGCGGAGAAACTCATGACCCAGGCCTGCTCCCCGATGAGCTCCTTCGATCAGCCCCGGAATGTCCGCCATCACGAAGCTCCGCTCCATGTCGAGCACAACGCGCCCCAGGTGGGGATGCTTCGTTGTGAAAGGATAGTTGGCGACTTTGGGACGCGCACGCGTCATTCGGCTGAGCAGAGTACTTTTGCCGGCGTTCGGTTTCCCGACCAATCCCACGTCCGCGATCAAACGGAGTTCTAAACGCAAATGGCGGGCTTCTCCTTCACTTCCCGGGGTGGCCTCGCGGGGCGCACGGTTTGTGGGCGATTTAAAGGCCGCGTTCCCTTTTCCGCCTTTTCCACCCCGTGCCACCACCACGCGATCCCCTGGTCGGGAAAGATCCTTGAGGAGTAAGTTGTGCGTTTTGTCGAACACCAGAGTCCCCGGAGGCACGGCGAGGATCAAATCGTTGCCTGACCGTCCGTGGCACAGAGCCGGACCTCCGCGCTCGCCATTCTCGGCGATCCAATGTTTACGGTGTGCCAGCGCGGCCAGACTGTCCACGCCTTCCTGCGCCTCCAAAATGACACTCCCACCGTCGCCCCCGTCCCCCCCGTCTGGTCCCCCTTTAGGAACGTACTTCTCCCGGCGGAAGCTGACGCAGCCGTCGCCGCCACGTCCTCCTTTCACAAAGATTTCTACCTCATCCACGAACATGGGTTGCGTTACGGTCTTTCAGAAGAGGTTAATGCCCGAGCAGCAGCGCGGTGCAGGATTCACTCGGTCTGTCATGTTACTTTTCCGGCCACGGCGCACAAAAAAGGGACCATGACGCGGTCCCGGGAACACATTCAAAGATTTGTAGCCGTGGTAATCACACTTTCACAGCGCAACTTTTTGCGCAACCTTTTGACTGGCTGACTTGTTTACCGTCAAATTTTCGGGGATGATGGGCCGTTCAGTTCAACGCACTGACAACGTTAACCCGACGACCGCCGCGATCAAACTTGACATAACCATCCACCAGGGCGTACAGCGTGTAATCACGACCGACACCCACGCCGTTGCCGGGATGAAACTTTGTGCCGAGCTGGCGGACGAGGATGGTTCCCGCCTTCACGAACTGTCCACCGAAGAACTTCACCCCACGGTACTGGGGATTTGAATCCCGCCCGTTACGGCTTGATCCTTGGCCTTTCTTGTGTGCCATATCGCGCCTGCTTGCTCGAAATCTGTTTCCGGTACCAACTTTTTATCCAGCCAACAATGGACGGTGGCTATCAAATCATTAATAACGATAGATCCACGCATAGTCAACCGTCCCCGGCTGGCCGAATCTGATTGAGTCTTCTCGCAAGATGTATTCGTCCCCCGGCCGCCAGAAGTTCAGTTGAAGGATCTTCCTCTCGAATCGTCGACCCTGGCCAATGGGGTCGCCGGGTTTGTACGCACCAGGGGGGTCCTGCCACCGATAGGCATTTGATAATCCCACTACCAAGATAGAAAACCTGTCGATGGACGGATCCACGTCTTCCCAGGTAGCAACCCCCCATAGCGACTGGCCTACCGCCAACTCTCGCGTGGCTACCTGGGTCGAATCGTAGAAGTTAATGTTGGGGTCTTCTCGCATCTGGATAGGATACTTGGCGAGCGGGATAACACGGTCCGGATACCGCTTAACGCCGGTGGACGTCTCTGCTTCCAAGTAAAACATGGGGACGAATCTCACAGGTACGTCGACCGAATCCACGCGGTAGGTACCGTCCTGTTCAAGGACCGGCCGAAGAGCTCCCCCACGGTTGGTCACTTTATAAATCAGGTACCAGATCGTTTTTCGCTGGAGTTTGCCGCTAGGCTGAGGCAGATCGACCTGAATCAGCCGCGGTGGCTTGAATTGGAATTCCAGACAGTACACCTCGCGTCGGAAGTCAACCCCTTTTGCCCAGTCTAATTGTGGATCCGCCGTCACCAACTCAACAATGTCCTGGCGGTTGTGGGTTTCATCCACCTGGACATCGGGCGGGATCGTGATCAAAACGCCCGGGGCCAGGCGCCGTGGCGGACCCAGGATTTGCTCCGGAATCGGCATGGCCTCAGGTTGCTTTTCGGCCGGTGAGGGCGTCAGGGGTTGCGCCGGCTGATTTCCCGGAGGCGGTGCAGCATTCTCCGGATTAGCGCCTTCTTCGGTACGGGCAACCGCGTTTAGTCCCGTAACTAAGAGCACACCCAAGACAAGAGCGAACCAACGCCTGATAAGCCAACGGTGTTGATCGTGCCAAGACATGCGAGGCGCCTCGTCAGACACACCAGCAGGTGGAACAACTACCCGCCATTTCAAAGAAGTAACCACTGCTCAAGCAAATCATTAACGACCCAGCGCCCGCCTTTCGGCGCGGCTGCCGGTCTGAGAATCTTTGTGCTTCATATCCCTAGTGTAATCAACATGTAGGCTACTGCCAAATCGCGTCCCGAAAGGTACCCAGACACCTTGCTGTAGAGGTCGAGCCAAAGACACAACTCTCGTCAAACTCGACAAGTCTTGTCTTACGTGCGGAGAGCTTCCAGCTCACGGAGACGACTGAGCACCTTCTCTTCCGGCTCCTCTACTCCTTCCGAGACTGCCGACAAGTATTCGTCTTCCCACTTTTCCACGTGACTTCGCAGATCGAGTAATTCTGATGGTTCGAGATGGTCGATAAAGAGAATTCCATCGAGATGATCGAGTTCATGCTGAAAGGCTCGCGCAAGCAGGCCGGTCACTCGCCAGCAGATTTCCTCACCCTGCAAGTTATACGCGAGAATATCGATTTCCTTCGACCGTCGAACGGTACCCCTCAAATCGGGGAGGCTGAGACACCCCTCCTCGCCCTGCTCGAACCCCTTGCGACGAAGGATAACAGGATTCAAAAACACAAGTTCTTCTTTTTTCTCATTAGCGTCCGCTGTCAAATTGATGACAAAAAGGCGGTAGGGAAGGTTGACCTGATTGGCAGCCAGCCCGATTCCGTTCGCTTCGTACATGAGATCGAACATCTTCCGCACAATCTGGCCTAATTCCCGATCTACCCGTTTGACCGGTTTGGATTTGTACCGCAAAGCGGGGTGAGGATATTTCACGATTTTGAGTTGATTTACGAGTTCGCTCATCTCGAACATTCACCTCGACTGAGTCACGTCTTCGGCCCGGCCTGGACCCTCTTGGCCGTATCTCTGGATTTACCACAATGTGCTTGCGAGCCCCTGGGCAGTATCATTGCGCTTCCTGCCCGATTTTGCAATTATATCTTTTCGGGCGTGAAGCTGTGCAGATTTTCAGAGCTTAGCCGATCGGCGTTATAATAGCATGGGAACTTTAACACGGTTATTTCGGGGACGATGGTCACGCTCAATACAGGTACGACAGAAGAGCCTGAAACCCTCAAATCCCTGGGTGGAAAAAGCGGCAATCCCCGCTTCTGGTATTCGTTCGGAATTTCCACAGCTTTCCACGCGCTCCTTTTTGCTCTCCTTTTTTTCGCGCTCCGGCCTTCCAGCATTCACGGTTTGACGGAGCAAAACGTCCGCGAGGTCGGCATTGCGCTGAAATATCAGAACGGGCCGCGGGAATATTACGTTGACGAGTCTGGACAAGTTGGTGAGGAAGCTCAGGCGGGTTTGGAAGCTAATTCGGGGCGTCCCACGCTGGATGAAATTTTGCCCTCCGTACAGGAGGCGGATGCTGATGCCCTCCCACGAAAAGGTTTCGAGATTTTGGGACCATCGGGCCTCCTGGAAACGGGGGCGGGTCATTCAGGAGGGAAAGAGGGGCTTTTTGCGGGAGGGGGTGGTTTCGGCCGGCAACCGGGCCCCGCCGGAACAGCTTCATTATTTGGAATTCGGTCTCCAGGGCACAAATTTGTCTATGTGTTTGACCGTTCCGGCAGCATGGGAGGATCGGGAAGAACAGCCCTCAGTTTCGCCAAGCGCGAACTCATCGCAAGCATTCAGTCGCTTGACAAGACTCAGCAGTTTCAAATCATCTTTTACAACGAGCGGCCCACGCTGTTCAATCCGGCCGGCCAGCCGGGCCGCCTGTCCTTTGCCACAGATGAGAACAAGCTGCGGGCGATTCGTTTTATTCAATCCATTACGGCGGGCGGGGGAACGCAGCACGATGCTGCTCTTCTGGCGGCTATTCAGCTCCGACCGGATGTGATTTTCTTTCTCACCGATGCTGACGAGCCACGGTTATCGGAAGCAAAGCTGGAACAGATTCATCGCTGGGCGAATGGGATCGTCATTCACGCCATCGAATTCGGAACCGGTCCTGAGGGCACGTCGGACAATTTTCTTAAACGGATCGCCAGACAGAACGGCGGCCAGTATGTGTACATCGACATCACCCAGGCTCTGCGGTGAACACTTCGGCTTCGTAGAACCTTGCAAAGAGGCTTTTTGCAATTCGCCCCGCGTACTGACCACGTTCTCTGGCCAGTAAAAATTTGGTTTCGGAGTCTCCGTCTGTCTGATGGATTGTGGTAAGCATCATGCCAAAGCAATTTTTCGGAAGAACGGCGTTTCTCTGGTGTGCGCTCTTGACTTTGTCGTTTTATGCGGTGGGAAGGGCGGACGGACCGAGTTTCCCTTCGGGATGGCAAAGTCTATCTGAAGTTCCGGCACGAGCCTGGCATGTCCTGCCCGTCGGAAGCGAGACGGGTCCCAGCGCTGCAGAAAACACCGTGGAAGAATTCGTCGAGGTGAAAGGCACAGAGGGCCGAGTTCAACGCTGGCGCGGGAGGATTGTCAATTTTTCCGGAGCGGGCTTGATTCTCAGGTTCAGCGACGGAACGGAGAAGCACTTTCCTGTTGAGAAAGTTGTGTCGTATTCTCCGAACACCTCATCGCTGTGCCAGCAGGCAATGGAACGATTGTCGGAAGGTGCGGTCAGCGAAGCGTTGGAGCTGTTTGCGCGTGCTCGGTCGGTGGAACCCCGGGAATGGCGGCAGCGCGAAATCGCCGCGCAAATTGTGCGATGTTACCATGCGTTGGGGGATTATGTCCGTGCTGGGGAAGAGTTCGTCGACCGGTTGATAGCGCTTGATCCGCAGTCGCCTTTTGTGTGGTGTGCGCCACTGGCCTGGTTTTCGGAGGAGACTTTGGCGTTGGTGGAACCACGGGCCAGAGATTGGCTGAACTCTGATGTGGCTTGGGTTCAACTTCTTGGGGCCAGCTACCTTATCGATTCGCCGGCCTCGGCTCAAGCGGTGAAAGTTCTCGAGGGGCTGCGATCTTCGAGTGACAAAACCGTGGCCCTTCTTGCTTCCGCACAACTGTGGCGACGAGGGTGGCCGTCGGTTCAGCCGGAGCAACTGTCTCAGTGGGAAAATGCGATCGAGGAGCTTCCTGACCGGTTGAAGGCCGGCCCGTGCTATCTTTTGGGATTGGCCTGGAAGCAACAAAAAGTGTTTGATAGGGCAATGGTATGGTTTCTAAAGCCACCGCTTTTGTGGCCGGAGAACCGCCGCGTGGCGGCACGATGTCTGTGGGAAGCAGCTGAACTCGCCGGAAAACTGGCCGCGACTGCCCCGCCCGGCTCGGCTGACGGGACTGACTATCAATACGAGCATCAGGCACTCCTGAAGGAACTCGTCCGCACATTTCCTGAAACCCCGTGGGCAGCGCGCGCAGGCGGAAAGTAAGCCAGAACCTCCCGGGGGGTGAGTTGCGGTTGCGGGACGGCTTACGACGCGTTACACCCGAAGTCAAAACTCGAACGATTCGCAGCCGATTCTCCACGACAGCCCTTCTCCTGAGTCGATGGGAGATGTGCGTTAGTGGTTAGGGAGTGTGGGCTTGGCGCAATGCTGGGGTGCAAATTCTTTGAGCCGATGCTAGGCGACGACCAAAATGCGAAACTGATGACCGTACCCGATTTGGCACGGTGCGAAGTGTTTCATAAAATGGAAAGCTTGATAGGAAAATGTTTTTCTCGGATGTATAACAAGTATGGCCACCGGTGCCGGCACGTTTCGTGCTGGGGGACTCGTGTAAAGTCTTGTCAGACCGAACGTGATAGCGGGAGCGGTTGGAGGGAATGGAAGGGATTGCGTTGTTGCACTAGCGGGGGTTTTGCAATGTCAATGTTTGAGGACAGCCGCTATCAATGGCGGGAAACGTGTTTTGTGTATTTTGCCCGACAGCGTCGGCCAACGTTGAAAAGCGTGGTCAAAGCGCTTCGAGAGGTAGGCCCGCAGTATCAGCTTCTCAACCCGCAGGCGGACGCGGAAGGCAGGTTCGAGTCAATTACGGTGGTGGCCCCTGACGCCTATTCCGCCATGGATATCTGCTACGTGGAGGGACCGGAGGTTCAGGAAGACGTGGAAAAGCAGATTAAGGAGTTGAATTCCCCGGACTTGACACCGGAGGAAAAGCAACGCCTGGGAGCGCTGCGCCACTGTGACGCCCGGTTCGATATCCTCCATTTCGAGCAGTTGGATGAAGACTGGGGGGAGGATGAGGAGGAGGCGGGCGATCTCTTCGATCCGAGTGCCCTCATCGTCGTTCTGGAGTTGCTCACCCGCATGACGTCAGGGGTTGCTATCGATCCGCAATCGGGGATGGTCATTTAATGAATTTTGGTGGGGCAAGCTGAGAGGGAAACGGTACAGACACGTTGGTCAAGTCGTTAATATCTGGATATCAGAACTGCCTATGCCACTGGCCAAGGATATCAAACGCGGGATGATTGTTACCTATCAGGACGCGCCGTGCTTAATCGAATCGGTGCAGGTTCAAACACCGAGCGCGCGGGGAGCGGCCACGCTCTACAAGTTTCGCGCACGGAATTTGATCACCAAGCAAAAGTTGGATATTTCGCTCAAGGGCACGGAAGGGCTGGAGGAGGCGAATTTCGAGCGCCGACCGATCACTTACATGTATGCGGACGCCCAAGAGGTGCATTTTCTCGATTCGCAGGATTTTAATGAATACGTCCTCCCGCGCGAGGCCCTGGAGGAAGAACTGAAGTATCTCAAGGAAGGACTGGAGGGCCTTTTTGCTATGATTTACGAAGGCCAGTGTGTGGGAATCCAGTTGCCTGTAGCAGTAGAGTTGAAGGTAGTGCAATGCGATCCGTATGTCCGTGGTGCATCAGCCACGGGTCGAACTAAACCAGCGGTATTGGAAACCGGATTGGTTATTCAGGTACCCGAATATATCTCGGAAGGGGAAACTGTGAAGGTGGACACACGGAGCGGAGAATTTCTGTCCCGGGTGTAACACTTCGCGGAATTGTGCACGCATTTACCAAGAGAGATTCCGTCCCCACGTGGGTTAACGCGCTCCGGGAAAGCTTGTCCTATCCAATGCCCAGCTAGCCGGAGGCATAAAGAGCTAATCAGGCACTACCGTCCCCGACCGCTTCCACTGCTGGGGGCAAATCCGCGATTCCCCGACGACGAGAAGCCACCACGATTGCCGAACGGTGTGAAGCCGCCAAACGGCATGCCGCCGAACGGCATGCCGCCGAACCCGCGGAATCCCCCAAACGGAAACCCACCTTGAGATCCACGATTGGACGAAGAGGGAGTTGATGTGCTCGTGGTGGTGGGCGCTCCGCGACTGGAGCTTCCTCCCCGGATTTGGACGCCGCTTCCGAGCAAGGCAGAAAGGGCGGCACTGACCGATTCCGCGCTGGTTCTATGGAGAGTCACCACCTCCGTGGTCTCCTCGGAGTCGGTCATGGCCTTTTGATCGAGTTGTTCCACAAGTTGCCGAACTTCATTGAGAAGTCTTTCGGGTGCGGACACGATCAGCGAGTTCGTCCGCGTATCCACGCCAATCGACATTTTTTCCTGTTCCTGCTGCGGCTGTGTGCGTCCTCCCGATCCTCCCCGACCGCCCCGAAGGAGCTGGATGATTTCCTGCGGACTAGGTGGGCGGTTGGCGCCTGCCGCTGTGACCAGACGGTCCTGGTACACGGTGCGCAGAATTTGCGCAATCTCTTCAGCCTGAGTGTTCTTTACTGGAATGATCACTGTTTTCGGTTGGACGGCGACATCCTGCGGACTATCCGGTTGATCCAGGACACGCAAAATCTCCTCGATCAACTGCAGGTCCTGGGGGTAGCCCTGGACGATTAGGGCATTAAGTCTTGAATCCGGGGTGACCTGAACGCGGGCGGTCGTCCGTGAGCTGCTGGTCGACGAACTGCTCGAAGTACCCGTATCGGCTCCGAGAAGGCTTCCGACCAGACCTCCGCCTATTTCTCCGAAGGCAGCCCGGGCAATTTCGCCAATAAGCGAGCCGCCTGTGGAACCACTCGTAGTGAGCGTTCCTCCCCCCAGAATCTGATCAAGGGTGGAAGCGACCACTTCTGCCTTCGAATGTTTCAGATAATACACCACAAGTTCAGGGGTCGTCTGTTGGGCGGCAGCCGCCTGATTACTCACCATCCTCCGCACTAGGTCTTCGAATTGGTTGAGCGCCTCGGGATCCTGACTGGCAATGACCAGACCTTCAGGCGTCACCGCAACGATGATGGGCGGGGCGCCGGAGCCTGGTTGAGAACCAGCCGCGTCAGCACCAGATGGACCGGATGGTGTTGCGGGCGCGGCTTGGAGCGCGGAACTGGCCGGCGGGCTCTTCGCCGGCACCGAGGGCGGTGCAGCAGAATCAGGTGACTGAGCGGTTCCGGTCGCGCTCTGCCCCTCGGAGGGTGAAGACGCCGGTCTTGCCGATTCTTCTCCTGCCTGAGCAGCTTGTGCAGGCTGAGCACTTGATTCTGCCGCTTGAGGAGTCTCGGTTTCCTCGACGAAGGCCACTAATTGAATTCTCACCATGGGGGATGACGAACCGAGGCCTGCGAAAGTCTGGCTCATTTCATCCTCAGTGAGAATTTCGTCTTCTTCTTGCGGTCCTTCCCAAAAAGTAGATCGTGACCAGTCCCGATTTCTCTGCCGCTCTTCCCCCCGATCACCGCCTTCACCACGATCTCGATTCCAATCGCCTCGTCGCTCGAAGAAACCGCCTGGCGGGCCCCATCCCCAAGGACGGAAAAATGGCGGTTGACCACCCGGTTGACCAGGCGCTGGGCCACCCGGTTGTGGTTGCGAAGACGGCGTGCTGCTCCCGGACGAACTGGGACTTGCAGATTGGGTGGTGGTGCTGCTCGAACTGGAAGTCCTACCACTGTTCAAGCCAAGCACTAAACGCCGGGCCGGTACTGCGGCTAAGGGAAGCGGTATCCGCGTCGATTCGATTCCATTAGATTGGTTTCCCTCACTACCGGTATTTGCGCCTGATGAAGACCCCTGTGACGGGCTGCTGTTGGATTCCGAAGGAACTACCGACCGAATGATATGCAGTCGATTTCCGCGAAATTGCGGCCAGACATTTTGGACTTGCTCCAGTACAGCCCGAGCCGTGGCCGCGTCCATAGGTATCGTTCGCATCAGATTGACCGTGCCCGGCGGACCATCCGCGCTCGGTTCCCCCATTTTGATCAACAGTTGTTTAATCTGTTCAATTTGAGCCTTTGTCCCCCGGACCAGCAGCATTCGCGTGGTCATGTCGGCGTCTACAGTAGGAGCATTGGCAGCAGGAGATTCGGCACTACCCCCGAAAAGTTTGTTGATCGCCAGCACGGCGAGTTGCGGATCGACCACTCGAAGGGGAATAACCTCCACCTGACCTACTTCTCCCTGCATTTGCTGAAGTGTTGCCCGAATCGTGGCGTGTTGTGCCGGTCGAGCCCAAGCTACGAGCGCCCCCGTTTTTGGATCGATCGCGATTCGCACGTCCGGCATTCCGGCAAGGAGGGTTTGCAGTACCTGAAGCACCATCTGCGGATCCGCCGAGGTGATGGGATACACTTCCAGTTGTGGCGTGCTTTCCAACCGGCTTGCCGGGCTCTCGGAGCTCGGATCCAGCGCTTTGAGCACCTCTGCGAAGCGGTCCAATGACTCGGGCGTACCTGTTACCAGGATCCGGCTGCCGCTGGGATCGAGCGCGAATCGCAGAGAACCATCTGGTGTGGCTGTTTGGTCGGGCGGAATTTGAAACATCTGACGGATGATGCTCAAAACCTGATCAACCGTGTAAGGATTGATCTTGAAGGTTCGCACCGTTCCTGTGGAGGCATCTGGGTTCTCAATCGCATCGATCATTCGCCGGATCGTTTTTAATCGGCCGGCTGTCTCTGTGACAAGAATTTGTCGAGCTTTTGCCAGGACAACCACCGAACCCTGGGGCCCGAGCAGTTTCTTCACCTCCTGCTCGGCTTCCTCCGGCGTCATTTTACGGAGCTGGAACAGGCAGCTTACCATCTCGTAATCACCCCGGGAGTCCAGTTCTTCCGGCGTTACGCGATCGACGAGATTAGACGGAACGCCATCTTCGATATTGAGGAGCATGAGCATCCGCTCCCGTCGGATGAGGACGTATCCTTTTGTCAGAAGCACGCTATTCAGCAGATCAATGGCCTCGGCCGGGGTAAATTCATGATCGTCGACATAGTTGAAGGTTCCCGGCGGCGGAGCATCCATGACAAGCGACAAACCCGCCTGTTGGGCAAGCCACTCCAGCACGTCTTTCCAAGGCTGGTAGCGAAAGTTAAAGCGCAACTTCACATCCCGCGGTGGCAATTGCGGGAACTGGCTCTCCTGCGTCGCCGAAGGTGGCTGGGTTGCTGGACGAGCAACCTGGATCTGCGTGTCAGCCTGTGGGGCGGTCGGCGCTCCAGGCGATGGCGGCGAGGGAGCCGGCACAGGGGGGGGTACCTCGGGGGTCGTGTTGGGGCCACTTGGAGTGGGTGCGGCTGAATGGTCCTCAGTTTGGGAAGGTTGCCTTGCTGGTTGCGAGGGGGAGGCTTGATTCGTCAGTGGCGCGCTGACTGATGGCGGAGGTGAACTTCCGGGACTGCCCTCCGATTCGGCAGGCGGAGAGACGACTGTCCCTTGTGGAGTGGGCTGGGTAGGTAGCGTCGGAGCCGGGGTCGGCGAGGCCGCTGCCTCGCCCGGGGGCGATGCGGGCTGTGTGCCAGGTGCCGGAGCGGGCGTGCCTTCCAGGAGTTGGGGCGGTCCCTCGGACTGGGACGCCTCGCTTGCTGGGGGCGCTACCGGCGCGGAGCCCTCAGCATGCATTTCGGCGGGATGTTCTCCTCCGCTTGCCGCCGGTGGCGGGTTCTCAGAGGTGGACGCAACCACAGGCTGTGCTGGGGATGGCGATTGGTCTTGGTCTTCCGTTGACTTTGACACGGGCTCTGAGGTACTGGGTTCGGACTTCACAAGTTCTCCCATCAGCATGGCTCGCAGCGTTTTACGCTGGTTATCGCTGAGCAGCCCGATTGCCGGGTTTTCAGACGCACCTACTGCCTTCGCGCTGGCCGATCGCTCCGCCACTGCCTTTGCAAGCGCTGCTTTTTGCTCTTCGGTAAGGCCCAGTTTTTGTGCGATGACCGGGTCGGTAAAAAACTTTTCGCCCAATCGCTTCATGCGGATCTGTTCGAGTTTTGCCCGTTGCTGCGTGCTCAACAGGGCGAGTCCCCGGTCCTCGATTCCCCGGCGGAATTCCGCAAGTTTAGCGTTCCGCTCCTGAGGAGAGAGGTCTTTCAACTCGGAAAGCGTGGTGAGGATTTCAGCTTCTGCATTGTTGATGAGGTCGTTCAATTGCTTGAGCTGATTTTCGGTGAGCCCAATTTCCTTTGCCACGTCAGGTTCCACCGCATAAGCGAGTGCCCCCACCACCTCATACTCGGCCGCGAAAATAGAAGGAGCCGGGCTGCACACAAGTACCAGAAGCAACCCGATGCACGCGGCCATCCACCTGGGTAAGGCCCCACCGCATACCCGCCATAACAACTCAGCGATCTGCATCGCTATCTCCCCGACCCTGCAAAGTATACCAGCCGAAAGCCCGGCCAATTTTCGACAAGAGCAGCGCACCTCTTCGAAAGCTGCCTCCCCTTTCCATGATACACAGCTTGTCAGCGGAATTTGCCACAAAAATCCCCTCGAGGTGCGCACAATTTCCCTTTTGTCATGTCATCCCATAACTGTAAACATCCTTGCACCGAGAAAGTTTCGAAAAAGTGGTCAGACTACCGCGCAGATGGCCGAGCCTGCACCGATCGGCCCCGAATAACCCCGCCATATTGGGGGAGTGGTTTCGAGATGGGATCCAGTTCCCTGGAAAGCGCCCGCATTAAAATCAGAATTCGAGACGCTCAAAATGCCGCATGCCCACGTAAAGTGCGACGGCCATGGCGGCCAGAGTTACGCCCCCGGCCAGCAGCGGACCATAAGTGAGCCACGCTACCAGTAGCGGGTTGAGCGAAATTCTCGCGGTTACCGTGGGCAGCAAGAAGGAACTCTCCGCAATCATGCGGATGTGGACCGGGAGTCCTGCCAGCACGAGGATTACAACAATAAACACCGTGCTGAGAACGAGATTGACCGTCCCTCCAAAGCCGGAGGCAATGCGAGCGGCGGAAAATGCACGAAAATTGGGGAACCGGGCTCCCAGCCCTACGGCGATGCCTGTCAGGCCAAGGCAGCACAGGAACATCGCCCATTGGTGAGCGAGCAGCACGTACGGCTCCACATTGAGCATGGCATCACTGAGAAGCACGAGCAAAGCACAGGGGAGCGGGCAGAGAACGAGAGCAAATCCGAGTTTGCTCCACAGAATTGCCCGCCGCGAAATGGGCATCAGCCCCAGCACCCAAAAGCGCGGCCCTTCCAGACTGATCAGTGGGAAAACAAACCGTGTGGTGAATGTCGTCAGCAAGAGGGCCACCACAGCAACGTTGAGAAAGCTCACAAGATTCACCCACGCGAAATAAAACTGCTCATAATAAAAGCGTCGCAAGTTAAGGAAGTAAAAAACCAGAAGTCCAACGAACACCAGCAACTGCGACCACTGCACCGGATCCCGACGGAAAAGGCGGATGTCCTTCAGAATGAGCTGCCGGGCAAATGCGGGAATCCCGCGGAATTCTTCAAGAATCACTCGGTCGAACAGGTTCCGGCGTCTGATAGCGCGCTTTTCCAGACGAGATGCTAAAGCCAGGTAGGCGGGCTGGTAGATTTTCCCGGCCAACTGGACACAACACCATTGAAGAAAAAGTGCGTTCGCCAGGATAAGGAGGAAAAACATCACACCGTCTCTATAATTGCCGGCCGCCATCGCCAACAGACCGGTAGCCAGCCACCAACTGGGGAGCAGCCGAAATTGCGTGATACTCAGTCTATCAAGAGTTCTTTCGAGCCACTGTACATTCAAAAATTGATTGCGTGGAAGCCAACTGATCCACTGAAAGAATGCGAGCAGTCCGAGGATCGCCAGTAGGATGCCCACCACGACGAGCATCCGTCCCAGCTTGGGAATAAAACGGGCCAGGAGCAGACAGACGAAGGCCCCTCCTGCCGCTGGGATATAGACAAAACTCACAAGATAGGGCAGCAGCGCTACATAGAACGGCCAGTTCGCTTCCACGACTTGGGCATACCCCAAAAGAAGTGGAGTGGACAGGATGATAAATGCCCAACTGCTAAGTAAGACGGTCTCCGCAAATTTGGTCAGGAAGATGCGTTCGATGCGCACAGGCTGCGTCATCAGGAAGGCAGTGTCTGGAGCGCGAAATAATCCGCCGTGCAGCAGGATGGCCCCCGAGATCATCAGCATGATCGTGAGAGCCATGAAGAATGTGCCAAACACGTACCGCACCGTCTGTTCGACCAGGTCGGCGTAAGGGATCGTGGTTTCGAGGAATTGAAATCCCTCCGCAAAAAGCCCCAACAACCCCAGCCAGAGTCCACCACCCAAAATAACGACCAGCCACACTCGAAACCATGCCTGAGTTAAGGTCTGTCTGACCAGCGTCCGTGCTGTCAAGAACAGGACGTTGCGGAACAACGCCGCTTCCAGTCGAGGCGATATAAGGGTTACTGGGGTTTCCCGTGAATTCTCCGCGGGGCGGATTCCCTCTGCCAGCGGTGCCAATCGATCCTCAGAAACACTCACGCCACCCATCAGCAACAGCCCTCACTGCTGGTCTAGAAGTGTCTTGGTTGCGAGAAGAGTGCCCTCGTTTGGGGACTCGCCCAATTGCCGATTCACTTCGTTTGGGGAATCGCCGTTATCCTCTCGGGATGTAGTACCGTGACGCGGGTTACCGACTCCCGACGGCGTCATGTGGACGTCGCCCCCCGACGTGTGGATCTCCGGCGATGAAGGAGAATTGGTGTTCTGTTGCTCTTCCGCCGTGAGCTGGAGAAATATTTCTTCCAACGAAGCGTGGTCGCTGGCGCGGGCTGAGCGCAGCTCTTCGACTGTCCCAACGAAAATCAATTTACCATGGTGGATGATTCCGATTCGATCGGCAATTTCTTCGGCGATGCTCAAGGTGTGTGTGGACATGAACACGGCCGTGCCCACCGCCGCTCGCTCACGGAGCAGGTCTTTCACCAGCTTGGTGCTTCGGGGATCGAGCCCCACTGTGGGTTCGTCGAGTACGATGACTTTAGGATCGTGAAGGACGGCGGCCGCGAATACCACTCTTTGGCGCATGCCATGGGAATATGTCTCGGTGAGCTCGTCCAGAAAATCGCCCATTTCAAAACGTGCCACTTCTCGCTCGATTCGCGCTGAGAGTTCGCGGCGCGATAATCCGCGGAGTTGTCCTACGAACTCGAGGAATTCCCGGCCTGTCAGTTTGTCGTAGAGATAGGGTTGGTCTGGCACATAACCGATGCACTGGGCCGCCAGCCGATCCCGCCCGGTCGTGTCATAACCGCAGACCGAAACCCGGCCCTCGGTGGGATGAAGGAGACCGACCAGCATCCGAATAGTGGTGGTTTTGCCCGCGCCGTTGGGTCCTAAAAAAGCAAACACCTCTCCAGGGGGGATGTGGAGGTCGAGCTGCGAGACGGCGAGTTTGTTCCCGTAGCGCTTGCTGACATTCCAGAAGTCAATCATGTGATCTGCCTTCCTCCGCAGCTTGTGCTTTTTCCAATCGCTGGGCCAGTGTCCTGGCCTGAGCGTCACCCAGTCGGACGAGAACCAGATAGCTATCGCCCACCTTTGCTTCTTGTTGAAGGACTCTTCCCGAGGGTTCCACCCATAACCGGCCCCGCGGTGGAGCGTGAGTGCTCACGGTTTGGGCCGGGTCATTGCGATAAACCACCAACCAGCACGGCCGGCGGTTTCCTTCCCAAACGATCAAGTCACGCCCTTCCACTTTGGCGTGGATAACGTCAATGGGCTTTCCCGAGACAGCCTGATGGGGCAAGGGGACAGGGCTGTAAATCTCAACCGTCCATTGCTGCCCCTCCCGCAAACCCGGGAGGCTTGCTTGGGGTGAGAAAGAGTCCGTGAGAATCGCGTCGTTTCGAAAGGGAAGTTCCGTGGTATACATGAAACTGCCACTTTGCAGTACCAATTGAATCTGGCCTTTATCTACCGTACCACGCACGATCGCCAGAGACTCGGTGGCCCCGGGGGTTCGCAGGCGCGTTTGGAATGAGGAGAGCCGTTTGAGAGGGTCGAAGAAAAGGGTGGTCTCAACCTCCAACCGCATCTTGAGACCAGTGGTTGATCCCCCCAAAGCCTGCCAAACGACCGGGAAAATCTCGTGAAGAGGCAATTCCCGGAAGTGTACCAGATGACGCAATTCGGTCACCTGCTCGTCGGAAACGGTGGTCTTGCTGATGGCCCAGCCAATTTCTCGCTCTCTCCACAGGATTTTCCACCCCACCAGTCGATCCTGCTGATACGCGTCCACAATCTCCTGCGATTTCGGTGGGGATCCCAGGAGAAGACTCGGGAGCATCTTATCGTGGATAAGCCAGCCCATGGTGGCCAGCCAGAAGCCGACCACCACAAACGCATACCATCGACTGAAAATCATACAGTGCCAAATCTCCCCCAGAAGAAGTCTTACCGGCTTACCATCCCTCTAATGATTTTACCAATGCGGACGTGGAAAGCATACGCGAGAACTCCTGTCCCCCTGCGCGGAGGCATCCATGGTGTCACCAAGCAAACTTGCGAAGACACCGAAAAACTGTCAGGCGGGATCCCGTCCTCTTTGCAGCCAGGAACTGCTCGCATATGCAGAATTCAGGCAGCTCCGAATTGGCGCGGCTGGCCATCTGGGTGTAAATGGGAAATAGGAGAGCTGTCGTGATGGCATCAGGGCGTCACGGGGACGCTGGTGGGTTCTAGCAACAAAGAGCAGTCTCATGGCAAGCACCATCGATTCGGTGGCCGTGGTAACAGGGGGTGGGAGCGGAATTGGTCTGGCCATCGCCGAAGGCCTGGCTGGGGAGGGCTTTCGAGTGGCTATTCTGGGACGCAATCCCGCTCGGCTGGAAAATGCCGTGAAGAATTCCCGGTTTGCAGATCGGCTTACGGCATTTCCGTGTGACGTGGTGGATCGACACCGGGTCAACACAACATTCGCCACAATCCGCGAGCAACTGGGGGCACCCAAGGTTCTGGTGAATTCCGCGGGGATCAATGTCGTCAACCGAAGTATGGCGGTCCTTTCTCCGGAAGATTGGGATCGCATTCTCGCCGTTCATGCAACAGGGACGTTCAACTGCATGCATGCGGTCCTGCCGACGATGCGCGAACAGGGAGACGGACTGATCATCAACATTTCGTCCATCGCTGGAAAACGCGCCCTGGAGCTGGCTGGTCCCGCCTATTGCGCGGGCAAGTTTGCAATGACCGCACTAGGTATGGCTGCTGGGCTCGAGGAACGACACAACGGAATTCGCATCACGAACATCTATCCCGGTGAAGTGAATACACCCATTTTGGAACAGCGTCCGACACCTGTGCCGGAGGAACAGCGCCAACGCATGTTGCAACCGGAAGATGTGGCCCAGGTGGTCCTCGCAATTGTGCGTTTGCCACCGCGTGCCCATGTTTGGGAAGTGGTCCTAACTCCGCTGTACCAGGCTTATGCATAATCTGCGTCGTTTCGCTGGAAAAAGTAGATAGCCTCGCAAAACCGGTGCGGTCTGAAGGATGATGGCTACTTTGAGGTGCCCTATTTGCGGCAAACAATTCGATCCGGAGACCACGGACGCGATGCCGTTTTGCAGTCGCCGCTGCAAACTCATCGACCTCCGTCGCTGGCTCGATGAGGAGTACGGATTGCCAATGCCACGCGACGCCGATGAAGACGAGGAAGATGAGTGGAAGGTTCCCGAGGACGAGGAATAAACGAAGCATTGAGACACTCAACGGCTCGATTCCTGCAAAGTGGTCGCCAGATTTACGGTGAGCCATCGGTCCCAGCTACCGGGAGTTGAATGAGCCTGGCCAACCAAACCCCCTGGCAGGAAATCTCACTGATCACCGCCCGTTGGCGAATTTCCTCGGGAATCTGATCAAGATCTGCTCGGCGATGATAAATGACTATCCACCTGGAGTTTTTGGGTGGTGTCTTCGCCCCTGCTGGCCAGCCTACCACGACCATCTCTTTCTCCGCCAGGGAAGGTGAGCCGAGGAGGATTCCGGCTGCCTGATAGGGGGCCAGACTCGGTCCAAAGACCAGCGTTTCCCCCTTCTCGGCACGGTGAGCGACAGCGGCCAGCAAGGGTTCCGTGAGGGCGTCGCCCCAGTAGTTCACCTCGAATCCCAGCCGCTCAGCCCCAGCCAGCCCGCCAACAAGCAAGTTGTAATAGCTTAACCAAACTGGTCTGAACGACACCACGCCAACGGCCTGAAGCGCGAGCAGGCTGCCCAATAGAAAGGAGGGGCCGTAAGGTGGGGATAGCCGTTTTACCCGGGAAATCCATTCCCAGACGACCTGTGTGCCCCGGCCGACCAGCAAGGCCCACATAGAGTACACCGGAAGGAAAAGTCGCACGCCGTCATAGACGGGGACCCTCGGACCCGTGAAAATGGCGAGGAAAAAAACCATCGTGCCCAAAAAAAGGAAATCCGCAGCATCCATCCGGGGCGCGGGGGTTAAGGTGTTCCTTTGAGACGAGCGCGACGACCAATGTGAGAAGATCGCGATTCCACCCGCGAGGAGTAAACCAACCGGCATCGTGGCAAGAAACATCACCCAGACGTAATGTCTAGGAACGAGGCTGTCCTCCCACACCCGGCCGAGGTAGAAAACGTGGATGGGGGTCCGCTGGGTGCTTGTGGATACGTATAGCCTGACGTGTTGCAATGTGTCGAACCATAACCACGGCCAGCCGATGTAGAAGATCAAAAGTCCACTGGCCAGCCAGCAAAAGGCAGGGACAATGCCCTTGGAGCGTCGTCGCCAGAATATCCAGAGCAGAATGGGTGGGCTGCAGAGCAGTCCGTGGAAACGCGTCAATAGGGCAAGGCCCCAAACAGAACCCGCCAACGCAAACGCCCACCATCGCCCGCTTCGCTCTGCCACAACCACAGCCAGAACCGTAGCCGTGCACATCAGTACCGTGATGGCATCAAGGGCCGCCAAATGAGCGTGACCAAACAGTCGGGGCATAAGAACGAGAGAGCAACCGGCCGCAAGCCCCCCAATAAGCCCGTAGCGGTAAATTCCCGCCCAACACACGAGAAACACCAGGACGCCGAAACACACAGCGGTACCGAACCGGGCCGGGGTAATGGCTAGCTGAGAAAGCTCCTGCGGAGCCGGATCAAACATCCAGTGGAACCATCCGAGGATCCAGTTTCCCAGGGGTGGATGGACCGGAGGACCGTCCGGCGACCACGCAAAAGTCTGCCGGATACAGTCCCGGGCAAAGAAGTGTACTCCATTTCGGAGCAGCGAACTGACCAGCCGCTTGCCATAACCCACATGATAAAGTTCATCGCAGGTGACGCCCGGTCCTCCCCGCTCGACCGCCACATCGTGGAGGGTCAGTACGGTAATGCCAAGAGCCACCGCGAGTGCAGCGGCCACTCTGGTGTACGACGGGACGGCAGAAGACGGGGGCGACATGGACGGAGTGCAACTCCTAGAAATTCAAAATGCCGAAAACGCACTACCCACGGATCTCTTCAATGCCAAACGGCAAATTAGATCGCGGCTTTTGGCACAAATCGGGGTTCAATTCTTTAAACAGAAGACTCGGCTGAATGTCCTGGTTGTCCTGGTACTTGTCGCTTTTGTATTCCTCGTACTCGCCTTTGATCTCGTGATAAAAGATTTGGCAAATCGGGACGCCTGGGTATACCCGAACCGGCTGGATTGCAAACATTTCGAGCGTCCAGTACCCGCGAAAACCCACGTCCCCGAAACCTGCGGTCACGTGAACAAAAAGCCCCAGACGGCCCACCGAGGAGCGGCCCTCAATCATCGGCACATACCCGTAAGTTTCGGTCCGCTCTACCGTTCGACCGAGGTAAAGCTGGTGCGGCGTCAGTACCAGCCCTTCTTCTGGGATGATGAGCCGCCGGACTCGATTGGGTTTCCGCATGTCGAGGACCACTTCCTCGTAGATCATCAGCTCGTTATGAAGGGTTAAATCGTAGCTGTTAGAATTCAACCGTGCGGGATTGAACGGTTCGATGATGATCTTCTTGCCCAGTTGTGCCAAAATTTCTTTTCCAGAAAGGATCATAAGGTCTCCTCAATCAGCCTGTGCTCAGAAAAATGGCCTTGATACTCCGAGCAATGTCAGCAGCCAATCGAATGCTCTCTGAAAGGCCAACCCGATGCAACCTTAGAACACTGATTTTCAGGTCTTTCGACGGCTTCGGGAAGTGGCCCGTTTTCCCTTCCCGGAACCCGTGGAGGGGGCCTTTTGCCCTGTAGTCTTCGTGCTTCCTTCCACGCCGATTTTGGGACAGAAACTATTCATTGGGCACTCGCTGCACCGGGGCTTTTTTGCGGTACAGTATTTTCGACCGTGTTTGATCATCCGATGACTGAAAGGAATCCACTGATCCTGGGGAACAAGACGCATGAGGTCCTGTTCAATCTTGTCCGGGTCTTTCTCTGTGGTGAGCCCCAGTCGCTGGCTGATCCGCGCAACGTGGGTGTCCACGACCACGCCTGAAGAGATGCCGTACGCAGTTCCCAAGACGACGTTGGCGGTTTTTCTTCCCACCCCGGGCAGCGTCACCAGATCGTCCATCGACGGTGGAACTTTCCCCCCATATTTGTCTTCTAGAATCCGGCAGCATTCCTGAATGTTCCGTGCCTTGTTCCGGTAAAAGCCGGTGCTCTGGATATCCTTTTCCAGTTCATTCAACGGGACGGTTGCATAGTCTCGGGCTGTGCGATACTTTTTGAAAAGATCTTTTGTCACCTGATTAACGCGCTCATCCGTACACTGCGCGGAGAGAATTGTCGCCACCAACAGCTCTAAAGGATTGGTAAAATTGAGCGAGCAGGAGGCGTCCGGAAACTCCTTCTCGAGCACTTCCAAAACTTGCCGAATGCGCTGCGTGGGACGACCAGCCATTGCTATCCTGGATCTCCTTCGCTTGAACGCTCTGAATTTGAGAGTTATCACGAGCAGGGGATCTGACCTTGCGAGAATGCGCCGACTGAATTTTGACATTGTCCCCCAGACTTTACCGTTGTCAAGCGAGTTTACTGACGGATTTTGTTTTTCGTGCTGCTGGAATACAGGTGGGCACTGCCATCAATTGGAACGCGCCCTTTTTGGTTTCGGACTCCGGGAGTCGGACCCTCAGGAGGTAGCCACACAGTTAGAAATTCGATTTCGGCACCGGGCGATTCTCGAGGACAATGACGTATGGGTCACCAAGGCCTTTTCTGGATTGGCGTGAAACTCTTCAACGAGGGGGAATTCTTCGAGGCGCACGAGCTCTGGGAAGAAATCTGGCGGGAAAGCGAGGAGCCGGATCGATCGTTTTATCAAGGATTGATTCAGATCGCGGTTGCCCTGGCGCACCTGGAACGCGGAAACGTGATCGGATTCCATCGCCTCATTGATCGTGCAGAAGAACACTTGGCCGAGTTTCCGCCAGCATTTGGTGGTATCCGGCTAGCGGAACTTCGACGCCAGGTCACCGAGTTGGCCCAGTGGGTGGCGGCAGTGGAAAGGAACCCCCAGCCTCAGCCAGAAGAGGATCGGTGTCGGCCAAATAATGGAATGGATGACAACAAACTATCGATACTCTCCCTGATGTCGGGGGTAAAGATAACGATCGAAGAGGAGGCACCGGATCAAACGTGACTCGATTCGAATGCCACCCTTGTCGGCGTGTGCTGTCGCTAAACATTAAAGATACAATTGTCGCGCGATATAAATTATGTAGAGATGCTTAGATCAGGTTCATCTTCTGGACGTGGCGAACCTCGGTAGAACTCCATGCCGCGCTTGAGTCAAAATTTTTCCAGGGGAGTCAGGGGGAGGCCGGCTATGGCCGGGGTCGTGGCCTGGCTTGTGTCCGAAGCGATACGGGCCGAGCCTTAACCCCGGGGCTTGCATTGGAAACTACTTTTGGGCATATTGAAAAAAGTGAGGTCGGAAAGACCGGCGCTCATGGTGTTGACAAATCCCGCCGATATTTTATAAAATAAACACGTCCGGGGTGGGGGTACATTTATCCATCGCCCTCATTGAGTCCAGTATTTGGCCTGTGATCGGTTTGGGTCGCCCAATCGGGCTTGCCAAGGCGGCGAGTGTCGAGATTATCCTACCGTAGTTATCCGCCTTGTCTGTAGTTCCGTCGATATAAGGCAGCTCCGCACAGGCGAACAATCCTTTCTTGCAAAGACTCGGCAGGCAGACCGTTTCGTTAGAGGAAAGTCTGCTCGACCGAGGTCGATCACATGGCATTGTGAGGGCTCATAAAAAAGTCCTGGCGAAAAAACCCGGCGTGGGAACCATCCCACTAAAGGGTAGGCCAACTCAGTTTTGGGGTAATCGCTTAATTTGCACTCAGGTATCTCGTAGCCAAGTCGGTTATCTTGCATCGGGTGTTTGTTTGGTGGTTCCTTGGAGTGAACCTAGAAAGAGAGGTGTCCCATGCGAAACGTATTTGATGCCATCAGTGAGTTCGGTCACGATGAGGATTTCGATCCTGTTCCGACCGAAGAATTCGTTCCCACCGATGCTCCCGCGGGTTCTCGGGCTAAATTGGAAGTGCTGGCGGAGCGTGTCCGGAAAGGCCTTCCGCTCTGGCATCCCCTGGATCGGAGTGACTACAGTGGCCTGACCGGCGCTGTAGAGCCGCGCGACTGAGAGTTGTATTTTTTTCGCGTGCTGCCCGAGAGCCCGCCGAGTCCTGTTCCGTCCACGGTGTCGCTTTCGAACCGGCCGGACAGACGTTGCTCGGCGGGTTTATTTTTTCTTGTCAGGCTAATTAGAGTGGGACGGTTGGGAGGAGACTCACGGATGCGCCGTATTTTCCGAAGGCTCGATTAGAGATTGGGATCCGATCGGCGCCCGAACTAGCAGATAGCGCTCTCCGGCTGCGTTGTAAAAAAGCACCTCGTGTTTCTCAAGATCCCAGATGGCCATGACTTTCATGAGCCGTGGGCCGTGCAGGCAGAAAAGGGCCGCGCAGGGAGCCCCTTTGCGAAAAAAGTAGCTCTCCTGCATGGGGAAAACCCCTGGCTCCAGTTGGTTGGTCTCACACAAGGTTTGATAGACAAACTGTCGAACTTGCTCAGGAATATGTGGCAAATCCTGGAAAGATTGACGGGGCGCAATCATGGGGTGCTGACCTGATGCTGTAAGGCAGGATTGTGTAGAAACTCAGGTTCCACTGCCCGATTGGTCGGAAGTCGTGATATGACAGTTATCGACCATTCTGCTGAATCGTCTTTCACCCAGCCGGGATGGGGAGCCTTACGGTGTTTGCGCGAAATGGATAAGGTATTCTCGTTGCGCAAACTCAACCGGCGAAAGAAGCAAGTTTTTCGACTCCAATGAGACAGCACCGCGGGCGGGCTATTTCTCACGAAGCGGCCATCAGCGGCCCGAGCTTTCTTGCCAGTTCATCAAAGTGGGATCGTTCCAAGGGATGGAGGGATTCTTTTTTGAGTCCCAATTTGACACCTGCCTGAAAAGCCTCCGCCGCCTCTTTGTTTTTCCCCAGCTGGGCCAGTGCCTGGGCCGCATGGAAATAGAGAATTCCTGAGGGCTGATCCTCCATCGCTTCCTGGAGGACGGCGGCCGCCTGTTGCGGTTTGCCCTGAGCCATCAAAACCATCGCGTAGGTGTCAAGGAGATTCGTGCCTGGCCCCGCTATATTGATGGCTGTTTTGATGAGCTTTTCCGCCTCCTCAACATTTACCTTTTGCAGGGCCAGCACGGCGGCAAGGTTATTTAGGGCGATGATGTTCTTAGGATCTCGCTTGAGGACTTCTCGGTACGCTTGTTCGCTCTCTGGGATTCGCTCTTGCAGTCCGTAAAAATCACCCAGGAGCAGAAGCAGCGACAGAGGTCGGTCATGTTTTTGAATCGCAGCGAGAACAATTTTTTCTACACGGTCTGCGGCCGCCCGGTCTTGATACACACGCCCCATGATTACTGTGGTGGCTGCTCGAACGAGGGCCAGGTCAGCGCTCTGCCAGTTTTTCTCGAGCAGATCGAGTGCCTCATTCACACGATCATGACGGGCGAGGAAGGCCCCCAGGAGGACCGCCGCCTCAGGGTTCTTGTCTACAAAGCGACGGTAAATGGCTTCGGCGGCCGCAACAAAGCGTTTCGCCTCGTCAGGCTTGTTGTTGCGACTGAGATAGCTGGCGAGGTACTCCAGCGTATCCCCGGCCAAAGCCCAGCGGACCTGCTGCAGCCGTTGTTCCTCCGAAAGAGATTGGGAACTGGATTCCTCCGTCGGTGTGGTGCTGGCAATATTTTTTTCGGGTCCCGATTCAGGCGATGACGGACCAGGTTGTTTTTCCGCGGATCTTTCGTCCGCCTGATTGGCAAAGTCTTCCAGCAGCTTAAGTGCGTCCTCATAGCGTCCTTGCATCGTCCATAATCGGGCGCGGAGCGCCACGACGGACATGTCGTTGGGAACCAGTTTTTCGAGTTGACCAAGCCAGATCTCGGCCTCCGACGTTTGCGACTGATCAAGAAGGAAGGTCACGTAGCGGCGTACATAGCGGGGCTCATTGCCGTGTGAAGCCAGCAGAGTTCGCATGTGCCGAGCCGCGTTGGAAATGTCGCCGTCGGCCATGTAGAGTTGCGCCAAAATAAATCGATCCTCCGGCGTCGCCCCGCTGTACTCGTTGACCACCTTTTCCAAGAGTTCGCGGCCCTCGACGCGCTTTTTGCGCTGGGGATGGGCGCTCAACAGAAGGGCCTCCGCACGAAGGTCCTGAATCGAGGGCTGTTGACCAGCCGCAGCACGGTTTTGACGAATCAGTTCCAGCCCTTTTTGGAGGTTTTCATAGCCACCCTGGGCTGCAAGCAAGAGGGCCATGCTGCGTCGCCCCCACACAACATCCGTCTCAGGTGCTTGTACCTGTCCACTTGTGATTCTTTCCAACTGAGCGCGAGCGGAGTCAGCACGGCCGGTCCGCAGATAGAATTCGGCCACCTGCCGGATGACCGAAGGATTATCGGGAGCGCTGGCAAGGGCCTCCTGGTACTGCTTTTCGGCTTCGTCGAGCTGTCCGAGCACTTCGAAAACCTGTGCCATCGCGAGCGGGGCGATACCGCCCTTAATCTTCTGTCGGGCTTCATCAACAGTTTCTTTCGCCTTGGTTTGATCGCCGATCCTGGCGTAGAACTGCACCAGGGCAACCCAGGCATCAGTCGATTCGGGAGCCAGCTCGACCCCTTTGCGAAATTCTTTTTCTGCTTCCGCAAATGCTGCATCTGCGTCGGCGGTACGACCTTCCGCTCGATAACGGAGTCCCAGGACGGCCTGAACCGTGGCATACCACACATGATCGCGATAATCCTGGGAGGTTGACGCAGCACGTCGAGCCAGTTCCAGCGCCCGTTCGTAGTCTTCCAGACGCAAGGAGACCGTGGAGGCGAGTCTTTCCAGATCTGACGAGAAAGGTGCCTGCTGCTCTTCCAGGGTGCGAATGATCTTATCAGCCTCCAGAAAACGTTGCTCGCCATAGAGTAACTGAACGAGTCGCCGCGCCGTGAGAATGCTGCGATCCCCCAGGCTGATAGCACGGCTGTAGGCATTGATGGCTGCACTGGTATCTCCCAGCAGGTCGTAGATTTGCCCCTGGAGAGCCGGAACCCGCATCCAGTTGGGGCGAAGGACACTCGCCCTTGCCAGATGGTCCAGAGCCAGTCGCAGTTGCTCGCGATTTTCACCTTTGGCTTCGAGGAACAGCCGAACCGCTTCGCCGTAGTGCCAGATCGGTCCCCGCCCTTCGATCCGCGCGATCTCGTCGAGCACGGGCTTCAAACTGGCTACGTCCTGGGCCCGGATGGCCAGATCAAAAAGGAGCAGCCGCACTTTTAGATTGTTCGGTGCCAGACGGCTCAACTCAGCGCACCACTGTCGGGCGGCATCGAAATCGGAGAATTGGAGAGAATAGCCGACCAGGACACTCAGAACCCGCTGCCGATCTTCGTCTGAGAGCTTTTCTGCGGCTGTGGCAATTGCGCGAAAAGCTTTTTTGGCCTGTTCTTCGCCGCTGCGGGCAGCCAGCCGAGCGCGGGTGACCAATATGTCCGCTGATTCACCGAACTTGACGGTAAGTTCTTGCAGTAATTTTTCGGCTTCTGCGAGCTGTCCTAGGTGCTGGTGCAGTGCCACCCTGGCCAGGCCAACTTCCACGCGATCCGGATTTTCTTTCTGCCCCTGTTCAAGTATTTTTTCGGCTTCCTGTGGCTGATTGTCGGCCACGGCGATTTCCGCTCGCAGGACTGCAGCCTGGGGCCGAAATTGAGGATCTTTTTCCACCACGCTCAAAAGCTGGGTGACCTCCTGCCAGTCTCGCTGTGTCCGCGGTCGGCCTAGATTGTTCAGGATGAGCAACCGGCAAAGGTCAAGGATAATAGCGGACGTCGCTTTTCCCATCCGCACCAGAGCTCGATACTCTTCAATCGCGTCGTCCACGCGGCCCAGCTCAATAAATGCGGCAGCTCGCCCAAGCCGTGCCTGCGGCCACAGGGGATCCTGCGTGGCCGCCTTGGAATACGATGCCAGGCTCTGGTCCATGTTGCCCATCTGGGCATAGCACAACCCCAGGTAAAAATCCACCTGTTTGAGCAGGTCGGGCAGGTTGGTCAGATCCGGTCGGACAACTTCCAATTTGCGTGCGGCTTCAAACCATTGACCACGGGCGAGAAGCAATCGCGCTCTCAACCATTCCAGCCGAGAAAGCGGATAGCGAGTTTGACTCAACTCTTCGAGGGCTTTTTCAGCGCTCTTTTCGTCTCCCTGGTTGATGCTCATTTCTGCCAGGCTGGCCAAGACCGTAGCCTTATCGCTGACCTTGCTCAAAGCCTCCTGGAGAGTAGCCATGCCCTCATTCGCCTTTCCCTGGGCTGCCAGAATCGCGGCCAGCAGCGTGTAGCCGTCCGCTCGCCGGGGATCCAGTTTAATGGCTTTCTCTGCCCAATCGCGGGCTAAATCTAACTGCTCGAGCCGCCGTGCGCAATCCGCGCCCAGAATTAGAAAATCCACGTCATCGGTTTTCTTCGCCAAGATTTCCTTGGCGTGCTGCAAAGCCAGCTCATACTGGTCGGATTGGTAGTAATAAACGGCCGCCGTTCGCAAAGCCTCTTCGTTCCTCACCGTCGCCAGCATTTTGGCGATGCATTCGTCGGCCTTCCGCGGATCCTTGAGATCGGAATCGTAACGATAGATTCCAGCCAGTTGCGCGTAGGCGGCTGCCAGGTCCGGTTGCAAACTGAGTGCCTTTTCAAGAGTCCGCACCGCTTCCCTCGATTGCCCCAGACCTCGCTGGCACTGCGCGAGCTTCGTCAAAAGCTCTGCATTATCGGGATTGAGTTTGAGGAGATATTGTTCAAGATGTTCTTCCGCATCCCGAAACCGCCCTATGTTGAGAAGTACATCCACAAGCATTTTGCGGGCTTCTGTTCGCTCCGGATCCTGACGCAGAACCGTTTCCAAACGGAAATAGGCAGGGCCGAATGCCCGCAGGTCAATGAGCAATTGTGCAAATTGCTGCTGGGCATCGAGGTCATGGGGTACCAGTTCCGTGTACCACTGAAAATTTTTGGCTGCCACGTCCCGACGCCCTTCTTTGAGAGCTTCTTGTGCCCGATCAAGAAATACGCGGGCGTTTCTCCGCAGTTGGTAAGCATGCAGGAAATAAGTGCCCACTCCGAGCAGGACGAACACTCCAACGAGAATGACAACGAATCGCTTATTGACTTTTCTCATGCCACGAAAGCCCCATCAAAGTTGCGAAGCTTTCTACGTAATTGACGTGCGATGGCAGGACGCATCATCCCAGCGTAGCCAACCGACTTGGCCCAATGCGAGCTGAGACATCGCGCACGCCCCGGGCGCACTTCCTGGCCGCGGTTCAATCTTGGTTCATTATAGCTTGCCAGATCATGAAGAGTACCGCTTAACGGGCCCGGTTCATGCGAGCCGGAGCCGGTCGAGTGGGAGTTGCATTCGCCCGGAATCCCCTAAAACGGGGCGTCCTCGGCGAAGTCACCGTAGGCAACCTCGCTATAGTCGGCAGGAGCCGCATTTTCGAATCGAGTGAATTCCTCACGCCAGGTGAGTTTGACATCCCCTACCGGGCCGTTACGCTGCTTGGCCACGATAACTTCCGCCAGACCGCATAAACCGCGTGCTTGGGCCTCCTCGCGAGTGTGGTAGTACTCTTCACGATGCACAAACATCACCACGTCGGCATCCTGCTCGATGGCGCCAGACTCGCGAAGATGGCTTAACCGCGGCCGGTTGTCCTTGACAACTTCTGTCTGGCGATTGAGCTGGGCCAGGCACAAAATGGGAATCTTCAGCTCCCTGGCGAGAGTTTTCAGTCGTCTTGTGATCTTGGCCACCTGTTCCTGACGCGGGTCCTTGGGGTTATCCGGCTCGATTAATTGCAAATAGTCGATGACGATCAGTCTCAGGCCCTCGCGTCGTTTCAGTCGCCTGGCCACCGCAGCGATCTCTGTTACCGTGCGACTCGGCGAATCATCGATGAGCAACTTTCCGCGACTCAACTCACCTGCCGCTCGGACAAGTTTTTCCCGATCTTCTGCGGAGAGAAAACCGCTGCGAAATTTGTGGCCGTTTATTTTTCCCCGCGAGCAAAGCATACGCTGAATCAATTCCAGACGAGACATTTCCAGGCTGACGAAAAGCGTCGTCAATCCCGCATCGACGGAGACATGTTCCGCAATATTCGTAGCGAGGGCTGTTTTTCCCATGCTTGGTCGGGCAGCCAGGATGATAAGCTCAGAATCGTGAAGACCGCCCGTCAGTTTGTCGAGATCGGTAAAACCAGTTGGCACCCCGGTGGCCTCTCCCTGCATACGCCGGTCGATCATCTGAAACGCTTCGAAGAGTACGTCGCTCACGGGTACCACGTCCCCCGTGGAGCGTCGGTCGCGGACAGCCAGGATTCGCTCTTCGGCTCGATTGAGGATCTCCCGGGGCTCGAGACTCAAATCGAAGGCGTCGCGAACAATGTCCGTACCGGCTTGAATTAATGCCCGCACAAACGCGTGATTGCGCACTATTTCTGCGTAATAAACCGCGTGGCTAGCCACCGCCACAGATTGAGCAATTTCGGCGAGATAGGGCGCCCCACCAACCACTTCGAATTCCCCATGCCGCCGCAACTCTTCAACCAAGAGCATGAGATCGATCGTTCGGTTCGCGGCGTGCATCTCAAGGAGCCGCGCATAGATCCGCCGGTGGGCATCCACGTAAAAATCTTCGGGCACGAGCACCGTGGCCACATCGTCCAGCGTCCGCGGGTCGAGTAAAACGCTCCCCAGCACAGCTTTTTCCGCCTCAATACTGTGAGGTGGAACGCGGGCCGCCAACTCCCCCAGGGGGCCTTGAACACCTTTGTCTTGCCGAGAAGCCTCGGTCACCACGGTTCCCTCCGAAATTTACCGCTGTCGATTTCCGAAAAGCCGATGAGCACGTGCATCGGAGCTAAGTTGACCTTTTCCTCATTTGCCACTCCTTCGTCACTCTATCCCCTCCTGTACCAATCGACAAGCAGGCAATTGAGAACGCGTGGGGTTTGTCGTCGCATTGGCCACGACTTTGGAAAAAAAACGGGCAGGTCCGCTGGGGGGATACGGCCTGCCCAATGGGAGCACGCGGGATCACTCCCCATGCTCATACGGCTTTGTTCTGCGGCAACCTTTCGCTCCTGCCAATGCTGACAGGGGGAATTCAGCGAGTTGAAGCGCTCATTCCAGTGGTCACTGATTGCATCGCCGGTGCATTCGACGCCGATGTGGGAGCGGGAGCCTTCTGGCGATATGTGAGGAAATCCCCAACATAGATCAAGTATTCAAAGGGCAAGGACTTCGGATCTAATTTCTGCCGAATCGTCCCTAAAGTGCCCTGTATCACCGTTTCCTTGTCCTGGTAACCCGCGTATTCGACCACGGCCACCGGCGTTTCCGGCGGATAATGGGTCTTGAGCTTTTCAATGAAATAGTCGAACTCCGCACGCATTGTGAAAATGACCATGGTCGCTTGGTGCACGGAGAGGTTTTCTACGGTGTCTGTTTTTCCCGGCCAATCGTTAGCTGTGAGAATAACCGATTTGGTCTTTGGTGCGTTGGTAACACCCCGGCGCAGTGCAGCATTCGCCGCATTGAAGCAACTCACCCCGGGTACAACCACCGGGTTCAAATCTTCAAATTCCTCCAAACACCAGGCCCACGGCCCATAAATGAGTGGGTCGCCACTATCCAGAATAGCCACCACTTTGCCCTGCCCGAAGGCCTGCCGCACCTGCGAAATGAACTCGTTCCTTTTTTCTGCTATGGCCCGGGCGCGTGGTTGCTCAGCCTCAGGAAGCGACGAGATTTCCTGTCCATAATATTCGAAAAGTCGCCAGTAACCTGTGATGACCTGTTTGCCGATCAGGTAATCGGAGAATTTCTTTTCCAGCCCGTCGGTGCAATAGATAATGTCTGCGCGGCGGATGGCTTCCACGGCCCGCAGCGTGATGAGATCCGGATCGCCTGGACCGACTCCAACGAGGTAAAGCTGACTTCGCGGAAGCTCGGCGAAAACACTCCAGCTCCAACCGAGCCAGCACACCCAGAAAACAGTTGCTAGCGCTCTTCTCATAGCGGAACCTCAGAGTTTCAAAAAGGTTTTCAAGGACGGCCACCTAACTCGGATCGTCACGAAGTCTTTTCGGGACTTGCCACCGCGACGCTTCTTTAATCCAAAAGGAATCGCTCCGGCCAACTCTCTGGTAAGAATGGCCTGCTGTCCGTCAGGCGATTTTAGTATTACTATTTCACAAATCATAACACCAGCGTGCAAAAATAACAAGGGTCCCAGCTCACCAACTAGGATTCTGCGCGGCGATACTCAAGACGCTGCAACAGATTCGCCTGGCGGAAATTCACGTGCAAGCCGGCTAATCTGCTTGAATTCATTAGTTCCCGCACGGACGCACCATTCGAAAAGCACCGCCTCCGTGGTCGTGATGACGGCCCCTGCCAGTTCCATCCGGCGGAGCGCCATCTCGTAATCCATCCGGTGTCGCGATCCCACGGCATCTGCCGCTACGTACACCCGCCAGCCTGACGCGAGGAGGTCCAAAACAGTCTGCTGGACGCACACATGCGCTTCAATGCCACAGATAAGCAGACGGCTCAATCCCTCTTTTTCCGCTTCTTCGAAGAGCGACCAGCATTCGCGGCAACTGAACATGAGTTTTTCGGGAATCTGCCCAAGTCGCTCCCGCAATGGCGAAACCGTCGGTCCCAGGCCTTTGGGGTACTGTTCCGTGGCCAGCACTCGCACACCAAGAATCTGAGCGGCGTCGAGAAGCCGTCTGATATTCCACACAACCTTTTCATGGTCACGAATATGGGGAACAAGCCTTTCCTGGACATCCACGACCAGGAGGCCTGTATCCTGGGGCGACATTAATTCCGGGCTTCGAGGGGGAATCCTGAACGGTTCTGACATGGAGCACTCGGTCTTATACCCATGAGCAACACTTGCAAATCAGCCGAGAACTTAGGCCTATAATATCAAACGCACCAGCCCTCGGACAAGAAATGGGACAGGAAGATGCCTTTAACCGCAACAGCCACGGTTCAAACGGCGCTGAAGACGGCAGCGGTGGTTCACGCACCATTATTACAGCCTGCCGTGGGTGGACGGCGAACCCCGGGGCGTGATAATGAACAGGTTAAACCCGAATGCGTTCAGGCCAACCGACTGACTATAGCGATGGAGATCAACTGATGACGTCGAAACGGTCGTGTGAATTAAAAGCAGTGCAAGGTGGAAAGTTTTTTTTGCCTTTTGCCCTCAGCATGATCGCAGTGGTGACTATGAAGACTTCTGCAATGCCTCAATCCTCATCGGAAGCTGACCAGTGTGTCCCCACGGTTGCCAAGCGCCAGGTTTATCCACAGGGTGTCACGGTTGCGGAACTTTCTAATGGCCTGACCATCATTGTCCAAGAGAATCACACTGTGCAGGCGGCCACCGTGCGGTGCTATGTCAGGTACACGGGAAGCATTTACGAAGCCGAGCACATGGGTGCGGGACTGAGCCACGTCCTGGAGCACGTTGTGGCCGGTGGAACCACAACCAAGCGGACGGAGAAGGAGATCGCCGCGATCATCGATCGATTTGGTGGGAAGACCAACGCATATACAACCACAAATTTTACTTGCTATTACATCGACTGTCCGGCACGTCACGTGAAGGAGGTCATCGAGCTGCTAGCTGATTCCATGCAGCGGGTGGCATTCGAACCGCAGGAATTCGAGCGGGAGCTCAAGGTGGTCAAACAGGAATTGGCCGATGGGGAAGTCAGCCGGTCCCGCGTGCTGTGGAAATTGCTCAATCAAACCCTCTATTTGGTGCACCCGGCCCGACATCCGGTGATCGGCTATTTGGACGTCCTCAACCACACCAGCAACGAGGCCATCATCAACTTCTATCGGGCGCGCTATATCCCCAACAACCAGGTCTTCGTGGTGGTGGGCGATGTTAATACGGATGAGGTCATCCAGCAGATCGCAGAACAGTATCGGGGAATTCCGCGAGCAGCGGAGACTTATATCGCGTTGGAAGAAGAACCCCCTCAATTGAGCCCGCGGCGCGCGATTCACGAGATGGAAGGAAGCGCCACAGATCTTGCCATTGCCTGGCCCACTGTCAAATTGACCGATCCCGATCTTTATCCACTCGATGTGCTGGCGGATATCCTGGCCCGGGGCGAATCATCCCGCCTGGTGCGGCGGTTGCAACGGGAGAAACCTCTGGCCCTCAACGTGGACGCAGCCAGCGCGACACCGGAGTATGTGCGAGGATGGTTTGGAATTCTGGCCACGTGTCCTCCTGAAAATTACGAGGAAGTCCGACGCATCATTCTCGAGGAAGTGTATCGCCTTCGCGATGAACTGGTCCCCGAGAATGAACTTGCCCGGGCTAAGAAGAAAAAAGTTTCCGACTGGATCTTCGACAGAGAAAGTCTTCAGGCGACGGCGGAAAGCCTTGCGCGAAGCTATCTCGCCACAGGAGATCCACTTTTCGACAAGCTCTATACAGAGCGGATTCAGTCGGTCAGCAGCGAGCAACTTCGGGAGGTGGCACGCAAGTACTTCGTTCCGGATCGACTGAATGAAGTTGTCATTGCTCCCTTGGGGCGGGCACCCAAGATTGTGTCCGAGTCTATGAAAAGCGAAGAATCAGATGTACGACTCATTCGGTTGCCGAACGGCTTACGGGTGCTTGTTAAGAGGCAGGCGCGGCTGCCAATCGTGACCATGCAGGTAACTATCCTAGGAGGAAATCTACTAGAGACACCCGAAACCGCGGGAAGAACGGCACTCCTTGCGGAGATGCTCGATAAGGGAACTCTGAAGCACACGGCAGACCAGATCGCTGAGCTGTTTGACGACTTGGATGCGCGAGTTGGCTTCATCCCCGCTCGCAGCAGCATTGCTGCGAGCCTCGGTATCTTAAAAGATAACTTCGCAAAGGCCGGGGACCTGGTAGCTGAATGTCTGCTGGAGCCGCGCTTTGATGAGGGCGAATTCGCTAAGGTGAAGAAGCTGGCCCTGGATGCGATCGCCCAGCGCAGTGCGAGTCCTCAAGCCGAAGTGCAGGAACTTTTCGCCGACTTGCTCCCCGCAGATTCACCTTATCATATTCTCACCGGCGGAAAGCAGGAAACCGTGGAGCGGCTCTCGCTGGATGATATTAAGCAGTTCCATCGAGTGCTGCTCAATCCCGCGAACATGGTGGTCGCAGTGTTCGGAGACATCGATCCCGACGAGGCCGTGCGCTTGGTTGAGAAGTGGTACGGAAAGCTTTCCCCGCCGGCGGATGCCCCCAAGATTACTTTTGACCGCAACAATGCCATACTTCACGTGATCACCGGACATAAGCAGGTCCAGAAGCCGACGGCCGTCTTAATGATGGGATATCCTGGACCTAGCATCCGCGACGAGGCGGATTACACGGCAATGATGGTGCTCGACACGATCATGTCTGGATATGATTACCCGGGCGGCTGGTTGCATGAGGAACTTCGTGGCGCAGGCTTGGTCTACGGAGTCCACGCTTACCAATTGACAGGTCCCGCACCGGGTTACTTTGTGATCACGGCCCAGACGAAACCAGAAGCGCTCGCCGAAGTGGTTCAGCGGGTCTTGAAGAATGTTGAAAAGGCCAAACAGGGCGACATTACCGAGGAAGAATTCGAACGGGCAAAAGAACTGCTGATTTCCTATCACGCGCAGCAGAATATCACGATCGGATCCCAAGCCACTCGGGCTGCCCTGGATGAACTGTACGGGCTCGGATACGACTACGACAAGAACTTTGATGAGCGAATTAAGGCAGTGACCTTGGAGGACGTGAAACGAGTTGCCAGGAAGTATTTTGGTCCATTCGTGCTGGCGACCGTGTCGCCTGCTCCCTCATTCGATCTTCCCAAGTCCGAAGCCAAGTAGAACTCGATTCTACACCGCGTAGTGGATCGAAAACCTCACGCCCCTACTAACCGAGGGGAATGTTGGGGCTATTTGGTCCCGTCAAAAAAAGTTGGCCGACCGGTGCCTGTGGTCGGCCGCTGTCAAACACTCCGCGGGGTAATCTGGGGTCAGAATCCGTATTTGACCATCACCTCAAATCGCGTACTGTCGGCTGGATCCTTGGCTACCCAGTTTGTTTTCCATTGTTGGACCTCAAAGCCGAGGATGAATTTCTTTGTCACATCGTAGGTGATGTTTGCGAAGTAGAAGTGGTTGTAACTTCGCTGGCCAGAACTGAGATCCTGGTTGAATGGATCGTCGATGGAATAGCCCGCGTGGCTGTGTAGCCGCTCCGTCCAGTCGTACCACGCGTCCACCCAGCCACCGGTGGCGCGGATGGTATTTCTCCTCACCAGATTGACGCCCTGGACAATGCCGCCCATGTAGGCACCAAGATTTTCGCCGGTGAAGAACTCACCTTGGACGCCAAATCGCGGGGTGATGAGGTATTTGACGTCTACGTTAAAAGACCAGGTGCGGAAGTCTTCCTCGGTGACTGGTGGACCGGGAATATAGTACACCTGCTCGCCAATATGAGCCGAGATGCCAAATTCAAGGGGCCGGGCACCGGGGCCGCGGGGACCCACCGTGAATCCGAGACGTCCTTCGACGACCGGCCATTCGGCGTGCTCGGCCACCACATTTCCCCCGATCTCAGAAGCAATGTCCGCATTGATAGAAGCTTGGGCCGTGACTAGCAGTACATCGGAGAAATGATAGTAACGTTCTGCCCGAAATTGGGCTCGCCGGTACCCGAGGTTTCCGGCGCCCCAACCCACCGAGTACATGATTGTCCCGGGAAGGAGAGGCGAAATCACATCCCAGGTTTGACCAGCCAGCAGCCGAAAGTACTCATTTTTAACTTCGACATAGGCGTGGCGCAGCAACACGCTCCCCCGGTTTTCAGTCTGAAACGCTCCTTGAAAGTCGAATTCCACTTTGCCACCGGTTTGCGCGCATCCAAACCGCGGCAGCATTGGACCAACAAAGTCAATCCCCAAGCGTGTTGACTTGCCGTCCACGTGCCATGCCCCTTCGGGACGATCTGTTGGGGAAAACACATACAGTGTGTAATCCCCAATGTTGGAGTGCAGCGTTTCATACGATGTCGTGGCCCACAGATAACCATATGGGATAATTTGGATATCCCCTTTGGTCCATGCAAGTTTTCTCATCTCCGCCCGAATCTCATCCATACCCGGAGTAGCAGGCTGCGCCGGTTGAGTCTCAAATGCCACGGGATCGGCAGTCACCTGAGGTAGAGCGACCGGTTGAGCGGCTTGAATTGCTTGCAGCTCGGCCCGCAAACGTTGGGTTTCCTCTTCCAGCTGGCGAAGACGGGTTTCCGTGAGACCGTCCAACTCGCCAGTTGCTGCCGGTAAGGGAAAAGCCAGCCATCCTGATAGTATGAGCGCAATGACAAACGTCATCCCGGAAGCTCGATACATGGGGAACTCCTTCTCCCAGGCACTGGTGACGTGTTAACCGTCCCTGAACACCACTGAACGTCGCCGAATTATTCAAAAATGGGATGTAACGTTGCGCCGGATGTGCGTTTTAGAAGCACGCAACCACATCCATTCTCTGCGAATTTGGGAGGGGCTTTGTCACCCGCAATCGTGGCAGAATCGGTAAGCCGCCAAATTCCGTCGCGTTTCGCATCGCTCTTACAAAACTAATCGTCAGTAAAAAGCTCGAATTAGATTTTAACTCGCGCGTGTCGGTCAGAATCGGATCGCAACTAGCGGACAGCGAGGCAAATTCTGAGGGAAAATCCGAAAGTTTGGGGTAAGATGGGAAAAGCAAGTTTTCCGTCTGTCCTACGGCCGGATTCCGTGGCATTTTTAGTCGAACAGAGGACCGCGGATGGAGCGGACCAGGATTAGGACTGGGCGAGTGTGGTACGACAGGTCGGCTCTTTTGTGATACCAGTCCTATGGGGGCATGCATGCCCTATCGTCGGAGGGAGCAGCGGAAGTTCTGTAGCCGGTGAGGAGGCCAAGGAACGTTCCGAGTCGCGTTGCCGCGCAATCGCCCAAAGCTTCAAATATGTTTGAAACGCAGTGAACGCATCATCCTGGGCGACCAGAAAACCACCCACTCCGTCCAGAAATCCCAGCTTAAATAGAAACGATTTGGTAAACGCTGCGATTGGACGGAGTGCTAAATCCCAAAGATGAGCCCGTTTGCCCTGCTTCCATCTTTCCAATGCTCCCACCGTCGTGTAATGGTTCTTTTTGCGGTACCACTTGTCCAGACAGGTGCATGTCCAGTGATCAAGGCGCCCTTTTAGGACTGCGACTTTCCCCGTTCGAACGACAACTTTTTCGTGAACTGCCTTTGCATCGTAATTGGCTGCGGACTTCCGAAAGAGGCGGACGACTTTGTGGTTCCAAGCGCCGTGCCTGATGCAGTACCCGAGGTAGCGGTGATTAAATCCTACGAGAAAAGCGTCGGGAGCGTTGTCCTGTGATAGTTTTTGGTCGATCTCGTGAGCCAACGCGGGAGTCATGCGTTCGTCTGCATCCAGCACAAAGACCCAATCGTATCGGCATTGATTGACGGCCCAGGCTTTGAACGAGCCAAAACTGATGAACTCACGCTGCACCAATCGACAGACCTGGGGATAAGCCGTGCAAAAATCACGTGCGATGGCCAAACTGTTGTCGGTGGAACCGCTGTCCGCGATCAGGATTTCGTCTGCCCAACCGAGTACGGACCGGACACACGCGGTGAGGTGGGTTTCCTCATCCTTGCAGGGGATGACCACGCTGATTGGCGGCCGATGCATTTTCGTCTCCCGGCTGTGTCAGGCCACGCTCCGGAATCGTGCCCGGCTGATAAAAGGCAGAACTGCTTGGAATACCACATCTGGTGATAAATCTACCATGCACCGGTGATGGCCCAGTGGGCACCGACGCCGACCGCAGGGGGCGCAATCCAGCGAGAGTTGGAGATCGACCGATTCCACCGTGGGGTTCGCCGTGACCACCGGCCAGGTCGGACCAAAAAGGGTGACAACCGGTTTGCCCAATGCAGCGGCCATGTGGCGGGGACCGCTATCGGTAGACACCATCGCCGTACAGCGGTGCAGACACGATTTGAGCGTTTGCAAATCCAAAGGTTGATCCGCCAGGGAAACAACCCTTTCGTGCGACACCTGCCTGGTGATACCGCGAACCACTTCCCGCTCCCGATGCCCACAAACGAAAAGAACCCACGCTGGGGTAGCAGCAACGATGCGGCGGGCAAGCTCTATGAAATGTGCGGGCGGCCAGCATTTGGATGCTCCAAAGGCTCCCCCCACATGCATGGCGACCACGGGCCCGTGGCTGGGTAGATTCAGGTCCTTCCATACCCGGTCGGCGCACACTTCCCCCCATAGTGTGAGGGGAAGCTCGAGGTGCCGATCGTCACCATCGGCGCCAATCGCCCGAGCCAAACCAAGGTAATAGTCCACCATTGGTACCCGTCGAATTTGGCCACCATCGCGAGAGACCGGTAAAGCATGTGTCAAAAGCGCTGCGCGACCGTCTCGGGCGTAGCCGATTCGCTCCGGAATCCCGCCTGCCACTGCCAGCAAAGCCGTTCTCAGGCTGTTCGTGAATAGGATGGCCTTATCCCAACGAACAGCTCGCAGTTTGTGGAGGGTAGTGAAGGTGTCAAAACGAGGATCGTCCGTTCGCGGATCGTAATACCAAAATTCATTGATCCAGTGGGAACCCGATAACAGGCCGGCCAGATTGGGACGCGTGATACCGACGATCCTCGCTGCAGGCCCCACCCTGGCGCGAATCGCCCGAATAGCGGGCACGGCCATGACCAAGTCACCCAGCCAGTTGGGAAGAAACAGGCAAATGTTCATAGGGACCTCCCTGTCCTCGGCTGCCGGCCAGCGCAGCAGCGCCGTTTCAGACCATACGCCGTTCCATTTTTACAATTGTCCTCCTTTTTCGGAAGGCGAATTTTGAGATCCCTTGCGGAAATATACAGAACCACTCTCAATTTGTCTTGCCTGGCTTCCCTTGGGCCTGGTATCTTTCAGGGCAACCGGTGTAGCAGGTGGCAAGACGAGTAATTTAACGGGCGCTGCTAGGCGCTGCCGGTTTGTTTTTTGGAATGAGCTTCGCAGAAAGCCGCTCGAGGTAATGCCGCGTCCATGAGTTATTTGACACTTTTTGCTCATTATGTTGTGTATGCTATCGTGCGATGGTTCATCATTTTAGCCCAGGCTGTGCCGCTCCAGGTAGGAAACACCCTTGCTCGCGGCCTCGCGTGGCTGTTCACGCGGGTCCTTTGTGTGCGCTACCAGGTAGCTGACGACAACCTGCACCATGCGTTTCCTTCGCTTTCGGCTGAAGCGAGGAGGGACGTGATTGAAAAAATGTGGCATCATCTGTTCCTGATGGTGATCGAAGTGGCCCATACCCCGCGCGTGCTGCACGAGGAGAACTGGCGCCGGTTTGTAGACCTCAGGAATGTTCGTGAGTTGGTGAAGAAACTTCTCGAAGATCGCCCCGTTATTTTGGTTACCGGTCATTTTGGAAATTTTGAATTCGGAGGATATGTGTTAGGGCTGCTGGGCTTTCCCACGCACACGGTGGCCAGGACGCTCGATAATCCTCTTCTGGACCGATTCGTCAATGCGTTCCGCTCGGCGCGTGGGCAGCACATCATTCCACGTGTCGGGGGAGCCGAGCAGATTGAGGCCGTTTTGCAGGCTGGCGGCACAATGGCCTTTCTCGCCGACCAGAGTGCCGGACGCAAGGGATGCTTCGTCCAATTCTTTGGTCGGCCGGCATCGACTTATAAGGCGATCGGGCTTCTCTCCGTACAATATGATGCGCCAATTGCCGCTGTCTACGTGAAACGGCTGGGTCAGCCGATGCGTTTCGAGATGGGTGTGAAAGCGATTCTCGATCCGCGAGAGGTGACGGCGCCGGACCCTGTGACGTTTATCACCCAGTGGTACACGACGCAGCTTGAAGAGATCATTCGAGAATCGCCCGAGCAATACTGGTGGATTCACCGACGATGGAAGGAACAGCCGCGCGTTAAGAGAGGCGTGATGCCTGGGGATATTCCAAAAAGCGACGCTCACAAGGAATTGACCCGCGACGCAGCCTGATCCGTAGTCCGTTGTGCGGAAGGGGCTGGTCCCGTGCATCGCTCGGCGAGGATGGCGGGCTGCCCTTCGTCTGAGCAGCCTTGCCTTCCCTTGGTGGCTGGACGACTTCCCCCAGAGGGGCTTTTTTTGGGAGGACTTGACTGGCTAAAATGGCAGCCAGTTTTCTTGGTCAGTGGTGCGGTCCAAAAGCCCCTTTTGAGAACCAACCGGGAGAGGACCAAGGGAGGCTCTGGTTATGACACCTCGTCAGCGCGTGCTTGCGGCGTTGGAACATAAGGAACCGGATCGGGTGCCGATTGACTTCGGAGGGCACCGTTCGTCGGGCATCGCTGCGATTGCATATGCCCGTTTGCGAAAATTCCTGGGCCTTCCGGATCGTCCCATCCGCGTCTATGACCCTATCCAGCAGCTTGCCGTTATTGACGAGGATATTCTCGATCTCTTTCACGTGGATACCATCGAGCTGGGGCGAGCCTTCGCCCAGGAACCTGAGCACTGGGTGGACTGGGTGTTACCTGATGGTACTCCCTGTCAAATGCCCAGTTGGGCGGTACCGGAACGACGCGAAAACGAGTGGGTCCTCCGCGGACCAACAGGGCGTATCCTGGGCCGAATGCCTGATGGCGCACTTTACTTCGAGCAGTGTTACTGGCCCTTTGCCGAAAAAGACAATCCCGATGGGGCGGCAGAGGCCCTCAAGGATACGATCTGGTGTGGTATTCCATCACCTCCCGGTCCGATCGTGGAAGGGCCAGGAGGCCTCGAACGCTTGCAAAAAGGGGCGCAATGGCTGCGGCAGAAAACAGATCGGGCAATCCTCTATCTGTTTGGCGGAAATCTCCTGGAGTGTGGGCAATTCCTTTATCGCAACGATAATTTTTACATGCTCCTGGCGGGAGATCGATCCAGAGCAGAGCGGGTGCTTGATCGCCTTACCGAGGCACATCTAGCCAATTTGGAACGCGTGCTTCCCGTACTCGACGGATTGATCGACATTATCGTCTTCGGCGACGATCTTGGAATGCAGACGGGACCGCAGATTTCCCCGAAGATGTACCGGGAACTCTTCAAGCCGCGTCACGCCGCGATGTGGAAACGTGCCAAAGAACTGGCCGACGTCAAGGTCATGCTGCACTGTTGTGGAGGGGTCCGCGAGCTCCTGGATGACTTGATCGACGCGGGTTTGGACGCGATCAACCCGGTCCAAATTTCATGTAAGGGTATGGATCCAGAGGGGTTGAAGCGCGATTTTGGCAGAAGAATTACATTTTGGGGAGGAGGATGTGATACGCATCAAACACTGGCATTCGCCACTCCCCAGCAAGTCAGAGAGCATGTGAAGCAGCTCATGCAGATTCTCGCTCCAGGCGGAGGATTCGTCTTCCAACAGGTCCACAATATCTTGGCTGACGTCCCACCGGAAAATATTGTTGCGATGTTCGAAGCGGCCTACGAGTTCGGAGCTTATGGCGCTCGAAAGAACTCTTCTCAATCGAGCGCTGTTCCACGATCGGCGTAGGCAAACGCGAAACCGATCAGAATTGGTGTACCGGATTCCTCGTGGTGCTTGGCGGTGCTTGGAACGCACGGTGGTGCGGTTCTCCGGTCTGCCCTAGTGACGGTTTCGCGTTAAGAACAATAACACTGCCCGGGGTGAGCAAAAGCCTGCTGCAAGCGAACTTCGCACGAGAAATGCACTATTGAAAAACGACCGCCGAGCGGACCAGTACCCGTTCGGCGGCCGTCGCCAAATCTTAGCCCCGATGGTCAATCAGGGTCGGATCTGCAACCGCGTTTCAGCTCTGGACTTTTCGCAGCCGTGGGTAAGTAGTGACCAGGAAGTACAAGAGTGGCAGGGCTCCCACCACGATGATGATGGTGTCCGGAATGATGCGCAGATTGCCAAGCGTCTGAATGATGGGTAGTTCGTAGAAGGCTGCGCTGCGTCCCCACCAGAAACCGTTATCATAGGCGTGCCACACCTGCATGACTCCGATGGGCAGCAAACCGGTGAGGAACATCAGGAACAGTCCACCATTCAAGCCCCAGAAACTAATCTGGAGAATGCGGTCGTTCCACACCTTACTTTCCGTCAGACCTCTCCATGAGAAGAGAATTACAGCAATGGCCAACATCCCATAGACACCAAACAGTGCCGTATGACCGTGGTTGCTCGTCAAATAGGTGGCGTGCTCATAGTAGTTGATGATGGGAAGGTTGATGATAAAACCAAACACTCCTGCGCCGAGGAAATTCCAGAAACTGGAGGCTGTCAGGAAAAACAGCGGCCATCGATAGGGAAATTCCTGGCCCGCTTCCCGAATCGATTTGTATTCCATCCACGCCCGCACCACAAGCAGAATGAGCGGCACGGGTTCCAGCGAGCTGAAGACTCCTCCGATGGCCAGCCAGAAACTCGGTCCGCCATACCAGAAGTAGTGGTGGGCGGTGCCCGGAATACCGCTCAAGAAGACCAGGATGGCCGTCAGATAAGCAACCCGCAGTGCGGAACTGGCTGTCACCAGTCCGAGCGTTACGAGGAACAAAGAAATGACGCCCACACCGAAGAATTCAAAAATACTTTCCACCCAAATGTGCACGACAAACCATCGCCAGTAGTCGGCGATCGTAATGTGCGTACCACGTCCATAGGCGAGTCCAAAGCCGAAAAAGAGCACCACGAATATCGCGCTGAGGACGTAAAAGGTGATCAGCGCACGGCGATCTTTCTCTTCGGGGTCGGAAAAATTGCCATTGGACCTGGGCAAAAGCCCCGGGGCAATACCCCGATACACAACGACAAGCCAGAAAATCAATCCCGCAAACAAAAGGATCTGCCAGAGTCGCCCCAGCTCGAGATACTCCCAACCCTGGTGTCCCAGCCAGTACCAAAGATTTCCGTCCAGCCGGGAAAGGTATCCTTTGATGCCGAGGACCTCTCCCACCAGGCTTCCCACCGCCACGACCAGTGCCGCCACGAAGAGAATGTTTACCAGGGCTCGTTGTCCCGGAGGTTCTCGCCCGCCCACCAGAGGAGCTAAATAAATGGCGGTTCCCATCCAGGACAGTGCGATCCACAGGATCGCCAGTTGCAGGTGCCAGGTTTTGGCCCAGCTATAAGGGTACATCTGCCCGACAAGCTCAATATAAAACTTGCCGGGATGAACTGTGTAATGCGCAAGCAATCCTCCGTTGAGAATTTGCACAATGAAGAGGAGCCCGGCGACCAGGAAAAACTTAGCCGCCGCCCGCTGACTCGGTGTTACCGGTTGCTCCAGTAGCCGGTAAGCTGCCTGAACGGCCTGCGACTCTCCGTAGAAGAACTGGTATCGATGGACAATATAGACCACCAGGCCGAGAACGACGAACAGCGCAAGAATCGAGAAGATCGAGTAGACCAGGGCTTGTGTCGAAGCCCGGTTGCCAACGGTGACGTCCGAAGGCCAGTTGTTCGTGTAACTGTAGTTCAGCCCCGGACGATTCGTGACGGCCGCCCAGGCAGTCCAAAAGAAGAACGTCGCCAAGTCCTTTCGCTCTTCGGCTGTGGGAATCGCATTGGGCAAAAATCCGTAATGGGGATCCCCTTCGGCAAACGTTCGATCCCAGAAACGCAGCAACTGCTCATATGCATAGGCCTGAGCCGCGGTGAGTTCCAACGTTCCGGTTTCCGGCTTGTAGCGATTTTCTTTCAGCTCGCGAATGACCGTCATGTCCACCTCGTCGAGCTCCTTTCGCGGAGGCGGTGGGAGCTTTTGCCAGAGATCGTCAGGCGGCTGTCCTTTGGCAAGGTGGTAATTTCGCACCAGGTATCCCATCAGGTGCAATGTGTAGGCCGAAAAGTCCATCCCGCGAAGCGAGCCGTGTCCCCAGATACTTCCGTGATCCATCAACCCATACCGCTGATAAACGTCCTGCCCCCGAAGGATCGTCTCCTTGTCCGCCAGAAGCTTTTCTCCGACAACCACCTTGTTTGGGATAGGCGGAACATGGTCTTTAGCAAAGTATCCGCCGATAAAGAGGATCGCCATGCTCACAATGAAACTCACAATCGCCGCGTTGCGCAACCCTTTTGTGCTCATAGTGGCACTCCTTTTTAGCTGCGACTGCCGAAACTTTAGTCCTGCAATACGTTCCCCCAGAACACTTCCCCGAATTCCCAGCAAAGAATGGAATCAGTGGCAGCAGAAGAAACCGCTCGCTTTCGGCACAGATTCCTTCGCGATGCCCATCTTGGCCAGCAGCTCCTCAGCCAGAGCTACATACTTTTCATGGACCCCTTCCCCGACGTGCTCTTTTTCCGTGGCGTGGAATTTGGCAAGCATTTCGGCCTGTTCGCTGGCGTTCAGCGTTCGCTCGGCAAGGACAAACAGGATGTTGTCCTCCTTCGAAATGTGCTGGCGGAGAAGATTGACATATTGCCGGGCAGCCTCGGCGAATTTTTGGGCGGCCGCCTGCGGGTCAGTTTCGCCTGCTTGGATTGCTTCACCCATTTGCCGAATGAGGGCCCGGCCTTGTTCGTGCTCATAAAGCATGACCCCAGTAGGACCACCTTCCCGGGGAAACCCCTTGGCTTCAAGTGTGGGGAAGAGGAGATCTTCTTCTTTGGCGTGGTGGCAATGATCGGCGAACCGTCTGAAGAAATCCAGCGCCTGGGACGCGATTTCCGCATCGATCTTTCCATTGTCCGCCGCATTATCCGCTAACTTCTCCAAGACAGCGAGCACCTGCTCGATGACGCGGTGTTCGTTGCGGAGAATTTCGGTGGGTGATTGACTGTGAGGCGTCATATCTGCAACTCCTGTAAAAAAGTGGAACATAAACCAAACATCACACGGCCCCAGATTAACACGTTAATCGCATGTACATATCGACTTTTCTGTCAAAAAATTTTTCGCCGCTATCCGCCCATGCAACACAGCCCACGCTGATTCTGCACAAGTTCAGACAATTTCGTTTCCCTCAGGAAGCTGAGATACACCTGCCTCACCGCGGCCCAGCGAGTGTGGACTGGGCAAGGAGCCGAGTCGGTGCATCGTTCCTGCCCCAGTAAGCACCCCTCCCAACGACTGATTTTGTCGACTGGTTCGACGATATCATAAAGGGAAATCTCGGTGGCCGGTCGGGCAAGTCGGAACCCGCCCCCCTTTCCCTTTTGGGACTCAAGGAGCCCCTCCTCCGCAAGCTTCTGCAGGATCTTCCCCAGGTAGTTACGGGGAGCCTTGACCCGGCGCGCAATCTCGTCGGCCCCGAGAAAACTCCCGGGAGGAAGCTCCGCGAGGATCATCAATGCGGTCGTTGCGTGGATAGCAGTTTTCGACATCATGGCCCACAAACTTATTCAGATATTCACATGTGATTATATTTGTGATCGCACTCCTGTCAAGAGAGTCGTTTGTTCTCGTCAGAGTTTTTCGTCCGCGCCGACCTCTGATGTCAGACGGCACACCGGCGGCCGGCAAGTTTATCTCCCTCAAAAGCGTTTGATTTAGTGTTTTGCACGGTGTAGATTGGCATACGGATGGGGCTTGCCAGCGGTCCTCGGCTCCTTGGCTGATGTCATCGGAGATCCGGACATGCTTTGAGCGTCGAACTGATTTAACGGAGGAATGGCCATGGTCGCGCGGGTTGTGTGTCGGTTGTGCCTGGCGGTTATCGGCTTGGTCATACCGTTTTTGTCAAGCGGGTGCAAGGTTGCGTTCTCCACCGGGCCAATGGGGCTGGATCCTGTCACTCTTAAGCCCGAAGAGTGGAACGGAGTATGGACGGTGCCCGGTACAGCGGGTCACGCCGTTGCCCGAGTGGTGGATGCCGAAAAAGGAATTCTCGAGGTGGGTTTCATTCAGTCGAACGACCAGGGCTTGAGCCTGAAAACGATGAAGCTTTACCTTCGCCAGGCCGGTGATTGGATGTTTCTCTCTACAGAGGCGGAGGACAGGCCCGGAAAGTTTATCTGGTGGAGGGTGAAACGTTCGCAAAACACGCTGGTGATGTGGCCGCCGCGGTGGGACAAACTCGCCGCACTGGTCAAGGCCGGTAGGCTACCAGGCAAACAGGAAAGCGAAACAGTACTTGTCCTTGATCCGTTGGATAAGACGCATTACGAGTTATTCGCTTCCGAGCGGGAAGGGGTGCTGGTGGACTGGGAAAACCCTGTGGTGACTGTTTTCGCGCCTTCCACACAGTGAAGCAGAGACGCTCCTCCTGAGCGCCAGGCCCGGTCCAATTTGTGACACCGTCATTGCTGCTGATAAGGTATCGGCGGGGCTTTTTCCTTTGGCTCCGCCCACTCGACAATCGACACTACCGCATTGGATTGGGGATTGAGATTCTTGATCCGTACGGAAATCTCTCCAGTTTGTGTGAAAGATTCATCCAAGGGCAAATCGAGCCATTTCCCGCGATCGAATCCTTGCACCTCCCCGAATGATTTGTCGTTGACCAGAATCTCCTGGTGGCGTCCACCCTGAAAGTGATCAGGATCGATCACATAAAGGCGGAGGATCCCGCGACGTTTGGCTGGAACCGTCAAAATAATCTGCACCTCTTGTTCATCGGCTCGAGTGTGGAAGATCGGAAACGGCCAGCCGGTATAAGCAAATCCACGAATCACTTTTGCGGAGTACCCCTCCTGGGCGAAGATGAGCTCCTTTTCCGGTCGGCCACATCGGAGGTGAAGTTTCACTCCTCGCCGTTCCAGGTCTTGGAGATCTGGAAGTTCTTCCCGGTCTTTCCAGTTAACCTCCGTGGGTGAGCGTTTGTCGACTGGTGGAAGGGGTGGGAGCGCTTCGTGCGGCTCAGTCTGGTACCAATACACTGTGGAAGATATTTCTAGTTCATTTCCTGGCCTGCTGAATTGTTCTCGAAACATGGGGTGCTCGTTTTTCCCGAAGCCTATAGATACCACCAGCGACTTTTGAAATGCAATCGCGTCGTGAAGGAAGAAGCGATAAGCCGCTGCTCCCTCATTGTGGAACGGGAACCACCCTGTCAAAAGAAAGGTGTTCTCCTCGGGAGGAAAACCCCAACTGAATCCGAATGAGTCCTCGATTCCCTGGAACTCTATTGACGGCTCAGACTCCTCGTCAATGTAGAATTTCTCGTTTTCGTCAACAGGATAACCAGGCCGTCCCGGTAATCTGACAGTCACGTTCCAGCCAATGAACTTACCCCGACCCTTTGTCGCAAGGGCAATATAGTCCTGTTTTCCCAGATTAACCAATTCTTGCCGCCAGAAGGCGTGGAAGTAACCGAAGTCGTCGGGGAGGGAATCGATCTTTTGGGCCAGAACATAACTGTAACAGGGCATCAAAGACCAGAGTTCTTTTCCGGGTTCGACTGGCCCGTCATAACGCAGCTCGACGCGTGCTGATTTTCGAAACGGCATCGTGAAATAGGCGTTCCACCCTCGCTTCTTGTTCACGAGGGCTGTTTCTAAACGATCGCGCTCGCCGGCTGGGTCGCAGAAAAAATCCACCAGCGGACACTGTACGCTGGGGGATTCCTCATCGTCCCAAAACATTTGCAGGATCAGCTCTCGGCCCAGACGGTACGTCTTGGGTTGAGCGGCCATGCGCTCGGGCAATGCAAAATGGATCATCGTAATGATTCCAGGACCTTGTAGGTCGGCCACCACAACTCGCTTGCTTTGCATGAACTGGCGGTGGAGAGGGGTCTCGATCCAAAGGGCGTTCTCGCACGCGGTACTGCCCGCGGATAGCCGCGGTAGATCGGGAAACATTCCCTGCGACTTCGCTTCCTCAGCCAACCAGGGCGCGATCAGCAAACTGGGGAGCAGGGTACACATTCGCCCTACGAATTTGCTTCTCATGGTACCATTTTCTCCCGGCATCTCGTCACACTATTTCTGACCTCGGAAACCCCCGTCTTCAGGCCTTCTAAAATCGCATCCATCATAGGAAGTCGGCGTTTCCGCTACAACCAACTCGAAATCAATGGCCCGGTAAGGATAGCGAGACCCAGTCCAAGCAGACCTTGCAAGTCCCCCATTGGCTGGTTAAACTCGGCCTAACGCTAGCCGTGTTAGATTGTTACTCGAAATGATGCCCGTCAGGTTGATCATACTAGTGAAACCTTAACCGCTGAAACCGCTAGCTGCCGGGGGACGCTTATGACTCGTCCGACTGCCACGATCCCGGAGGAATCTAAAGGCCTTCCGATGACGGCCAAATGGGATCCGGAAAAACTTGCGCAGGAGGAAAAATTCCTGCAAGAACTGGAGAAAAAGAGCCTTTGGGAACGGATTCGCGGATACGCCAAATTGACGGGGCCGGCCTGGCTTCAGAGCGCCATGACGTTAGGAGCCGGAAGTGCGACGGCTTCGGTGATGGCGGGAGCCTCTTTCGGATATAAACTTCTCTGGGTTCAACCGTTGGCGATGTTTTTGGGCGTGATGATCTTCGCAGCTCTTGCAAAGGTCGTGCTTACCACAGGAGAACGGCCGTACCGTGCTTTTGGCCGAGAGCTTCACCCCATTGTTCCACTCTTTTGGGCCTTCGGCACAATTGTGGCGTCAATTATCTGGCATTTCCCGCAATATACTCTGGCCGGAGCTGCAGCATGGGACCTGGCTCAGGTCGCTCAGTCGGCGGTGGTTGAGAGAGCCAATCCCGCCGCGTCGACGCCTCCTGAAAATGTGGGGGAAAGACAATCCTCCCCGAGTGTTTCGGCCGGAAGCACGCCAAAATGGTTGGAGTATGTCATCAAGTACGGGACGGCACTTTGTATTCTGGCCATCAATATTTTCACGGTGTGGAACTACGGTAGTCACACCAGAGGCATCAAACTCTACGAAGGCTTTCTCCGGTGGGTGATTCGCATCGTGATTCTCGCCTTTCTGGCTGTTGTCATTTGGACAGGCATCCGTTGGGGAGAGTTGATAAGAGGCTTCTTCGGATTCTATGTGCCCAGTACACCTGAGGGGGTGACCGTGGTCCTCGGCGCCCTCGGGGCTGCGGTCGGAATCAACATGACGTTTCTCTATCCCTATTCCATCCTGGCGAAAGGGTGGGGCAGGTACCACAAAGGGCTCGCCAAATGGGATCTGTTCAGCTCGATGTTTTTGCCCTACACGATCGTGACATCGCTAATCATTATCGCGATGGCAAACACAATTTACGATGGCCGCGATGTTGTTCGTACGGGGCTTCAGCCCGTTCAGGCGGCAGCGGCGTTCAGCAGCCTGGTTCATTCTGACCTCGGGCGGGTCATCCTGGACCTCGGCTTCCTCGCCATGACATGCGGTGCGATCAGCACTCACATGGTTGTCTGCGGGTTTACCTGGTGTGAGATGCTGGGACTTGAATACACCCGTCGCAGATTCCGTCTTTTCTCACTGACGCCTGCAATCGGGCTTTTGGGAGCCGGCATGGGTTATCCCTTCTGGATGCCGATTCTCGCTTCGGCCATTTGTCTCACGATGCTGCCGTTGGTATATCTGGCGATCTTTTTAATGGCCAACAAGAGAAGTTACCTCGGCGATGCCGTGGGATCGGGGCCCGCCCGATGGGCTTTTAACCTCCTTTTGCTGGCGGCCATCACTGTAACAACGATTGGAACCGCCGTGCAAATCAAGGTCCGTGTTGTGGATCCCGTTCGCAAGTTGTTGAATCCGCCGGCTGCCTCCAGTCAGGCCGCCCAGTCGCACGACAATCTGAAGTCGCGGTAGTTTGGCTGGACAGGCAGTCCCGCTGGAGGACAGGGTACATTTAATCGCGGGACAAATCATTTTGCCTCGCGAATAAAGTCCTCAATAAGGTCAAGGGCCCGCGCGAGCTGGTCCATCGCCGCGGCAAAGGAGAGCCTCACGTAGCCCTCAGCCCCAAAGGCCGAACCCATCACAGTGGCAACACCTTTCTGGGAGAGTAGTTCCAGACACCACTGGTTAGAATTCTCCACGACCGTGCCGTTGTATCGCTTGCCAAGGTGCCGGGAGATATTGACAAATGCATAAAACGCGCCCTCCATCGGGGCGAAGGAAACACCGGGAATTTTAGTCAGGCGTTCGGTCACAAAGTTTTTTCGCCGTTCGAATTCTCGCCGCATCGTCTCCACGCAATCCTGGGGGCCGGTAATCGCCGCCACAGCAGCATACTGGCTGATACTGCATGGATTGGAAGTTTCCTGGCTTTGCAACGAAGCCATGGCTTCTGCGACATCTTTGTTCGGGGCGATGGCCCAGCCTATCCGCCAGCCCGTCATGGCGTACGTCTTGCTCACTCCATTAATCAGGATGGTTCGCTCCTGCAACTCCGGGTGCACCGTCGGGAAACTGGCGAACGGTTCCGATGTGTAGGTCAGTCGGTCGTAGATCTCATCGGCCAAGACCACTAGATCGGTGTCCAGAACGACCTGTGCGAGCCGTTCCAGTTCTTGCCGACTGTACATTGTTCCTGTCGGGTTGGAAGGTGTGCACAGAAGGAGCATCCGCGTTTTGGGGGTGATGGCCGCCCGGAACGCCTCCGGTGTCAGTTTGAAACCATTGGATTCATCCGTGTGCACGATGACCGGTACAGCCCCCGTCAACTTGACGAGCTCTGAATAACTCACCCAGTAGGGGGCAGGAATAATCACTTCGTCCCCCGGATTGAGCACAGCCACCAGCGCGTTGTGAATGGCGTGTTTCGCGCCATTGGAAATGACGACGTGCTGGGGTGGGTAGGACAAACCATAGCGGGCCTTGTACTGCTCGACCACCGCCCGCTTTAGTTCGGGAATACCGCTGGCCACCGTGTAGTGCGTGTGGCCGGCTTTCATGGCGTCGATGGCTGCCTGGCAAATGTGCTCTGGGGTTGGAAAGTCGGGCTCACCTAGGCTGAGGTCATAAACCGTTCGCCCGCTCGCTTTCAATTCCTTGGCCTTCGCGGCCATGGCCATTGTAGCGGACGGTTCCAACGCTTGAATCAGTTTTGACACAGAGAGGACCATGGCTTGCGACACATCTTTGTTGGGGTTCTCTTAGTCTTTAGCGAGCGAATACAAATCAGGCTAACGACCAACGGTTTCCAATAGTACAAAGAAACATGCCTCGGCAAAACACCCCCACTTGGCAGGCGCGATGCCGGCAACGGAAATTGGCGTGTTGCGAAACCACTTATTATCCTCCCGAAGCCGTCGGCCCGCAACGGGAGATCCACTGCCTTATCCCCGCTTTTACCGTGCCGCTAAAAAGGGGTGCGCACCACGCAACTCAGCCCGGTAGGGGTAGGCTTTTGACACCCCCTGACACTTCGATCCCGCGGCTGTGAGTTTTGGCTCTCGAGCAGCGAGCAAAGTATTGTCACGAAATCTTGGAGTAATAGCTTCCGTGTCGAGTTGCGCGACATTTCTGTCGCGCAGCGCAATGGGTGTTGGGTTTGTCGACTTGTCTCTTTTCTGTGATTTGGCTGGTTTAGGTTTTCTGCGACCCAGACATATGGTATCCGGTTTGCTAAAAAGCTTGCGAACAGCATTCAGCCAGCCATCGAAGGAACATCCGCCTATCCACGCAGAAGTGCGTGCTTTCCTTAGGACAAGAGGGTTGGCCGTTGCGACTCAGCTCTTGCTGGCCAGGCGTTGCCGGAGCATAGACAATGTTAGAATCACAGTTAATAGTCGGTGATTAGGAAAAGTAAGACTGAGCATCTCGGAGTGAAAAAGTGCCCATGAACGATATTACGACCGGACGGCGAAAAGTTGGTTTGTGGTTGATTGGCGCAAGAGGAGGAATCGGCACCTGCGTAGCCCTGGGACTATCAGCATTACGCAGAAATTTGGTCGACTCCACGGGAATGGTGACCGCTCTCCCGGAGTTTCAAAAACTGGGACTTTTGCCGTGGGGTGACTGGGTGTTAGGCGGTCATGAAATCCGGTCCACTCATCTGCTCGCCGAAGCCCAGGATTTTGCCCGAAAGAACCGCACTTTCGATAGCGAGTTTGTGGAATCGCTTCGATCGGAACTTGAGGATGTGGAGACGCGGATTCAACCGGGCACCGTGTCGGGTGCTTCGCCGACGATCGTGGGGCTTGCTGGACCCGATGTACCAAAGAACGAATCTCCCTGGGACGCGGTGAGCCGCATTCGCGAGGACCTGGAAAGATTTCGCCGAAAGAATGAACTGGAGCACGTCGTGGTTGTCAACGTGGCCTCGACGGAACCGCCTGTAGATGCGGAAAGATTTCCGGTAAAGTATGACGAGGTCGAAGCTGAGCTGCGGCGAAGCAGCAAGGCCTGGCTTCCCCCCAGCACCCTCTATGCGATCGCTGCAATGCAGGCGGGGTGTGCGTACGTGAATTTCACGCCGTCGCTGGGTTGCAACCTGCCTGCGCTGGACGAGCTGGCCAAGCGCCGGAAAGTGGCCTATATGGGCTGCGACGGAAAAACTGGTGAAACCCTGCTCAAAACGGTGCTTGCACCGATGTTTCGTGCGAGAAATCTCCGCGTGCTGAGCTGGGTGGGGCACAATATTTTCGGAAATCTCGACGGAAAGATTTTGGATAGCCCCAATCACAAGCAAAGCAAAGTCGCCACTAAAGATCGTGTGTTATCAGAGATCCTCGGCTACAAGCCGGCTACGATCGTGACCATTGAATATCTGGAGGACCTAGGCGACTGGAAAACGGCTTGGGATCATGTTCACTTTACTGGTTTTCTGGGCGTACCGATGGTCCTCCAGGTGATCTGGCAAGGATGCGATTCTATTCTCGCCGCACCCCTTATTCTCGATCTTGCCCGATTGACCGAACGGGCCATCCGTGCCGGGCATGTGGGCCTTATGCCGTTTCTCGCGTGCTTCTTCAAGAGCCCTCAGGGCGCCACGGAGCACGACTTCGGCAAACAGTTTGCCCGACTTCTATCCTGGGTAGATGAGCTGACAGAAGAGGAACCTTAGGTTTTCCGCGCTCTGAACAACGACCATCCACAGAACGATCCGGTTTGGAACGCAACTCGTAGGATGACTTTCCAGTTACGTCAGGTGCATATCGTCACCGAAGTAATGTTTGCGGGCTTCGGGATTAGCCAGGACTTCCTGCGGTGTCCCATGACAGAGGACCTTTCCCGCTCGGATAACATAGCTTCGGTCTGTCACCTGAAGGGTTTCCCGCACCTGATGGTCTGTGATGAGGATAGAGATCCCCTGGGCGCGGAGAGAACGGATGATTTCCTGAATTGCGTCCACCGTCACTGGATCGATACCCGTGAACGGCTCGTCGAGAAGAATAATCCGCGGGTTGGCGATGAGCGCGCGTGCGATTTCCAGACGTCGACGTTCACCGCCTGACAGCCCTGCCGCTTTCGCCTTTGCCAGGTGGGTGATGCCGAACTGCTCGAGCAACTCGGCACAGCGCCGGATACGGGTTCGGCGATCAAAACCCAATAGCTCCATCACGCCCAGAAGATTTTCTTCCACAGTAAGTTTGCGGAAGACGCTGGATTCCTGGGCGAGGTAACTCATGCCGCCCTCGCGTGCTCGGCGGTGCATAGGCCAGTGAGTGACGTCCTTGCCCTGCAGGAAAACCTGACCGGCGTCGGGACGAATGAGACCACACGTCATCCGAAAGCTTGTCGTTTTTCCCGCCCCGTTTGGGCCGAGCAGGCCCACAATCTCGCCCGGCCAGACCTCAAAACTCACGCCGTCCACCACCCGACGTTTGCCAAAACTTTTCACCAGACCACATGCGGCAAGGATGGCACCCGGCGTCGCTCGGATATGCGGGCCAACTTCCGTTTCCCCTGGGTTGGACTTACCGACTAGCAGGCGCATGTGGGGCTCCTTCTCGCAGGGTTCTTCCGCAATGCGAACGACATCCCGCCAAGGCGCCCATTTTGTCAGAAAACGGTTTTTCAGAGAATACCAAATTTCAACGCACACGAGCTGATCGCGAAACCCCGGGTCGGTAGGATCCCTGGCACACAGCCCTTTACGCGCTAGTCCGACACCGTGCGACCGGGGGCACATTCGGGTAGGACGCCCGCCATTGTCAAAAGAGCAATTTGTGTTATTGGGGTGCGCTCTAGCGGACAATTTTCATCCGCCAGAAGTTCGGGAAAAACCGGATGGGAATATTTGTCCCCGGAATGCGATCCAGGGAGTGTGGCCAAATGACAGCTAAGGCCTTGCCCACTAAAAGCTCTTCCCTCACGTAATGTTCCTTGGTCCAGAATCGGCCGTCTTCGCTTTGCGGACTGTTGTCTCCCAGGACAAAGTATTGTTTTGGCCCCAGACTGAATTCCAGGGCGTGTCCGGTGTTAAAAAAGTCCCACTGCGAGGGATCAGACATCACTTCGGCGACTTTTTTACGAAATTCGTCTGGCGAGAAGAATCCGCGGCCCAGATAACGATAGGGGGATTGATCCCAATCAAAGTCATGCATCACGAACCCGGACCCGCGCTCGTGAGCGATGTAATACACGTCGCGGTAAACCTTCAAATGGCGCAGCGTGACCGTTCCCTGTCGGACGCCGATTCGAACGGGACGTTCCAGGTCGCTGACCGTGGGACCGTGCCAGTCCGTTTCATATTCCACAGTAACTGGACGCTCATTGACCCATAGAACAAGCTGCTGATCTACATTGGCAAAACGAATTTTGTAGCGTCCCGGCCCTTGTCGGCTCAGGGATACGGTCTCCACAAAGCGCGGATCACCTACCCCTTCGAACGTTGCCCGCCCCGCTGCGAAATCCACTCGGGCTCGAAAAACCTGGCCACCCCGGGTGAGCTCAAAGATAATCTCCGCTCCCGGCGGTGCGACTTCCGCTTCACACTCGACAGCGAGGTCGTTGACCCAGTGTAAACCCAGCTGCTCACCGCGAGGAGGAATAACGCTTTGCGCCAAGGCATTCCTCAATTCTTCGGCGTCTTCGCCTTGATTGGTGTTGTAGGCCATGAAGTCGCTGATAAGCTGCGGCTGAACCTGACGCGAATCCACCGGCAGCCCTTGACTCACCATTTCCCAGACTTCCCACGAGGGAACAAAATGTCGGTAACGTAACCAAGCCTCCTGGCCAGAGGTGGCCGTCACTGTGTACTCCCGAGTCTGCCGGGATGTTTTCCACATGTCTTCCTGCTGTTCTTCCGCCTGCCATCTTTCGGGCCATCCCGCTTCGAGAAGCTTCTTGGGTGGATGATCATCGTCATAAACCGGTTGCAGCATGGCCAGAATCTTGGCGGGTGGCTTTCTCGCAATAGAAAATCCTGACTCGTTTTCCCGACGAATGAAAATATCTCCGTGATAAATCCTGACCGTTTCGTTCGGAAGACCAACCAGCCGTTTGATGAAGTTTGTGGACGCGTCACCCGGGTATTTGAAGACGATCACATCCCACCGCCGTGGTTGTGACAGGTGATATTCGTATTTTGAGACGAGAATGCGGTCGCCTTTGTAGGACGGCGTTTGACGGCCATTTCTCTTGTTGGGGCCGACGTACATCGTGTAGCGACAATTGGGGCAGGTGGCACTGACGACGTACGTACCTGTCCGACGGTTCGTCAGTTTGTCCACCTCTTCGCTGGCCCCGGTTTGGAAGGCGAAACCGCATTGCTCGCATGTGAGGTCCTTGTGCCGCCCCATCAGCGTGGGTGCCATGGATCCCGTTGGGATCACGAAGGCTTCCGCTTCAAATGCGCGGAACAGAAAGGCCAGAATGAGGGCGATGGAGATGGCCTCCGCTACTTCCCGCAGCCAGTTCGAACGAGGGTACTCTGCCTTTTGGGATTGCCGTTGGGTGGGAGAAACGCCCCGAGAAACTGCCTTTTCTCCGGAACTCGGCTGTTTTCCGCCTTTGCCAGATACGGATGTGTGCGAAGCTCCCATTGTTGAACCAGGCTTCTTTTCGAGAGGTTGATAGATTATCGGCTTGAACTCACTCCTGGAACCAAACCTCATTCCCTCGGGTCATGCCCCCGGCCAAGTCGCTCCATCGGAATCGGGTCGCCCAGCCGTAGCGGACTGAACTGCGAAAAACTTATTCTACCTTAATCTTAGGCAGATCGGCGAGGCCAAGTCGTGCTGAAGCCCAGCCTCCGACGCGCACAACTTATCTTCCTGGCCAATTGGAAAATAAACCAAGAGCGGGTAGTCCCGGCCGCCATTCGAACCGGGCAGATCGTGCGATTCGCTGGGCGACGCGCAACGATCCACGCATCCGCGTAACAGGGACGGCCAGCCCGCAGTCTGGCAACAGGGAATTGGGAAGCCTGGCGGCGTCAGGCCTCTTCTACCAGCTCAAAGCCGAGAGCCTGGGCGAGATCGCGGACCGGTTCAGCCAGGTCTCCGTAGAAGGTGACGCGATGCCATCCTCCGCTCCAGCCCAGGAAGAGCTTCTCAAAGTCGCCGGGGACCTCGCAGGCCAGCTTTGTACGGCAAGCACGGTCGATGACAACGTTTTCCGCCGCCACCGCCCGATGGAAAAGGATTTGTTTCCGATCGGCAAAAATCTCGAGAGTGGATGTCATGTAACCGACCGGCAGGAACGATCGGACAGAAGCTCCCCGGCGATCTTCTGAATGGGTGAGAATTTCGTAGGGATTGGCTGGTCCCTGGGGGCCGAACGGCTTGGTGGTGGCCACACAATGGGCATAGACTATCTGACGTTTCGAGGAATCGATCACAGGATCCGAGATATATCCCGGTCGCCGCACCAAATGATTCATGACTACCATGGTCACCGTGGAATTGAGATCGGCTTCGCAGGCCCCGACCATGCCGGAGTTGAGAAGCTCCACATAGCCAAGGCACGGATAGGCCTTGAGTTTTCCGCTGTAAAATCCGCCCAAACAATTAATCGTGATGGCCTCAGCTTGGTATTTTTCCAGGAGCGCTTTCTGAGCGAGATAATTGATAGCCGAAAGCCGCAGCGTCTCGTCGGGATTGTCGATGATGACTTTTTGGGCTTCTGATTTCCAACGGGCGGCCGTCGCGTCCGCGGCATCTCGATCAACTTTGTCAGCGGCCTCTGCCATTTCCTCAAAAGTCACCTGCACAACCTCGATTCCCAGTCGTTCCCCAATACTTCTGGCCAGCGTCTCACTGCCACCGCCGACTGTGATGATTTTGGCCTTTTTAATGCTCTCCAAGCAGTTGCCAACGGAGGCTAGCTCCAGGTTATCCTCGGCCACCTTAGTCAATCGCGGAGGGGGAGTCCTTTCCTGCCGAACGCGATCACACGCTGCGACGAATGCGTCCACCCCCTGCGTCTTCAGGATGGAAAAACACCGAGCGGCCGCGATAAGATCCTCGGTGTTGGATGAACCGATCAGGGAAAAATTCTTGTATTTCCTTCGTAACTGTGACCCGTACACCAGGAAGCCGCCACTTCCCGCGTAGATATAGTCGGCAAGCAGCATGGGGTGCCCAGAAGCGGCAATCGAATGAAACACCTGAATCCAGTTGTTCATGTTGTAGACCAGATAGCCATCGATTTTGTCGGCCTCATGCTGCGCGAGAATCTTCTCAGCGTCTGCAGGGCTATGGGCTACGGTGGGGAGAAATTCCACATCGGGACAACCATTGCGGAGTGCATTGGTGATGCGTTCGATTTCCGGTCGCATGTCGTGACCAATATGGGGCCAGGTCGGACGATCCTGCACCAGGGCCCAGCAGGCAAACACCAGTCGCACCCGAACTTTCGGCTGAGAAGCTGTTACCGCTTCGGTGGCCCAACCCGTTGCGGGTAACCCGGCTGCCAATGAAGCGGCGCCACATCCGGCACATCCGCGGAGAAATTGTCGTCGGCTGAGGCAACAGTGGCAGGCGGTCAAAGATAGTGCGCGTTCCATAACCGTTCTCCCTTCGTTCCCGGTGAAGTTCGCAAGTTCCGGCGTGGGCCCGACCTGCAAGGCGCTGCGCGGCACCGAAACTATTCCGCGTCCACTATTGTGAGACGCGCTGCCCGCTGTTTCAATGGTGATGTGCAAAAACGTGTTTCGAATTTCTCTAACTTGATCAGCGAAGTGGGGTTACATTCCATGGTGCGTTTTCTGTCACCCCGTAAACTGGCCTTGGCCAGTTTTTCGAGTGTAATGGTTAACGTTCGGTCGCCCGTCCGCCGCAAAATGCGATCAAGGGCAGCTTATTACAGTCACCTGCTGATAGCAGGGCTGTTAATGGGGGCGACTGTCATCATCGAAGCGCCCATTAATGCCAGCGACTGGCCTGTGGCTGCTCATGACATTCGTCGATCGGGAAGTACCGAAACGACGCTCCGGCCACCATTTACGCGGTTGTGGTATCGGCTGTTTCCGGATGAAGGGCTCATGTCTGGAGTGCAGCCTGTGGTCTCTCGAGATAAACTTTTCGTGGGCACTCTTCGCGGAAGTGTCCATGCCATAGATGGATTGAAGGGCAGTGTCATTTGGAAGGTCAATTTGCCTGGGGCGGTTCTTCACACTTGCGCGGTCGACGGCGAACGAGTTTTCGTGCCGTGCGCGGATGGCGCTTTGTATGCCCTCTCCGCACACGATGGCACACAACTGTGGCGGTTCCAGACAGGTGCCGCTGTGTGGAACAACCCTTTGGTCTTTGAAGGCAAGGCGTTCTTTGGCGGAAGGGATGGAAAGCTATATGTCCTGCGAGCCATGGATGGCGAAATAGCGTGGGAGTATACCGTTGATGCTCCCGTGGTGGCCAGTCCGGCGATCGATCCTGAACGTCGCCGCGTCTTCTTTGCTGCTGAAGACATGCGTGTCTACGCCTTGAAAGTGGATAACGGCGAACTCCTGTGGCAGAGCGAGCGTTTGCCAGGTGTCACTTTCCGGGGATATTATCCCGTGGTCGCACCGGACGGATCCGTGATGGTAACCACGACTCCCCTGTACAGCCAGGAAGAGTTGCAAACAGTGGTGGAGGAAGCGGTTCGAGAAACCTTCGGCGACTACGCGAGCTGGCGACATTCCCCCGAGGAAAACGCTCGGCTTCGGGAGGAGAATTTTCGCCTGCTTGCGCAACCGGGAACCTACCAGCGTCAGATGGAGCTGATTCGCCGCAAGCTGGAAGCCAATCCTTACTTTCAGACATTCTTCCTCCTCGACGGGAACACAGGCGCACGTCGTGGCGTGATTCCTATCGTTTACGCGGAAAGCATGAACGGCACGGGAATGCCCCCGGTCGTCACCCCGGATGGACGCGTGATTGTCAAGTTTCAGGCCTTGCTCCGCAGTCGCTATCAGCACTATTCCCCGTTTTTAAACGTGGGTTACCTGGACACACGGACAGGGAATATCGAGCCTCTTCTTGATGAAACCCGGACGTATGGCTGGCACGACAGTTTGCTCCTCGTCCACGATGAGCAGTGCTGCCTCGGCGTTGCCGGGACGACACTGATCAATACCCATCAGGACAGTGTCAATGCGTTAGATCTGATCAGCCGGCGGGGCTACCCCGAGCCGTTCTGCTGGAACATCCACGAGCCGGAAAAAGGTGAGGCCCTGGGTATTTGGACTATGCTCATTCGTGGAGAGTCACTTCCCGTTGGAAAGGAGTGGATCCTGCGAGGAACGGGTCTCTATGGTGGTGGGTCGGTCATAGATGTAGGGATCACAATCGTTAACGACGGCTTCTATTATGTACCGACACATGAAATCAGTGCGGGTTGCGCGATAATCGCCTATCAAATGGCTGAAAACGGGGAGGCAGCTCAGAAATCGACTGTTCCGAGGGCCAACTTAACCAACGAGGAACGCGACAAGCTTGCCTCTCTCGCGTGGGATTGGGATGTCCTGAGCACGCCACGGATCGCGCGGCTGGCTCCTGAGTTTCTCGAGCTTCGAGAGCAGGCGTCTCAGCGGTCGCTTTCGAAGATCGGACCGCCCCCATTTGTTGATGAAAAGTTTATTGAACAGGTGATTTGGGAAGTCCCCATGGACTCAGGGCAAACGTGGGACAAGTATGCCGGTTTGGAGCGTGAACTTCGCACGAAACTGAACGCGGCGGTAAAGGAACTCATTTCCCGCCCATGGGCTCCGTTCGTTTTTCCAGCCGGAAAGCATCCTGTTGAAAGCTATCGCTTTTTCGCTGATCCATGCGAAACGTTGCTCGCCCTCGCCTACAGTTATCCCTATCTCGACGCAGAAATCCAGCGTGACGTAAAAGATTGGGTGGCTCGGGAACTCCAGCCTGGTGGATCACTGAGTGACATTGGGAAGGACGAACCGCAACTTGACGGATCGGTACCGAGGACCCGTTATGATGTTCCCCGACTTCCTCGTCTTGTTTTGGACGACCGCCACTTCAACAGACTCGCGCGGCTGTATCCCTTTTGGCTATGGACTTCTCGTGCCCAGGATGCGCAGCTCGGTGAGAAAGTCAAAGCCAGTCTGGTGGAAATCACATCGCTAGCGGGTGACGCGTCAGATGTGGATTTGGGAAACAGTGTCATCGCCGGTTGGATTGCGGCGGCGCGTTTCGCTCGGCAGTTCGGACTTGGCGAGGTGGAGGAAAAAGCTGTTCTCCAGGCAAAAACAGCCATCCGCGCGCGACTCGACTACGAGTGGCAGCACCCGATTGACGGCGTTTTTGCAGAAGCCCCGAGGGGTAGATGGGTGTGCGCGCGATGGAGAAACCTCAGTCCTGAGGTGGCTCGTTTACTTGCCCGTTTTGCACGCCCCGTTCAGGAGGGCCTCATGGAGCGTTATGTGGATCATCATCGTCCGACCTGGTGGTTAGCCTGGAATGTCGAGTTGGCATGGCGGAACGAATCCCCATTCTCGCTTCCCAGCATGGCTCAGGAGATATTCTCGGCCAAGGCGCTCGTTCTGCAGACCCCTCCGGATGTGCTTGCGACGTGGCTCGACATTCCGTGGTGTTCAGCGGATCTTTATTACATTGAGAAACTGGCATGGACTCTCCAGGCGTGCCGCGGGATTATCTGGCGGACCCTTAGGGAGTGATTGTCAGAAACTTGGATCAAGTACGCGAGCAATCTCGCAGCGTTCGGATTTTGGAAACTCTTCATCGAGTCGCTCATAATAAGCCACGAAGATGGGCTCATTTCTGCGGTGACACGTTTTCGGAAACCGACCAGATTCCTCTCCGGGCAATTCTTGCTTCCGCTTCAACGAGAAGAAATCGTTCCTTCATTATTTGAGAATAGGAATACTGGATCTCGACGCGCCCGAAACCGGCGCGAATGATCTCTTCGTTCAGTAATTTATCTTTTGCCCAGACATATGCCAGCAGTCGGCCGTACTTATCCCGCCGGGGACCATCGAATTCCAGTCGCACCTGATTGCCAGCCTGTCGCACGAGTGTCGCCAGATAGTCAGCGGCTTCGGGACCAAAGGGTTCAACAGGGGAGTGCGGTTTCACCGATTCCGGAGCGTCCACGCCGATAAGACGCACTGTTTCTCCGTTGGTGAGTCGAAGGGTATCCCCGTCGACCACGTGTTCCACCATCCACACACCTTCTCCGGTTGACGGACCGCGGTCGGCATTTTGATGGGCAGAGCGCAGACCACGGTAAACGACCAGGATGACGATGATCAGCAGGAAGATAAGCGAACGAGAGTCGGGAACGTTTCGCCGGCGTCGACCAGTGCGGGGAATGCGAAACCTCGGGAATCGCCGGTTCATGAAGGTCCGCCCACGCGTGTGCGAAGATCGGTATGCGGTTACACGTTCCTTGGTGCCTTCAAGTGCTGCCGTCACCTGGAAAGGTCACAATGCACCTGGTCGCCCCATTGGAATTGACCTGATTTTGTCCTGAGTTAAAGGGACAAGGTCTTTGATGGACCTTCTGAAGCTTCCGATTGCCGAACGAGTCCGTCAGTTCTTGCTGAACCCGAGAATCTTGCTCGCTTCCCTGCCCAGCGGATCCCGGAGAAATCGTTTTCGACACTCGGAGCACAGATCGAATTGAAGGACCTTCTCAGCGCTTTCGAAAGCCTCCTCGCCCAGTTGATTGAGAGATTCCAGAATGTCCTGAATCTCTTCCAGGTGATCCCGATCATCGGGCTCGTCGTCGCTCATGGGTTCAAAGGCCGCCCTCACTTCGATTTTCACCTGGTACCGAATGTCGCGGTCCGGGTGAATCTCCCGCCGACACATGTCACACACGTAGCGGATCATTGCTGCTCTCCCGACTACGAGGCTCTCAATGTCGTTAATGGTCGAGCCCTATCCCCAACATCTTCATCCTAATAAGATGATTGCATCCTAAACAAGTCTCCCGCACAGGTTTTGTAGCGGAGGACCAATGCATGGCTTATACGAAAGCATCGCCCATCTTGACAAGACATAAAACGTTTGCTTTCAGTCGCATCCAATCCTGGGTTGGGGAGCGCTCCAATTTGATCTAGGAAGCCGGGTCACTTCTCCGATATAATCGGGCCTATTGACCCAGCAGAGTCCTAAGCAGTATGCCTCCATTGGAAGCCACGGAAGGAGTCACGATGCGGTCCATAGCGATCATGAACCAAAAAGGAGGTGTGGGCAAAACCACCACTGCCGTAAATCTGGCAGCGGCTTTTGCTGCCGAAGGCTTTCGTACCTGTCTCATCGATATGGATCCGCAGGCACATGCCTCGTTGCATTTTGGGATTGAACCCCAGATTGATATGCTCTCCGTGTACGACGTGCTTGTCCGCGATCGTCCCCTGGCCGACGTCCGACGCAAGATCACGGAGAACTTATGGGTTGTTCCGTCGCATCTCGATTTGGCGGCTGCTGAAGTCGAACTGGCAGGCGTGGTGGGTCGAGAGGTGATTCTCCGCGACAAGCTTTCCGAGGACCCGGAAAAATTCGACTTTCTCCTGGTGGATTGCCCACCCAGCCTGGGAATTCTCACGATCAACGCACTTGCTGCGGTGAACGAAGTGTTTATTCCTCTCCAACCGCATTTCCTCGCGCTCCACGGACTGAGCAAGCTCCTTCAGACGATTGAACTGGTGGCCAAACGGCTTAACAGCCGATTGCGATTGACCGGGATCATCCTTTGCATGTTTGACTCGCATACCCGGCTGGCCCTCGAAGTCTCTGAAGACGTGGGGGCGTTCTTCGGCAATCGCCGGGACGGACGGACCCCCTGGGCAGGTGCCCAGCTCTTCCAAACGAGAATCCGCCGTAATGTCCGGCTCGCGGAAGCTCCCAGTTTTGGGCAGTCAATTTTTCAATATGCACCGGATTCCAACGGCGCAGAGGACTATCGCAATCTTGCGAGAGAAATCATTGCCCAAACCGTCCAGGAAAGGCAGCCCCTCAAACAGGCGGGATAACAGCATGCGGAAATGGCGTCAAAGTCCCCGCGGGTTGCCCATCGTGTGGGCCGGACTGTGAAAAAGCCGATCCACCACTCGGCTTTTTGCGTCATTCACCCCAAGGACGACAGGTTACCGCAGATTTTCGGGAGGAGGTGCCGTCTGTTGCTGGGCCGGTGCGCATACTGGGTTTTCAATGTGCCTCCGGCTTTGACGCTTCAAAAAACTGTAACGACAATACGAAAGAGAGCGGTTGTGCCGGACAAAGCAGCTCAACTCATCAAGCCCGGGTAGGGAATATTCCTGCTATTCCGAACATATGAACGTTCCCCCTCGCTGATTTGTTTTCACACGGGCTGTTTTTGCGCTGAGTCTGTTCTTTTCTGACCGATTCTCATAAGTGGAACGGAAGGCATGTCCGATCGCCTTGGATATTCCGTACTTCTGCGAACAATCGCAGTGATTTTAACAAGGCTGGACGTCAGGACGTGACATAACGGCTTTCCGCTCCAAATGCCGGCCGAAAGTTGGTACTTCGGCGAACGGAAAGGGAATGGATTCCCGTTGCATAGGGAAATGACCGATGGAACGGTATCATAATCGGACCAACGTCGGTTTTGCTGGCAAGCTACTGGCAGCGGGACTCGCTTGGCTGGCTTTTTGGAGTGGGGCGCAATGCCTAGCGCAATATGGCCTAACTGCCAGTCCTGATCTGCTGCCGCTTTTGGCTGCCCCCGAGAGTGCACCGATCGCCCCAACAGGGACTGTGAGCGGTTCATCCGCGACGGGCAGCACTCGGGCGCCGAATCTTCTGCGACTGCCACCGGTGGAGTCCGACATCTCCCCGCCGATCCATTCTGAATCATCCAATTTCGGTGGACTTTCAGTGGCCGGACTCTCCCAACCGAGCAATCCTACGATGCCGCTTGTGCCGCTGCCGACGGTGGAGGGGACGAATGCAAATGGGCAGCAAGAGCCAAGTGGGAAGCCTGAACCTTCCGCTGGGACCTTGATCGACCAAATGTTGCGCGAGGAACAGGCTGCATGTAACAAGGATAGGCAAACTATACATGCGCGACACGTTTTGGGACACCGGAGATGGCTTATCGAGGAGTGCGACCCACGACCTCGCGGGGAATGGTATTTCGAGGGGGCGGGCTTGATCATGGGTCGCAATGATCCCAACCAGGTGTGGTTCAGTTACCAGTCGAATAACAACGCCAATGAAATTATGAGCAGCGAGCAGGCCCGGACTTCATGGCAGGGTGGTTGGTTAGGAACCGTGGGGCACTCGTTCGCATGTGACAATTGGCGGCTGGAGGGCACCTACTGGGGCTTGGCTGTCATGAAAGGGGATGCTACGGCCATACATCCCGACTTTGTAAGCAGTACGCTGAATTTCACGGACGTTGTCTATGCGGATCCCACAATTCCAGGATTACCTGTGGACCTTTTCACAGGAGCGTACGAGCAAGCCCTGTGGAGATCCAATGAAATCCACAATGCGGAGATCAATCTCGTCCGCCACCGGATTCCCTGGGAAGGCTACCGTGTGGGTATCGATTGGCTGGTGGGCGTTCGTTACTTCCGGTTCGATGAGCGGTTGACGTATGGTTCAAAGCGGCATCCCGATCCCTGGGGAAGCGCGCCGGAGTTGGAAGGTTATCTCTCCGATCGGGTTGAAAACAACCTCGTGGGGGTACAACTGGGATTTGATGTGCGGTGGCCGATCTCCGATTGCCTCGTCCTCTCTTGCCGACCGAAAGTTGGCCTCTACAACAATCACATCCACAACCGGTTCGATGCATACCGAGGAGATGGCGAACTATTCGCCCCCAATCCCGATCCACTGGTGGGAACGCCCGTCCCGGGCCGGTATCCCGTTGTGTCCTCAGATGATCGATTTTCCGTCCTCACTGAAATTGAGGCACGCCTCACTTGGCAGATCAACCCTCGCTGGAGTGCTTTCGTAGGGTACCGACTTGTTGCTGTTTCCGAAATAGCACTTGCCGACGAGCAGTATCCCTTTTATGTCGTGGATATTGTGGACGCCATCCAACACATCGACTCCAACGGGGACCTCCTGCTCCATGGCGGTGTCGCCGGCGTGTCGTTCGACTTTTGAGCTTGATAGATACTACAAAAAAATCGACGCAGACAAACTGTCGTCACACACGATTGCTCATGTGCTGCTCCTCGATCGGCAACCACTCAGTCGGTTGTGTCGGAGGGGGACGAAAAACCAGGCGGCGGCTCATCGATGAAATAGACATCTCGATCAGGTCGCGAACCCGGACAGTGAATATTGAGCATTTCCAGGGTCTCGTCGGCAGTGATGAATCGATGGGTTGTGCCGGGCGGGAGGCGGAGAAAGTCACCCGGCTCGAGGAAATAATGTTCACCGTCTAAGACTGCCTCTCCCCGCCCTGATAGAACGTAATAAAACTCTTCTGCTATCCGATGATAGCTGGTGGCCGTCGTTTGATGGGGACCGATCCACACCCGGTAGAACGTGGCATTGAGCTCTTCATCTGGATCGATGAGCGATTGTAGTCGGTAAGGCCCCAGGGATTGTGCCGTCTGCGTTAGGGAACCCTTCCGATGGATGATTTTGTAACGCGGTGTGGGGAGTGGCACGTCGTCGGGCATGTTCACCTCCGTCTATCGGAAACCACAACGTCAACGCGTGGTGCGACCGCCAAAGCCAATAACTTCTCAATTCGGAACATCTGAATGATCGGTTACCTACTGACTCAGGTCTCAGCCACGCCGAAACGCGGACGCGAGAAAACGATCCCCATCTCTTCAGAAAACACTCTTTCCATTATTGGCGCTTGCATCCAAACGCTGTTATGGGATCTGCTGCTTTCCCGCCCCCTAACTATCAAAGTGGAAAAGCTTGTGCAGACATACACTCTAGCCCAACCGAGCCGGGGAGTGCCACGAACCGGCAGAGCCGCATTTAAAGAAATGGGAAGCAAACTATGAGATGGGCAAGGCTAGTCGGGGACGTCGGTGGAAGAGCCACCGTATTCCGGGATGTCAAGACGCCGACCGAAACTTGACAGGATAGCGAACCATCCGTGAGACAAACCGGGCGGTTGAAGGAAGCCTTTGTCACGGTTAAAGTGGGTTATCATTGTTGTTCATTGTTCGGACCACCTCGCTCGAGGTGTGTCCGTGTGGCTTTTTGGCGTTTCATAAGCGCTATCCAATTGTGACTTTTTTCTGTTCGGGACGGTTGTCACCGATTTTGTCTCGTGAAATTCGATTTTTGAACGGAGTGAAGGAGACAAGATCTTGAGCCCGCGACGTGGAAGCTGGCATCCAGCCCAGGAAAGTGACGAAATAGTTTACGCCATCTGCAATCGGTTTCTGGAGCAGCTCGGGCAGCATTGCAGCGGCAACGCGAAAGACCAGAAAGATCGGCGCCGGGGTGCTGCCGCGGCGGTCGCTGCCTGGGCACGTAAACATCTTGGTCGAGAGGATCTGACACGAGAGCGTATATATCCCCTGTTTTGGGAAGCTGTGCGGCGTCAGTATCTGCTTTTGTGCCCACCGAGGGAATCACATTTGGCCTCGGAAATTCGCAAGGCATTCGGATTGGAGAGTTTTCCGGAGGATTCGATTCAGGTTGTGAACGTTCGAGGACCAGAGGCCGCCCGCAATGTCAGCGCTGTCGCAGCAGACCTGACGTTTCAACTGATCCATCGTTTGCGGGGTAAAAAGGAGAAAGTCCACGTCGGATTGGGAGCGGGGTATTCGTCGATGATGGTGGCCCGACGACTTGCCCAGCGGGTCTATTCTGATCTTCAGTGCCCACCGCTCGTGCTTCATGCGATTTCGGCTGGCGGCTTCTTCATCGATCAGCCGTACAAAGCCCCTGTGACCTATTTTGGATATTTTTCCGAAGTGATTACCCCTGTGGAATATGTGGGTTTGTTCTCCGAGCCGCTTGTTTCCCGCCAGGAATATGACCGTGTGCGGCAGAATCCCAGCGTGCGCCACTCGTTTGAGCGGGCCAAGGAGATCGACATTGTGATCACATCTTTCGCCGCCGCCCAGGATGAACATGGGATGCTGGGGCAATTCTTGAAGGCGCTTCAGCAAGAAGGCACCATCACCCAGGCGGAAATCGACACAATGGTGCGCGCGGGTTGGGTGGGCGACGTGCAGTTTCGCCCTTATTCGGCGAGCGGCCCCATCCGGGAAGAGTGTCCTGTTCAGGTCGTCACCCTGTTTGAAATTGAAGAATTAGTGGCGCTGGCTCAGCAGCCGAATAAATATGTCGTCCTCATAGCCGGGCCATGCAGTGAATGCCAGCGACTGAAAACAGACGCGCTGCGCCCGCTTTTGACAAATCCCCGCCTGCGGCTCTGGACTCACCTTGTGATGGACCTGGCTACTGCTTACGACTTGCTGCGAAGTTTGTAAGCATTCTCAACTGAATTCTCTGAGCTCCACCCAATCCGTGTGAGACAGTTTTATGGGGCAAGGTCCTCAGGATTGGGCAGCCCTCGAGTCTCTGTGCCGATCGGTCTTTAACTACTGCGACTTCGCTGCGTCGGGCTGGGTATCAACTCTCGGTGGGAGCGTAATGGCGCCCCCGCGCCGACGGTAGAGCAGCCAGTACACAGTGGGAATGACAACCAGTGTGAAGGTGGTTGAGGCAAAAATACCGAAAATAATTGACCAGGCAAGCCCGGAGAAAATCGGGTCCAGCGTAATCACCCAGTTTCCCAGTAAAGTGGTGGCCGACGTCAGGAAGATCGGGCGGAGGCGAACGGCGACGCTCCGGACGATGGCCTCTTTGAGGTCGTACCCATCCATCAAACTGTGGTGGATGAAGTCAATCAGGACCACGGAGTTCCGCACCACAATGCCGGCAAGGCCGATCATTCCGATCATCGCCGTGGCAGTGAAGAACACCGGATTGGCGAAACCTCCCACCGGTCTATTCGTGAGGATATTGAGAAGCCAAAAACCTGGCATAATCCCGATCATGGTCAGCGGGATTGCCAGCATGATGATAAGCGGTAGTACCCGAGATTTTGTCTCGAACATCAAAAGAATGAATATCACCACCAGGGCGACACCGAAGGCGATCCCCAAGTCCCGAAAGACGTCGAGAGTGATCTTCCACTCGCCCTCTCCGGCCCACACCACACGGTAACCGTCTGGGACAGCCCAGTAATCCCCGCCGCCTGGATGAAACCACGTTCGCTCCTGCCAGGGACGCGGATCCGGCTTCCGCTGAGCGAGTTCCGATTGAGACACGCGATCCATTTCCATGTCGATGATCGCGTCAGCGGGGGGACGACCCGCGATTTCTCCGAACACATAGACCACCCGTTGCAGGTTTTTGTGATAGATCGTCTTGTCCTCCAGCAGGGGGCTGCCGTCCGGGTTGGTCGACACAAAGTTGCCCAGCGAGCCAATCTGCACCAACTGGCCGTTCTGGCCTTGGACGTAGATTTCCTCGAGATCGTCCTCTGCTGAACGTTCTGAGCGTTTCATTCGCAAAATGACAGGCAGCGGGTTGACCTCAGAAGGAATATGGAGCTCTGTGGCAGGATAGCCACTTAGCGCGGCCTGAATCGTCCGGGCAATGGCCTCTTTGGAGACTCCCGATAACGCAGCCTTCGGTTGGTCGGTAATGAATACGCGCTTGGGCTGATCGGCTTCGGCCGATATGTCCACGTCCACCACCCCGGGCTCCCGCAACATTCTCTCTTCAACTTTCCTGGCTGCGGCGATGAGATTGAGATAGTCAGCGTCCGGTGGGCCGTATACTTCAGCCGTGATAGTTGCGATAACCGGCGGTCCAGGCGGAACTTCTACCAGTTTGATGTTGGCATTGGTTTGTTTGGCGATTTTTTCGATATCGTGGCGAATCCGCAACACGATTTCATGTGACTGATGCGCGCGGTGATCCTTGTGAAGGAGATTGATCCGGATATCGGCCACGTTGCTCCCTTGACGAAGGAAGTAGTGTCGGACAAGCCCGTTAAAATCCATTGGAGAAGAAAGCCCCGCATAAATTTCGAAATCCTTCACTTCTGGAAGGCCAGCCAGGTATGCGGCGACCCTTCGGGCCACGGCATCCGTTTCTTCCAGCGTTGTGCCTTCCGGCATGTCAATCACGACCTGGAACTCATTCTTATTGTCGTAAGGAAGCATCTTGAGAGGCACCACTCGCAGACCCGGGAGCAATAAGGACGCAAAGAACAGTACGGCTACCGTGCCGACGACTCCCCAGGCCATCCAGGACCGATCGAGGATCGGGCGAAACACCCTGCGCACAATCCGATAGACCGGCCGTTTCGTCAGGTCGTAGCTAGACTCCTCATGCACCTCATGGTGCTTGGTTCCCTGGAGTGCAAACATGGCCATCCACGGTGTAATAAGGAGCGACACGGCCAGGGACACCAGAAGCGTTACTGGCACGTTGAGAGCCATAGGCGCCATGTAAGGCCCCATCATGCCTGTGATGAAAGCCATCGGTGCAAAGCTGGCCACAATCGCAAGGGTGGACATAACCAGTGCCGGGCGAACTTCCTGGACCGCCCGGAGAACGGCAGGACGGGGCGGCAATATCCGCATGGAAAAGTATCGCGCTATATTCTCGACGTCCGTAATAGGGTCATCCACAAGAAGCCCCAGAGCCAGAATGAGCGCGAAGAGTGTGACGCGGTTGATGGTGTAACCGGCAAGATAGTTGATGAAGAGGGTGACACTGTAACAAACCGGTACCGCCAGCGCGATCACCACGGCAGCACGCCACCCGATTGTCAACCAGATCAAACCGATGACGGTTAGAACAGCCACGACGAGCGACTCGACCAGTTCGTTGACTTTTTCGTTGGCCGTTTCGCCGTAATCTCGCGTGATCCTGTAAAACACTCCGGCCGGCAGATGCGTCTTGGCCAGTTCAGCCATTCGCTCTTCCACAGCCCGGGCTACCCAGACGGCGTTGGACCCCTTTTGTTTTGCCACCGCGATGGTCACAGCAGGATAGAAAGCCACAGCGATCTCCTCGGAAGGAGTGCGAAGATCGGCCGGCGTGATGTGCTCGACAGGAACCTCCGGATGGCGCGAGGCGGGCCCAAAACCAATCCAGGTGTAGGACGTTGGCTCAGCCGGGCCGTCAATGACCTCCGCCACATCTTTCAGATACACGGGCCTGTTACCCACAACATTCACAACCAGGTTTTGAAGCTCGATCGCGTCCTCCACAAAGGTACCGGCCTCGACGATGAATTCCTGCCCCTGTTGATCGAAACTCCCGGCCTGAACGTTAACATTGCTGGCTTGGAGGGCTTGAGCAACTTGCAAAATAGACGTGCTCCGGGCGGCCAATTTAATGGGGTTGACCTCTACCCGGATGTGCCGCGGGCGTCCACCCACTACCGTCACGCGGTTGGTTTGCGGAACAGCTTTCAATTCATTCTGGAGCTGTTCCGCGATACGCCGCAATTCATAGTCACTGATCTTTTCTGGGTCGCGCGACCACAGCGTAATGTTGACGATCGGAACATCGTCAATTTCCACCGGCTTGATGACCCACCCCTGGACGCTGCGCGGGGCTTCGTCGATATACGACTGGATCTTACTGTGGAGCTTGACCAGGGAGTCTTCCCGATCCTGGCCCACATAAAAACGAACGATAATAATCGCCTGGCCGGGACGGGACATCGAATAGACGTACTCCACGCCGTCAATCTGATACACAATTCGCTCCAGGCGATTGGTGATTTGCTGTTCTACTTCCTGCGCGGAAAGCCCCGGCGCCGAGATAAACACGTCCATCATCGGCACCACGATCTGTGGTTCTTCCTCACGTGGTGTGATCCACAGTGCCCCCATACCGATGATGATGGAAATGATTGTCAGCATGATCGCGGAGTCTCCCCGCAGGAAGACATCCACGATGCGGGTAAGAAACGGGACTTTTTCCTGAGGACTTGTCACGGTCGAGCCTCCCTATTTATGTTTCTGTTGCCTCTGTTGGCTTGAGACCTGGTCGCTTGACCCTGAGCATAAGTCCCAGCGCCTGCCCAGCACGTCCCAAAGTCGTCGCGCTGAACACGTGGGACCCGCCCTCCTGACGGCAAAATCGACGCCTCATCAACGTTCCTGCGGGACGGCACTTTGCGGACTTGGTTGTGACGTCCCTTCTTCGCTGCTTCGAGAAACGCCAAGATAAGGACACACGCTTGGGTCGGCGTTTTTAGGGACCGCTACCATTTCGCCGGCCTGGAGACCGCTCAGAACTTCGAGATGGCCCGGGCGTCCGAATCGGCCGACCTGAATAAGTCGCCGCTCCTTCGTGCCATCAGGGTGAACTACCTCCACAAAGTCCAACTGTCCAATTCGCTTGATGGCGGCGGCATTGAGACAGAGGTGTTTCCGCCGGCCCGCCTCGATCCGTACCCGACCGAACATCCCCTCAACCAACCCGGGGGCCTGCGGCAAAGCGATTTTCACAAGCACACTTCGCGTAGCGACATCCGCCTGTGGCACCTTTTCGTCCACGGTGCCTTCAATTGTCTGTTGAAGCGCGTCAATATACACTTTGACCTTATCGCCTATCTTCAGGCCGTTGGCTAGTTGTTCTGCCACAGGGACTTCCAATCGAAGCGAAGCCGGATCATACATCGTCAAAAGGGGGACCCCAGGGGAAGCTGTGTCTCCTTCCTCCGCAAGACGGTCCACAATTTGACCATCGCGGGGAGCGACGATGGTGCAATAGGAAAGGTTCACCTCGATCTCGGCCAGCGCCTGCTTTGCCTTTTCAAAATTGGCCTGTGCCTGGTCGCGCCGGGTGCGGAACTCGTTGAACTGTTGCTCGCTAATCGCCCCGGGCTGTTGTTTACGGAGACGATCGGCTCGTTCGAAATCATCCTGGGCCTGCTTGAACGCTGCCTCGGCCGCCTGAAGCGCTGCCTGAGCCTGGCTTCGCTGGCGCTCGAGGGCTGCCCGATCCAGTTCGATCAGTACGTCCCCCTGCTTGACCCGGTCGCCAGCTCGGACGTGAATCTTGGTGATCGTGGACATGATTCGCGCCGAGATGGAGGTCCGTTCGCGGGCCTTCACCGTACCCACAGCCTCCTCGATGTACGGCTTTTCCACGACTTCCACTGGCTCCTTGGTTTCCACATTGGGATCAAACCGGGGAAGTTCAGTTGCGACCTCGCCGGGAGCAATCTTCTCATTAAAGAATCCCGACAGCCAAAAAATGACAAGCGTTAATACCACGAGCCCCGCCAGAAAAGGAACAACGCGAACAATACTCCGAACGATCCCTTTCATTGTTCAGTTCTCCTGGAAAATCGCTTGCCATCGCAACAAACGACGTGGTAAGCATTTTGAATTTCGTGCAGCCGGGGCATATGGACGTCGAAATTGCTTCTCGATCTCCCCTGACCGGTCCGGCGACCGCCCTACCATAACCGATAACGGAATCGGCCGTTTGGTTACATAGGGCACGGCCTTTGCTCGACTACCGTAACCTTACTTTTTTGATAATGTATTTACGTAGTGTGCCACAGCAAGATACCTCCTTGCAAGCCCCGTGGCTAAGTTTATTCCGACGCATGGTGGCAAGCGATAACTGGTCTGAACGAGGAGATTCAAACAAAAAAGCCCCGAAAACTCTCTCGGGGCTGGAGCGTTGGAACTAAAACTAACACCAAGCGGGTGCGATGAGCCGATCCGCTCACGGACCAGGAACATATCCCGGAGGCCCGGATGGGCTGCCTCGTGGTCCCCCTCGAGACCCTTTCGCAGGAGCACGGGATGTACTTCCCCTGGTTTCTCGCGTCGTTGTACCAGTTCTCGACGTCCGTCCTCTCGGAGAGCCGTACTCCTGCTCGTAAAACTGGGAGTACTCTTCTGGATACATTGATTCTCCTCCCGGTCCCGTTGCGTACGGACCGTACGGGGTGGCGGGTTGACCAGCCTGAGTGAATCGCTTGTACTGCTGTTCGTCCTCCAGCTCGTCCCGCAGCATGAGATTACCCTCAGGATCCATCACCACCAGCTTGGAAGGAGCCGATTCCTTATTGGGAAGTGTCTCCCCCCCGGCCAAATCGACAATCATCAGCCGTGTGAAATAGTCGATCGGAGTTTCTTCCTGCTGGGTGCTTGGAGCAGTTCCAGGATAACCAGGATAGCCCGGCGGACCACTTGTGGGAGAGCCGGGCGGCCCGCTTGTAGCATACGCGGGCGGCCCACTTTTGGTTGAACCCACCATGCCGGGTAGCCCCTCCAGCCCGGGTGGGCCTGAACTGCTACCGTATTCTCCGGACTCGCCGTACTGCGTCGTGGTTTTCTTTTCTTTCTTGGGAGGATTCATTTTCTTGACATCGTCGGCACTGAAATCGACCACGGTGCCTCGAACCAAATCCGGAAACTCGAAGAATTTGGTAAGGCCCCGCGTGGGTTGAAACACCGTCGCGCCCACCGTGATCCGCGGCTCGATGAAAGGCACCCGGCCCGCTTTGGCGGGACCAGCTAGGACGCCAGTATCTGCAGGCACGCGCACCACGTTCGAAGGTTGACTCCACTCGGTGAGCAGCCAAGCTTCTTTGGCGAGCGATTCGTCTTCCAACACCTGCGGAGGGAGCTTGTAGTTGGGATTTGCCAGCCACAACTTTACTCGATAACGATATTTTTTATTGGGTTCCACCTTGTAATCGACAAACCGGAACAGTTTTACGGGGGCCTCCTTACGCTGCTGTGCGTAACCCGGATAGGGTGAACCGGCGGTGGGATATCCCGGATAGGACTCATACTCCGAGCCGTAGCCCGGGGGGCCGCTGCTGGTTGGATAGCCGGGATACTGACCTCCGGGAGAGGGCATGCCAGGGTACGAGGCGCCGGGATAAGTACCATAAGGGGCCGCACCTGGAACGGCCGTGGCCATTTGCGTGGGATCGAGCGGGGCATCGGGAATTTCCGGAGCCGGCGGCTGTGCCGGCGGGGCGGCCGCCGTCCCTCCTGGCTGTCGTGTTTGGCCTGGCGCAAGCGAGGCTGGAATGGGTCCCGCGGGGCCACTCGGCCCTGCAGGGGTTCCCGGGCCCATCATCCCCACATAACCTTCCTCTCCTGGGTAGCCTCCCATCGATGCATAGGGGCCATAGCCGTAACCCAATGTACGTCGAGGGGCCAAGAATGGAATTTCCGGGTCATGGGCGACTTCCTTGCCCCATGTGTCACCTCCGGTCAATTGCACCAATGGCCAGGTGAACGGTACCTGTCCAGGGGGCATGACATATTCAGGCGAGACATACATAAACTGGTCGTGGGGAACTCGCTGTTCTTCGAACCACCGGGCACGTGCGTTGAGAGGCTCCCATTTTAAGGTGTCCGGCGGGGCCGAATCATCCGTCACTTCTGCCCGCTCAATCGAGAAGTAGATGTACCGGGGTAATTCAATATCCAGAGCCCCCGGAATTACTGTCCCACTTGTGGGGTAGCCACTGGAACCTGGATATCCGGTTTCTTCGCCTGAGCTAGCATATTCGGAGTACCCTGGGGATCCCGGATATCCCGTATAACCCGGATATCCGGTGGTACCCGTGCCCGTGGTTCCTCTATTTACCCGGATCGCGTCTTGAAATACATCACGGAAAGCACGAACCTGTTTTTCCCACTCGATGATCCCTGTGACAACGACCCACCGTCGCCCGTGGCTAGGGCCCGTTGGTCCCCCGCCATATCCAGGATAGCCGGCGTAGCCCGAGTAACCTGAACCTTCTTCACCGTACGTTTCGGGCATGGTAGGCATTATTGCGGGTGGCCCAGAAGTGCCCGGGGAGCCCGTTGAGCCGGGATATCCCGTTGCCGAATAACTCGAGGGGGTTCCAGCAGATCCACTAGCCAGCCCAACGACAGCCCCGTGCCCAGCCGTAGCGCGAAGGTCCGTAACCGGGTACAGAGTTGGTTGGCCGCGTTTGCGCCTTTGTTCGAAGATAGGGGGATCAAAGGGTACAACAATTTGATACCCGGTGGAGGAGACTGATTCACGTATCCGCTTGGCGACTTCCGCGAAGCCAGGCACATCGCGAGTGGGCTGGGGGGGTGTGCTTTTGTAATTCTGCTCCGCCCGACTTGCCAATTGAGTGAGTTGTTCCGGAGTGACGTCCACCTTGGGCGTAGTCATGAACGACATGACGATCAGCCCAATGGTGATAATGACCGCAACCCCGAGAACAATTTTTTCCCAAACCGCTGCCAGTAGTTGATCAATGGAGCCGAATTTCTTGTTAGCCATGATCGAATCCCCACGTTCAGGGTCCGGACGGATATTCGTCCTTTATAGTCAGCCTATTCGCCGAACGTGCTCTCAACAGTGTTGCACTATGCGGTATTCTCTCATGTTTGTGGCGGAGCCGCCGCTGGCCCAGGTGGATTTTGCGGTCCAGCGGGTGGTTGAGCCGGTTGGGGTACCGCTGGCTGAGCAGGCACGTTTCCGGTCGCGCCTTGCCCACCCGGTGCCGGCTGAGCCGCAGTTGGCGGCACTCCAGCGTTGGCAGGCGCTGCCGGAGCCGGCGGCTGCGTAGGCGGCGTCCCAACCCCGGGCGGCGTGCCGCCTTGCGCCGGAGCCGCCGGTTGTACTCCACCAGGCGGCGCTTGGACCGCGCCCTGAGGAGCACCAGCCGGAACCTGAGGTGCTGCGGGCTGCTGGGTAGCCGGTTGCTGTCCGGACCCCGGTTGCGCAGGCGCTGCCCCTTCAGGAGCCGTCGCACCGGGTTGTCCTTGCTCAGCCGGAGGTTGCGCCAGGGATTGGCCTGACGGCAACTCGGGTGCACCTGGTTTGCCGAGTTCTTCGATATTGGGCGGATTGAAAATGTAAAGAATCCCCTCGATGATCACCGGAACATCGTAATTGCTGGCGGCGGACGTCGTCGTAGCACCAGGCGCCCCTGTTCCATAGGGGCTCGTCGCGTAACCCGGTGCAGCGGTTTCTTCACCGTTGCTTTCCGACATCGGATTGCCCATGCCGGTACTTCCCATACCACCATAGCCCGTGGCGCCCGGCTGTCCCATTGAGGCCTGAGTTGGCCGGACCAGCACGCGCGTAATGCGAATGGGCATATCAGAATTGACACAGTTAACGAGGAGTTGGTCGAGTTTACGCTGGTCCACGACCAGATCGAGCCGGATGGGCATCATCTTGAATTCAGCAAATGGTTGAGCCGAGCCCGGCGGAAGCGGCTTACCATCGGCATCCACGTAGCGCCCATAAAGCGTGGTGCCCGGCATTCCGTAGCCGGCCCCGTACTCGCTTCCACCAGCCTCCGGAGAAGGCGGGCCAGAGCTCATCGGCGGGGCGCCGGGGGAACCCATGCTTCCGGAGCCCATCGGCCTCGCTGCTGCTACACTGCTCGCCAGATATCGCGCTGCATCCGGACCAATTTCCACGGCGTTAATCCTTTTGACGGCTGCATTGTGGGGGCCCGTTGCGCCTTCGTTTGTCTTTGCAATGATCCGCAAAAGCGCCTCATACACCCAGAGATCTTCCTGGGCGTTCCAAATTTCTTCGGATGTCGGCACCTTTATCCATGCAAAACGTTGCTTGATGGCGGCGATGTTCTGCGGGTTCCACTCGACGATTCCTTCCATCTCGACTGTCGCAGGACCACCGGTACCGGTTGTTCCCGGATAAGCAGCCCCCGGATAACCGGTGCCCGGGTAGCCTGCCCCGTATCCCTCTTCACCCACCGTGCTCACGGCTCCAGGATACCCGGATGTACCGCCGTAGCCCGCCATCCCATAACCTGCCGGTCCGGCCTCTCCGCGGAGACTTCCCAGCCGCTTCAGGTCTGTTCCCTTTGGCCGTCGGAGATCGATGATTTCGAAAAGTGTGGGGAAATGCTGGTCAATGAAGTTGAGATAGATCTCCCGAAACCGTTCTGGGATCGGATCTCCGAATTTGCGGCCGGGCTGATTGACCCAATTGAGAAACTCCTCACCGAGTGCGGCTGGCCATTTGTTCTTCTCTTTTTGAGCGGCGTACATGGATACCCAGGCCTGATAAACGTCCGCCTTCAGTTCTTCGATCTTTTTCTTGGTCGCTTCAATGACCTGGGTATTGGGTGAACCTGGTTTTACACCGCTCACCTGGGACTTGAGCCCTTCGAGCTGATCCTTCCTCGCTTTAATGCTCGCCTGAACCGATTGCTGTGCGACAAACCAAACTCCCAGACCAATCAGCACGGCCAGGCCACAGATAACCCAAAAACCCCATTTCTTGATTGCTGCAAGGATCGGTTGCAACTGGTTCATATTAACTTTCCCTCGCGTGGCTTGTTGGGCGACGGTAGTTCTGTCTCATGGATTGCCAGGGCCGGGGCCCGGGGCTTGACCGGCTGGCCCAGCCGGAAGTTGCTGGGCAGGGGGAACCGGAGTTTGTCCGCCCGACGGTGGCGCAGGAGTTGCCGGATTTTCGCTGGGTAAAATGGGAGCGTCGGGCAAAGATGCGGGATCGACAGGCGGTTGCGGTCCTGGTGGACCCACCGTTGTTCCCGGATTGGGAGCCACGCCTGCTCCCGATGCACCTCCC
>NZ_JBAMME010000293.1:0-3421 GCF_039793925.1 Thermogutta sp. | reverse complement strand
TAGTCTGAAAAATCTACCACAAAGGACACGAAGGACACAAAGAAATGCCGGAAAGCGGCTTCGCCCCGAGCCCTCGGCCCCGAGGGCCTCGGCCCGCCACGCGGCGAGCCGCTCGCGGCGTGGCCAAGGGGGCTTCTCTGCCCGCCACGCGGCGAGCCGCTCGCGGCGTGGCCGAGGGGGTGAAAGCACACCAAAGTCTTCGTGTTCTGGGTGTCCTTCGTGGTTTTCAGACAAGCTCTTACGCAGGTAGAGCGGGTAGGTCGGATTGGCCATCCGACCTACCGCTTCCGCAAGTTTCTGGGTAGGCACAGAGTGCCGAAGCAATCTCCCGACTGCGTAAGTCCTATCGATAAACGCCGCCGCGCGCAAGCCTCATTCAGAACCGTGATGGCTTTATCCGGCTGATCGCCATCGGTGATGGATCGTCCTGAGCCGAGCAATTGGCCGAAGAGCAACACCGCTCGCGAACGAACATCCTATCCGGTCTTGGCCCGGTCAATGCTCCGAGTTCCACCCCACTTCTGCATAATCTGTTCGTCGTAGAGATCAGCGGTCTGGGCCACCGCCATCACGGATGCGCGCAACTCCTCCTTGTCGCAGGTGGAGCCCACGATAGTGTGTTCAAAGAAGATGTCACCATCGGCATCTATGCCGAAGGCCCCGAACCGCATGGTATCGTTCTCCCGCAGCAGGAAGTGGAGCAGGTCCGGAGTCAGGTCGCTCCCGAAGGTAACGTAGGCGCGCACCGTAATGGTGGCATCCTTATCCCCCCATGGGGAGACGACAATGTGGGTGAGCGTGGTGCCGGAGAGGACAACGAACATCGGCGCTTCCGGCACAACGTGGACTGTCTCCCCGAAGAGTTGCCGCAGCATCTGCTCGGTCTTCGTGTACATCGCTTCATGAGCACGAGTCTTGAATTGCATCATGCTCCTTTCGCATATTCGGTCTGGATACCTTTGTCCTGATGATACGTCAGAATGACCTTCCCGGGCTGACCCAGATATGGGATCAGTGCCGGAAGTACCCGTTCCTCAATCAGGCGTTCCCCCCGAGTCAGGTCGCCTGCCGTCAGGATCGCTGCCGAAAGCCAGTCCACCACACTCGGGTCCCACTCCACCTCCAGCCCCTGGCGCTGGTATCGCTCCACCAGTGGGGGGAGGACCCACTCCTTCAGCCACGTCTGAAGCCGTTCCGCTGTCGGCTGCTCCGGTTGCCAGGAAATTTCTACCTGATCCATCAGGTCCGGCAGGAGAGGTGGTAAGACCTCCGGACCGACTTTGCCGGCCTCCCGGTCATCCCTATCGGCGTGGAAGCCGATGCGGCGTTTTGCCGTCTCTTCTACGTTCGCAGTCATCACGACGACGGTGTCGCTCAGATAGACTTTGTGTCCCTGAGCGTCGGTCAGGAACCCGGAGCGAAAGGCCTCGGCCAGCACCTCCTGGGCCTGGGGGTGGGCGGCGTCCACGTGCTTGAACAGCACCACCGACCAGGGTTGCTGAGCCAACTGCCGATGGAACTCCAGGACCGCGTCGTGGCCCACATAGCCGGGGGGTGCTCCCGTCAGCCAATTGACGTCGGCCGGATGGGTGAAACGGGTCATATCCAGTTCTATCAACCGGTCAGGGGTGCCATAGAGCGCCTCCGCCAGAACCCGGGCGGCCAGTTCCGGCGCCTGGCCAGGCGTCCCCACGACCAGGACTACCCCGTTGGGGCGAGAGGGGGCCACATCCAGGCCGCGCAGGGTGATCTCCAGGCGATAGATTAATTGTTCGGCGGTGGCCTCCGGGCAGAACGCCCAAGCCCCCAGCCGCCGTTTGACCTCATCCAGCCGTCGGCTCAGTTCCAGTCCCAGGTCCAGCGGGAGGCCAATCATCCGCTGAACGACTTCGCTGACCAGGTCGGGGGTGACCTCCGTCTGCGAGCGGAGAAGAGCAGAGGCCACACTCTGCTCAAAGATGTCAATGGCCTTGTCGGGAAAGTGACGGTTGCGCAGGTACTGCTGGGCCAGCAGGATCGCCCATTGGAGGGCCTCTTCGGAAACGGTGATGCCCCGCTCCCGAATGGCGCGCTCTCTCAACGCGCGCAGAATCTCTAGGGTCGCCTGAGGAGAGAGTTCCTGCACCCGCAGAGGCTGAAAACGACGCTCCAGGGCCCGATCCTGCGCGATGAACTGATGGAATTCTTCGTCGGTGGTGGCGCCGATGCAGGCGATCTGCCCCTTGCCCAGGGCGGGCTTCAGGAGACTCCCCACATCGGACACCCGCCGCACCCCGCCGCTGCCCACAATGGTGTGGATTTCGTCAATGAAGAGGACAATGCCATCCTGGCTGGCCTCTTCCAGGACGGCGTGCATCCGCTTTTCCAGTTCTCCCACAATCCCCGCCCCGCTGACAAGGGCGGAGGACTGCAGGGCAAAGATGCGCAGGCCCTGCAGCGGCGGTGGCACCTCTCCCCGCACAATCCGCTGGGCCAGACCTTCCACGATGGCTGTCTTGCCCACCCCCGCCGGACCGACCAAAAGGGGATTGCGCTTGGTGAAGCGACAGAGCGTCTCCATTATGCTCTGAATTTCCAGGTCCCGGCCCAGAATGGGCGGCAGTTTCCCGTCTAGTGCTTCCTGGCACAGGTCCCGCCCGAACTGTTCCAGGGTGGGGGTAGGCTTCCGGGCCCGGGGACGATACTCGCCGCGCGCCGCGGCTCCGGTTTGCGCCTCCGGAGCGGCCCCGGTGAGCAAACGGTGCAGCTCTTCTTCCAGCGCGTCGGGACGTTGTTCCGCTCCGCCCTCTGTTTTCTGCGGGCTCCGGGACGTTATCCGAGATGGCTCTTCCAGCAGAGTCCACCCGGCCCGCCGCAGGCAGACCGCTGCCAGGTCCCGTTCGGAAGCGCGTGGTTTGCCCGCCCGGACTGCGCGCTGGAAGGCTTCTTCCAAGAGGACCTCCGGTTCTAACCAGTCTACTTCCCCTTGCTGAAGGGACCGTTGGACCTGGTGGTAATACTCTCGGGCTCTCAGGCCTGAAGCGATGGATTCCGCCATCGGGCCGTACCGGTCCAGCAAAACCAGCAGAAAGTGCTGAAGGGCCGGACGGGAGTGCCCGAACCGTTTTGGCATCTCCAGGGCCGCTTTCCAGACCATCTGGGCTCCGGAAGTGAGTTTTTGTGTTGCGTCCATACCTGTCTCCCAGTGAGAACTCACTGCTTATACCCATCGCATTTGTTTCGGCCAGCGCCAATTGCCCGGACGTAAACGACCGGGCGATCTTGACTGAAACGAACACAACGGGTATTAGACGGTAACCTCCGACGAGCGCGTCCGCTTCTCCCTCCTGCCTCGGGCGAGCCCGTGGGACGAGAAAGAGCCTTAGGCTACAGCCGCCGGCATAGTTTCCCACTGCTGAGGATGAGCAGGAGAGTGTCAGGG
>NZ_JBAMME010000292.1:0-3472 GCF_039793925.1 Thermogutta sp. | reverse complement strand
ATGTACTCAGGGATCTCCTTTGGGTTCGGGGGCCTCATGCAGCATCGCCTCGCCTACTATCCATGGAAGGACGTCCCGTACAAAATCATTCGTTTGGGAAAAATTGATCTGCTTGTCAGATGTTAAGTATCTTCAAAGCGGCATCGCCCCCCGACCCGTAGAGAAGGTTTATATATAAGTCATATTAGTAATGACTGTGATATAATATGGTGGATGAGTATAGGATGTTCATAGATGGGGAGTTCGTCGGCTCCCACTCGGGGACCACCTACGAGGTCACGAATCCGGCGAACGGCGGAGTGATAGCCCGCGTCCCGAAGGGTGATGCAGAGGACGTGAAGGCGGCGGCCGACGCGGCCTACGGAGCAAAGGGAAAGTGGGCCAACACTCACGTGTCGGAGAGGAGCAGGATCCTGCTGAAGATAGCGGACATATTGAGGGCCAACGCGGATCGCCTGGCGGAGCTGGAGACGCTGAACCACGGATCCCCCATCAGGAAGACGAAGAACTTCGACATTCCATCTGTGGCGGACGTCTTCGAGTACTACGCGGAGATCGCACGGGCGACGCTCGGCGAGGTGAACCCCGTGCCAGTTCCGGCGCTCGACGTGACTATTAAGGAGCCTGTGGGCGTCGCTGGCCTGATAATACCGTGGAACTTCCCGCTGCTGATGGCCGCCTGGAAGATAGCTCCTGCGCTCGCGGCCGGGAACACCGTGGTCGCGAAGCCCGCCAGCGTCACGCCGCTCACGCTGCTGGAGTTCGCGAGGCTCACTAAGGGCCTGCTGCCGAAGGGTGTTTTCAACGTGATCACTGGTCCGGGGGGCGTCGTGGGCAACGCCATGGTACTCAACGAGAGGATAGACCTGATATCGTTGACCGGCTCCACGGAGACCGGTCAGAGCATAATGGACATGGCGTCCAGAACCGTGAAGAGGCTCGCGCTGGAGCTCGGAGGAAAGAATCCGCTGATAGTGCTGGACGACGCCGACGTGGAGGCCGCGGTGGAGGGCGCCGTGATGGGCTCGTTCTTCAATTCCGGCCAGGTCTGCGCGACCAGCTCCAGAATATATGTGCACGAGAGTGTGCACGATGAATTCGTGAGGAAATTCGTCGAAGCGACCAAGAAGCTCGTGGTGGGGGATCCGATGGATCCCGGCACGGACATGGGACCCGTCGCGTACATGGAGCACAGGAGGAACATAGAGCGCTATATCGAGATCGGAGTGAAGGAGGGCGCCAAGATGGTGCTGGGAGGACCACCGCCCGCCGAGCTCAGCAAGGGAGCCTACGTCATGCCCACTATATTCGTCGACGGGAGGCAGGACATGACCATAGTGCAGGAGGAGATCTTCGGGCCCGTGGAGGTGGTGCTCAAGTTCAGGACGGACGATGAGGCCATAGAGATGGCGAACGGCACCAGGTACGGACTGGGCTCGTCAGTCTGGACGAGGGATATAGCCAGGGCAGCCAAGTTCATCAGGGGGATAGAAGCGGGCACTGTGTGGGTGAACGAGCACATCCCGGTGTTCCCCGAGACTCCATGGGGCGGATTCAAGATGAGCGGGACCGGGACGAAGGAGCTGTCGCCACATGCCCTCGACACGTACCTGAGGCTGAAGCATATCTCTATAGACCTGACTGGCCTGAAGAAGAAGCCGTGGTACAACATAGTCAACCCACACTGATAAGGGCAAACGCGTCATATGGCGGTCTCCCCGCCATCCACCACCAGCTCAGCCCCCGTTATGAAAGACGCACCGTCGGAGAGCAGAAAGATTATCGGATGGGCTATCTCCTCAGGGCTGGCGGCTCTACCGAGTAAAGCGCATCTAGCCATCCGGCGTCCATATTCGGTGGTTGGGCGATTCTCCTACGGCCTACGCCGGCCAGTTGACCGTTCATCCACCTTGATCGCTGGAAATTCTCCGTACCGTAAATTTATAAACATAATCAAATAAACTTTATAAAAATATAACTTATGGGAATATGCCCAGTACCGGTTGCGTCGTGGCGAGCTGGGGTGGCCAGACCACCTGCGTGTAGACTGAGTTGCTGGTTGAGTTGTAGAACGCCTCTAGGACTACAGGCTGGAAGTTAGCGCTGTGCCACGCCATCCCGCTGCTCGGATCCGTGAAGAAGACGGTGCCGCTCGGTGTGGGAGCGTAGAGCCTTATGAGGTGGCTCTCGAGGCCTGGCGTCAGCTTCAGGTTATCCAGCGCGTTGATCACGGCGGTGTTCTGCGTAGTCCCTGCGTCCTTGAGCGCGTACGCTATTATCCACATGTGATCGTATCCGGACGCAGCGAGCGCCCCCGGTATCTGACCGCTCAGCGCCTTGTATTCGGCCCTGAATTCATTCCACTTCGCCGCGATGGTTGGGTTGTTCGGGTTGCTCATGAGCGAATATGCGGTGCCCCCGACAAATGTGCCGATCGCGTATCTTCCGGCTGCGCTGTAGTACGATGGATCATCAGATATGGCGTCGTTGATCGTGAGGATCCCCTTCAGCGCGGGGACGGCCGCTGCCTGCTCCACGAAATTGGCCCTATCAGGGGGAACCAACGCCGTGATTATCGCGCCCGGGTTGTCGCTCACCAAGCGGGCAAGCGTTGGGCCGAACTCGGAGGTGCCCTCGGTGACGAAAATGGTGTCCACTAGCTTCGTATTATTCTGCCAGCCATTCGCGTATATCGTTTGGTTGATCGCGTACGCCTCCGTATTACCCCAGGTTCCCGACGTGGCCACGAGCACTATGCGCAAGGGCGTGGTTTGGTGTTCCAAGTCGAACCATGCATAGTGGAGGAACTCGACTTCGTTTGGATCCTGCACGGCCGCGGATGGCTCGTCATTGAACAGCATCGAAGCCGCATAATTCGGTGTATAGTTTGCGGTGGTTGTCAGATACTGGACCATGAGCTCGTCCATTATAGTGGGCTGGTTATACTGCTCAATAATAGGCATCATTGCCGCCTCACCACAGGGGCATATGGCGCTTATCAGAACCGCTGGATGGTAGGTAGTTATCGCCTGCGCGGTAACCGCAGGAAGAACGGCTGGACTACTCCGATCGTCCAACCACACCAGGTTGATGGTATAGTTGCCCGGTCCATTAGGTCCGTTTGCCAAGTATACCCCACCCTGCGAGTTTATCTGCGATGTTGCAAGTTGAGCTCCCCACAGAACCTGCTCACCCGACGCCGCGTCGCTGCCCGTCAGGTCCTGCGTCATCGCTATCGTCACCTGTCCCACTATGGCGTGGGTCGGCGTGGGGGTCGGCGTGGGGGTGGGGGTGGGGGTCGGCGGAGGTGGCCTGGTGGCGTAGTACGCGGCAACGCCCCCCACGACTACCACTATCACGACGACCGCTATTATTGCCCAAAGTGCTGTCCTAGATATAGCACTTCTCCGCATTTTCATTCAGCCTAGGAAAACAAGTATAATATAAACATAACGTTACTGTCAGTACTCCC
>NZ_JBAMME010000291.1:0-25784 GCF_039793925.1 Thermogutta sp. | reverse complement strand
GCCTCGGCCCAGGCTTTCACCGCCTGGGCCGAGGCTGTGACTGCCTTTGTCGGCGCGCCAACATCGCAGGAAGTACCTGGCCTCTTGGCAAAGCGCCAGGAGGCCAGAGAAGCCTTGGCCAAATTGCTGGAGGTGCTGGGTGAATCAAATTGATCTCCTCGAGGCACAGCTGCGCCAGGCGAGGATCGCTTTAGAGACCGCCCGGCGGCTCCAGCAAGCTGCCGAGGAGCAGCGTAACGCAGCGGTGGAGCAGCTTCGCTCTATCGCTGCGGCGCTTATGTCAACGGAGTGGAACCTTCTCCAGCGCGAGCAGCCAGTTGCTGAATGGTCACCAGAGCAACTGGGTGCTTGGATCGTAGAGACTGGCATCCGCAAACTGAATCGTCTGGAACTTCTGGGCGGCAACGCGGACATCTTGGAATCTGTTGCTTGGTGGCAAGCGGAAGCGGAGCGTCTTCACAGTGAAATAGAAAGGATAACCCGGGAGCGCGATGAGTATCTCTACCGCTTGCAGGTCCGGGAAGACGAAAATCAGCGACTACGCGAGGAGATAGCCCAATTGCAGCGGCGGGTCGCTGCTGCATCTGCCCAACCCAGAGCCGAGTCATCCTGTCCTATTGCCACCGAAGATGCCGAATGGCTGGCTGTGTGGCAAGCGTCGCCAGACTACGCTCGGGACGTTGAGGCGCTCCAGGTCATCGGGCAGCACGGATACGTGCTCCGTGAGCCAGTTGCCAGATCGCTGAATCTTGACTACCGCTCGGGGAGCGCGGTAAGATTGTTTGAGCGTCTCAGAGAAATCGGCCTGATTGAAGAAAAAACCGCCCCGGCGCTGGGAACGCGAGGAAGAACCCCCAATCTTGTTTTCCTTACCGAAAAGGGCCGGCAGGCTTACAAAGCTATCTTCGGATGCGAACCGGTAGAGTCCGAGGACCAACGACTACTCAGACGCCATAAGTCATATGAGCAAACTATGCTGGCACTCCAGGCCCGCCTGATCCTTGAGGAGCACGGGGCCTACGTTGATCTCTTCCCGTCTCCTCAGCCGCTTCCCGGCGGTGGAGTCTTTGAGGTGGACCTGGTGGCTATCTTGGATGACCAAAAGCTCTTCATAGAGCTGGAGATGGCCCCCCGGGGACTGCGCCGGTTGGACAAATGGGACCGATACGCCCGGCTGACTAAATTGTTCTACTTTTTCGTGCCTAACCGAGACGCGATGAACCGGCTAATGACCGAATTGAATTATTGGGCATTCCGTCACAACGACCAGGCAACAGGTGTGGTTGTCCACGTTTGCCAGGTGTCCGCGAAAAACGAAGAACTCTGGCAATTCAACCGACCTCTGGTCGGAAAACTGTCTTGAAAATCGCCGTCAATGGATGGGGCAATGAAAAGCATTGCTGGGCGCGGTGCAATTGGATCAATTGGTGCAAAATCGTCCAAGGCGCGGTGTCCGGTTTAACACCAATTGCTCCACTTGCCAGCCTGCGAAAGCGTGATATTATACGAAGCGCGTCGAGCATTGCAGCCATCTCACGACATCCGGAGGAACCCGATGAAATTGCACAACATTCTGGCTCTGTTGCTGATCTTGGTTCTGCTGGGAGTCTTCATTCCCAGGACACCGTGGTGTAAGTACACTGTCCGGCCTGGCGATAGCCTGAGCAAAATCGCTGCCAAATATAGCACTACCGTGCAGGAACTGGTCCGGTTCAACGCCGATCGGTATCCGTCCCTGAAGACCAACCCAGGGCTGATTGAGCCGGGGTGGGTACTGATGTTGCCCAGAGAGGATACTGGCAAGGAGAACGGGGAATCACTCTGGAGAGAAATTGCTACCTGGGTACAGACGCAGGTCATTCCTGCTCTTCAGAGGCGAGTCGGGGAGACACCGCAAGCATCTGGCGGTTCTTCCCAGGCTCCGATGCAGATTGGGGACCCAGTGGCGGAGGAGGAGATTCTGCGGATGTTCAACGAAGAGCGGCGAGAAAAAGGTCTACCTGAATTAACGATGGACCAGGAATTGCGTACCCGGGCTTATGAGCGAACGAGAGATATGTTCCAGCGGGGATACTTTTCGCATAACGATCCAGACACGGGTGAGTACTTGGGGAAAAACACCACCGAAATTCTTGCCAGGGGGTGTGGCTTTGCCACCGCACAGGATGGAGCACGTAGATGGTGGGACAGCCCGGGCCATTACCAGGCCATTATAGGCAATTTTCGCAGGGTCGGTATTGGCGTAGGATACAATGGTTCTTGCACAATTATCACGGCCCAATTCCTGCCTTAAATTTGCACATTTGCATTTAACCTCTTGACAGCGGAAGCATTCTGTGGTAAAATAGCCAACAACCGAGCGTGGCGTTTTTTAGCGGCGTTTTCCACTAACTAACCCCGCGACGTCGGCCTGAAGGCCAATTGGGGCGCTGTTGCCTTCCAGGGGGGGAAGGCAGTAGTGCCCTTTTTGTTTTACCGTATTTTCAATTTCTCAAAAATTGGGGGGGACATGCAAATCGCACTTTCCCGAAAAATCATTCTGGTCATACTTCTGGTCATTGCTGTCATCTTTCTGGTCATCTCTTTTCTCTTCTCGGAGAAAGGGATTCTCTTCTCGGAGAAAGGGAAGTCAGCAACAGAGGTAACCCACATCCCTGACGTGAGAGCCACTACGGAAGCCCGGATGATGACCCCAATGGCCTGGACAATGACCGATGGGGTTCAGGCCGTCACGGGCCGTGCAACGTTTGTAGGAGAGAGCGGTGACGCCGCGTATATCACCGTCCAGTCGGGGGAACTGGAATTCATTTTTATGGTTACACCCCGCACTGGTGTGTTCAGCACTGGTGATGTCTATGCTCACCCCAATCAGCCCGCTCCCACAGTTGAGAATCCCAAGAAGGCCCTGCGGAACTTGCATGATACACCCGTGCTGGTCCGGTACGAACCCGGCGACCCCCATCGTGCCTATTCTATCCTCATCACAGGTGACGATCAATGACCAAGAAAATCTTCCCACTTGTACTGCTGTTGCTGCTGGTAATCCCCGTTCTCGCAATCTCCATTGTTGCAGCAGACGACTGGCCACCCGGCTGGGTGTTTACACCATACTGGCCTCCGGGGGATTATCCTGTTTGGTCCACCCCCGGCGGAGCCCTGATAGGTATCCAAGAGCCAACAACGATTTCTACAGACGGGAGTCCAATAGGGGACCCTATGTTCTATTCTGCGACCTGTATGGACAGCGCGTGCAATGAGATCCTTGTGAGTATTATGACATTCCCTGGTGGAACTTGGGGGGAAATGCCATATAATCAACTGGTGATTATCAAGAGAACTGACTGGTCTACTCTCGCTGGCGCACCCACTGCAACGCCTGTTTCGCTGACCTCTACGCTGACCTCTACTCCCACCACTCCTGTGCCTCCTACTGTAACCCCAACTCCAGCGCCAGCATCCTGTCCTGCGGATGTTATTTGGCAAGCCGCGCCGCGCGCCGAGAAAGTCGGCGCGTTCCCACCGAACCCTGTGGTGAGGGGACAGGGCGGACAGGGATTGACTATCACCTACCGCGCCACCAGCTTTCCAGTCATCCGGCACTACTGGGTGGAAGTGGACAACTCGCACTGGGGATGTATCCACACGGAATCAGGCTTCGAGGACGATGGCCGTTATGGGGTCAGTCCGTGCAGTGCCGGATGGGAGGGTTGGGAAACTCGCTGGATTGAGGACAAAAGGTGTGAGGAGCACGTAGAGATTATCCCAGACCCGATCCAGGTTAACGGTCGTGCTGGTGCGAATCTCCGGGAAAACAGCATGCGCTGGATTGAGACCGAGCTCCAGCAGCGGTATCCGGGTGCGCGGGTTCGCAAACCCGACTGGAATATACCCATCCGCGTTGTAACCAACGGATGTGCCGCCGATGGCCAGTGCGTCATGGTGGCGGTGGTACATTTCCCCTTTGAGGACCCGGGTTGGTACGATCTGTGGGCGGAATTCCAGACAGCTGGCACCGCATACACTTCGCCTCGGCTGTTCCGGTATCAGTCCAATCAGCCGCAAGCAGTGTACCTGATGGACAGCACATTGTTGCCGAACTGGTAAGATGGACACCCTGGTTGCTGCTGGGCAGTTTCTGCTGAACCTTCTGATTCTTCCAGTCAACGGACTGCTGGAAATCATGTATCAGGCTGTTGGGCACTGGGCTGCGCTGATCAGTCTGGCCTGTGGACTGGTTATGCTGGTCTTTGATCGCATTCTCCAGCGGATAGAGATTGCAGCCCCGTCCCGGCAGAACCAGAAACCACCTATGAACATGGTGTCCCGGCGACATCAGCTCCTGTCCATCATTACACTTCTGGCTTGGCTTCCGATCGGGGTGACGTTCCCCACCCCTGTCCCTCAGCTGGGAGCGGTGATGTGGTTGCTGACCGTACTGGCACTTCTCTTGGTACCCACCGAGCAATTCAAAACGCTCTGGCGAGCGAAAACAGCGATTCTGGCCTACTGCGGCGTCTTGGTAGCCTTCCGTGTCATCGCCGCTTGGACGCTGTCGGCAGACCCGCGAGAATGGGCTGCTATCATTGGTACAGTAGGAGAAGCCCAACGGATCATTGCCAGTGGTCGTAGCATTATTCTGTCCATTGTGTCATACGCAGCGTGGTTTGTCGTTCCTGCTGGTTATGCGATGTATCTGTTCCAGAAAATGACTGCACACCCAATGGTTAATCCGCTGGCGCGTGCTGGCGAAATCGCCTGGCTCATCCGCCAGCGTCCTGATTAACAACCGGCCGTCCGCTGGCCCCACTCTGGGGGCGGCGGCTACCAGGGCGGCCCTGTTCTCTTTGTTGCTCTGGCCTCCGCTCTCCGTCGGTGAGATTCTCTGGTCCGGGCGCAGAGTGACGCCACTTGTGGCGAAATGCCCGGTTGTGACGTGAGCCGGGGTTCGGCTCAAATCTCTCCTCGGCCTGGGGAGAGATTTGAGCCGAACCCAAACCACTTTGAGGAGATGACCATGTTCGGGGACTGGAGAATCTCACTGGCCTTTGGCCTGGTTGGTGCCTGCGTGGCCGCGCTGCATATTTTTCGCCTGCGCCGTGAGTCGCAGGACCGGCAGATCTGGCTCACGGACATCACCGAGCGGCGGCAGGACCGCGCCGAGCGACGTGAGGAGCGCGAGAGACGCACAGGGCGCTACTACCGCTCTCCCGAAGAATACAAAGAAGAGGGAGCGTGGTACTGAAGGGCTGCCCATCCGACCTGTACAAAGTGCAGGTCGGGCCACAGGGCAAAACTTCTGGTTCTGCCCTGTGGCCCGACCTGGCCGGAGAAAAGCCAAAATGTGGCCAAACTGGATTGCTCCTGTTCTGAAACAGGTACAGAAAGTTCGACATCCCTCTTCGCAACGGGCGCCCGTGCCCGATGACCTTCGCATCTTGGATACTGGCGTGGTATACACCGAAGACGGTATGCTGGATTATCTCTGGTATTACTTGGAGGAACGATTAGAGGGACACACGCGCCAGTACCATAAGGCTGTGTGCCTGAATGTTCTAACCTATCTTCCCCGCGAAGTGCGAGAGCAGACTAACATCTTTGAAAAGACCCGAAAGGCCCTGAAGGGCCTGTACAACGCAGGGGTAGACCTGGTACACCTGTATGGCTATCTTCCCGGATATGGCCAAGTACAGATATACGGCGCACAGGCTATCAGCGAAGAAGGGCTGGACAAGGCTGTCTCCTGTGTACGTCAGGGCATGGCCGCCGTGCGTGCGGTGATGGCGAACTTTGAACAGAGCCGCCTGGCCCCGCTGGACCTGGGGTTGGCTGAGACTGTGCGAGAAGCATTCCGAAAGATGCCAATGACGATGGTAGTCATCGGCCATCCGGACCCGCGCGAGGGTGCGCCGGGGATGTCAGTGGGTGGACCCGATCCGTTCCGAGCTGCCAGACCAGCCGAAATCGGACTTCAGCAGAAGTCGTACCTGATGCGCGGCATGTCCGAAAGTGCTCATCCGTATCTGGGCGTGGTCATTCTGAGCCGCGCGGGAGAGGATAGCCGCCGCGATCTCTTTGCCCTCCAAGAACGCGTGGCAATGCTCCTCTCCATTCTGGCCAGCCAGGAAGAAGGTACCGCATCAAGCTCTATCGGGTTTAACATTCCCGTTATGGCGTCCAGCAACGTCGGCGATGGCGCCAGCGCCGGATACGGAAGCGGACATTCCCAAGTCGCTGGTGACACAGTGGGTCGCGTCGTCGGTACGGCGCATACCGAGAGCCAGACCAACTCTCAGTTCTGGTCCAAATCTCACACGACTGGCGAAGCATGGGGGACGGCGGACACCAGCGGCAGCACATGGAGTCAGACGGTATCCCACACTACCAGCGTTGCCGACGGGACCTCCCGCGTCACCAGCGAAGCATGGGGGACGGCGGATACGCATGGCTCCAGTGTCTCCTCCGGCAGCTCTTGGGGAAACGCGGTGTCCATTACACAGGGAGCATCCATGTCGCAGCATGTGAGCGGAAGTGTGGGATTTATGGGCACTGGTCTCGACGAGGGCTACGGTCTTTCTCAGAGCATAGCCCGCAGCGAGGTATCCTCATTCGGCGGTTTTTCGTCATCATCTTCGTTTAACTCCCACACTGGCACGCATTCCTGGGGAGTGGCGAATGGCACATCGCACACGGTTGGTTCTGCTACAACCGTAGCCAGCAGCGCGGGCGGTTTCTCTTCGCACACGAATTCGCATGTTACATCGGTGGCCGACACAACGACCTCCGGCGGGTCTCGGGCTTTCGGTGTTGCTGATACCACCTCCACGGCGCAATCTGTTGCCCACTCCAGGGCCTCAGCGCTCAACATGACCCGAGGACAGTCTCTGAACGTCTTCCATAGCGGCGGCTTGGGCGTTGGCATTGCACCGTTTGTTGCGTTTTCACGTACACATCGTGTTCTCAACCGTGAGGCCACTATGAACGCCGAGCCGCTCCGTCAGATGGAACGGATGATACAGGTAATGGCGGTGGAAGGCGCGTACTACGTGGATCACTATTTCCTCTGCGAAACACCAGAGGCGTACCGGGTGCTGGAAGCGCTGATCCCTCAAGCATACCATGGGACAGAAGGTGTGGCTGTTGGAATCCGGTGCCGACATCTCTCTCCAGAGGAACAGGCGTACATTCGCAAGCATGCTTTTACCTTTACGCCGTCCAGTCGGTTAGAAAGCAATCCATTTTCGTTGGAACCGTGGAAGGACACGTCTCTGTTGCAGCTATACCAGGCATCTGCATATGTAGCCCCGGCAACATTTGAGGAGGGGGTAGCCATCACCACCCGGGAGCAAGTTCCACCACTGGCTTTTGTCCCAGACATGCCAGGACGGGTAGTGCTTGGCCACCAGTACAGTTATGAGCGAAGCACGGAGAAACCCACGGATGTACCCGTCCGAATGGCACGGGAACTGATGGCCAACTGGGCCTTTTGCGCCGATACCAGAATGGGCAAATCGGTGGCGGCTGAGCGGCTGGTTTTCGAGCTGGTGATGCAGGAAGGTTTCCGGGTAGTGGTAATGGATTACGGAGCAGGTTGGACGCGAATGCTCACGGCCCTGCCCCGCGACCGGGTGGATTTCTGGAGCCTCGCTCCCTGGGCTCCCCGCCCGATTCGGTGGAATTTCCTGCAGATCGGCAAACGGATTTCACCCCGTGAGCAAATGACCGCGACAGTGGAATTAATCTGCACGGCGGGTCGAATGGGAGAGCGGCAGGCTGGATTTATGCTCCAGACGCTGGAGGAACTGTACATTGACTTAGGCGTCCTCACGTTTGACGGAGAAGTCCAGAATCATGACAAGTGGGGTCTTGTCCAGGATGACGAATGGACCGTCCTGGACCAGGCCCGGCAGGAGCGGGGGGCATCGTTGCTCCCCCGCCGCAAAACCTGGCTGCGGGACATGGAGGACGCCGATCTCCAGGCCCTGGCGGTGCACCGCTCAAAAAAGGCGGACGCGCGTGAGTGGTACGAGCGCCTCTCGGCGCTGGCAAGAGTTATTGTCAGGGACACCACCAGCAAGAGCGCGCTGGAGGGTGTCAAATTGCGGCTCCAGCATCTGACGAAGGGTCAGATGGGTCAGATGTATGGCGCCGGAGATGGGGTGGCCATTGAGGACCTGGTCCCCCAAACTGGTGGTTTGACTATCCTCTCGGGCGGGGCACGGATGAGCGCGTACGCCCGGGCCGCCCTTCTCTCGCTAATGACTTATCACTTGTACACGGACTCGGTGGTTCGGCGGGAGGAACGTCTCGAAGGGGTGGAGCATCCGCCGCTGTTCATTGTCTTGGAGGAGGCCAACAAGGTTCTGGGCGGCGACGATAACCGAAGGGGCGATGGTCCACCGATTCAGTCAGATATCATTCCATCCTTTTTCAGAGATGCCGGGAAGTACATGGTATATCTGGCTGCAATTGCTCAATCGCCAGCATCGCTTCCTGCTGGAATTCTCTCGTCCTGCAACAACCTGGTCATCGGACAGTTGAAGAATCCCGACGACGTGCGAGAGGTGATGTCCGCGCTGGCACGGTCACCTCACGGATTTGTGGATGTCCCCTACGCGCACTTCATTGGTGACTTGGAGGTAGGACAGATGATCATCCGGCTGGGGTTGGCCCGAGGCGGTCGGGGGAATTTCCCAATTCTTTATCGACCGCTGATGGTCCATGCACACGAGCCATCTCCATCCGAATTAGAAGAGATTGCCACTCTGCTGGATCTCCGGCGACACAGAAAGGAGAACAAATGAAAAGCAAAGGAATACGCGCATTGGCGGTCACCGTTGGCGGCGGCCTGCTGGTTTTCTTGCTGATGGCCGCCTTTCTGGGTAGCTTGCGGAATACACAACCAACGGTTGTCGCCGTCAGACCTCTCCCGGCAGGAGCACGGCTAACAGCGGATGTTTTGGCCGTCAGGGAGATCCATGCTTCTGCCAGGCTGCCCAACGCTTTGTCCGATGTCAAGGATGCCGATGGTCAGGTGCTGACCGTTGCTCGCGCCACAGGTGACCAGATTACTGCCGACATGCTGGGCGAACAAGCAGCGGTTGGCGTTGCTGCTCAGCTGGAGCCAGGGCATCGGGCAATCGCAGTCCGTGTTAGCCAGGCTAGTGGATTAGCTGGTGTCATCCGGCCCGGGGACCGGGTGGCCGTTGTTGCCATCATTGACCCTCAGCAATCCGTGGAATTACTCTCTCCAATCAGTGAGATACCGATCCCCTCCGAAACAACCGAGAAGGCCACTGGGATAACTACTGCTACTCTCTCTGCTCCTTCCACAGTGGCGTATGTTGTTGTCTCAGGTCTACGCGTTCTCTTGGTACCTCAATCGTTCCGGTATGAAGAGGTCCTCCCCGAGGAAGATTCCTCTGGACTTTTCACCATAGCCAGGACAACAGCTTCTTCACAGCGAGAATCGGTCATTCTCCTGGATGTACCGGTAGAGCCAGTGGAAGTAGCCGGTGTCCAGGTCTCTCCGGCTACCCTGCTTCCGCTCTTGGATGCGAAGTCGCAGATATACCTGCTCTTGGAGCCAGTGCAGGACGACGGGATCCGCATCACCACTGGCACTAACTTGGGCGAATTGTACCAGGCAGTCCTGGAGTCCACCCATGCATCGCCGCCAGTTCCGGCTTTACCATAATTAACAACAAGTACAGGGAGAGCACCATGTCGGCGCAGCCGATTCAGATCCTATTGTCTGCGCCTGGCCAGCAGGCGCTAAATGCGATTTATTCGCAGTTCATTGCCGACCGGCGGTTACTGGTGGTCGGGTTAGCGACCACGCTGCAGATGCTGGAGCAATCTCTACAAGCGCCACCGGAGGTCGCTGTCATTGACGCCGAGTTGCTGGTAGATCTCGGTGAGCGGGGACTTGTGGAATTCTTGTCTTCCCGCTTGGGGTCCTGCGTAGCCATCGTGCTCCTCCCTCGGCAACTGGAGCGAATGGCTGGTGCCATTGGGCAACTGGACCGGGTCCGTGAAGTAATGGTCAAGCCAGTGGGAGTTGCACAGGTCATTGACCGCTGTTACCAGATAGGGCTTTCGGAGAGAGTGGCGCGGGAGGCAATGGCTCCCGCCACATCCCGTGCCATGTCCGCTCTGGCCCAGATGACTGGTGCAGCCCGCGCGGTAGCGTTTGCTGGAACCCGGGTATTTGCTATCGGCGGCGGCAAGGGTGGCTCGGGGAAAACCACCATTGCTGTCAACCTGGCATACCGGTTGAACCAAGCGGGCATCCGCACACTTCTGATGGGCTTTGATACGCCTGATGCAGTCGGTGTGCAACTGGGTTTGCCGATGGCCCCCAACTCTCTCAACTGGTTCCGGCGACCTACACGCGACGGCTTTGCAGCCTCACTGCAACACAAGGACGGATTGGATATATGCCTGTCGCCCAATGATAAAGTAGAAGCGGCCAGGATTGCGGCCCGCGCGCCCGATCAGGATGGCTCGATTGCCCGGCTGACGGAAGCGGCCCGGGACCACCACCCACCCTATGCCGCTATTGTGATGGACCTGCCGCCCACGGAATCGGAATGGAGTATCCAACCGCTCCTGCGGGCTAATACGGTCATACTGGTATGTGAGCCGGACCTGGCATCAGCGGTCAACCTCGTGTCCACGATTCGGCTGCTGACTGGCGTGTTTGACCCTCGGTACCAGGTGCCCCGAGATGCTATCTACGCTGTGATGAATCGGGTGTTACCGGAAGATGCAATGACTCCCAAGCGCATGCAGGAAGCTATCCGTGAACATCTGGATGGCTGGGCACCGCCGTTTGTGGCCGTCATCCCTAATGACCCGGGCGTGCGAGCATGCCAGATGGACTATATCCCACCGGTAACCCGCCGGCAGGAATTTGCTGCTGGGATTGACCAGATTGTGGATTTCTTCTACAGCGATATCCTCGGCCGGCCAGCAGCAAAAGCGGCGAGGAGCAGGAGATTCATGGGCATCACGTTCCGAATGGTACAGTAGAGTGGGTGCCATGGTGTTCCAGTACGCACAGCAGCAAGCAAGGGCAACTGTTGTGGATCCGGAGACCGCGTCGGACATCGCCGAAGCGGTTACGGCGCACATCAATGCCGAGTTTTCGCCATCTCAGATTCTGGCGCCAGATGACGGCATCCGTCAGGCCATCATAGAGCGCATCCGGTACTGGACACAGTCCGAACTGCGCGCTCGTGGCCTGGGGTATGTAGACTACCATGTAGAAGCGGACCTGGCACTGCGGATCCAGCACCAGATGTTGGGGCTGGGATTCCTGGAGCCACTATTGGACCATGGCGGACTTTCCGAGATTATGATGAACCAAGATGGAACGATTTGGGTATTACTCCGAGGCGAAGTAAATCCAATTCGGGTAGAGGAAATCTTCCCCGATTTCACCCGGCCCAGTATCACCGAAGTGCGAGTTGTGCTGGACAAACTCCTGGGCGCCGTGGGACGCCGGGTGAACGAGGCAGAACCTATCGCCTCGGCGAAACTCCCACGCAGCCCCAAGATTCCCGCGGGAGCGCGAGTCAATGTGGTCATGCCCCGCATTGCCAACGGCGAATATCCCGCCCTGAACATCCGCTTCTACGAGGCCAAACCCGTGAAGCCAGATCAACTTCTTGAATGGGGAATGTTGAACGAGCGCATCCTGGAAACTCTGGTCCATATCGTGCACCGCCAGGGCCGGCTGATGATTGCTGGGGGAACGGCCACCGGGAAAACGACGTTCCTGTGCGGCCTGGCACACGAAATCCCGCCACAGCACCGGGTTATACTGGTCGAAGACCCGGCGGAGATCTTCCTGGAACATCCACACGTGGTAAGCTTGGAGGCCAGGCCAGCCACTGTGGAAGGCCGATACGGAATCAGCGTAGGTGACCTGGTGACGACCGCGATGCGAATGACCCCGAGATGGCTCATTGTCGGGGAGATTCGCCACGGCAAAGCGGCAGTATGGCTGCTACGGGCGCAGATGTCCGACCATCCAGGTATGTCTACGATTCACGCCGATGACCCGCAATCGGCGGTAGAAACGCTATGCCTGCTGGCGATGATTGACAATGACCCGCCAGTCCGCTACCAGGCCTCCAAGGCCCTTATCGCTCGAGCGGTGCATTACTTCATCCAGATCGGCATAGATCCGTGGGGCATACGCCGGGTAATGAGAGTGGGCCAGGTAGACCCGGAACTGAAAGCCGGAGAGGTCTTCATCCACGACATCTTTCTGTACCGACCAGAGCAATCTTCATGCGGACAACCGGTCTGGGAACAACTGGCGGAACCCACTCGCTTTCAGACCGCGGTGGGATAAGGAGCAAACGATGAACCTTCCCGAAATTCCCGTCTGGCTGGTGGCAGGAATCGGCGGCATCTGGGCGGCTCTGATTTTGTGGCAACTGGTGGGCCGCCGGACAATAGAATTTTCTCGCGACCGCGCGCGGCTGGCTCGGATTACCAGCACTGGCGAGGAAGTGCAGAAAGCTCCACGTATCGGGTTAGAGCAGGAGCTTGAACAGGCTGGAGTCAACCTCTCTTCAGCAACTTTTAGCCTCATCCGCATTGGCGGTTCTGTTGCAGCCTTCCTCGTCGCTCTGGCGTTCAACCTTCCTCCGTTGCTGGGCATTGGTGGTGCGGTAGCAGTCTGGTGGGGAAGCCGCTCATGGCTGAAGAGCAAAGCCGAAAACCGTGGGCGGAAAATGGAAGAAGAACTCCCTGCTGCTCTGGCTCGCATTGCCGCACTGGTGGACGTGGAGCGAGACCTGCCTTCGCTTCTGGTGGCAGTTGCGGAGAGCCTAACAGCGACCAATCCAGCATCCCCGCTGGCAGCAGAATTATATCGGACAGCGAGTGACCTGCGGAGTCGGGGTCCGGCAGCACTGGTTGACTTGGAGAAACGCGCACCCAGCCCGTCAGTTGCAATGATGGCGTTCAATCTTCGGGTATTCCTTGAATCCGGTGGCGAAGCCAAATTAATGGCAGAATCTGCCGAACGGATGCAACGGCTGATCGAGGGCCGCAACGCAGCACGGGCAAAAGCCGCATCCGCGCTAATGCTGGCAAAGATGTTTCCCATCCTCATGGTCGGTGTGAGCATCTTCACATTCCAAGACCCATCTATTGGCGCTTTCTATCGTTCTATACCGGGTCAATTTTTGCTCATGCTGATTGCCGGGATGATGCTGCTGGGCTATCGCACCATCCAGAAAATGGTGGAGAACGTGGCATGAACGAAGAACCCAAACTGATTGCTGCTATCGTGTGTGAAGACGTACTGGCAAACCCGTCTGGGCGGCTAACGCTGCATAACATCTTTCAGGACCTGACCGCAAGTGGATTCCCAGCGGCCATAGAGCGACTGCACGTGGTTACTGTCTGGCACAATCCCAACGAGCAAGAGGAGCACACGGTGCTTCAGGTAGCCATTGTGTCCGCAGATGGTACACCTATCGGAATCGCCGCCGTGTCCTTCACGATTGCACCGGGAGCATATCACACGCAAATCTCCCGCTTCCAGGGCCTGGTGCTCCCAGGGCCGGGGAAGTACCAGGTGCAGGTTCAGCGAGGCAGTCAGATGGTATGTGACCTGTCGCTGATGGTCACGTCCACAATGATGCAGGAAGGAGTGTAGCAGATGCATCTGCTGATCGCGTTTGTTGCTGCCGTGTGGGTATCTTCGTTGCTGTACCGCCTGGTCCCCGTTCCCGCGTCGGTGGACCGGGCGCGATTGGCGCAGGTGATGGCCACAGATGCCCCGCCTGTTCTTCCTTTTTGGCGAGTCTTGCTGGTACCATTTAACGCGCTGGCATCCAGACTCCCGCCTGCCTTGAACCTCAATGTAGAAAAGCAGCTGTACTGGGCCCAATTCGTGGGCAACAAGTGGGAGGACTGGACGGCGGTGGAGTTCTGGGGCCTCCGCCTGGCCGTCACGCTGCTCGGATTTGCCTTTGGTATGCTGGCACTGGAAGATTGGATGGTAGCACTGGTGGTGGCTGCTATCGTATATGCCTACGTGGGCTCTCGTCTTTCTGGACCGGCAGAGCGAGCTATCCAAGAGGTAGAACGAGGATTACCAGAGATAGCCGGACAAATCGCAATGCTGGTGGGCATGGGCAAGCCAATTTCGGAAGCGCTGCGAGTAGCGGCTGGCGGAAAAGGGTTGCTCTCTCGCTGGTTGCAGTGGACGCTGGCCTGCCGACCAGCGGAACGCCCTCTGCTGGGCAGGGGGTCGGGCTTTCTGCGGGAGGAGGCAGAGCGAAGTCGGGTGTCAGGTCTGGTTAATCTGGCTGTGCAACTGGACATTCTCCAGGAAGCCGGTGTAGGAAGCCAGCTATTGCTGGGAAGTTTTGCCGAATCGGTCGCGGCAGAATATCAAACCCGTGTGATGGCCCGCGCTGAGGCGCTGGATGACAAATTGGTGCCCATCATTATGGTCTTCTATTTCGTTCCCTACATTGCCGGGTTGTTGATTCCAATCTTCGCTGGGAATGTCGTGGCGCTGATCGGGAGATAGCGCGGCAAATTGCCGAGATACCGCCGGAAGTCATCGGCAGAGTGATAACCTGGGGCTCGTTGGCACTAATGTGCTTTGGGCTATTCTGGGCACTGACACACGGAGGACAATAAGATGCCTCGATTCTGGCTGCGGAGGAAACAATGCTCTGGAGACAAATCGCAAGGCTTTTATGTCGGAGGCACAGTTGGGTAGTAGATACCTGGATCTCATCCACGGATGGGCAAGGCAAGGTAGTGACTCGCTACCGGTGCAGACGTTGCGGATTGCTTCGCGATGCCTGGGAAACATGGCCCCCAACCCGGAGGCTACATGCTGTCACTGATGAGACTGGTTCCGAATTGTCTTAGATGCACACTGCTGAAACAATGTTTGCCCGCCAACAATGTGGGAGGGATAAGAGGAGTATCAGGATGTTCGGCAAAAAGCGCCGTCTGGTCTGCGTACTGGCAACACGACATGCCGGTGCCTTGGTTGCGCTGGAGGGCCGGGACATGGAGCGCCGAGAGGCGATGACAACAGAGGGATTGTACAGAGCACTTCCCGGAGCGCACCTGGTTATTGTCGATTTGGAATCGCTGACTGAAACGCCGTGCTTCAGTCGCGAAAGGCTGATGCAGGTGCTGGCCGCCGGGAACGTGCTGGTGGTGGATGGACCAACCTTCGCCGCATCACCCGATGAGTGGCTCGCACGAGCTGGGACTGCTTCTGGCATCGCCGAAGCCTTGCTCCCGGTCAGGCTGGCGTTTGTCTCCCTCTCCGGCGGCGTGGGGAAAACCACGCTAAGCCTGAGCCTGGCACGCTATTTCCGGGAGCAAACAGGGTTGCCGACGGTTGTGGCGGAGCTGACATCCGGCCCTAGTGGACTGCTGGCGCTACTGGCTACCAACGGTCGCGGCGGGCACATCTACGAGGTCATCACCCAGGACAAACCCTGGCCAACCTGGAATGGCATTACCCTGGCTGCAATGGACTGGCGGATGGCTCAGATGCTATCCCACCAGGCAGTGGAAGCCGCCTGGATGAACCTGGCCAGCACCCATGTCTTGACAATTTTCGATGCCCCGGCACATCACCCGCTGTGGTCGGTGGTGAAGCGCATAGCGCAGGTGATTGTGGTCACCGATTCCCGGCTGGATGCGCTTGCCAGCGCGGTATTCATCGCCGGTAAAGAGTTTCCCATCCTGGTCAACAAGGGGGGATTGACGGCGCGGCTGGCGCTGGATCGCCAGCCGGTGGCGACAATTCCTTTTGCCGACAATGCCTCGTCTTTCCCGCCATCGATTGGCCGGCGGCTGCTGCGGGTGGCGTATCCTGACTGGAGGAAATAGATGTCCAGGAGAACCCAGATCTTCATTGGCGTCATTGCCCTTCTGGTCGCGGCGGGAACGGGGCTATTACTGTACGCTAACTTCAACCGGATGGTGACCACGGCCCAGGTGGTCACACCGGCCAGGACAATTCCGGTCGGCAGCCTGATTGATGAATCGCTTCTGACCGTGCGGGAGGTCCCCCGCCCTCTCCTGTCCGAGGACATCTACATTCGCAAGGAAGACCTGGTTGGGAGAGTAGCTACCGTGCATCTCCGGCCAGGTATGCTAATTTACCGGACTTTTGCTGTGCCGCTGCGGGAGTATCGGCTGGTAGATGACCCTGCGTATACGGTGGTGAGTTTCCCTGTCGAGCCCGCGCGGGCAGTGGGCGGCCAGATTCAACCTGGTCATCGGGTGGACATCTGGCAGTTGGCTGCTGTGCCATCGTCGTTGTCAGCTGAGATTGGCGAGGTGATAGCCAGCGAGTGGGCTACCGCGACCATCCTGGCCCGCAACATCTTGGTGGTGGACGTGCGGGCTGGTAGCGGCCAGGCGGTTGCCCGGTCTCCGCAGGCTGTGCCCGGCCAGGTTCAGCAGCAATCCTCCTCAACTGGTTCCGCTGGGACGTTGCAGATTCTGACCGTTGCTGTGCCATCGGACACAGCGCGGGAAATCCTGACGTTGGTAGCCAAGCAGCAGCAGGCCCGTGGCGTGACCCTCTGGGTGAGCCTTTCACCAATTCAGCAATGAACGATTTTGACGCTCTGGAAGTTTTGCCTCTGGTGCAAGACCGTATCCTTGAACAAGGAATTGCGGTCCCAGGGTGGCGCGCGTCTCCGGATGAGCACCGCCGGTTCAGTTCGGCGGTAGCGCAAATCTTGGTGGAGATGGGGGTGGATTTGCCGGTCGCCCCCGGCGAAGCGGCTCCAATTCTGGCTCAGATGATGGTTGGTATTGGTGTCCTTCAGCCGCTCCTGGACCAGGGTGACTTGGAGGAAATCATCGTCCGCAACGGATTTGTCCAGGTAGAACGCCAGGGTCGGGTTGAGAATGTTGGCCGACTGGCGCCAGACGTGCATTTTGAGCATGTAGCGCGGCGAGTAGCTGACCTGGGTCGCCGCACTCTCAAGGGAAATAAACCATATGTACTCGTGGATCTGCCGGACGGAAGTCGCTTCACGGCCATCGTTCCACCGCTATCGGTGCGCGGTACTGCCATCAACATCCGCGCGTTTAACCGGTCTACATTCTCCCTGCAGGACCTGGCCGAGCGAGGGACGTTTTCCCTCCCAGATGAAGAGGAGGAGAGGAAAACATCAGGCGTGGACATAGAGACGCTTCCGCCAGTGGCGCAATTGCTCCGGCGGGTTGCAGAGCGAAATGCCGCGACGGTCATTGTTTCCGGCGAGTTTGGCTCGGGGAAGACCACCCTGCTCAACGCAATGAGCCAGCACATTCCGGACCGGGTCCAGGTTGCCGTGGTGGAGACATTCGAGGAGTTGAGAATTCAGCACCCCGCTGCGCTTCGCGTGGTCGTCCCGGAGGGCCGGGAGAACTTCCCGTCGATGGACGAGGTGCTGAACGTCGTGGTAACACGAATGCGACCAGACCTGCTTGTTGTAGGAGAGGTAGTGCGGGAAGAAGCAGCCCGCTACCTCGATGCTATTAACCTGGGCAAAAAAGCCTGGACGACCATTCACGGCAATAGTGCTCTGGGCGCTCTGTACCGCCTGGAGACGAAAGCGTTGCTCTCGGGCCTTCCCCACAATGCTGTCCGGGAACAGATTGCATTCGGCGTGGATATGGTTGTCCACATGCGGAAGAGCCGAGGCGGTAAGCGATTTATCGGCGAGATTGCCCTCTTGGATGGGCTGGAAGAGGGACGATACCGGTTACGGTACCTTCTCTCTGATGGGGTGATAGACGAGGCGCTACTCCAGTTTCTGATGGAAGAATGGTGACCTTTGCTGGATTAGCCGGTATTGCAGGTTAGGGCGATGACGGCGATTCTCATCTTGATTCCATCGCTGCTTGCGGGCGCAGCCTGCGGGTTTCTGGCGCATGCTGGGATGTCTGGCCTGGTGGACCTGGCCCGTGCATTGCGCCGGAGGAACTTTGATCGGCTGCGACAGGTGCTGGAGAAAGAGATTCATTTTGCCCCGGACCAACCACGCCAGTCACCGCTCCCGCTCCCGCTTCTGGCCGGGCTGGCGCTGGGCCTGGCACTGGCTTTTGTCTGGCATCACCCGATTCTGTCGGTGTGGTGGCTGGTGCTGGGTGGAGCGTTCGGCTGGATGATGGTCTCCTTACGCCATGTTTCCCGCCAGGCACTTCAAGTCATGGAGGTCTTTGTCTCTGGTCTGCGAGGCTCGTATCCGGTGAGCCAGTCAGTGACGGCAGCGCTGGAGTCCACCTTGCCACATTTGCCATGTGATGGTGCAGGGAGCGAACTGAGAATGATGGTTGCCGAAGTCCTGCGGCGATACAACTCCTCTTTAGACCTGCGAGAAAGCCTGGATGTTCTGCGGAATTCCGGCTGGCCAATGATGTTGAGGCTCTGCTCTATCCTGGAGCAGGTGTCCCACGCGGATGAGGGTTCGGTCTTGGATGCGCTGGAGACGTTGGAGGAGCAAATCCGTGCAGCGAGGATGCTCTTGGACCGTTCCAACACCGTACTGGTGCTGAACCGGTTGACCCTGCGGGTTTTGCAAATGACCAACCTGGCCGGGATCGTGGTTGTCTCCGCATTCCCGGTCTGGCGGCAGTTTTACATCGACCGGCCCCTGGGCCTGGTAGCGGCGACAGCAATGGCACTGGCTGGAAGCTGGTATTTCATGTCAGAACTTCGGCGAATAGAGGCGATGTTGCTGTGATTGAAGCGACGCTTGCCATCGGTCTCGTTGCGATTCTGGCGTCGGCAGGAATCGGACTGCTGGTGTACAACCTGTTGAACGCCGGGGTGGAGTTACTCGGGCGAGCAACGGTCAGCCGCGCCCGGCGGGCTTTGGAGACCATTATGCGCCGTCCAGGAGTGCTGGAGCAGGCTACCCTGGAGAAGATTGCCGGTGTGCCCAGCAACCTGGACCTGGCGCCTTGGACGTTGGTATGCGCTTTGGCGGGGCTGGTGATAACAATGTCACTCATCCCAGATGGTCCAGCACGGGTGATGGGCATTCTGGGCGGTGTACTTCCACCGGTGTGGCGGCGGCGTAAGCTCAGCCTGCTACGTCAGCAAATCCGTAAAGAAGTCGCAGACTTGCTGGAGAACATCCGGCTTCAGCTGGCCTTCGGGGGAAGCCTGGCATTCGCGCTGGCAACGCTGGACGACGCTGGAAATGGTGTGGTGTACCGGCGGCTTCAGGACCATCGGGAAATCCTCAGTCTTCAGGGTCCCGAGGCAGTGCTGGAGAGGCTGGCAGGAGAGTTGGACTCGCCGGACCTACGAATGCTGGTGGCACGGCTGGGCATGGCCCGACACGGCCGAACATCCTATGAGCAGGTCTTGGCCGACGCGGTAACGGAGGCCGTCAGGGAGCATCGGAGAACGGTGGAAATAGAAGTTGAGGGAGCGCCTCTGCGCCTAATGATTCCGATGCTGTTTCTGCTGTTCCCGCCGGTGCTGGTGATGCTACTATACCCACCAGCGTATGCATTGATTAACCAGCTGGCAGGGGCTGGAAGCTATGCACTCCCGTAATCTCATGTTTAGGAGGAAAACGATGAAATTCTTGCGGGACACCTTAGCAACAAGCACTGCGGAATGGCTGATCGCCGCATTCCTGGTTGTGGCGGTAGTCGGCTCGGTGATTTATCTCGTCAGCCGATCTGCGGCAACCCAGGGCAACAAGACCAACGCGTGGATCAACGGAATTCCGGACCCACACTAAAGAGACGCGGGACCGGGGCGGCCTGCCCCGCCCTGCCCCGCACCGTAAGGAGGTCATATGCAGTTCCTGAAGAGCGCGTGGGGAACAGCGACGATGGAGTGGCTGATTGTGGCTGCAATCGTTGTCAGTCTGATTGGTACCATCCTGTTTTCGCTGGCTCAAGCGATTGGGAACCGACTGGAGAGCATCGCTAATGGTCTTTGAAATCGTGGTTCGGGTTATCGCGACCGCCTGGCTGGTGGTGCTATCTGTCCTGGATGTTCGCCGTCACCGGCTGCCCCACCCATTGACAACGATTCCGCTGATAGTCATTGGCTTGCTGGCGATGGGATGCATGCTGGTGAATCTACGGGATGGTTGGTCACAGTTTGTGGCGGACCCGCTGGCGCTGGTGCTGGCATTTGTCGCGATTCTGGCCTCGGACACCCTGCTGGCGCTGATTCCCGCCGCTGGCGCGCTGGCGACGGCGTTCTGCTGTGGGACTTCCGCCGGTCAGATCGCTGCAACAGGCTGGCTGGTAGCGCTGGCATTGGCCAAATCAGGCATTATGGGAGCCGGTGACAGCAAAGTGACAATGCTACTCCTGGCACTGTCACCGGATGTGCGGCTGGTGATTTGCCTGGGACTCGCTGTGGTGGTTATCGGCGGCGCTCTACTCACCTGGCGGGTGGGCTGGGCAACCCCGTGGCTGATTCTGAGTGTGGTGCGGGATGGCTTGGCAGGCCGTTTCCCATCCAGGACAGGTGAAAAGGGTGTTTTGCGGGTTCCGTTGGTGCCAATCCTGGCCGCTGGAGCGCTGGTGTATCTGTGGTTAGTGTGGCGAGTAGGATGAAGACCCACTTCTGGGACGAGCGAGGCCAGGGAACGGCAGAACTGCTTTTCGTCCTGCTGGTGCTGGTGCTTCTGCTCTTTGGCATGGTGGAGATTGCTCGGGGCGTGTCCATTAGGCACGCTCTGGATGTTTCGACCGAAAAGGCAGCTCGGGTACTCTCCATCAACCCGGCAGACTACGACTATGCGACAAGTCTTATCCGGACGGAAGTCAACGGGAGCATCCTGGGCGGCGGATACGGTGACCGGGTGGTGATCCAACTTCGGGATGCAGTATCGGGAGCGGAGATTTCTCCGGCAGATCTGGCTACGCTGGGATTTGGCTATCGCTTTGTGGTAGAAGCCACCGTGCCCTGGCAACCGAACATCCCATTTCTCTCTAATCCGGCCCGGACGCTTTCGGCAATGCACTTCGGTATTGTGGAGTCGTTCCCGTGAGATTGGTGCTTGAAGATGAACGGGGACAGGCAGCGGCGCTGGCCGTTTTTCTGATATTCTTATTCGCATTGCTCTTCAGCGGGATGGTGGACCTGTACCGCATGCAGGAGACCCGCAACTGGGCCTACCGCGCTGCTGAGTCCGCGGCGCTGGCCGGCGCGGCTGCGGGTCGGGACTTTGACAGTTTTGTGAGTGGCCGGATGAGGATAGATCCGGGTCTGGCACTGACGGCGGCGGAGGAGACCCTGCAGGCAGCGCTGGCCTGGCGAGGAGAGACGGACGCGGCGTATGACATCCGGGTGCTGGAGTACGGCGGGACGATAGCCGATTTTCCGCCGGTAGCCCGTTCCGATCTTTGGGGGACTTCGACGGAATGGACTTCGAACGAACCAGCGGTGGGAGTGTATCTGGAAGTGCCGGTCTCCACCATGTTCCTGGGGTTGGGCAACGGGCCGGTGCGGGTGCACGCGTTCGCGGCAGCGGGGTGTTGCGGGGTGTTGGGGAAATGAACTCCGGACGAACCAGATTGAAGAGGATTTTGATACCGGTACTGATACTGGTATCGGTGCTTCATTTGGGATTGTACCGGTCCGTGTCGATGGCAGGGCTACGACTGCAGGCGAGTTGTCTGTCCTGGAATACTGTGTTTATGGAAGATTTCTTCAATCTCCAGGGATGGGCAACAGACAGCAGCGGTGGAACGATCTTCGTTTCCGGTGGGATTCTGACCCTCCAATCGAGTGGTACCTATCCCACGACGTATCCTATCGTTTGGAGGAATGATTTATTTAATAATTTGGCGAGCACATTCGCTCTGGAGGTACGGGTGGCATGGGTCGGCCGGACTGCCTATGGCACAACGGTCGCGGCGGGGACCGAGGGATACGGTGGTCAGCGATACAATGCGGGTGACCCATACCCGATCAACCATTTCGAGAACGTACTGATGATACATGGCTACGATCAGAGCTCGTATGCCAGGGTTCTGCTGAACCCAGGAGTTTCTCTTCCGCTGGACGGGAATTTCCACACAGTGCGGAATGTTTTTTCGCCCGGCCGCATTGACCTGTATGTGGATGGGACGCATCGCGCAACATATTCCTGGAGTGGGGTTTCTCCCCGATCGTTTTACATAGGAAATCCGTTCACGATGCCCTGGGGTGGTACCTGGACCACGACGCGGGTTGACTATGTCATGATCCAGGTATGTACATCGACACCGACACCGACGCCGACCAGGACGCCGACGTCCACACCGACGCCGACCAGGACGCCGACGTCCACACCGACTATTGCCGATGTGGTACTCTCAGCGCGGTACCCACGTCTGGTCTGGCACGCCCCGCGCCTCGGCCAGCCCGCGCAGGTGCTGGATGTGGTGGTGGAGGGCGGTGCGATGCCGTACCAAGCTACATTTTATATTTCCCCGCCCGAACAGGGGCTTCAGTCTTGGACGTACTTGGCACAGAGCAGCAGGTTCTCCTACGGACCGCTGGAATCCGGTGATGCTGAGTTCGGCGTTGGCCTGAAAGGTCTCTGGCGGGCAAGGGTGGCAGTGAACGGTGTCTGGTCCAACGAGGTGTCATGGGAAGTGTCGTGGTTTCCAGTCCACGTGACCCGGTGATTACCCTTTAGAATCGCCGTAAAGTCGTAAAAGATTTTTCGTGGGAGTTACCAACGTGCTCTTAGGTGTCGTGATCTCTCTCTGGCTTATCATCATTGCCATCCTGGATATCCGTAGGGGCGAGGTAAGCAACTGGCTCACAGTCCCGCCCCTGCTGGCTGTCGTGGCGTGGCGAATGGCCATCGGCGAATGGTATTATCTCCTTCTTCTTGCCTTGGTTCTCCTCATTGCCGAGTGGCCTGTAACTTGGCCACTGGGCGTTGCTGCTGTTGTCGGTATACAGCCGTACATCGTTGCACAAGGGATCGTTGCACAAGGACTGGAATCTGTAACGATTATCTGGCTCATCGTTCTCGCCCTGTGGGGCCTGAATGTCTTAGGCGGTGCTGACGTAAAAGCTGTTATGACTTTATCGGCTCTTTTCCCAGACGCCCGATTAGGCTGGCTAATGATGCTTTGCTGGTGGGCCTTCAGCCTGGCTATGTTCATCCGACGATACGGATACTCATCGCCGCGCGTCTTGCTGTCTGATCTTGTTTCTATTGTTTCTACAGGGAAAGCGGGGCATCTCGAAGGGCACCGGGTCCCGGCACTGCCCGCGCTGGCAGTCGCTGGACTGGTATTCTTGTGGTTTCGAGTCTTATGGTAGCACTGCCCTAACAGTCTTATTCCCCCACTCTTCTCTGACCAAGCGGAAAGGAGGTGAAAATGATGCGGTTACTCTTAGATCCCAGAGCGTCTGAGCTAACTGAGGTCGCACTGATGCTTGCCCTGGTGGCAGTAGTTGCAATGGTTGCTCTCCGGATCCTGGGCGTCAACATTCGCGATCTCATTCAAAATGTTGCCAACGCCCTGCGTTGAGCAAGGAGGGAGTGATGACCAAACTCTGCGACAAACGCGCGAGCGAATTAGTGGAAGCGGCACTAACGCTACCAATCGTCCTGCTGATTCTCTTGGCCATCATTCAGTTTGGCATCGTCGTTTACGGCTCACAGATGGCCAAGGAAGCAGCGCGCCACGGGGCACGGATGGGGTCAGTTGTCCAAGGTAACGCAGCGGCAGTCGCGGCTTCCGCCGCGTATCAATTCGCCCAATCCGCATTGCCTATTGGCAACCCACAAGTGCAAATTCTGGCACCTGGGGGCGTGGTAGGGACCGAATTGCGTGTCCGCGTTACCTATGAGGTTCCCAACTTGGTCGGTGGCTTTCCAGGCATTCCCCCTGGGCCATACCGAGTTTTCGGTGAAGCAACAGCGCGACAGGAGGGCTGGTAATGCTCCGTCTGTCTCAGGACCGGCAGGGATACTCACTTACCCTCTGGACAAGCTTTTTCACCTTCTTGCTCATACCAATTCTCTGGCTGGCAATCGGGATTGGACGGTACGCTGTTGCTGCTGCCGAGGTCCAGGAAGCTGCCGACTTGGCCGCCCTCGCTGCCGTCCGGGACGTGGATATACGGACCTTTGAGTCATCTGGTGTGATCCGGTTTGGGAGCGTCGCTTATGCCCGTGCTACGCACTATGCAAACCAGAACACGAATTACCTGGATTCACAGGGAATTCGTGTACGTGTGGTGAGCATCGTAGCAGACAACGCGACTCGTACTGTCCGGGTCCAATGTGCTGCAGACATCAGCCCGCTGTTCCCGCGCATTCTCGGCGACATCGTGGTACAGCGCGTGGGAGTCGCCGAAGTCCGAATGCGGGTGAACCAGCCATAGCCACGGACCACCTTAACGCTGCAAAGCCGGGGCTGGAAACGTCGGCCCACGTTGTGTGTGAGTTCGAGGCGTCGCTCGACACGGTGAGGGTTCGGTGTGGATTTCGGGGTAAGCCAATGCTCTTGCCTCGAAGTCCACACCGAACCGCCCGTTGGACTCAGAGCGCGGGGAGGATTGACTGACTCCGGCTACCCCCAGGGGAGGCCATCATGCGCCTCTGGCCTGGCGGCATGGATGGGAATCTCACTCAAGTGAGATTCCCATCCATGCCGCCAGGCGGCAAATCTTTCTGTCAGGAGGTGCATGATGGTATGGGCATTCGAATTCTATAGCCCCTCTCCCCTGGAAGGCATTGGAGGTGGTCCATGCGCGGTTTATTGAGCAGCGCTATCCTGCTGGCAATTGAAGTTGTTCTTCTGGTTCGCTTCATCAAACCTTGGCTAATGAGCCGGTTGTACAATGTTCTTGCCACCATCTTGCTCATTGTCAGCATGTTGAGGCGAACCTGACGCACCTTAACAAAAGCGCCCCTTGCCCCAGGTCGGCTCAATGCCGACAGCGTAGTCATTAAGGGTAACAGGATAGCTTGCGCTGGCTGACTCCGCCTTGCGACGGACGCCGCCCAGCGGGGTGCCTGGTAGAGTAGGTGATGAGGCTGAAAAATCCGAGGAGCAAGAGCGGCCATATACGAACACACTTCTCTGTGAACCAACCAGGAGGGCAGCCGAACACCTTCTTTCACCTCCTGTGGGTGAGTTTGGCTGCCCTCTCTTATTATTTTCCACTGTCGTTATTATCTCCGATATTTATTTTCTCTTCCGTTCTCATCCGGCGTTTTTAGCCGGTGGGAGGCCCCAAGTACGTGTGACGCGCATCGTGACGCCTGGGGCAATGTGACGACCTATTCCCATTTCCCATAGAAGGAGGTGATGCCACAACAATAACAATGCCGTTCCCCCGGGCGGACGGGGGCGCGACGCCAGCGAGAAGGGCGAATACAACAGGAGGACAATGATGAACATCTCACAGCTTCCCGCGTTGGTTCCCGGTGGTCTTCGCGTCCAGACCGTTTACAGGGCTTCCACCGACGACTGGAAAATTGAACAGGATGGCTGTACATTCCATGTCGGCAGAATCGGCGGGAACATCTACGACGTTGTGTTCCACGACGACTGTACTTGGACATGCTCTTGTCCTGATTTCCAGTACCGTCGGCAACCCTGTAAACACCTCGTGGCCTTATGGCTACGTGGTCCTGTGACTGTGATAGACAGAGATGGGGGCAAGCACATTGTCCCACAGAGCATCCTGAGCACCCAACAAGGAGGAGACATGTTCACCACCAATCAACAGCGTCCTGCATCAGCCCAGCCGGTGGCCCAGCAGTCTGCATCAGCCCAGCCGGTGGCCC
>NZ_JBAMME010000290.1:0-25872 GCF_039793925.1 Thermogutta sp. | reverse complement strand
CCGGCGGATGTCCCTAAAGAGGCGGCGTCTTTTGACCTACCAATCGCCTTGGGGATTCTGGCGGCCAGCGGGCAGATGGCCATGGAAAAGCTGGCGGAATACGCCGTGGTCGGAGAACTCGCGCTGGATGGCACATTGCGCCGCGTTCGTGGCGCTCTCAGCATGGCCATGCGGTTGGCGAAAGATGGCCAGTGCCGCGGTCTTATCGTCCCCGCCGATAATGCCCCCGAGGCAGCGATTGTGGAGGAGGTCGAGGTGATTCCGGTCTCTTCCCTGACCCAAGCGGCGGCATTTCTGTGCGGGGAAGTGGAAATCGCGCCCCATCCTTCACGATTGGAAGAGCTCTTTCAGAAGACAGCCACCTACGAGGAAGATCTGGCTGACGTCAAAGGCCAGGAAATGGCGAAGCGGGCGTTGGTAGTGGCCGCGGCGGGGGGACATAATCTGCTGATGATTGGTCCCCCCGGGTCTGGTAAAACCATGCTGGCCAAGCGTTTGCCGACGATCTTGCCAGAGTTAACCCCAGCAGAATCTATCGAGACGACGCGGATTTACAGCGCAATCGGCAAGGTGAACCCGCAACAGCCGCTTCTGGCGACACGGCCTTTTCGGGCTCCGCACCACACAATCAGTGATGCCGGCCTGGTCGGTGGCGGTTCCGTTCCGGGACCCGGAGAAATCAGTCTGGCTCACAATGGGGTGCTGTTCTTAGATGAACTTCCGGAGTTCAATCGGCGGACGCTGGAGGTCTTACGGCAGCCGTTGGAAGACCGCTCAGTGACGATTGCTCGTGCCAATGTTACGTCCACGTTTCCCGCGAATTTCATGTTGGTGGCAGCTCTCAATCCGTGTCCGTGCGGTTATCGGAACGATCCCCGTCGCCCCTGCCACTGTACGATACCGCAAATTGAGCGGTATATGTCGAAGATCAGCGGTCCACTCCTTGATCGGATCGACATCCATTTGGAGGTACCAGCCGTTCCTTTTCAGGAGTTGATGGTGCAGCGACAGGGGATGACCAGTGCCGAGGCCCGGCAGCTTGTCACCCAGGCACGAGCCGTTCAAACCAGGCGTTTTTCTGGGACGCGAACCCGCTGCAACGCGGAAATGACCCATCAGCAAATTCGCCGATTTTGTCGCCTAAACCAGGCCTCGCGATCGCTTCTCCAGGCGGCGATGACGGAACTCGGCTTGTCCGCCCGGGCCCACGACAAGATTCTTCGCGTCGCCCGGACCATTGCCGACCTGGACGGGACCGACGAAATCAGCGAAATGCACATCAGCGAGGCCATCCAGTATCGGATGTTGGATCGGCAATTCTTCAAGTAACCGTCTCCGTCTCATCAAGCACTGCGTCCCAGAGCGGCGGAGGTTTGCTGGTCAAGGATTTGCTGGTCAAGAGGTTACGGCCCCGACGCTGACCACGTTTTGGAAAATAGTGCACTTTTTAAAACAGCAAAAGGGCTGCTATAATTCAAAAGTTAAAAGCTGTGAACCATTTCAACTGTTTTTGCCTCCACCTATTGGGTCTCTTTGCTACCAAAGCGGGCTCAGTGATTTAGTCGACTCGCTTGTAACTAAGGCTTGAACGCATCCCATGAGCCAAAGCGACACGGAGGAACCCTCCAACCGACCAACGAGCGTGTGGAGTTCTCGCCAGTACCGCATCTATGCCCCCAGTTGGTTCGCCATGGTTCTGGCGAACCAGATCGAAATGGTGACGCTGGGAATCTATCTCTACACCAGGACGCAGGATCCGATGGCGCTGGGCTGGTTGGGGCTTGCGCGGGCATTGCCCGTCGTCCTTCTCGCGCCTGGAGGTGGCCATCTTGCGGATCGACTCAACCGACAGCGGCTTTTTGCGTTGACGCTCCTGGTACAGGCATTTTGCGGTGCGGTCCTGGCTGTGGCAGCCTTTCGCAACACTGCCTTAAGCTGGGTGTACGCGGTCATTGTGGTGGAAGCCGCCACGGGGGCGATTGGCACGCCTGCGCGGGCTGCGCTTCTTCCGCTCCTTGTTCCAGCCTCGCAATTCAGTAAAGCGGTGGCCTGGAACAGCAGTATTTTCCAGATGGGAACAATGATCGGTCCTGCCCTGGGGGGAATCATTCTTGGCAGGACCCACGACTTTGCGCTGGTCTTGTTCCTGGTAGCGGCGGCGCGGGCCGTCGCTCTAGTGGGCATTCTGTTTTTGCGGCCCCGTCCTCAAATGCGGGAGAATGGTGAACGTTCCGCTCAGGAGGAGATCTGGGAGGGGCTCAAATTCGTTTGGCACCATAAGCCGATTCTCGGTGCCATCAGCCTGGACCTATTCGCCGTTCTCCTAGGCGGGGTCACCTATATTCTGCCTGTCTTTGCAGAGGACATCCTGAAAGTCGGAGCCACAGGTTTGGGTTTTCTACGCTCGGCAGAGGCCTTGGGGGCCATCACGATGGCCATGATTCTTGCGCACGCACCCCCCATGCGGCATGCCGGCCGGAATATGCTGCTGGCTGTGACCGGATTCGGACTGGCGACGATCATTTTCGCGCTTTCGCGCAACTTCTGGCTCTCCTTCGCCATGATGTTTCTGATCGGGGCGCTGGATAACGTCAGCGTGGTGGTGCGGCACACGCTTGTGCAGATGCTGACCCCCGATCATATGCGGGGACGAGTTTCCGCGGTCAACAGTGTGTTCATCGTGCTTTCCAACGATCTGGGAGGTCTGGAATCGGGTGTGACGGCCAAACTTTTTGGGGCGGTGGGATCGGCGATTATCGGTGGCACCGGGGCCATCCTGGCAGTGCTCGTGGCGCTCAAGCTGTGGCCCGAGTTGGCACGGATTGGCCGACTCGATGAAGTGGAGACGCTGGGACAACTTCCCAACCCACCGGAGAAAGAAAACCAGGCGCGTCCACCCACTTTCACTTCTCCCGCTCCGATCGTTTCTTCAGAGGCTCAGTGGTGCGCAATTGACGCACAGGTGGGAAACAAGCCGGAAGATCATTCCCTGGCGTCGGGGCGATCTTAATTACCGTTGCCGCGGGCGAGGCTCAAACGGTGTTTCGCTTCTCCTGGGGTCCGATCGGAGACTTTCGCCCATTATCAAAATTTACTGGCAGTTTAACGTTTCTTTTCGCATCGCTTTTGTGGCTACCCAGTTCGATAGCTAGGCTTTCGGCGAACCATGGGATGGAGAAGGTTTGTCTAGAAAAGAGACAACCGTAATGGGCAGAAATAAGCTATACCATGGCTGACCACTGCTAAAGAAATTGAAGGTTCAGCAGCGTCGCCACGGTGGTGTTTCTGCATGTGGGACTGTGGCATGGTATAATCAGAAAGTTGGTCGTACTGCAGGTCGTACTTGTGGTGCATACATGACACAGCTTTCCGTTGACAATTTCACGTGCGTTGAACGCCTCCCGGCGTTGCGACGTAGGAGCGAAATGGCAATCGTGAAGCCTGGTTCGGAGGGGTGATCCCAAGGGAGAAAAGCAATGCGGATCGCGATCGGCAGCGACCATCGCGGCTCTACCTTACGACACCGGTTGATCATTTTTCTGCACCATCTCGGGCAGGAAGTGGTGGATGTCGGTGTCGATTCGAACAATGGCGTGGATTATCCCGAGGTCGGGGCCGAGGTGGCGCGCCGGGTGGCATGCCAGGATGTGGATCGGGGCATACTCATTTGCGGCACCGGCGTCGGAATGGCAATCGTGGCCAATAAGTTTCCCGGCGTCCGGGCAGCACCGTGCTTTGACGAGCTGACCGTAGAGATGGGGCGGCGACATAACGACCTCAACGTCCTCTGCCTGCCTGCCGACTTCTTGACCGAGTCGCTAGCCGACCGCCTGGTCGAAATTTGGCTTCGCACGGAGTTTGAAGGAGGTCGGCATGCGCGGCGACTGAACAAGCTCGCGCGACTCGAGATGGCGCGGCGACACTGCTAGCTAGACGACGCGCACCCACCTCACGCGCCCCATCCCTCAACCCGTTGTTGGCAGTACCCATGTCAGCATCGGATACGGGGCCCAGCAAATCGGCTTGCTCTGGACTGCTGGGTCTGAGACGCCTCACTGGAGCGGCGTTTCGGAGGGGGTATCTTCTGCAGATTTCGTGCTCTCTGCGGATTTTGCGCGATCTGCCGACAGACCGTTGAGCCAGGACTTCATCCACTCGGGCGCGTGATGATATGTGTGGGGAATGCCTGGCAAGGGAATGTTGGCAAAATCATACTGTTTCCCACCGAAAAAGTTGAGGGCATAATAAGCGATGAGCAATCCGCCGATTCCACCAAGCACGATGCCCACAATTTCGCCTAGCAGTGATTTTTGTGGTCTGGCTTTGCGGACTCGCTCACGGTAATCAAGCTGTTTCTCGTCGGTTTCCAACGTTGGAAAAACCACAGCCTCCCCGGACGTTTCGCTTTTCGGCGAAGTGGCGATCACCTCGAAATCGGCGGCGGTCCGGTCCTCTGAACGGAGCGATTTCAGGTATAGTCGGGTGATCCATCGAGCCGCGGCCAGTCCCAACGGTTCACCGGTTTGCTGAACGACCAGCTCACTGAGAGGGACCCACTGGTCGGCGTCCGGCAATCTGACGAGGAGGACTTCGTCTTCTGTTTCCACCTCGGCCGGTTGTTCCCCGCCGCTACCTTCTTCGGTCGATGGCGCCTCTGCTTCAGCGGATTCGCAGGTCGCCGTGGCTTCGTCGGACCTCTGCTCCTCAGACGGCGGAATGTCTTGTTGCTCTTCAGGTTTGGAAATTCCCTCCGCTACAGCAGTTGCAGAGGTCTCCCCTTCTATGGAGCTTTCATTCAATTCGTCAGCAGGCTCCCGGCTTTGCTCTTGTCTCCGCTCCTCTGGCCGATCAGTGGTGAAGACGAGCCGATAATCTCTGGAGGCGGGCAGATCGAGTAACTCGTCCTCGGGCAGTTCGAAGACCCCGTCTTCAACGCCATCTGTGCTTTGTGACGCTTCGGGGGATGGTTCCTCGATCTCCTGCGGGGCAGCGGAGTCACTCGTCTTCGCCGCCTCGGAGGAAGAACTCGCATCGGCCGGCGAGCGCGATTCCATTGGCCTTTCTCGGTTTTTCAGTATCGAAGTATCAGAACCCGTTTCGGTCTCGGCCTCGGTGAAGTCGAAAACCTCATTCTCGCGCAGGGTTTCGCTCTGAGACGACTGATCGTCCGCAAAAGACTGGCGCTCATCTTCTCGCCGAGGAGTTGTTCGATCGGAACTGGCCATCCTCGCACCGCCTCCACGCAAAAATTTTGCCACCTTGGGCATGAACCTCTTTCGCCACCAACTCACAATTTGAGTATAACCTCCCGTCCTCCTTTCTGGTAATCCGAACACGAAGCATATCGGCTATTTTTCCGTAAGGAGGTAGCTCATGGCTAAACCATCCAGTTAGTGGAAGCCCGGCTTTGCCCACACCCATCTTGGCAAGACAATGCCATTTTCAGGCACGGCCGCGATGATCGCGCGGCGGAACGTACTGAGATCCGTTGCACCCGATTCACGCCTTTTGGCTTAACCCCGTCGCCAGTCATTGAACCGGGAGCCGGGCAAACCGGCGCGTGTGGCCGCCACTCGGCACCGATTGCTTACCCCGGTGAGTCCGAACCGAACAAACTCCCGCCCGTATCTTCACGCGGCTCTTCGTTGTATTCTAGCTATACCGGTGTATTGCAGCGTGCGCGGATTTATTTGGTGGAGGAGATTGGCAATGGCGGAAATGGCATTTCCCCGCTTCGAAAATATCCTTGCCTCGTGTGACGAATCGGATCCGGAATTCGCGGTGCGAGTAGTGGACGAACTCCTGAAATGGGCGGGAGAACTTGATGCGAGCGATCTCCATCTCAATCCCCTGGAGGATGGATTAGAAGTCCGCGTTCGTGTCGACGGGGTTCTCCATCGGGCGGGGACGCTACCGGCCTTCGCACAGCGGAAGGTCATCACACGGATGAAAGTGTTGGCTGACCTGCTCACCTATCGAACTGATATCCCTCAGGAAGGCCGAATTCGGCGACCGGCCGGAGGGCCGGAAGTCCGCATCAGCACCTTTCCCTCACTTTATGGCGAGCGCGTCGTAGCCCGATTTTTCCCCGAGGAGACCCGATTCAAACTGCTCGAGGACCTGGGGTTTCCGGATCGCATCACGCAGTTGTTGAAAAAGTTGTTGCGGGAAACTTCGGGAGCGATCTTCATGACCGGTCCTGCCGGCAGCGGCAAGACCACCACGATGTACGCATGCTTACGAGAACTGGTGCAGGAGGACATCCCGCGGAGCATTATTACGATTGAGGACCCCATCGAAGTGGCCATTCCCGGCGTCATCCAAAGCCAGGTGGAACCGCGTGTGGGGTTGGACCTCAGCGCTGCACTGCGGTATCTGATGCGTCAGGACCCAGAAGTGGTCGCGGTTGGGGAAATTCGCGATCGTGCCACGGCCGAGGCCGCCGTGGAGGCTTCTCTGACAGGTCATCTCATTTTGAGCACTTTTCACGCAGGTGGGGCGGCAGAATCGGTAGGTCGCCTTCTTGACATGGGCATTGAACCCTACCTCATCCGCAGCGGTGTTCTGGCAGTCCTTTCTCAGCGGCTCCTACGCCAGGTATGCGCGTGCAGCGAGTGGACCGATGACCCGCAGGCTGCCTTGGGTTTGCCGGTCGATCGCGTCCGGGTGGCTCAGGGGTGTCCGGAATGCCGCAACACCGGCTACACGAACCGTTTTTCCATCGCCGAGATTCTGCTGCTTCAGGACGAAAAAATCGCCCGAGCGGTGCTCGAACGCGTTGACGTTGTGACACTGGAGAAGTTGGCCCTGGAACAGGGAATGGTGTCGCTTTGGGACTCGGCTGTGCAGGCGGTCAAAGAAGGGCGAACCACACCCGTGGAGGTACGGCGGGTCCTCGGATGGAGTGACTACTGGAAAATCCTGGAGTAATGTTTCCGGGAAATGGCAGGAGCTGGCTGGCGCGCTCATCTGGGGAATTGTTCCCGTAGTCCTGGACGATTGTGTGCCGGTTGGCTATCCTGCCAAAAGTTGCCGCAGGCCCATCCAGGCCCCGGCGATTCCGGCAATCAAAAGCGCAGTGGCGGAAATCCACAGGCATATATCCCACAAAATGCCCGGCCGAAGTGCCGGTGAGCATTCCCGATAACGGTAATACAGAGCAGTTCCCGCCAACATGGGGAGCATGATGGCCTGCATGAAGCCACTCGCCACGATAAGTCCCACGGGTTCCCGATACCACAGGCACGTGAGGAGAGCAAAAACCGGGAATCCGATGGCGAAGGCTATCACCCATCGCTGAGGTGGACCCTGCTTGCCGGATTCTCCCGTGACAACAATTGCCACTGCGTCGGCTGCCACGCGGGAGTGCCCGGCCATCGCTGAGAAAAACGTGGAATACAGAACCGCAAATGCGCCCGTCAGGAAGAAAAGTTTTGTCCAGCTCCCGAAGACGGGCACGTACATCTCACTGAGATGGGCGATCATCTGAGCACCGCTGGGAATCAAGTTCGCCCGATGGAGAATGGCGGCACCAAGGATGTAAAAAGCAGCAGTGGCGAAGGTGTAGATCACCATGGAAAGGAAGGCGTCCGCACGCATGACGCGCATCCACCCCAGCGCTCGGGAGACCCAGGCGGAAGAACCATCGGAAGGTCCAGTATAACGGCCATAGCCTTTCTCTAGGCACCAATAAGGGTAGGTGATCAGCTCATTGGTACCCATCCCGATAATTCCGAACGTTGCCAAAGCGGTGCCGAGGGCCGCCCAACGGTTAGCGCCCGGTGGTAATTGGAAACTTAGCCCACTCGCAAGGTCGCGCCATGTGATCGCCCAGTCGGGCTGAAATTGCAGGGCCACGACGCAAAAGACGGTCACGAGGGTGAAAATCGCCACCAGGATCGTGCAAACCCACTGGATCAGGCGATACCGACCGCATGTCAGAAGCGGGATCGAACCGAGACAGATCACCACTGCCCAGAGAAGATCGTCGGTGAGCCAGGATGCCCCCACACCATAATTCGGCCGCGGTCGTCCCAACCGTTGGCGTACTTTCGTCTCGATTTCAGAACGCGCTGGGATTTTTTCTCTCACATGACCGGTTCGGCGAAGTTCGTCCAGGACCTCCTGCCGCGCCCGGGCCGCTTCGGCATCCCATTGTTCCTGGGCGGCCAGCAATCGCGTGAAGCTGCCGTTAATTGGGAACGCCAGCGCGAGGGCCTGGCCCACTCCGTGGGCAATTCCGCCGAGCTGGGCAAGGCTCACCACAAACATCACAACCCAATACCACAACATCCAGTGCACGCGAAACCGCGGACCGGGGAGTCGGTTGATCGCCAGCAGCGTGGTCTGACCAGACTGGATGGCGTAGCGCCCTAGCTCCACCTGCACGAAGACTTTGCTCACGCAGCCCAGAATGATCAGCCACAGAAGAGTGAACCCGGCTTCCGCGCCTGTGCGGGGAGTTAAAATCAGCTCGCCCGAACCCACGACGGCCGCCGCGATGATCATTCCCGGCCCCATGCGGAGCAACATTTCCAGGAAATGGCGGGGCGGCGGGCGAACTCCTTCATCGATTTGTGTAGGAGACGGCTGAGAACGTCTTGACGGGACCCGCTCTTGGTGAGAGTCACTCACGTTGCGATCGGCCATTTTCCCCTTGGTCAGTAATAGGATCCGGGAAAAATTTAAAGACCACCTTAGGGTCAAAACTTTGCCGTCTTTCAGGCGTCGGTCATTGTAGAAAACGCGGGCTCGCCCCGCCAGTCATGGACACGGTTTCGCTGCCGGTGACAGGACGGAAACGGCCGCCCAGTATGGGACGCACACACGGAAAAGGAAGAGGGTGCAAATCAGAACTGCCGGCCATTTCGCAACATCGGTGACGTCTATTTCGGCATGGTGCCGGTTCGGCTTCCCAGGCGAGTCCAACCATCCTGGCTTGGTTGGGATCCCGAAGGCATGAGTGCTTTTGGCACGGAAATGGAACGTTCTTGCTGCCCATTGGAAGGCGCTGACGCTAATTGGGAATCAGCTTCTGGGCGGTCCTTAACTTCGGAGAGCGGCCGATCCTCGATCGAGATGATGTTTTCCGGAGGAATGCCCAAATCAATGAAGGGTTCCATTTCCTCGCGGGTGAGCGGTTTGCCCAGGGGCTCGGGTATCCTTTCCGAGGTCGCAGCTTGCACACTCACGCTGGTGTTCTTTTTCGGATAAATCTTGCGTGCATGGCCGGGATGGCGGGAAGAAGAAATGCTTGCCGCTTCCGGGTGAGAAACCGGCGGTTGCCTTTGGAGGATTGATCCTGCGCGATAGTGTGAGGATGGTGTAGGACGCCCGTCCTCACGGAGGACAGGACCAGCTTGGTCGTAGGGGCTGCAACACATCCGGCAGCCCAACAGGGTGACAAGCCCCACTGCAAGAAGCCAGGCGGCAGTGATAGGGACGGATTTCATGGGCGTTTCGACCTCTCACGTCGGCGAGGTAATCTCCCGAAAAGGTTCCCTCACCGTATTTCATTCGACCGAACAGCCCGCAAAATCCATAAAATTTGCCTGGCTTTCGCCGATGAAACTGGCCGTTTCGTCTGCCAAAAACTCCCTGAAGTTAGAAGAAATAGCCATTGCCCGCAATTAACGGCGTGCTGCCACGGCGGGCGACGGGGGCCACCATGCCCGTGGGGTACCGCGAGGCACTTAGTCCTTGGCCCCAAGATCTGCCAAAAACGCCTCCTGGATCAGGAGATTCTCTTCATGCTCGTGCTGGGCAATGGCTTTCTCGAACTCGAGAAAGGCCTCTTTCGCTGTTGCCCACCAGACCTGGGGCTCAACTCCATCGGCGCATGTTTTGTGGCAATAAGATTCGAGCAAATCAAGGATCGGCTTGTGCTGACTTTCCAGGATCTTAGCCCGTTCCACCAGGCGCGGAGCTACCAAAACGGCTTCTGAGAGGTAGCCACCTTCTTCCTCATACCGGAAGTGCTCGGCCAACAGTCGGCAGAGGAACTTTGTTTTTTTGGCGATCTCGCAGCAGTCCGTCGTGTGATTAACGATTGCCGCCTTAATTTCGGCGATAAGCTGCTCGATCTGGCGATGTTGTTCCAGCAGCGCCTGGACGTCAGCAGTTGAAGCGCGCGAGATGGTCATGACAGTCCCTCCCAAGAAGTTCAAGTTTTCCCGGATTTGCGAAGCCACCCGTGTGCTTCGCTGCACTGGCCCGTCCTTTAGGCCGTGCCGATACCCGTCACATCTATTCCCGTTCCACCGTTAATTGTGACAGTTATAATCACCGTCGTCAAACATTTTCCCGGTATTTTCTTTTCAAGTCGGCTACCGATCTTGCGCAGCTTTTGCGCCTCCGGTCTTTCACGCATGAGACTGGATGCTGGACAAACTCGTCCTATAGGTTTGGAGGGTTGCATTCGAATTGTCACGTGTGCTAATTGTTTTTCGCCGATAAGATACCGATGAATCCCTTGGGTGTCTCCCCAGTCACGTGTCGGACATATCGGATATACTAGAATTTTCCCTCGGGCCTGTGATAGTTTAGGTAAAATGCTAGCTTTAGTTCGAGCGGAGGCCGCATTCTCGCCGCGCTCAGCGTTTTTTATTACAGGCGAAGTGCGAAAAAAGTTCGTGGGTATCCAACCGGGAGGGAATTGGGCTCAGCTTTTTGTATCAATTACGCATGCTCTCAACGGACATCGTCATTACCGGAATTGGGATCGTCAGCCCGATCGGCACCGGCGTGGAGGCCTTCACGGAGTCGCTGCTGGCCGGGCGATCGGGTGTGGAGCGGATTCGATTATTTGATCCCTCGGGACTTCCTGTCCGGTCAGCCGCGGAGATTAAGGATTTCGATCCGCGCCGGTTCGTGCCCAATCGGAAAGCGCTCAAGGTGATGGCCCGGGACGCCCAGCTCGGGGTGGCCGCGGCGATGCTGGCCTGGAAGAGCGGAGGCCTGGAAACGGCCGGCCTGGATCCGGACCGAGTCGGTGTTGTCTTGGGGGCGGATCGAATCTGCGGCGCTCTGGAGGACAGTGAGCCCACTTATCGCGCGTGCATGGTGGACGGTCACTTCGACTTCGATCGCTGGGCCCCGATGGGCATGCCGGCAACTTTTCCCCTCGTCTTCCTCAAGGTTCTCCCCAACATGGTCGCCTCCCATATCTCCATCGTTCTGGACGCCAGAGGCCCCAACAACACGATTCATCAGGGGGACTTGTCCGGACTTCTGGCGGTCATTGAAGGGGCGAGCCTCCTCGAGCGCAACCTTGCCGACGTGGTCCTGGTAGGCGGGGCCAGCTCCCAGATGAATCCCTTCGATTGGGCGCGATTCGGGGTGATTGGGCGACTTTCCAAACTGGCGGACGACGGGGTGGGTAGTCCCAGACCGTTTGACCGCGATCGGGACGGAGAAGTGCGGGGGGAAGCCGCCGTTCTATTCGTCCTGGAACGCGAACATCACGCGCGAGCTCGGGGAGCTCGCATTTGGGCCCATCTTCGCGGGTGGGGGCGATGTTGTGTTTACCAAAGGTCGCATGTCGATCAGCGATTACCGGCCCTGGAAAAAGCCATCAGGCTGGCACTAAAAGATGCGGAACTCCAGCCCCGGGAAATTGGCCATGTTAACGCCCAGGGTGTGGCCACCCGCGTGGATGATATTTTGGAAAGCCGGGCGATCGAGGCCGCACTGGGAGATATCCCGGTAACTGCCCCGCGCAGTTTCTTCGGAAACACCGGAGCCGCCGCGGGGGCACTGGAACTGGCAGCGACAATAGTACTGGGGCCTCACCAATTGTTGCCCCCAACTCTTCACTACGAGCATCCCGACCCCGAGTGTCCTGTGAACGTGGTGTCCCAACCCCAAAAGCCGTCCAGCAACTTGAACGTGGCGGTCAATTGGACCCCGGTGGGCCAGGCCGCTGCCCTGGTTGTGGAAACGAACCCGTAACCTGGGACCATTTGGTTGGTGAAGAGCCTTCTCGAAAACATTGCAGGATCACGCGAGGCGGAAGGTTTCCACCGCCGTCGGGCGGTTCCCCATAACCGATTGCCTGGCCGATCGCGCGGAAGTATCCCATTTGTACCGGCTCAACTCAATGGCGAGCACGACCACCGCGATGATAAGGGCCAGCAAAGAAAGGCCAAGCATTACGGTGAAGATATCAACTTGGCGAAGTCGCTCGCGAAGGGTGGGCTTGGGCGGCTTCGCCAGTGCCGTGTCTTCCGCAGGGGGGGGACCCACAGGCGGCACGCCCAGTGCGTGAGAGTCGGTTTCGGCCGCCCCCGGAGAAAAATCGGGCCCAGGGGCCATCATCTCATCCAGGTTTTTGAAGGGATCATCTGCCTGGGACACTTTCGCGGCTCCTTTATGCTTCAAAACAGATGAGCATTTCTCACCCCGCGTGGCCTTGCCAAATCAAAATTCCAGGCGGTGACCGCGTCGTGGTGATCTTCCTTTCTAAGTATGATTAGGGAGCCAGGTTCAAGCAACCTTGCGCCGTCGCGCCAGGCGGCTTAACGTAGTCGAAATGACGAAAGAAAACCGCGGGACAAAACTCGCAGGCGGCTAGTCACAAAACTTCGGACACGTGTTACGGAACCGAGTTTCAGGGGCTTTCTGGCCGCATCGCTATTGAGAAGTACCCGTAATACGTTTCGTTGCCCCGTAGGATAAAGAACTTGAGGGGGAGAAAACTCGCAAAATCCGGCCGGCGAATGATGTAGAGGACATTTTCCACGGAGATCGTTTCCCACAGATGCATTCCCACCAGGACATCGCCCTTTCGCAAACCCTGAGAGGCAGCCGGGCTTCCGGGCCGCACCTCGGTGATTAAAAGCCCCCCACGATAGTGCGTTTGAAATTGTTGTCGAAATCTCTCGGGCGGAATGGGCTCCAGACGCAGTCCGATCAGTGACCAAATCTCATCGGCGGGACCGGCGTTCTTCGGCTCCGCCAGTGTCAGGGCAAGATGGTCCTCCGTGGTGTGGTTGCGAAGAATCACAAAGTTCAGCGATGTGCCAGGCGATTTGTCCAGCAGAATCCGCTGAAAGTCGAGTGGATTGGAGACCTTTTGGCCGTTCACTTCCGTGATCACATCGCCGGGCAGGAGGCCGGCTTTAGCTGCCGGGCTATCGGGTTCGACGGACGCGACTGTGAGCGGTCCGGTGGGTGGCAGCGACTGGAACGTGATTCCGTAGCGAATACGTTCGCTGTTGATCTCGGCGAGCAGCCGGGCTGCGGCCTCCACGACCCGATCTACTGGGATGGCAAATCCGATTCCCTGGGCACCGGCCCGTACGGCGACATTGACTCCGATCATTTCCCCGTTGATGTTGAGGAGTGGGCCTCCCGAATTGCCCGGGTTGATACTGGCGTCGGTTTGAATGAGGTCATCATAATACTGTGCGTCGCTCACCTGGACCGCCCGATGCAAAGCACTAACGATTCCCCGGGTCGCGGTGTGTTCGTACCCATAGGCGTTACCCAGAGCAATCACGGATTCGCCAGGCATGAGATCGGAAGAAGTACCGATCTTGATGACTTGAAGGGGACGATCGGGATCGATCTTGATGATCGCCAGATCGGTTTCAGGGTCGCGGGCAAGGAGTCTGGCGGTGTAGCGAGTCCCGTCGTACAGCGTGACCTCAATGTCGCGGACACCATCCACGACGTGATGATTCGTGACGATGTAGCCCCGCTCGTCAATGATGACACCCGTGCCCATTCCATTGACACGGCGCGCAGGTTCTGGCCGGCTCGCCGTGCCCGCTGTGGTAATCAGCGTTTTTTCGCCCCGGATATTGACCACTGCCGGGCGGGCGTTTCGGATGGCAATGACGATGGGGGTTTCCCGTGGATTATCTGCGGAAAGCGTGTATCCAGCGGTGAGTGTGAGATAGATCGCAAAAAGGGCACCAGCCCACGCCGTCAGATTGAAGGATCGTGTTGCAAGCATGTTCTCGGCAGGCCGTTGGTTAGGATTTGCTGGGACCCATGCATGACGTGAGCCCGCCCGTTCTGCGCTGGGTCAGGCTAGAATGGATGAATCGGAAATGTCTTTTGCCTGCTTGATGCGTCTCGCCGGAGGCTCAAAAACTCATCTCATCTTTGCTAAGTTGTCATCTCAAATAGGACTGATCAATGGACTCTGCAACGAGATCCCACCAGCTCCGGGCCGAGGAGGGTGTGCCCTCGTCCAGGTTGAAGGAGCTTCCGCGACAAGTTGATAAGGTGAAACAAGCGTTCCTGAAATCAGCGGGCAAGCAGACGCTGCAGGACCGACGGATTCCGCGCCGGTGTGTCCGGTAACACAACTTGCTGGCTTTGTGCACGGACAGCCACACGCTGGTCGGCGGGGAGCGCGAACAGCCAGGAGTCCGGGAATCGGTTGCTACTCGGCGGTCCTCCGGCCGACGTCGGCGAATCCTGGTTGGGAGGCGGGGGTTCGCGTTCCGGAGTCGCGAGCGATGGCGGAGATGCTGAAAAATCGCGCCACTCACTCGCCACCGGCGGTTGGGGAGCGAGCATGGGAGCTGAGCTTTGCGGAAGAGGCGGCGGTGTGGGAATCGGTTCCGGCTCGACTGGCCCTTGAGAGGAGCCTGTTGGGCCGGTACGTGCCGGGGCTGGAGCTTCCAAGACCGGTCGAGTGGGCAGGGCGTAGAATTTGCCCCCGGGACTCTGTAAAGCGCGGCGGAAACTTTCCGGAAAAACATGTTCCGCCCAGGTACTTCCCCCCATCGTATCCGCGGTTTGGTCACCCAGAGACGTGCCAGCCGGGCGGAGTGCGGCGTTCGCACACCGCACTGACGAGCAATTGAGGCGGAGGCAGTTTCGCCGATAACAGGCGGTATATCGTCCGCAGGGGGAGAACCACGCGCTCCGGCAGCCGGACAAACAAATGGCCACCACGGCCGTCAGAAGGCTGATCGCAAATGTGCGCCGTCGTATCGATGTCACACGATGTAGGCCCGTCCAAATAGTTGTTTGAGTGTGCGACCATCCCCCCGCCTGTCCACGAGGCGTGCCCAGGCAGCGTATCTGCCGGGTCTTTTCACAGGAGGGCACGTCGCCCCTCAGAAAGCCCGCCAGCAGATGTTAAAGAGAATCGGTCCAAAAATTGACGAAACTTTGACGATTAGCCAAACATTGCGTGCCCTGCCAGCCCGATGTCGCGAAAATTGGTAGCCTGGGGGTGTGGGGAAGTTTGCTTAGTCTTTCGCGGACAGTTACCCTCGAAAGCGGACGCGGTATTCGGGGTAGTGGAGAAACCGGGTGACTTGGGAAACGGGGTGAGATTGGGATCAGGCAGCCCGCCGCCATTCCCTGATGGTGGGTGCCCCTAAAGGTTCGCCCAGTCGGCGGAGGTCAAGCGATTGGATGACGGCCTCGGCGAGGCCGACGGCTTCCAGGCCGCTTTCTCCGCTCACCAGCGGGGGGCGACCGGTCCGCACTGATTCCACGAAGTCGTGAAGCTCATCTTCGAGGGGGTCCCGGTCGCTGACGATGAGCTCCTGATAGTCAAACCACTGGGATTCGAACGTGTGCTTAAGCTCTTCTAGCTCCGCTCCCGACAACCGCGTGATATCCAGCATGCCCTGCCGCAGTTTCTCTCCCAAATGACACACGGTTGTTTTGCGGGCGGCAAAGTCGATGTCGATAATGGCATCCCGGGTCCACACCCGCATCCACCGGGTGGGCTGCCTTTCGATTCGCGAAGTCTTTAGCACAGCGGAAGCCCCATTTGCAAAATGAAGCTCTGCTTGCGCGATATCCTCGTAGGGGCCCAGGAGAGCGATACCCGTGGCGCGGACTGCGGACGTCGGGGCCCGAACGATGGCCCGGACCAGATCAAGGTCGTGAATCATCAGATCGAAAACGCATCCAATATCTGTGGACCGAAAACTGAAGGGGCCTTGGCGGACCGTTTCCACACGCCAGGGATCGTGGATGTAGGGGAGAGCGGCCTGGAATGCGGGATTGAACCTCTCGATGTGCCCCACCTGAAGAATAAGGCCAGTTTTGCGTGCCAGATTGACGAGAGGCTCTGCCTCCGCCATACTCACGGCGAGTGGTTTTTCCACGAAAACATGCCTTCCTTTTAAGAGACACTCCTCTACGATGGTGGCATGCGTGGAAGCAGGAGTGGCCACAACCACGGCGTCACAGGCTTCAAGGAGCGGTCGGTAATCTTCCCAGGTCGGGCAGTCGCACTCTGCGGCGAGTGCGAGCCTTCGGGCCTCGACCGGATCGGCGACGCCGACCAGTAGGACGTTGGGAAGCCGCCGGATTTTTCGCGCGTGAAATGTTCCCAACCGACCAGCGCCGATCACGCCGATGCGTATAGCGGTATGTAAACCTGGCATGGTTTCTCGGAAATCTATCCCACGGGTTGGTTCTAAGTTCTTCTGCACGGTTGGCCACCCCGGCCGTGGAGCGAACCCGCGTCGCTGACGTTCGACGCTGTACTCGCCTCGTCCCGGACTCTCGATTGGGCAGGGGATTATTGGTTGCCTCCTTTGCCCTGGTAGCTGGGTTTCATGCGCACGAGCGCAGAGTATCTACCGCGGGAAACTGCTGGACGAGCTGAAGGCCCAGTTGGGCGTTCAGCCGGTGACCGCTGCGGTAGGCGCAGAATCGGCCGACCAGATCACATCCACAGAGTGCCAGATCTCCCACCATATCGAGTAATTTGTGACGGACGCACTCGTCGGGGAACCGCAGTTCGTTGTCGATGGGGCCATGCTCATCGAACACGAGCAGATCCCGCGGTGTGGTGCGGCGGCCTAAACCCTGGGAGAGAAGCCATTCGGCTTCCTCCTTGAGCATGAATGTTCGGCAGGGAGCGAGTTCCCGGCGAAACGTCTCAGGGGTCAAAGTGAGACCGAAACTTTGACGCCCGATCGGCCCTTCTGGTCCATAATCCAGGAGGTATCGCATGAAGCATTCCTGGCCCAGTCCGGGGCGAGCCTCGAACCAGCACCCATTTTCTTCCACGCGAACGACGGTACTCAAAATTCTCACTGGACGTGGCATGGGCTGCTTAACAATTCCCGCTGCCAAGAGGGCTTCCACAAAGGGGAGGGCAGAGCCGTCGCAGCCCGGCATTTCGGGGGCCGTAACGGCGACCTCACAGTTATCGATCTGGAGGCCGCCCAGTGCCGCCATGACGTGTTCCACCATTTCCACCCGAACGCCTCGGTATTCAAGGCAACTTCGCCGTGGCATTTCGATGCGATATTCCAGCCGGGCGGGAATTCGGGGGCGGTGGCGGAGGTCCTCGCGCACGAACACCACTCCCGTGTTGGGCGGCGCCGGTCGAAATTCCACGCGGCAGTCCTCTCCCGACCAGTATCCGAAGCCCTCGACGGCCACCGAGCGAGCAATCGTTTGTTGTGATCTGAAGGAGAGCATCAAGGTCGCAAATTGTTGTGCAAGGGTTGACAGTTCTGCCGACAGACCAATAACCGCTGTTGCCACTTGATCACCGCAGGGTACCCGGAGTGGTGGTCCGAGGATAACCGCCCTGGCTGGGCACTACCGGCAAGGAGTTGGTAGAGGCCGATGTCGTCGCCGATTGAGCACGGGCGTTGAGCCGCTGGAGCACAATGGGGGTCAGGTCCAGTTCCGGGGCCTTATAGACGATCAGTTGGTTGATGTAGCGGAGGACATCGTCGGGCGAATTCGGATCGACCTCCTGACCGTTGAACCGCAGGACCATCACAATGCCGTTGGCCGCGGCGAGATACTGGATCTCGTTGACGATTTCCTGATACGTGGCGTAATGAAGTTTGGCCTCGCGCAGCAGAAATTCCTTGCGCTTCTTGATGACTTCCGCTTCAAAATCTTTTTGCCGCTTGACGAGGGTATCATCGATTTGATTATAGGTGGACGATCCTGGCTGATGGTCCTTGAGCTGTTCCGCCAGCGCCTTGAGAGACTCCTGTTCCCGCTGAGCCCATTGCTCCACTGCCGCCGCTTCAGACCGCAGAGCGCTCATTTCCTGCTTGAAACGAAGATGGTTTTTGAAGATGTACTCAATATCCACCACAGCGATATTGCGGACGGCCGATGGCCGCACGGGGGTTGTCGGAGCTGCCACCTGTTGGGCCGCCAGTTGGTAGACGAGGGTGCCGCTGACCAGGACGAGTCCCGCTCCCAGCCAAAGCCAGTGCCTTTTCAACATGATCTTCCTCCTTGAAGTACTGTTGACGGTCGCTCCTGACCAAAAATCACTTCCTAAGAGTACCGATTTGCCTCCGACGCGTCGAGACCAGTTCCGAAATCCAAAGAGGCAAAAGAGGCAAAAGGGTGGAACCGGAAGAATGCGGAAAGACAGATCCGGTGCCTGCCGGAGAGTCGGCCCACCCGCTGCGTGAACCGTCCCTTTACCCCCGGCGCCCGTACCCGTTAGAATCCAGATTTCTGATGCATTTCCACCGGGATGAAGCTCGATTTTGCAAATTTGCCCGATCTCTCCCAACTCGAGGAAGTCATTGGCGCCATCTTCGGGCTTTGGAGTTCCATAAATTATCGGGCGGTGACTGACGCCAGCCCATAAGAAAAAACGTTCCCCACTGGATGACGCGAGGGACTATCCTATGCCACGCTATAACCCGTCGATTATCGAGCCCAAATGGCAACGCTATTGGGAAGAGAATAAGACGTTTGCCTGTCCGCGGCTTCCCACGGGACCGAAATATTATGTGCTGGACATGTTCCCCTATCCGAGCGGCGAAGGGCTCCACGTTGGCCATCCCGAAGGGTACACCGCCACAGACATCATGGCCCGCTACGCCCGAATGAAGGGCAAGTGCGTGCTCCATCCGATGGGCTGGGATGCCTTCGGACTTCCCGCGGAACAACATGCGAAGCGAACTGGGGAGCATCCTCGGACAGCCACCTATCGCAATATTGCGAACTTCCGCCGGCAGCTCAAAATGATCGGCTTCAGTTACGATTGGGATCGGGAGTTCGCCACCACCGACCCGGACTATTTTCGCTGGACGCAGTACATTTTTTTGATCCTGTACGACACCTGGTATGATCCGGAACAACAACGGGGACGGCCGATCAGTGAACTTCCCATCCCGGAAGAGGTTGCCGCCGAGGGGGAGGACGCCATCGAACGTTACCGGGATGAGCACCGTCTCGCCTATCAATTAGAAGCGCCGGTGAACTGGTGTCCTGCGCTGGGTACGGTATTGGCCAATGAAGAGGTGGTGGGAGGAGTCAGTGAACGCGGCGGTCATCCGGTCATCCGCATTCCTTTACGGCAATGGATGCTGCGGATAACAGCGTACGCCGACCGCTTGGAAAAAGACCTCGACCTCGTCGATTGGCCGGAAAGCATCAAGACACTTCAGAGGAACTGGATCGGGCGAAGTGTGGGAGCAGAGGTGGACTTTTTCATCGGCACGTTCTGGCAGAAGCCCGGCATTCCCTCCCGGCGGGAATACGAAGGCTGGTGCCGCGATCGGGAGTTGGCCGGTTTTCCCAAAAAGCCCGACGAATCCTGCCTGCGGATATTCACTACCCGGCCTGATACTCTGTTCGGAGCCACCTATATGGTGATCGCTCCCGAGCATCCCTTTGTAGACCGACTCACCCTTCCCGAGTACCGCGAGGCCGTCGAAGCATATCGGGAACAGGCTGCCCGAAAAAGCGATCTGGATCGCACGGAGCTATCCAGAGAAAAGACCGGAGTCTTCACAGGATCGTATGCAATCAATCCGGTGAATGGCGAACTGATTCCCATCTGGATTGCCGATTATGTGCTGGCAACCTACGGAACAGGGGCAATCATGGCGGTGCCGGCGCACGACACTCGCGACTTCGAATTCGCTAAACAATACAATTTGCCGATTGTGCCGGTTGTTGATCCTGGGGATCGACCGGCTGTCTCCCGGGAAGATGTGCTGGCCGGGAAGATCGCGTTCGTGGAGGATGGCGTGGCGATCAACTCGGGACCCTACAACGGCCTACCTACGGCCGAGTTCAAGAAGAAGATCACCGAGGACCTGGCGCGTCGTGGGCTGGGACGTGAAGCCGTGAATTATCGTTTGCGGGACTGGATTTTCAGTCGCCAGCACTTCTGGGGAGAGCCGTTCCCGATCCTTCACGAACTCGATGACCAAGGGCGACCGACGGGCCGTGTGCGACCGCTTTCCCCTGAGGAGTTGCCGCTCGACTTGCCCGCCAACATGCCATTCGATGCCAAGCATGAAACCCCTGAGCCCCCTCTGGAGAAGGCACCTCCGGAATGGCTTTACGTCACCCGTGACGGAAAACGCTACAAGCGCGAAACGAACACGATGCCGCAATGGGCGGGGTCGTGCTGGTACTATCTCCGCTTCATCGATCCAAAAAACGATCGTGCCCTGGTGGACCCCGAACTGGAAAAAGCCTGGATGCCGGTGGATCTCTATGTAGGCGGAGCGGAACATGCCGTCCTCCATCTGCTCTACGCGCGATTCTGGCACAAGGTGCTTTACGATCGGGGCCTGGTGAGCACGCCGGAGCCTTTCCAGAAACTCGTCAATCAGGGGATGATCCTCGGCGAAATGGAATACACCGGCTACCAGGACGAATCGGGAGCGTGGGTGAGTGAGGACGACATCGAAGAAATCGGCGAGATGCGATTTGTGGTGAAGACTACCCGTAAGCCCGTGCGGCCGATCAAACTCCGCGCAGATCAGGTGGAAAAGCGGGGAGACGTGTTCGTCCTCAAAGAGAATCCCCAGATTCGCGTGGATGCCCGGGCGTACAAAATGTCCAAGAGCCGAGGAAATGTCGTCAATCCTGACGATATCGTCCGCGAGTATGGGGCCGACTCATTGCGGCTTTACGAAATGTTCATGGGACCGCTCGAGTCTACCAAGCCGTGGAGCATGGAGGGCGTTCATGGTGTGCGGGGCTTCCTCGACCGCGTGTGGCGGATGATTGTGGATGAGCGTGCCGAAGTAGCTCAGGTCAATCCGGCCGTCCAGGATGTCGAGCCCACTGAAGAGCAAAATCGGGTGCTTCACCGCACGATCAAAGCGGTGACCGAGGATGTGGAGCGCATGGAGTTCAACACCGCTATCGCCCGCATGATGGAGTTTGTCAACTTCTTCCTCAAACAGGAAGTGCGGCCGAAAAAGGTGATGGAGACCTTCGTGCTCCTGTTGTCCCCATTCGCCCCGCACATTTGTGAAGAACTGTGGCAACTACTGGGACACACTCAAACGTTGGCCTACGAACCCTGGCCGGAATTTGATCCGGAGCTCGTCCGAGAGCGCCAAATCGAGGTGCCGATTCAAATCAACGGCAAACTCCGCGGCCGAATCATCGTACCTCCGGAGACCGATCAGGAGACCCTTGCGAAGCTCGCCCGGGCAGAACCTCGAATCGCGTCGCTTCTTGAGGGAAAGGAGATCGTCAAGACGATCGTCGTGCCCGGTCGACTTGTGAATTTCGTGGTCAAATAGGTTCGCCGCTATCTGCCGCTTCGACATCCACCGCATCTCAGACAAAAACGCGGAAACGGCTTCAATCCGCCAACCGGATTGCCCGCATCGTGTCGCGGTGCGAGAGATACCAATCGACGCATCGGGCGATGCCTTCCTCGATAGGCACCGCAGGCGACCAGCCCAAGAGTTTTTTCGCCTTGTGAATATCCGCCCAGGTGGCGGGAACGTCGGCGGGATGAGGCGGACGACGTTCAATTCTGGGCTGTTTTCCCAGTTTTTCTGAAATCAAGCGAATGACATCATTGAGCTCTACGGAGCGGTCACCGCCCAGATTGATGATCTCGTAACCCAATGGGCGAAGAGCAGCAATCGTGCCGGCGGCAATGTCGTCCACGTAGGTGAAGTCCCGTTTTTGGGTCCCGTCTCCGTACACGATGATCGGCTCGTCTTCCGCGATCTGGCGGATGAACCGAAAAATACTCATGTCAGGTCGCCCGGCGGGACCGTACACCGTGAAATACCGCAGCACCGTCACGTCCAGTTTGTGCAAGTAGTGATAAGTAAATGCAAGTGTCTCGGCCGCCTTTTTCGACGCCGCATAGGGAGACAGGGGACGGTTGGTATCAGCGTCTTCCCGGTAGGGGACGGGGTTGTGCGCACCATAGAGGCTGGAAGTAGAGGCGAGGATGAACTTGCCGATTCCATAACGGCGGCAGAATTCAAGGAGAACCAGCGTGCCTGTGCAGTTGGCTTTGTAATAGACAGCAGGATTCCGGACGCTCGCCCGCACTCCGGCCCGTGCCGCCAGGTTGATCACGGCCGATAAGGCGGGGTTGCCAGCCCTGGCAAATGCATTTTCCACCTGCGCTTCGTCGGAGATGTCCACTTGTTCGAATCGGAATTGGGGGAATTTTTTCAGGTTATTCAGACGCCACTCTTTCAACCTGGGGTCGTAGGCGTCGTTGATCTCATCCCAGCCGAGCACTTCGTGTCCCTGCGCAAGGAGCATCTCGCAAACGCGGGAGGCGATGAAACCAGCGCAACCCGTAACCAGATAGCGTTCACTCATCGTCGCCGCCTTCTTTCTATGCACTTAAAAAGCCTGTGTTCAGGGCACTGGATGAAACGCGCCAGCACCTCCGGCCCATTCCACTGCGGACAAGCCGTGGGGGCCATCCGTGTCAGGCCGAAACAACGCACATTGGTGACCTGGAACCTTCGTGACGGCAGCCAACAGTCTCACTTAGCGAAAATACCTGCCGGGTGTCGCTGCCGGTTAAAAACGATGCTATCATAAAAAACGGTTTTGCCAAAAGGTCGCCTTCCCCAGTACTGAACAGGTTTCTCTGCGTCCTCACCTTTTTGGTTCTTCGTACAAGGAGCTCACATCATGAAACGTCGCGAATTTCTCGCTGCCGCAGGCGCTGGCGCCCTGGTTTCGGCCTTGCCCTTCCGCTGGACTGAGGCCTCCTGGAACAAACCTCGAAAAATCCTCTACTTTACCCGCTCGGCAGGCTTTGAACATTCGGTGGTGGCACGCAAAGGAAAAGACCTTGCCCATTCCGAGCGGCTGCTCACGGAATGGTGTAAGGAAGTCAACGTGGAGGTCGTCTGCAGCAAGGACGGTGGGGTTTTTGATGGGGATCTCGATCAGTTCGACGCCATCGCCCTGTATGCGACCGGTGATTGGACTAAGCCGGTCGATCGGCCCAACGAGCCACCCGCTACCGAGACAGGCGTGAAGCGACTCCTGGATGCCATCGCTGCGGGGAAAGGTGTCATCGGTTTCCACGCGGCGAACGACGCGTTCCACAGCCGTGGCAGCGAGGTTTCCCCGTTTGTGAAGATGATCGGTGGGGAGTTCCTGAGCCACGGCAGACAGCAGGAAGCTACGATCAGGGTTGCTTCGCCCAAATTTCCCGGTTGCCAGAACCTCGGCAAATCTTTCCGCATGCTGGAAGAATGGTACGCCATGAAGAATCTCGCGGATGACCTCCACGTTATCCTGATTCAGGATACCGAGGGCATGGTAGATGCATGTTACCAGCGCCCGCCTTATCCCTCCACGTGGGCCCGGATGCACGGCAAAGGCCGCGTCTTCTATACCTCCCTAGGACATCGGGAGGACGTCTGGGAAAGCAAGATTATGAAGGACCTCACACTTGGCGCGCTTGCGTGGGTGTTGGGGGAAGTGGCATTCGACCCGGTTCCCAACGTTAAGGAGGTCACACCCGGTGCCAATCAACTCTCGCGATAAGCGAGATGGCAATCCTTCCGTGTCTCTTCGTGGTGCATAGTCATTTCGCTGGGCCACGAAGCACTGTTTTGGCTCTTGTGCTTGACATTGCAACGAAGAATGGGATCCGGCAGGGGCCGGAGTCAATGGTCCCTGCCGGTACTTTCGGGGCTAAACGTACCTCGTGCAGTAATTGTGGATTTCGGTGGTGAATCGGGAGATCCGTGATTCCTATGGCGACCTCATTGCGACCTTTTTCCAGGCGAACTTTTGTCAGCGCCCTGGGGACCACGCTGGTTGGACCGCACGTTGTGCTGGCCAGTTTACAAGCACAGCCCAGGACGTCGGCCACGGGAGATGCCTTGGCCGGCTTCCGATTTTGCCTGAACACGGCGACGATTCGTTCCCATAAGTTGTCGCTTACTGAGGAGATCGATTTGGCGGCCAAAGTGGGTTACGACGGCATCGAGCCGTGGACTCGCGAAATCGAAGAGTTCCTGCAGCAGGGCGGAAAGCTGGCGGATTTGCGCAAGCGCTTGCAAGACGTCAACTTGCGTGTAGAAAGCGCCATCGGGTTTCCAGCTTGGATGGTGGACGATGATACCCAGCGGGCCAAGGGATTCGCGCAAATGAAGCGGGAAATGGAGTGGATTGCCGAACTGGGTGGAAATCGGATTGCTGCTCCACCCGCCGGTGCCTACAATCCGCCGATCCTGGACCTGAGAAGAGTTGCCGAACGTTATGCCGATCTGCTTGAGCTGGGTCGGACCATGGGGGTGACGCCGCAGTTGGAAATCTGGGGTGGCTCCGCCAATTTGAGTCGGCTCAGCGAAGCTGCATTTGTTCTCGTGGAGTGTGGGCATCCCGACGCGTGTGCACTCTTCGACGTATTCCATATTTATCGGGGAGGATCACCTGTGGAAGGACTCCGCGTGTTTAACGGCGCGGCCCTCCACGTTTTCCACATGAACGACTATCCGGCCGATCAACCGCGTGAAAAAATCCGCGATTCTGATCGCGTGTTTCCCGGAGAAGGCGTGGCCCCACTTTCCCAGATTCTCCGCACCTTGCGGGAGATTGGATTTCGTGGCGCTTTGTCGCTGGAGTTATTCAATCCTCAGTACGCGAAAATGGACGTGGAAACGGTGGCGCGGCGGGGCTTGGAGTCGATGCGTGAGGCCGTCAGAAAAGCGCTGTCGGCCGAGGCGAGTTGAAACACTTCGGAAACTTCGACGGGGGCTAGGCCCCGGCCGACAGCATTTCCCCAAAAGGTGCACGACAAGGATCTTCTGAGGATTACGTCTTGAATCCACTGACCAATTGCCGCAGGGCGTCCGCCTGGGCACCCAGTTGCTCGCTGCTGGAGGCCATTTCCTCGCTTCTCGCTGCGGATTGCTCGGCTACATGGGCAATGCCCTGGACGGCAGTCTGAACCTCCTGCGCCACCATGATTTGCTCGTTCGTTTTCTGGGCAATTGCCGACACTTTTTCGGCGGTTTCCTTGATGTTTTTGAGAATCTCCTCCAGCGAGCTGCCCAGATTATCGCTCATCCGGGCACCTTCTTCCACAAGCCGTGTTGATTCCCGAATGAGCTGGGCGATTTCCTGAGCCGCGTGGTTGGTCCGTTCGGCGAGCTTGCGAACCTCATCGGCGACCACGGCGAAGCCCATGCCGTGTTCCCCGGCGCGGGCGGCCTCGATGGCCGCGTTGAGCGCCAGAAGGTTCGTTTGGCCAGCAATTTCGGAGATCACCTGGATAATGTCGGCAATCCGCTTGGAGCTTTCGCGAATGGCCTGCATGGCTTCCACCGACTTGGCCACGGCCGCCCCACCGTGCTCCGCGGATTGGCTGCTCTGGCGGGCCAAATTGTCGGCTTCCGAAGCCAGCTCGCGGATGGCGCTGACCGATCGCGTCAACTCCTCGATGGAGGCCGTCATTTCCTCCACACTGGCAGACTGTGTCTGCGCGCCCTGAGCAACCACCTGGGCGCTCTCGGCCACAATGCGGGCACCTTCCGTGAATTGGTCCGCACTGACCACAACCTGATGGATCATTTCCTGAAGGCGCTCCACGAAGCGGTTGAACCATCGTGCCAACTCGGTCACTTCGTCATTCCCTTCTTCAGGAAGACGCTTCGTCAAATCACCCTCGCCTTGAGCGATATCTTTCAGCGAGTCAACGACGCG
>NZ_JBAMME010000289.1:92936-94036 GCF_039793925.1 Thermogutta sp. | reverse complement strand
CAGTCGATCGCCAAAAGGGAAAAATCCCTAGGAGATCGACTGCAACTTAGCGTAGCAATGGACGACCAACTTGTCAATGCCCATCAATGGCTGGTCCGGTATACGTAGAAAGGGTGGTTTCCCCGGTTAACGGCAAAGAAAAGGCATCGCTTCAGCCAGGCGAAGGCCGTCCACCCGCGTCGCTGGACCCTCCAGTGCGCACCCGAGGGAAGCTTACGCCGCGTCTCTCTCAAAGGAAATCACGCCTGCAGCACCGAAGTGCCGTGTCTTCAGATCGATTTGACAGAAAACCTGGCCTATCGTTGCTTGGTCAGGCGATCGGGGCCAGTCTGTTCGCTCCGCGATGACGCTCCCCTTGACGGGGGGTGCGGTCGGCGGGTTGCGAATGCGAGGCGGCGGGTTGGTAACGCGGAGGAATCGACCGTCAAAGCAGCGTCTCCAAAAGCAGGCGGAATTTCCGGAGTTCGGCGTTCTGGTCTACGCCCGGCTCGGGGAGGATGTCGATCGAGAGGGCTCGGTCGTACTCATATCGGCTGAGATTGGCCAGAAGCTTGCTATACTCTACTTCTCCCTGGCCGACGCGCACCTGAAAGCGATCCTTCTTGGTGTCCCGCAGTCGGACGTGGCGGACGTACTTCAGAATGGGCTCCATACTCGGTGGGGATGTCCGCTCATAAATGAAGTAGCTGGGGTCCAGGCAAATGCCGAGGCCCTTGGCGTGATGGCAGAGCACGGCTGCGGTTTCCGGGGATTCACTCATGCGGCCGGTCTCGACGAGCATGGCCACGACGACCTCTTCCATGGCGGCAATCGCCACCATCCGCTGCAGCCGTTCCACCTCCTCGTTAAAGGGTGTGCCGAGCTCCGAGGCGCGGACGACCACCGTCACGACTCGGGTTGCCTTGGCGAGTTTGCAGCAGGCCGCGAATTGCCGGTAATACTCTTCTCCCTGGGCTTCAATGTCCACGCTGTAGGCGACCGGAGTGAGGCGATGGGTTTGACGACAGATAGCAATCGCGCGATCCAAGTCGGCCGCAATTTCGGAGGGTTTCAGATGCCCCTCTGCTTCGTGGGCGATGATTTCCACGTGCGTAAACTCG
>NZ_JBAMME010000289.1:18335-92926 GCF_039793925.1 Thermogutta sp. | reverse complement strand
TCGTTAAGACGTTCGAACGCCGCTTCCAATGGGAGATTGGCAAAACACCGGGTGGTAGCAGCGATGATCACTCAGTTTCCTCCTTCTTTCAATCCGTTGCCCAAGCACGAAGCTCCGTCACGCGGCGGGGGTGGATTTGTCTCCTCCAGCCGCCTCTTTTTCCCGCCGGATTTGCTTTCCGGCCCCAAATACGAAACAAAATCTGCCTTATGGAAGGTATCGAGGGAACTCCTTGTGACTTGATTTCCTTAAACCGTAAGCTTACCGGCGACGGGGAGATCTTGGCAACTGTGGTGTCTGAGTATGGGCCCTGAGAATACCGTAGTTTCTCCAGTTTCTCTTGGTCCCGGAGAGCCGTTTTTGCTGTTGACGGTAGGGCACCTTTTTGGGTATCTACCCCCTCGCGCGGGGTCATGAGGACTCCGGTCTCATGTGCCGAATGCTCCAGGCGCATGCACGTATCGGGAACTTTCCCGAGAAATTGGAAAGCCCGCCCGGGCTGCGTTTTTTCTGACCCCATGGAACAGGAGAGGTCTCCCCGACGCCACTGGTGGTACCCCATGCGAGATGACTGCGCTCAGCGACTGATGGCGGCCATTCGTTTCCAATTACCCGCCTTGGAAGGGGCGTTTGGGCATTTTGGGCGGAGTTGGGTTATTTTCATGCTTGGGCTCCTCTGCGCCGGTTGCGCATCCCGGATGGTGTACAAAGCGCGGGCCCTTCCGGTGGAATTTCAACCCCCACCCGTGACCGATGTTCGCGACGTGGCCTTGCCACAGTTGGCAAGTGACCAGGCACCAAGCGACGTTATTATGCCGGGCGATCTGTTGGAGGTGAGTGTCCTCACCGGTCTGGATACCAAAGATGTGGGTATCTCCTGTCGGGTAGACGATCAGGGAAACGTGCAGGTTCCCCCAATCGGGAAAGTGGCGGTCGGCGGCCTGCGTTTGCCGGATGCAGAGAGGGCCATTGCCCAGGCAGCCATTGAGCGGGACGTTTACCGTCGGCCGACGGTCACGATCAAGCGTGTGCAGTCGCGGACCTACCGGATCACCGTAGCGGGAGCGGTCGCAAAGCCCGGGGTTTACAACATCCCGGCTGCCCAAGCGGACCTCCTGACGGCTCTGGTTCAGGCAGAGGGGTTGAAAAATGATGCGGACCCCGTCGTGGAAATCCGCCGTTCAGGTTTCCGCGAGTCGGTTCAGCCGACACTCGATTCCAATGCTGAAAACGCTCCAGGCCAGCTCACCTCTTTGACTGAGCGATCTGCGCCAGGGGAATCCATCAAGGTGGATCTGCGATCTGTTGGGCAAAATAATCAGTCCCTCCAGGAATATCGGCTTCAAGACGGGGACGTGGTGTTTGTGCCACTACGGAAACTTGATCCCATCTACGTTGATGGGCTTGTCAACAAACCAGGCATGTATGCTTTCCCGGCGGCGGAGGATCTGCGGCTACTGGACGTTATTGCGCTGGCCGGGGGATGCTCTAATCCGCTGGCGGACAAGGTCTGGATCGTGCGGCAAATACGGGGACGCAGCGAACCTGTGCTCATTCGCGCGAACCTCCGCACGGCAGCCAAGAATCCGGCAGAAAACCTTCGCATTGCTCCTGGGGATGTCATCACCGTGGAGGAGACGTTTGGAACCTTTATTTACAACCTGCTCAAAGGTTTCGTCCACGTCGGTGGAACCGTTCCACTGAATTGAGTGGTTAAACAGGAAACGACTGCCCCTATCCCAGAAAGTTGATTGATAAAGACGCATGCCAGTGGGCAGCGTTCGTTCCCAGGGAATTTCAATGCACTTTTGAACAAGTCTATGAGCATGTGACAATTTGATCCGGACAAAGGAAGATTTTTGTCCGGGCGCGCTGAAGTCCTGAATGTTTTTCCAGGACCCGACATCGCGTAAAACTCAGGCGTCTTATAGAACACAGCGTTAACCTTCGGTTTTGGAAGTTAAAAGAGCCTATGAACGAAAGCTCATGGATACAATGGGCGGTGCCGGACTCGGCGTCTCACATTCTGCACGCGATCGCCCAGTTCCTTGTAGCGATCAGGCGCCGCTGGCAGGTGATGCTGGGGGCTTTTCTGGCGGTTGCGCTTCTCGGCGCGTTGTATTATGCAACAGCACCCAGGATTTACTCTTCAAAAGCCGAATTACTTATTCTTCAAACGGGAGATAACGCCCTTTCACCGACAATCGAAGCGCAGGGCAGTCGCGAAAACAGCCTCATTCCCACGTTTGTCAATCTCATCACAAGTGCCAAGGTGCTGGAAGGAGCGATCCAGAAGTTGTCGCGCGATGATCTGGCCGTCGATTTGAATATGGACAAACCCGAAACCTGGGTGGAGGGATTGCGGCGGAACCTTTCGGCGAGCGCGGTGTATCGCACGAATATCATGACTGTGGAATATCGATCGAAAGATCCCGGCGTGGCTGCGCGGGTTGTGAGCGCTGTGGTCCAGTCCTATCTGGATTTCATGCGAAACACAACCCAGGGGACAACTGCCGAAATCATTCGCATTCTGACTACAGAAAAAGATGATATAGCCGCGCGGCTAAGCGAGAAGGAGCAGGCCCTACAGCAATTGAGCCAGCAGATCGGGGCCCTGGATGTGGGGGTCAATTCACAGACCGTTCACCCTCTTGTGGAAAGGGCCAAAGCATTCAATGAGGCGCTCGTCGAAGTGCAAAAAGAACGGGTGCAACTGGCTGCCTCGCTTGAGGCGTTGGAAAACGCGGTCCGGCAGGGGGCGGATATTCGCCAGTATCTTTTTGCGGCGAATGACATTATTGGTCAGCAGATTCTCCTTGGTGTGTTGGGATTCAGCCGGGAAGAGACAGCCGCCCGGCTGGAAGTCGAAAGGAAAGTGGTCGAAGACCGCGTGGAGCTGGCACGTCTGCTTCAGGAATTTGGGAATAATCATCCGCGGGTTCAAGCGGTCCAGCAACGAATTGCGGCAAACGAAGCATTTCTTCTGGCCTATCAGGATCGCCTTCGGGCACGACTCGACAATTTGAATATCCCGGAACTCAGCCAGATGCTATTGGGAACGCTTCGTCAACGGGTGAACGAACTGTGGCAGAAAGAAATGTCACTTCAAGCTCAGTACGAATTGGCGAGGCAGGAGGCGGCCAATCTTGCAGGAGGCCTTGCGCAATTGGAGATGCTCAAAAACGACATTACAGGATTGCGCGAGCTCTACGGCGGCCTGGTGCGGCGGATCACGAATCTCGATCTTGCCGGGGATCTGCGGGCTTCGGTGATCACCGAGCCCAGAGAAAACCATTCGCCGGTATCGCCCAACTTTCCGCGGGTTTTGATCATGGTGATTCTGGGAGGCCTGACGCTGGGCATGTTTGTTGTGTACGTGATGGATGTGCTCGACGATCGATTCCGAAGCGTAGAAGAGATTCAGTGGCAGCTTCGTGCACCGGTGCTCAGCATCATCCGGGAAATGCCTCCTCGCGAGGGGAACGGTGTCGAGGTCCTTGAGGTGGTGGCGGATCCCAACAGCGCGATCAGCGAGAGCTTCCGCACGCTGAGGACAGCCCTCGCACTGAGCGATCAGCCAGGAGACACGATTGTCATCACGAGCACCCAGCCGGGTGACGGCAAATCCACCATTTCGGCCAATCTTGCTATCACCTACGCGCATGTGGGAAAACGCACCTTGCTGATAGACGGAGATTTGCGGCGTCCCGGCCTCACCCAGCTTCTCGGCTTGCGGGGTGAACCAGGCATCTCTGAGGTGCTCCGCGACACGGCCCCCATCGCCGAGGCCGTTCAAGCCCGCCTGAAAACGAATATCGTGCCAGATCTGGATGTCCTTCCGTGTGGACGTCGGCCGGGCAATCCTGCTGAGCTGCTCGCCGGGCCGCGCACGGCAGAGCTGCTCAATTGGGCTGTCGAGCACTATGATCAGGTGATCATCGATAGTCCTCCCGCGCCTCTTGCCAGCGATACCGCCATTTGGGGACGTCTCGCAGATGGCATCATCCTGGTTCTGCAGCCCGATAAAAACAAACGCCGTGCCGTCATCAGAGCCACGGAATACCTGGCTTTCTTGAAAATTCCCTTACTGGGCATTGTCATTAACAGACTATCCAACGAGAAAGAAAAGGATTACAGCGGTTATTCAGGCGATTATTACGGCCAGGCCGACGAGAGTCACGAAGAAACGGAGATTGCGGAGATCGCGGAGTCGATCGCCGCACCGGACCGCATCGTGCCACGGCGGGTTGCGTGAGTCACCATGCCGACGGCGTTAGGCGCAGAGATGCGACAGTAAACTAACACGAACAGCACAGGTTTCTTTCGATCACGTGTTTATATATGCGTTTATGTGAATATAAGTAACGGCAATTTGCTTGACATGGATAAAAGACCATGGTTTGCCCATGCGTGATAAAGCGGCCTCCTCTTTGATCCACCGTACGATAGACGGTGTGTTGGTTGGTGGGCTCGCGCTGACGGTCCTCCTGCTTGGCGGGCGGAGCCCGTGGGCGGAGGCCGCGCTGCTGGCCACCGCTATGACCGGGGCGATCCTGGTTGCCATCGATGCCATCCTATCCAGACGGTCGGTTCATCTGGGTGGTGCAGAATGGGTGCTCCTCGGCGGGGTTTTGCTGGGTGTCGTTCAGCTCTGTCCTCTACCAGTCGGGTGGTTACACGTGCTTTCCCCACAAAGGGATCAGTTTCTCCCCGCCTGGCAGACCCCTGAGACGGCTTCAATGCTGGGCGAGTGGCATGTCATCAGTCTGACGCCGCAGGAGACACGCCTCGGTTTGGGACTGTGGATCGCATACAGCTTATTGTTTGTGACCGTGGTTTATCGCGTTCGGAGAATAGAACATGTGGAGCGCTATCTGCGGTCTATAGCTCTGGGAATAGTTGCAGTTGCTGTATTCGGGTTGCTGCAATATCTTTTTGCGAATGGAAAATTCTTTTGGATTTACGAGCATCCGTTTGCACATACTCGGGATGCGGTTAAAGGGAGTTTTGTCAATCGCAATCATTTTGCCGAGTTCGTCGCGCTGGGGATCGGACCTCTGTTATGGTGGTTGCTTTTCAGACGCCCTGCCGATCGGGCGAAGCGTTCCCATTCGACCGGCGGCTTTGCGACCAGTTCGGGCGTGGAGCAGAATGTCCTGTGCTGGATGGCACTACCGGTCGTGGTGGTGGCGCTACTGCTGTCATTTTCGCGGGGGGGCATTACCGCATCACTGGTAGCAGCGCTGGTAGCGGGGGGTGTCCTCGCTGGGGGGGGAAACGTTCGCGGTCGGTGGATCGGGATCGTACTTATCGGGCTGGCAGTGGTAGCGCCGGCGATTGCCATTGTGGGGCCGCAAACAGTGACCGCACGATGGGAAGGGGTGTTCCGGTTACAGTGGTCGGAGATCGATTCAGCCCAGGCGAGGACGCATGTATGGCAGAACACGTGGCGCGCTGCTCGGGATTTTTGGATAGCTGGGAGTGGAATCGGGAGTTTTTCGGTAGTCCATCCCCACTATCAGAGCGCACGGTACAGCGCCCACTATTACACGCACGCTGAAAATGGTTTTCTTCAAATCCTGCTGGAAACCGGCCTGCCCGGCTTTCTGCTTTTGCTGGCCGGATTGATCCTGCTTGGCCGATGGACATGGATCGCCGTGGCCCAGGCCAGCGATTCACGGCATCGCACGGCGGCGGCCGTTGTTGCAGCAGGATTGCTGGCATTCACTCTCCACGGGCTGGTGGACTACGTCTGGTATAATCCGGCGCTCGCCGGTGTGGTCAGCGTGCTGGCCGGATGTCTTGCGAGACTGGCGCAAATTGCCCCGGCATGTGCGGAGGTTTCACAAACGCGTTTTTCGGAGTTGTCCTCCTTTGCGGAGCCAGCCCAGATTGGAAAATCCCGCACCGTTGTGCCTGCTTTTGCGTTATCACTGGCGGTAATGTTGTCTTTGCCGGTTGAAGTTCCACTTGTGACGGAACGATATAAAGCGGGGTTTGCTGAGCTAGCCTGGCATCGGTATCTCATCCTCTACCGGCAGGTCGGTGACGTTGAGGAATTGTTTCAGGGTGAAACCAACATGACGACGGTGCAGAACTGGGAGATGTGCGAACTGGCCGGGAAGAATGCGCTAGCCGAGTCGACACCGAGTTCGGACGACCAACAGGATGAAGACGTCGAAAACAGTGAACAGACGGACGCGGCCACATCGGTCTCTTTTGTGGAAACGCAATCCTCCCCAGAAGCTATCGCCGGGCAATTCAAGGAGGCCGCTGAGAAAGAACGGGAGATGATCCGCTATCTTCAGGATGTGGTGCGCTACGATCCGAAACGTTCGGAAGCTCATTTGCGACTGGCCAAGGCGTATCTTCGGTTGTTCCATCTCAAGCAGTTATACTCTGCCAATCCGATGCCCCTCTCCCAGATTCGCGATGCGGCACTTCATGCAGGTTTTGCCTCCGTTGAGGAGTTGAGGTCGTGGTTGCGGGCTGCCTTTGGGGATCATGTGGAATTGCTGGATAGGGCATCTGAGGAATCGCTGATTGCCTGCCGGTTATGTCCCCTTCAGGCGGAGGCCTACTTCATTCTCGGACAAACGTCTTTTTTGCGTGGGGAATCCGAAGGAACGCTTCTCACCTGGTACAAGCAGGCACTGGCAGTCCGTCCCAATGACGGTGACCTGCTCTTTCGTATTGGGGCCGAGCTTGCCTTTATGGGGCGGCTCGAGCACGGCTTTGTCCTGTGGCGAAAGGCGTTTGCCTGCGGCCCATGGTATCGGGACCGCCTCCTGCGCTTTCTTGTGGGGCGATCTCCACCGGAGCTACTCGATCAGGAGATTGCGTTTCTTCTGGACACGTTTGAACCGGATTTGGAATCGCTGAGGTTGATGTATCGGCTTTACCGAAAGCGATATCCTCCGGAGATGTTGACGCGGCTTCAGCGGACTTACGCTTTGGCACTCCGGGCGGCGCTCTCCAGAGATGAAGTTCCTGCGGAAGAACGGAGCAGTCTCTGGTTGGAGGCGTACTTTCTGTTCCAGGATGCAGGCAACGAAGAACAGGCTATTGCCTGTGCCCGGGAGGCGGTGCGTGCCAATCCCGTCAGTTATCGAGCGCGGTATTACCTGGCGATCAGTCTGGAAAAGGCGGGAATGTACGCTGAGGCGGAAGAACATCTCCGGTGGTGCGTGCAGCGGCGCCCGGGACATCGTGCCCTCCAGAAGAGGCTCCAGGACGTAGCAAGCAAGCGCCTGGAGGAGGAGCAACTGGCGCGTGTGCCCGGTGGGCATGCCGCGTCGTCCGGCGTTTCCGTGACAAATCGTTGAACTTGCAAAAAGACAGCTCTATGCAATCGCCCTTGTTCCGGCAGGCGACTTCGGATATGGATTAACCCGGGAAAAGGATGTCCCGTCATATCGGCAGCAGCGGAGGTTGCCGTGACTATTTCCGGAACTGGTTTTGGATCTGATAAGAATCGCAGCATTGCGCCCTCCAGCCGAGCGCCGGACCTGCGAGTTGTTCGCGCGGAGGAAGGGGCGAGTTGCTCAACCGTGGAAGAAAGTGCATCTCAGCCGGTGGCGCCGGCGGTCTGCGCGAACTTGAGCTCTGAAAAGTCCAATGGTGGCCGCGGAAAAGTCCGGAACGCAATCCAGAAAGCCTGCTGCCTCCTTTGTGAAAAGGGCTTGGGAACTTTTTGGCGAATTCACTTTTTGACCAGCCGTCCTGCAGCGCCGGTGGGCTGGGGAAAAGGGTTGGTTGGTGTTGGCGTGCTCATCGTGGGTCTGGTGGCAAGCTACCTGTGTGCCTTTCACCTACGATTTGATGGCCTGGGCCAGGGAGAAGTGCAGCGCTGGTTTTGGACGACGCTTCCCTATGTGGTTGCCATTAAGTTGCTCGTCTTTGTAAGTTTTGGGGTTCACAGAAGCTGGACAAGGTTTCTCAGCTTTTATGATCTTCTGGTGCTGGTCGAAGCGAGCACGGCCGCCCTGGCGGCGGTCGTCATTTTCGACCGTTTTCTCCTGCCGCCCCGGATGGTGCCACGGGGAATTCTCCTCATTGATTGGGGAACCACCCTGCTCATTCTTGGTGGAGTCCGGGCAATCGTGCGGGCAATACGCGATCGGACCTGGCAGAATTTCTTCAGCAATGATCCGCCGGTTTTTATCGTGGGCGCTGATGAGGCGGGGGAGGACCTCCTCCGGGCAATCAACCGGCATTCTTCCTGCCGCTATCGTGTGGTGGGCTTTATTGATCGACAGGCAGGACGGGTCGGAACGCGCATCGGCGGGGTGCCCGTGATCGGAACTCTGGAGCAGACCTGTGAATTGGCCCGAAGACTCGGTGTCAAGGACATCTTTCTGGCGGGCGGCTCACTGAGCGGGCGTGAAATTCGCCGGTTGATGGAAGAAGCGAGGGAATCCGGAATTCACGTCCAGGTCCTCCCCAGTTACGAGCAACTTCTTTCTGGGCGGGTTGCGGTTCAGCCCCGGCCCATTGCCATCACCGACCTTCTCCGCCGCGATCCGGTTGCTCTGGAGTGGGAAAACTTACGGCACTGGTTGGAAGATCGTGTGCTCCTGGTGACAGGTAGTGCAGGCAGTATTGGGTCAGAAATCGCAAGGCAACTCGTTCGGTTTCGTCCGCGGTGCCTCGTTCTGGTGGACCGCAGTGAGACAGGACAGTTTTTCCTCGAACGTGAACTGCGACAACTGGCGGGCACCACAGAAAGTGCCCGGCGTACCCAGCTCGCTGTGCTGTTGGCCGACGTTCTCGATTTTCGACGAATGGACAATCTCTTTGCCCAATATCGACCGGATGTCGTGTTCCACGCAGCGGCCTATAAACACGTACCTTTGCTGGAAACGCATCCTGGCGAAGCAGTCAAAAACATTATCTTCGCCACGCGAAATGTGGCGGATCTTGCCCATCAATACGGGGCCGAATCGTTCGTGATGATTTCCACCGATAAAGCGGTCAATCCCACGAGTGTGATGGGGGCCTGCAAGCGCGTGGCGGAAATGTACGTGCAATCCATGCGCGAAGTGTCAGCCTGCCGATTTGTGACGGTTCGCTTCGGGAATGTGCTGGATTCGGCGGGCAGTGTGGTGCAGATTTTTCGGCAGCAGATCGCGGAAGGCGGTCCCGTGACCGTCACCGATCCCCGCATGGAGCGTTTCTTTATGACAATCCCCGAAGCCGCCGGTCTGGTTATTCAGGCGGGCGTCATCGGGGAAAGCGGCCAGATCATGGTTCTCGACATGGGCGAACCGGTGCGGATCATAGACCTGGCAGTGGACATGATTCGACTTTCCGGATTGGAAGTCGGTCGGGATATCGAAATTGAAGTGATCGGTCTTCGGCCGGGTGAGAAGCTCTTGGAAGAGCTTCAGGCTGCCGACGAGAGAACCATCCCCACACGGCATGACAAGATCCGCGTGGCCGTCAGTCCCCGTGTGAATCGGGAGGCAATCCTCCGCGCAATAGACCGGCTATCACGGCTTTTGGAGGTGGATGACCGCCAGATCATCACCGAACTTCAGCAGATCGTTCCGCATTATCGTCCGCATGGTCAGCCCGAGAGCCCTGCCCTCCGTCGGGCTGCTTAAAAAGAGAAGTCACACCAAGCGTCCTGTAAAGACCGCAATCAAAAAGAGAAATTCCCGCTGCACAGGCACATATTGAGGAACAGGCACCATGTCCACGCACCCTCACCAATCTTCGCGAATTCCCCAGCGTCCCCGAGTGGTGTTCGTCATGGGGGCGGGACGGAGCGGTTCGACCGTGCTCGACCTCTTTCTGGGGCAGCATCCGCTTGTCCAGAGCGCGGGAGAGTTGTGCAACTTCGTTCACGATGGTTGGATCGAGCGGCGGCTCTGCTCCTGCGGACAACGCATCTCGGAATGCGAACTTTGGTCCCGCGTCACTGAGATATGGAAAAAGCGATCCCAGGTCGATTTGGAGACCTATGAAGAGTTGCGATGCCGCGTGGAGCACCGTCGAAGCGTTCTGTGGCAGATGTTCTCGCGACCGTCGCCCGAGCAGGTACACCTCGGCAAAGACGTGCGGGGAAATTTTCTCACCTATGCCCAGTGGACCGCCGGCCTTTATCAGGCGATCTGCGAAGTTACAGAAAAGAGCGTGATTGTGGACTCCTCCAAGAATGCTGCCCGGGGATTGGCGCTCGTTCTCATGGCGGAGCGTCTGGACCTGATCGAATTGCACCTTGTTCATCTTGTGCGGGACGTGCGGGGATTTGCCTGGTCTGCCAAAAAGAGTTTTCCGGCGGACGAGCGGGCGGGAATTCCCCAGGACATCCAAGGTTTGCCGGCTTGGAGAAGCGCTGTGGCCTGGGTCTTCGTCAATGGCATAGCCGATTTTGTCCGGCGGCGTCACGAAACAAGTCGATCTCTGGTGCTCCGTTACGAAGACTTCGTGAGCGCGCCAGCTCCGGTTGTGCTTCAACTTGCGGGCTTCATCGCCATTCCCCCTGGTCCGTGGATGGAAGTGCTTCGTTCTGAGAAACCACTTGAACCTGGTCATATCGTGGCAGGGAATCGACTGCGCATGCAGCGCCATATTCGGCTACGACCGGACGTGGAATGGCAGTCGAAATTGAGCTTTGCTGAAAAGATGCTGATCTGGCTTCTGGCGGGGTGGAAAGCTCGGTCGTACGGATATCGCTACCGACCTGTGTCTGGCCTCGACCATTTTGCCCCGGTCATGTCATCAGCGAGCGGCCATCCCCTTGCTGGACCACACTTTCTGTTGTCCCGCGATCAGCAATCGACCGAATCGTCGCCTGTGTCGGAGTCTGCCCAACCCTGAACAATCTTCTCCGCTGAGATGCCGAGCACACCCCAAAACATGTTCAAATCGAAGCCGGACAACACTTCTGAGGAAGCAACCGCTCGGCAAAATTTGCTCGTTCGCCAATCGTCCACGCTGCCGCCCCTTTCCATCCGTCGAAACTTTGCCTGGTATCTTTCCGGGAATGTGACCCAGGCGGTGTCAAGACTGCTGGTTTTGGTGCTTCTTATCAAGCTGGGCGGATTGGCGGACACCGGCCGATGGGTTGCAGCGGTGGCCCTTTGCGCACCGATCTTTGCCGCTTTTGAATTGGGGCTTCGCAATCTTCTCGTGTGCGACGTCCAGCGTCGCTTTCTGTTTCAGGACTACTTTTCTATCCGAGTCGTCGGCGCGAGTACGGCATGTCTTGTTACGCCGCTGGCCGCTTTGGTGTACACGGCCAATCCCGCTTTCGTCGGTTTGGTAGTCGTCGTTGCGGCCGGCCGAATGTTCGACTCGCTTGCCGACATCGGCTATGCCGTGCTGCAACGGGAAGAGCGGATGGACCGGATCGGCGCAGGATTCCTGCTGCGGTACGGGCTCAGTCTCGTGGGAGTGGCTGGGGCCCTGGCCATGGGCGGAGGAGTCTTCGCGGCCGCTTGCGTGGATACTTTGACAGCAGCCGGAATCTGTTTTAGATGGGCACTTCCGCACGCCTCAGAGCTTCTGGCTGGAATGGCCCTTTCGGATGGATTTTCCGAAGCAAATCCCGCGTGTTTACTTTCCTCGCCAGTGGAAACCGTTCAATTCCGGCGGCCGCACCCCGGATGGCTCAAAATCATCTGGGAAAGTCTTCCCGCTGGGGTGGTCAATTTTGAAATTAATTTGATCACCAACATCCCCCGGTATGTGGTGGACATGACCCTGGGAAAAGAGGCCTTGGCCGTCTTTGCTTCCGCCCTTCAAATTGCGGCGGTGGGTCAGCTCTTTGTCAGCGCCATGGCGAACGCTCTGGCCCCACGCCTCGCACGGTGTTATCATGCCCTGGAACTTCGTCGCTATGTTTTTCTGTTGAGTCGTTTTACGGGCGTCACAATCCTGTTCGCTTTACTGCCTCTTGCTGTCGTAGAAACGGCCATCGGCCAGCAATTGATCGCAGTGATCCTCACACCGCGGATACTCGACGATCCGGCGTTTCTCCGTGGGATTGTTGTGGCGGCTTGCGTGCTGTATATGACTAGCGTGCTCGGACGGGGGGTTGAGTCCCTCGGAGCGTTTCGACAGCATATGGTGATCCGTGGGGCGACTGTGCTTTTCCTACTCGCCCTTTTGCCGGTTTTCACCGCGTGGTGGGGAATGCGAGGGACGGCGGTAGGATTGACGCTGGCCCTAGCAGGTTCGCTCCCTTTCTATATGGCAGTGATCGCTTCCACCTGGTCGCGAGCTTTGAAGGTGCCGCCCGCCTCGGTTAGGGACGTCTCAATGAAAAAAGCTGCCGCATGAACGGCAGCCTGGGAAGCGGATTGACTCTGCGTTCACTTGCGCGCGGACGCGTAATCAGCGAACTGGAAAGCCCGGCTACTCCGCCGGCGTGAGGACGACGTCGTCCAGCCCGAACATGTAGGCTTTAATCGCTTTTTCATTGGCCCCCACAATCTCAACGCAAAGCGTGTTCTCCCCTTTTTTGAGCTCAAAGGTACCCAGTGGGATGGGGTCCGTACGGATGACCTCAGGATTGTAAAGGTCGATGGGGTCACCCGCTTTCTGGCCATTGATCGCAAGCTGAACGATGCCATAATCCCGGGCCTTGGTGAGGATGGCGGCCACTTGATACTTGCCGTCTTTGGGGGCTTCGAATCCTACTTCCAGCACATCGCCGGGTTTAGCACCTGTCCACCACAGATGATCATTGTTGCTCCATTTACCCAGGGGAAAGTGTTGCATCCCTTGGGCCTCCAGGTTGCCCGGCGGTTCATTCAGAATGCGGAAGCCGGCAATTTTAAGAGCCTTTTTCACGTAGTAATCGTGACGTTGTTCCACGGGGACTGGGTCATAAGGGTCTTTGCCCTGCGGATCGAGATACCAGCACACCGTCACCGCGTACTGTGTACCACGTTCTTCGGTACGGAAATACTTCTCAATGTAGCCATCAAAGCTGGTGTGGAAGGGCACGTTGTCCACGAGCTGCCACCGGAACACCGACTGATGCCCCTTGTTGTTTTGCGTCATTGTTTGACAGTGATATGCCCGCTGGAAAAGGTGCGGATCACACCACGCATAACCGAAGTAGTCCTCCGAGCCTGTGCCGAAAGTGGAGGGATACTTTTCACCATCCACGAAGAATTTCTCATCTCCTTCGCCCCACCAGCCTCCGAGAGGATTCCACACATGGAGCATCACGCCGAGATATCGGCCGCGTCCCTCGGTACGAAGGAGCGACCAGTCGGGCCAGCGGTCGGGTGGCACCTCGAAGGTATCCCGATGCCATTTGCAATGAAAGTAGCCAAGCCCTTCAAAGGGACGGTCTAAAGGAGCCACGATGATGTTATATTCGATCTGCCGGGAGACGGTGTCTTCATTGACCACCTCGATACTCGCACGTTTGGCAAAGGGCATGTACCAGTATGCGTAGCCACCTTCGTCTGTCACTCCTGTGAGAAAACTCTTGTACTTGTTCCAGCCGGGTGCGGTGCCGAAGAAGTCTCCCACGGGACACCACACAGCCGGCTTGGGTTGATCGTCCCAGGTGATTTGCAGAGCCACGCGGCGGAGGGCTGCCATCTCGTCGGCCCGATCTTCACACTTGATCTTCCCCTTAATGGCGATGATGGCTTTGGGGCCGGTAAGTTCCAACGATTCCTTTGCTCCAGGAGCCAATTCCAGAACACCGCCGTGAGTTTCCAGTTCCATGCCCGCGTAAACCGGCGGCAATTCGCCCATTTTCTCAGAAAAGAAATCGTTGATCTTCTTCAGCAGATCGGCGTGTTCCGCCACAAGTTGGGCGCTGAAGGTTGGGAGCTGGGTGCCTTTCGGATATGTGCGATAGACAAAGTGGTAGTAGCGTCCCCATCCTTTTTCCCCCACGATCTTGCATGACTTCTGATAGGGAATCGGCATGTAGAGATTCTGGCCGCGGCAGCCCTGATCTTCCAGGTGGTAGGAAAGTTGCGGATAGTTGAACGGTGGCGTGTCGCCCGTGAAGTATTTTTTGAACGGTAAATCGACCACAGGCTGCTCCGCACCGTCAAGATAAATTTTGACATGACCATCTTGGGCGAGGGCCGACCAGATCCGCCAAATGCACCCGGGCCCTTCCATTTCCGCAAGGACCTCCATGCCGTTTTCCTCGCGGATGAAGTGGTGGCCGTCCCCATTAGCGGCCCAGTTGATATACTTGCCGGTCGCCTCGTCATACTGACTGGCACGATCCCAGCTTGACCATTGTTTGCAGTATTCTCCATCTGCTGGCATAACGGCGGGAACCCGCGGATCCAGCATCTGCATGAGTAGATCGCGATAGGTGTAGGCAGTCTGCGCCCACCCGATTGATGAAAACTGGCCCAGCACCAGCACTGCAAGAATCAGAACCGGGAGTCGTCTCAACGGCATCATGGCCAATCTCCTTTTCTGTTCATCGGTGTCCATCGGAGCCATTCCCTGGACTCCGCACGCCCACGTGTAACCACAACATTCACCTTTTCTGTTCCAGAGCGTGTGATGTCACATCCATTCCGGCGGCAGTTTCGAAGCTCTGCCGGGCGAGCAGAATCGCGCCGTGGACCATCACTTCTTCCCCCAGTTCTGCCGGTCGAATGACGTAGCGATCGGCGAGCGGCGGAAAAACGTATCGGGCCACCTCTTTGCGAAGCGGCTCAAAAAACAACCGCTCTCCAAGGAGCGACACCCCGCCACCGATAACAATCGCTGAAGGCGCCAAGAGGGTGATCATTTGGGCGATGGCCCAGCCAAGCGTTCGTAGGGCCCGGGCAAAAACCCAAGCTGCAATGACGTTGCCGGATGCCAGAGCTTCGCCCAGCATTTTCGTGGTGAGCCGATCCAAATCATTCCCACACCGCTGCAGGAGGTTCATGGCCGCGTCATTGAGCGTGGAAAAAGAGACATCGCCGAGCTCCTCGGTTGCCCATTTTTCGCGCCACACGCTGATGCGTATGGAGTCGCCGGAACCAGCTTCGAAATCACCACGAGAGGCGAGGATTTCCCGCACCAGCGTCTGGGCTCGGGCGGCGATCCCCCAGCCTGCGGAAATGGATTCGAGATCGTTTTCGGGTGAGACAGCCGTCGGTCCCGGGCGAAGATGGCCGATTTCAGCGGCAATCCCATGAGCACCGGTGTAGATTTTTCCTTCGTAAATCAGAGCGCCTCCAATACCAGTGCCCACGGTGATGTAAAAGACGGCGCGGTGGCCTTTGCCAGCTCCATAGATGGCCTCCGCCCAACCGGCAAGGTCCGCGTCGTTTCCCATCGCGGCGGGAAGGCCCAGCTCGTCCTGACACCACTGAATGAGGGGGAAATTGTCCCAACCGGCCACATGGTGACTTTTCAGGGTTCGCCCCGTTTGAACGTCAATGGGACCGCCAAACGCGATCCCAATTGCTCGGGGGTGATGTTCGGCAATAAGTGGCCGGGCAAAATCGAGAATGCGACGGCGGATCGCCTCGGCGCCCTGTCTCCGATCAATTTCATCCCGATGCAGGGCCATCAGCCGAGGTTCGTCGCCTGTCCCGATGCCGACTTGGAGCTTTGTCCCGCCGATCTCGATTCCGAGATAACACATGGAATGCCAGTAGGTAAGGAACAACCCGGTGCCCAATTAGTTCAATTCCTTGATGCGGATTTTGCGGAATTCCACCCGCGTGCCGTGACCGAGGAATCCGATGTACCCTTTGTCACGCTTCAGGCCGGGGTGGTCGCGATGATCCATCGGCTGAACTTCATCGAGGTTGGCATCGACGATAACCACGCCGTTGAGTGTCACACGGACGTGACGCCCCTGACACAGAATTTCTTCGCTGTTCCATTCCCCGACGGGTTTGAGGTGGCCACGTTTGGCAGGCACCACACCGTAGATGGATCCGTGATACTGGTATGGCTGAAGGTGTGTGTACTGGCTTCCCGAATCATCCAGAATCTGGATTTCCATGCCGCAATAAGCGGGATCACATCCGAGTGGTGTGCGGATTCCCACGCCGTTGTTGGCGTTGGGTGTCAGTTTGAATTCGAATCGGAAAATGAAATCGCTGTACTCTTTTTTGGTGTAAAGATTGCCGCCAGGCTTGCAGACGAGCACACCGTTTTCAATGACGTAACCCTTGGTATCGCCCTGCCACTGATCGAGCGACGTTCCGTCAAACAGGCAAACAAAGCCTTGCTCTTTTTCTTCCGGCGTCAGACAATTGGATGCTTCCTCCGCCCAAGCGGGAACGGCTACCAAAAGCACTACAACTGCGGGGAGCAATCTCATGGCTGCAACTCCTTACAGTAAAGACTGTTGTAAGTTTGTACCCCAGAATTCCGGCCAACCTGTCAACTTCACAAGAGTATAACGAAAACCGATCCGAGAATCAGCCGATGGGCGCGTGGGAAAAGAATTTGAGCAGCCCCGGTTCTTGACGTCCTCTGGGAGGAGGTTCTCTCGATAACCGTTGTGCGGAGCGGAGCCATGGTACCAGTCTTGTATAGAACCTGGAAAAACAGTTTAGTGGCTTCCTGCTTGCTGGTGATTGTGCTGTTTGGAAGAAATCGGATCACGCAGGGAGGAGGCGGCCCGGAAAACGTGCTCCTTGTTGTTAATCCCAACAGTCCGACTTCCCTGGCGGTTGCCAACTTCTACCAGTCACTCCGTGGGATTCCCGATTCCAACGTCCTCTACCTGCCCTGGGATCCTCAAGAACAGGTAACCGACGTCGACCGATTCCGCGAAAAGATTTTGCTTCCCATCGTTGAGCATCTTACGAGACAAGGTTTCCTCGAATGGATTGACTGCGTCGCCTACTCGGCCGACTTTCCCTGGGGGATCGAATTACAAAAAGACATTCAGCGATTTGCTGAGGAGCATCCGGAATTACTTCCCCCTGCACGACCGGGCCGACCTTCCGACGGAGAGAAAAACTCCGAAGAATCGGCGAGTTCTCGCTGGCCGCGGGTTCTCACCCCTCGGGGGTCCCTCAACGGCCTGACTTACCTGTACGCTGGAGTGCTGGCACGTCGTCCAGACTATTACATGTCCCTTCGGGTCAACCAATACATGCGGCGGGCAATTCCTGAGCAGAAAGAGCTTCCCACGCTGGGCTTCAACAGCCGGCTACAGTTTGACGAGCATGGCAACCTTGCGAAGCAGGGGCAGCGGTATTTGCTGTCAATGGTGCTGGCAGTGGCAGCAGACGAGGACACCCGTGGGAACACACTCGAAGAGATTTTCGAATATCTGCGTCGCAGTGCGGCTGCTGACGGAAGTTTTCCGCAAGGAACAATCTATTTTGTGCAAAACGACGATATTCGCTCCCGCACCCGCGACCCTGCCTATCCGGAGGTTGTGGAGGCTCTTCAGAAGCTCGACGTCCGGGCAGAAATCGTTCATGGAATCATGCCCGAAAATAAACCCGACTGCCAGGGCGTCATGATGGGGACGGCTGAGTTCGATTGGGCACGTTCAGGCAGCATCATCCTTCCCGGTGCCATCTGCGACCATCTGACGAGTCTTGGTGGGGTCATGGCAAAATCCGCGGGACAAACCCCTTTGACCGAATTTCTGCGCTACGGTGCTGCAGCCGCCAGCGGAACGGTGATCGAACCATTTGCAATCGCCGAAAAGTTCCCTCTGCCGACGATCCATCTCCATTATGCACGTGGGTGCACCACGGCAGAAGCTTTTTATCAATCAGTCTATGGGCCATATCAGTTGCTGATCGTGGGCGATCCTCTTTGCCGACCGTGGGCGAACATCCCGGTGGTGGAACTTCAAGAGTTCCCAGAAGGAAAGATGGTTCAGGGTGTGCTCACGCTTCATCCTACGGCCGAGTTTCCCAGGCCAGGTTTGCCGCAACCGATCGGCGGTGGCCAGGTCGATCATTTCGAGTGGTTCGTGGATGGACGCCTCGTCGGGCGGAGTGGCGCAAATGAAGCGTTCGTCCTCGACACAAGACCATGGGACGACGGCTACCACGAGCTGCGGGTTGTCGCCGTGGAAACAGGCCTCATTGCCAGCCGGGGTGAGCTTGTTGTGGGTCTTACCAGCGACAATTTTGGTGGCCAGATCTCAGTGAAGCTCCACACGCCTCAAGTCAGATTGGGAGAGCCTGTCCGTCTGCACGTGGAGAGTCCCGGAGCCCTTGCTGTCGTGGTGCGGCAGAATGGCCGCGTCCTGGCCAGGAAGATCGGTGCACAAGCTGACTTTGAGATTGACAGTCGAAAGCTGGGGATGGGCCCGGTTCGCCTCCAGGCGGTTGGAATTGGAGGACCGGGCCGACCAAAAAACACAATCTCCCGCCCGATAAGCGTGATCATCGAGCGGGAGTGAAGTGGTTCGGGTCAGGGACGAAAAATTCGTTCAACTGAGAAACGTGGTGAAAGCCGTTGCCTGCGTCTTGCGGTCACACCCGCACTAGTTGTTGCCGGAATCGTACACACTATCGCGAAGCTGAGGCCAGTTGGCCGCCGTTCCTGCCTTGTAGTTGTCCGGCGTCATGAGTTGGGCGAGAACGAGCCAGTCAACGTTGTCACGCTGGGTGATGACGTGGCCGTCGCAGAAAGCGACGTTAACCACTCCGGGATGCCGGCTAGACGCGCGGGCAAGCTCGGGATTGGCGATTGGATCAGTGTTCCCACCGGAATCACCATTCAGGCAGGCGTTGATCCGCCGGCAGGTTCCGGGGCTGTCGAACCAGTTGAAGCCCACGGCATATTCCCATCTAGGGTCGTACGCGCTGTTGCTGGGAAAGCTACCTGGCGGGACTGGAATGGAATATGCCCAAATGCCGCGAGCATTGATATTTTCTGAGATGGCAAGTGTGTTGGACGCACCGTCGTGCGAGCTCAGGTAATCCAGATTGATCTGCTTGAGCTGTCCCCCGTTAGCCAGCAAGACCTGACCGCGTTCAAGGAACACCGCATCGGCTGGGCCTTCCTGGGTATTGTTGTTGAGCATCGATCCCGGCCACCCTGCGTTAGCCACGTAGACCATAGCGGCTTCCAGAGGTGCCTGGCCCGGGGTACCGTTCACGATGGGCGAAGACTCCAGGGGGTTACTGGGGCAGACTGCAAAGGGCAGCGCGGTCACATTGAGAGTGCCTTGCATCCACTGCTGATAGAGCGGCCCCTGCTCGATGTAAGGGAATAGCGTGACAAACCACGCGACATCGAGTTTTGCTCCATTTGCCAAAGTGAGAGTTTCCACCCAGCCCGGAAATTGCCGCCGTGCCGATTCGTAATTGAGGAGAGCCGTGGCAAGCTGCTTCTGATTGTTCATGCACTGCGAACGTCGCCCCGCTTCTCGGGCCATTTGAACGGCCGGCATGAGCATGGCCACAAGCATCCCAATGATGGTTATGACCACCAGAAGCTCAACAAGCGTAAAACCCTTTCGCGCCCGACTGCGAACCATCAACATGACCAATCTCCTCGTGACCAACAGACAAGCCCTTGCCCAATGTCATTGTCGCATGGGACCGTGCGATTTTCAAGCGCGAAGCTTCTTTTTTTCGACACTGGGGAGATGAGGCGTCTTGAAGAGGCCGTGGGTCGGCCCGACGCCCATCCCTCGGCGGGTCGCTTAGGAACCCCGCCGCCGCTGGCGGTAAAGCTGACTGGCCCGTTCAAGGGTTCGTCGCTCCGCGCGTGTCAGGCTATCGGTACCCGATTTATTGATCTTGTCCAGAATGCGTTCCACTTCCGCTTCAAGCTTCTCCCATTCCTCTTTTTCGGCATCGGTAGGATCTCTCACGTCATCCATGTCGCGTAAGTACTCGTACTCGCCGCGATGGACCCGAAGGCGTGGTCGCCGCTGAAAGAGGTACTTGATTCTGATCCAGATTCTTTCTCCGCCCAGTCTCTCCCAGAGAAGCCCAAGGTTCCAATTTTGATAGTAATAAAGGGCAGCGAGGGCCGCGCCGGTAAGATGCACAGAATAGGCGATTTCGCTTTCTTTACTTTGGATAGCCGACATGATATCCGGGGCCAAGAGCAACACTCCTGCCACCCAGGCCGGCACCGGCAGAAAGAAGAATAGCAGAATCGTCCTTCTCGGATAATGGAGGCAAAACAACAAGAAAATTCCCACCACCGCCCCGGAAGCCCCGATCAACGAACTCCCTGCGGGAGCACCCTGAAGCTGATTCACCGCTGCCCACACCACGCCTCCGGCGATCACCAGAAAAAGATACAGTCTGAGGAATTCTTTTCGGCCGAGAAGATATTCAATATCCCGCCCGAAAAACCACAGCGTCAGCATGTTGAAAAAGATGTGCTGCGGGCTGGAGGCGTGGGCGAAACCGTAAGTCAGAAACTGCCACCACAACCAGGGACGTGTGAGAGAGCCGACTCGCGCGGCAGTCAATTCACTCAGCCGGTAGTTACTGAAAGCATCCAGCACATACACCACCACGTTGACCACAATAAGAATGGTCACCATGCTGTACTGGCTGGTGGACCAGGCGCCCCCGGAGAGCGTCCTTCTCGTGATGTAGTCGCGGTCGTATAACCCCATGTTTGGATCTCGTGCGTGGTAGTGGTATTGGTGCTGGCAACCCGTACGTATTGTACCGTCCGCGAATCGCGAGTATCCAGCCCATTCCTCCCTAAAATTCGCGGTGTCAACGGATATGCTTTAGCCGCGGATCAAGAGCGTCCCGCAGGCTATCCCCCAGAAAATTGAGTGCAAACAGCGTCAATGCCAATGCCACACCGGGGAATACCACCAGCCACCAGTAAATCTTGATCGGCGTGATGGCCTGCAATCCTTCGTTGGCCAGCAGCCCCCAGGACACATCGGGCGGTTCCACGCCGAGCCCGAGGAACGACAGGAACGCCTCAAACAACATCACCCGTGGGATCGTCAATGTCAAATAAACCACGACCACGCTGATGAGATTGGGAAGAATATGCCGAAAGAGGATTCGCCACCAACTCGCCCCCAGCGCGCGAGCCGCTTCCACATAAAGTTCGTGCCTGAGGGAAATGACCTGGCCGCGGACAACCCGGGCCATCGTCAGCCAGTAGATAGCCCCCACCACGAGGAAGAAGATCATGATCCGGCTGAGCCCCCAGCGGTTCTCCAGAACATTCCGTACGGGCTCTGCACTGACGATTGTAATGATAAAGATGACCACAAAAATGAAGGGCACTGAATAAAGGATGTCCACCAACCGCATCATCAGCCGATCAACACGACCCCCCGCAAATCCCGCAATGGCTCCATACGTGACTCCGATCACCAGGGAAACAAGTGTCGCCACGATTCCCACAGCCAGGGACACGCGGGCTCCCCAGAGGATTCTGGAAAAAAGATCACGGCCCAGCTTATCCGTCCCACAAACCGGTGCCAGACACCACTCGCCAAAGATGGACCACCGTATTCGCAGGAGGAATCCACTTAATGGACCGAGCCGTCCAAATCCTTCTTCGAGGAGTACTTCTCGGGATGGTCGTTGACTTGAGCTGGAAGACGACGTTTCCGTGCCGGTAGCGGATCGAAAGCCATATTCAAAGAGCGGCCAGAAGCGCGGGGGCTGAAATTGACGCTCCGTGCGCACCAGACGCGGCGGTGAAAGCGGTAACGCGGGGGCAGCCACAGCTAAAAATGACATCCCGCCAAGAATCCAGAGGGACACCACCGCCCAGCGATCGCTGCACAGCCGCTTCCAGGCCTCGGCAGTGAGAGAACGAGGCGACCGGGCACGAGACTGGGGAATCGTCGCCTCCCGCGGTTTTCCCGTCGCACTTGCAGACATGCCTCAGAACTCATCAATTATTGAGGGGAGGCAAATCGATGCCGGCGGCCTTTTTGGGGGCTTCCTGCTCAGATGGTGGATTCTCGGCACCGCCGGGCGAGCCCGGTTTCTCCTGGGCTCCGGTCCGTGCATGAGGCTTCTCGGTCCCGACGCCACCGGGAAGCGATCCCGGCAAACGCTCAGGAGTTCGTTCCGTTGCACGATGAGTTCCGTTACGCGGTTCGCGCTTGGGGGCCGCCAGGGTTAACGGCTCGACGAGTTCCACAGTTATTTCCGACATCCTACCCGCTGTGGGACCGATTTGAACGCCTTTACCCGATACTTTGGCGCCCTTTGGAATGAAGGCGAGTGCCTCCCGGCCGGAAAGCTCCAATGAAATATCAGGATTTTCGGCGAGCTCAAACTGGATGGGAGCACGGAAATGGTTGTTTGGGGCCGCCACGGTGATTTTGCCTGTTTTTGTGATGCCTGTGATGCGGCCGCATACCTCAAACCTCTCTACGGGCGGGCCCGCCTCGACCTGACGACGCGAATGCAATCGACCTGGCTGTTGGGGCGGGACTCCGGCTTCGGGAGCTAGGCCGGAGCCGAATCCCTGGCCCGGGAATCCCCCCACTCCTGCTGCACCCGCGTTCGGTTCGGCACCTTCCCCCATCGCTGCCATCGTTCCCTCCGGAAATACACCGGGCATATGTTGCTGATCGGGAGTGCAAATTGTCAGAGCACTCACTTTTTCCGTTGCCTGACCCGTCTTCTTATCTATCTCGGCGGTGAAAGAAATAACGGTTCCTGATCGAAGTACATCCGGCAAGGCCTTTCCGGTGAGCTGGAGTTTACACTCCCGATCGAACAAAAGTTGCCATTTTTGGCCGGTCGGCGAGACGATAACCATCCCCATGGGGGTGACTTCCTCAACGGTACCGGAGGCCTCCAACCGCGGTAGCTGAGGTTGGCTCCCGGGTCGCTGCCCGACGAGAGGATTGCCCGGCATCGGTCCGGGATGCTGAGGCACCATTCCCGGCCGCTGGAAGCCCCCGCCTTCACGAGGAGGAACGACGCCCGGCGGAAAAACTTGGCCCCAACTGGATTGAGATCCTCCCCAAAAGCCAAAAATCAACACAAGGATGAGTGTTCCCCACCGGGACAATCTCGCAGCCGAAAGGAGCCGCACGATATTCCCCCGCACTGCCCGCAACACAATCTGGCGAGCCATGATAACGTCCTCGCACCAATAGAGTTTTTATGAAAGGTCTGCTTGGCACCTCGGGCCCATTGGATTATCCACCAGACACTTTATCCCGTCAATTTCCAGCATACCGCAGCCGGGGGAACGGTGCCACTACACGACTAAATTTTGGTGGCCATGTCAGCCAGATGGGGGGCTAACCCTCTTGGAGCATTTTGAGAGCCTGCTGTCTGGCGAGGTCGAGGGCTTCGGGCAGTTTTTCAGGGGCCTTGCCACCGGCCTGGGCGAGGTCTGGCCGCCCGCCGCCACCGCCGCCCACCACCGCCGCCACACTCCGCACCCATTTGACGGCGTCCAGGCCACGGTTGGTCAATTCGCGGGAAAGTCCCGCCACCATGACCACCTTCTTTTCTTCTGGATGTTTTGCGGCCAGCAGAACTGCGGTGGGCACATCCCGCCGGCGGAGCTGGTCGATAAGCTGACGCATCAGATCGGGGTCGGCCGCGGGAATCTCTCCCACAATGACGCGGACGCCATCCACGTCGATTCCCTGACTCCAGAGCTGCTCGGCCGTTACCCCGGGAGACCGCCCGCCCAACGCTACCTGTTTGCGGAGTTGCCGAATTTCTTGGAGCATGTTCTGAATTCGGGTGGGGATTTCCTGGGGTGGCACATTGAGGGCGACTGAGGCCTCCGCGATCACCCGCGACGCATCCCGCACATACTCGTACGCCTTCCATCCCGTGAGGGCTGTGATGCGGCGGGTTCCCGCAGCCACACTTTCTTCGCTGATGATTTTGAACAGGCCGATCTGGCCCGCATGATCCAGGTGGGTTCCTCCACACAATTCCTTACTGTATTCCCCCACTGAAACCACCCGCACAACATCGGGATACTTTTCGCCGAAGAGCATCATCGCTCCGGTTTTGCGAGCCTCCGCGAGGGGCATATACGCGATCTGGACGGGTGCCCCTTCCAGGACACGGCGATTAACCTCGGCTTCGATTTCTTCCAGTTCGTCGGCCTTGACGGCAGTCGGATTGGCGAAGTCGAAGCGAAGAACATCATCGTCCACCTTGGAGCCCTGCTGCTGGGCGTGTTTCCCCAGCACTTTTTGAAGCGCGTAATGAAGCAGGTGCGTGGCCGTATGGGCACGCCGGATGCCCTGGCGACGGGCGGCGTCCACCCGAGCCGTAACCACGTGGCCGAGCGCCAGCCGGCCCTCTCGCAAGTGGCCGTAGTGCACGGGAAAGCCGCTTTCCATCTTGGTATCGATGACCTCGAACCACAGCCCTTCGGCAACGAGTTCTCCGCGGTCCCCGACCTGGCCACCCATCTCGCCGTAAAATGGCGTCTTATCGAGGATAACAGCAATGGGCTGGCCATGGTCCTTTTCTTCCACTGCATCGCAGAGTCGCCCGGCGGCAATCAGACCGATGATCTTGGCATCGGGGACCTCGGTGGTTTCGTAACCCACAAAACGGCTTTCCAGACCGGCTTTTTTGAGGGAATCGAGAGGCCCCGTGTAAAACACCTCCTTTTTTTGCCCGGCTCCGGATTCGATGCCATGACGTTCCATTTCCCGACGGTAACCTTCCCAGTCGAAGGCATAATTGTGCTCCGCAGCCAGGGCTTCCAGCAATTCCGGCGGAAAACCATAGGTCTGGTAAAGCTCGGCTGCTTCGGCGCCAGATACCACACCGCGGTTGTTCCGCCGCATTTCCTCAAAGAGTCGGTCGATGCGTTCCAGGCCGGTTTCCAGGACCGCGAGAAAATTCTCCTCTTCCCCTTTGATCACAGCCTGCACCCGGGGGATTGTTTCCTGGAGTTCCGGGTAGGGATTTTTCATCATTTCCGCCACCACTGGCACGAGCTTGTAAAAGAAGGGCTCGCGAACACCCATGCGGTGGCCATCCAAGACAGCTCGCCGGATCAGCCGTCGGATGACATATCCCTGTTTGTTCGGAGAGGGGATGACGTTCTCGTGGATGGCGAAGGTGCATGCCCGGATGTGGTCTGCGATCCGCCGCAGACGCCGGCCAAAATCGGAAGAGGGATCGTACTTCACATGGCAGGCGTCGGCAGCCGCCTCCACGATGGGGCGAATAATATCAATGTGGAAGTTAGACTCCACCCCCTGAAGGACCGCTGCTGCTCGTTCCAAACCCATTCCCGTGTCGATGTTCTTGCTGGGAAGAGGCCGAAGATTGTTGGGCGGGGGGCCTACCCGATTGTACTGTGTAAACACGAGATTCCAGATTTCGACCTTACCCCAGGGGGTCTCGTAATAGATTTCGCTGCACGGCCCACAAACACCATCGGGACCCTGACTGGGAGCATTGGCAGGCCAGAAATTCTCGTCTTCCCCCATGCGGGTGACTTTATCAGGCGAAAGACCCACTTCTTTGATCCAGATTTCGGCGGCCTCGTCGTCATCCAGGTACACGGTGGCCGATATTTTTTCCGGATCGAGCCCCAGCCATTTTTTGTCGGTGAGGAACTCCCACGCCCACAGGATGGCCTCCCGTTTGAAGTAATCGCCAAACGAAAAATTCCCCAGCATTTCGAAGAAGGTGTGATGGTACGGCGTTCGGCCGACGTTCTCGATGTCGCCCGTCCGCAAGCATTTCTGGCACGTGGTGGCCCGTGTGAATTCCAGCTTGCATCGCCCAAGGAAGTGGTCCTTGAACTGATTCATCCCGGCCGGTGTGAAAAGGACGGACGGGTCCCAGCGGGGCACGAGGACGTCGCTCGGACGGCGGACACACCCCTTCGTTTCAAAGAACGTCAAGAATTTTTCGCGAAGTTCGTCGGCCTTCATGGGTAGAACGGTATCCTTCAACGGATGCGCAAAGTATGGTTGTTACGTTAACCCAGGTAGCATCGGCATTCCGCGCCAGACGGAGCCCGGTTTCCTTGAACACAATTGCATTGGAGCGGCTCGTGGTGCCTCAAACTGGTATGATACCGCCGGTTGAGAAAAGTTCGTAGGCCAACCAGGCGATCACCGCCTGTTGCCTGCCTCCTTCCCTGCTCTGCCCGCACCCGCGCTTGCCGATTTCGACCGGTAGCTGGGAAAAAACAGGAGACCTGATTCGGACGAAAAATTCGTGAAAAGTGTTCCTTCTTGGCAAACCCGTTGCCAATCGTTGCGTGCTACATTGTGATAGCGGGAGTGGCTCCGCGGAACAGGCAAAGCATAGTCCTGAGTTTATCTGGAGCTTTCCTGACATGATATTTTGGGCTGCCAATTCGAAACGGTGAATCTCTCGCCAATTCACGACTTTACCGAGTTTTGGGTTAATCTGGGAAAGGGAAACAATGCCGACGACACTCGTCACCGGAGGAGCGGGTTTTATCGGATCACACCTGGTGGAAGCGCTTGTTCAACGGGGGCACAGGGTGCGGGTCCTGGACAATCTGAGCACAGGCAATCTTGCCAATCTTGCCAATGTTAAGGACAGTATCGATTTTGTAGAGGGAGATATTTGCGACACCGCCCTGGTGGCAAGAGTCATGGAGGGAGTAGAGTACGTCTTCCATCAGGCGGCCTTGGCCAGCGTTCCACGGAGTGTGGAATATCCCCTCGACACTCATGCGGCGTGTGTCACGGGAACGGTGACGCTCCTGGATGCCGCCCGGAAATCCGGTCGCATCCGTCGCTTTGTCTACGCCGGCTCAAGCAGTGCCTACGGCGACCAGCCATTCAGTGCCAAACGGGAGACGGATCTTCCCGATCCCATCTCTCCCTACGGTGCCGCTAAGCTGGCCGGTGAGTACTACTGTCGGGCATTTTACGCCACATATGGATTACCCACCGTGGTTATTCGGTATTTCAACGTGTTTGGCCCACGGCAGGATCCGAACAGCCCCTATTCCGCGGTTATTCCGCTGTTCATCACGGCGATTCTTCGGGGACGTCGCCCGGTCATTTTTGGCGATGGGCATCAGTCGCGCGATTTTACGTACGTGGAGAACGTGGTGGATGCCAACCTTTTGGCGGCCGAAAAGCCGGGAGTGGAGGGACGTGTCTTTAATGCCGCCAACGGCAAGAGCATCACGCTTCTGGAGTTGATAGCTGCTCTCAATGAAGTCTTGGGAACCCAGGTGGAGCCGGAGTTCGCCCCGCCCAGACCGGGAGATATTCGCGAGAGCATGGCCGATATCACCCTGGCCCGCCGTCTGCTGGGATACGAGCCACGAGTAGACTTTCGGGAGGGCCTCCGCCGCTCGGTGGAATACTATCGGCAAATCTGCCAATAGTGGGATCGCAGGCGAATACCACTGCCGGGGGCAACGGCCCGGAGCGGTCCGTGGGTTCAAGAGCGTTGGTCAGAACGCCGTGCCCGCCTTGGCCCGGGGCGGTTGTCGCGGCTGGAAGATTTCGCTGACGGCTCCGGTGGACTGCCGAATGACTTCACCCTCCTTGGGCTTGGCTCGAAAATCAGCCGGATTGGCTCCCGGTCCGAATCGCACCACGTGCGTCTCCCGCTTGTAGCCGATACGTCGGAGCAATTCCCGGACCGAGATCCGTTGAACCGCCATTTCATCAGCCCGTTTGAGCATATCGGACCGGGCCTGGATCACAGCGACATTGGTTCCCTCCGGTGGCTCGGTCCCCACCACAATATAGTCGGTGTCGGCCGTGATCTGACCGTGAAGATTTCCTTCGTCGTCGAGCCAGGCATCCACCACCCCGTTGCTCTGCCGAATGATGCTGATGAGCAGCTCCTGATCGCTCCGCCCGTCATCGTCGATATCGACGAAGTTGGTGATGGCGAAGCGCCGGCGATCTCCTGGAGACCAGATGAGCGTGCTGATCACGTCTCCCGGCATGATGGGATCGCTTACTTTGTCGTCGATGATGCGGGCTTCGGCGAGGTGCGGCCCCCGAATCGCCGTCACTTCGATGCCGCCTTTGCGTTCTGCGTCAGCAATATTCAGTGTATTTCCGGGAAAGACCGCAAACGTCGTTCCTACCGACAACCCATCGGCTTCTCCCAGATTGATCCACACGGTGCCCAGTTGCTGATTCACCCATTGAATGCGCCCATCAGGTGTTTCCAAACGTGGATTCTTGGTGGCCTCCAGCTCCTTGGTACGCACTTGCAAGAGCGCAGAAACCGTGCGGATGCGGCGATCAAAATCTTTCTTGGCGGCATCCAGTTGGGCCAAAGCGTCCTGGGCTTGCTGCTGGGCCTGGGTGACCCGCTTTTGGAGGTCGTCGCGAGCCTGGAACGACGCCTGGAGGTCGGCCGTGAATTTCTGACGCTCCTGAGTGAGAGTGGCTTCCGCTTGATCGGCCCGATCTTTCTGCTGCGCAATCAACGGAGCCTTGCTCGCCTCAAGTTGAGCGATCTTAGCCTCGGCATCCCGAAGTTTCTGCTCGGTTGCCACAAGTGTAGCACTTTTGGCCTGGAGAGTTTTGAACAGGTGATCCAGCACGGTGCGATAGTTTTGCTGGGAAGGATCGAGATCCGCACCGTAGGTTTCCAGTTCCTGCTTGGCCGTCTGGGTGATTTTGTCCATCGGGTCGGTGGTGCTGAAACCAAGGATGGTCTTCAGCGTATTGAGGTCGGTTTGAGCCGAACGCGCTGCATCATTAGCTTTGGCGGCCTCCTCCAAAGCTGCCTGGGCCTTCCGGTATTGTTCGTCATACTGGCGGAAAAACAGATAGGTGAAAACGGCCAGCAAGAGCGTCAAAATGACGAACGTGATCAAGGCGATTTGCAGCCCTTGGTTCTCACGTGCCATGACAAGCTTACTCCTCGACGTCCTGGATGTTAGGGAGTGCCTCGCTCAGGATTTCGCGCCCGGCCGATGCCCACCGGCGTTCCAACCGCGACCCCGAAAAAGTGGGCCTGGAAACCTTGGCAATTTGGGTAATGCAAGCCTACGTCGATTCTAAACAGCCCGGTATAATGTGTCAATCAAAAGCCGCGCCGGAAGAGTTCGGCTTGTGCGACGAGTCGCTTTTTCATCTCTTTTGACGAGGCTTTCCCTGTTATTGATTATCGCTCCTCTCTCAATTATAACCCCTGGTGGCGTGGCTGTCAGCTATGGCGCCGCTGGGGACCGGGCTTCGGTCGGCCTGGGAAGGACTACCATAGCTCGCATTGGCCGCGGGGCTTCGGTTTCCATCGGACCTGGCGGCGGGAGAAAAACGAACACTGACATTTCGCGTGACGTGCTCCGGCGGACAGGCTGCCGTTCCTGAATTGACCCCCTGGACACCGCAAAGCCTGCTGCGTGCTGCCCGGGAAGTCCGGCCAGGTTGGGCGCAGCGGTAGGTGTCCCTGTAGTACCGAATCAAGCCTCATGATGACCTGCCTGGTGCCGAGGAACGGAGGCTGGCTGCCCTGTGCCCGATTGTCGTACAGGAACAAGAAACTGTCATGGTTCTCTGGAGGTGTCGCATGGCTCACCGTTATCGTCGCTACATGCAACGCGCTTGGTTGTGTATGATGTGGGGCCTGCTCTTAGCAGTCGCCTGGGGCCGCGCACTGTCCGCAGTCGGAGTCGAAAACGGAGAAACTGGTCGGCAGGGGCCAGCTACCCACGTGGGTCAGGACGGAAACGCCTGGGTGCTGGAAAACGCGTTTCTGAAGGTGGTTCTCGAACCGCAATCGGGCGCGTGGGAAGTTCTCGACAAACGGGTCGGCCACAAATGGAGCTCAGTGGTCGAAGAGCCCAAGCGGCGCGAGGTGCTGAGAAATGTTCAAAAGGTGGAAAACGATGCGATTTCCTGCGAAACGACCCTCTTCTGGAGAGACAACAAGCCCTATTCGGGAACGGTAACCCTTCGGCTGCCAGCGGATTCCGCCGATCTTTTCATGACGGTGGATATGCCCGACCGCGAAGTTGCATTTTCCAACCAGCGATTCTGGACACCTCTTTTCTACAGAAGTGAGCATGGGGTCATCGCCATCGCGGATTACTGCAATGGACACCTTTATCCCGTGACGGAAGAGCAACTGCCCCGGCGGTGGTTCAACACGTCGCGGTTGGATATGCCCTGGGTGGGCGTTTGTGATCTTCCAACGGGCGTCGGTTACATGATCCTGGTGGAAACCAGTGATGATGGATACGTCGAACTTCGCAAAGTTCAAAAAGGCGATCAGTTTGCGTGGGTGCCGAGCATCGGCTGGTCGCCCAGTATGGGCAAGTTCAGTTATCCCCGGAAGCTGATCTGGCATTTCGTGGACAAAGGTGGGTACGTGGCCCTGGCCAAGCGCTATCGCGCGTACGCGCAGGAATTGGGTTTGATCGTCCCATTCTCTGAAAAAGTGAAAGCAAACCCGGAACTAAAGCGGCTGTTCGGCGCTCCCGACGTGTGGGGCAACGCCAATTTGCAGTTTGCCCAAGAGGCCAGGCAAGCGGGAATCAGGCGGCTTCTCGTGCAGGGTCGCATGCCGCCCGACCAAATGCGGCAGGTGAATGAACTGGGTTACATCACCAGCGAATACGACAATTACACGGACGTCCTTCCCGTGGACAGCGAAGACAAGATCGACCGTTCCCACGATTTCGTCCCTCAAAATGTGGTTCTTCAGGCCAATGGCGAGAGAATGAAGGCCTGGCTGACATTCGATAAGAAAACCCAGTTCATGAAGCGATGCCCCGCCCTTTGGGTGCGCACAGCGCAGCGGGATATCCCCAAGATCCTTGCGGAGTATCCTTTTCTGGGGCGATTCATTGATGTGACCACCGCTGAGGACCTCTATGAGTGCTACGACCCCGCTCACCTTCTCACACGAGCACAGAAGCGGCAATGCGGTGTGGATCTGCTCCATTATGTCCGCTCGCTCAAACTCGTGGTGGGTGGCGAACACGGCATCTGGTGGGCGGTACCCTATGTGGACTACTTCGAGGGGATGATGAGCTGCAATGCTTACTTCTCCTGGCCGGCCGGGCATTTGATTCCCCCGAAGAGCAAGGACGAAGCGTTTACCAGCCCCTGGGGCGATAAGCTTCCACCGTGGAGTGAATACGAACGCTGGGGCATCGGACACCGCGAACGCGCACCACTTTGGGAACTCGTGTTTCACGATTGCGTCGTGACGACATGGTATTGGGGCGATTCGAGCGATTTTCTCCTCCAGGCGGCTCCAGAAATTACGCCCAAAAAAGATGCCTTTAACGTTTTGTATGGGACCATTCCGCTTCTGTGGGCGGATCGGCGTCGCGGTTCATGGCTGAATCACCGGGATGTCTTCCTGCGGACCTACCGCAATACGTGTATTCTCCATGAGGTCATCGCGGGCACCGAAATGCTTAATCACGAATTCGTTACCGAAAACCGCGATGTTCAGCGAACAACCTTCTCCGATGGCACGGTTGTGATAGTCAATTTCGGCAGCGAGCCTTATGAGCTTGCGGTGGATGGCGGCAACAAGTACCTTCTTCCGCAGAACGGGTTCTATGTGAAAGGCCCCCGAATCGAACAGATCCGGGGGCTGGAGAATGGTCGGATCGTCACCACTATTCGCACCGCGGATTACGAACACCGCGAGGAAGAATGATTTCCCCTTGTTAACCCGAGATGCCAATTTCCCCGACTTCCCCTTGGGCTGGCAAAACCGGTAGCGACGGGTTTTGTCGCGAGGATGATTCCGAAGGACTCGGTGCCGGCGGCAGATTGGCGGGAGCCTGAGGCAACTCCTGGGCAGGCGGCGCCATCGGCGATTCGGGCATGGGGGCCGGAGGTGTCTGTTGCTCCTGCCCATCCAGCGCCGGTTGGGGCGGTGCGGCTGGCGGGAGTGACTGCGATTTTTCCGGCTCTCGTTTGAATGGAGAAGCCGGCGGAGCAGGCTGCGGGGCCTCAGCCGGGGTCGGCGCCGGGGATTGCGCCTGGCCACCTTGAGATTTCTGAACCGTTTGCAGCTGCGTCAGAATAACCCCGGCCGTCGGGTTCCGACGCATCTCCCAACCGCCGCCCAGCGCTTTGTACACAGCAATGAGGTTGAGAGCCACTTTTCCTCGGGACTCCGCCAGGGCGTCCTGCTGCTGCACCAGTGCTCGCTGCGAGTCGATTACCCGCTGAAAGTCGATGAGCCCCTGTTGATACTGCGCGACGGCCAGTTGGGAGGCCTGGGCGGTGGCCTCGGTGGCCTGCTCCAATGCCCGCAGCCGGCGCTGCTCCATGAGGAATGCTGTGATCATATCTTCCGCTTCCTCGGCCGCACGCAGCACCGTTTCCTGGTAACCCAGAATTGCCTGCCGGAATCGGGCGTCTTCCATGAGCACGTTGTTACGAATGCGGCCATAGTTGAGAATGTTCCACCGAAAGCCCGGACCAATCATGCCCGTGAAGGCACTTGAACCGAACAGATCACTGAAGTTCTCTGCCTGCCAGGCCAGTTGGCCGGTGATGGCAATGTGGGGATAGAATTCGGCCTCAGCCACGCCAATTTTTGCGCACTGGGCGGCCGCGAGCCGTTCAGCGCGTCGCACATCCGGACGGCGGCGGAGCAGATCAGCAGGAATGCCGACGACCACATCAGGCGGAACTGTGGGAATTTTTCCTTGGGCGCCCAGAATTGGGTCCAGGTCCTGCGGGGGCTGTCCGAGCAGAGTGCACAGTCGGTTCTCTGCCACCCGCCGCATCGACTCCAACATGGGAATCATGGACTCAGTGTTTGAGAGGATTGCCTGGGCCTGATGCACGTCAAGCTGGCTCACGATTCCCTGCTCGAATCGCGCCCTGGCGATGGCCAACGTGTCCCGCTGAAGGGCTACGTTCTTTCGCGCAAGATCGAGACGCTCATCCAGTTCCCGGAGCTGAATATACGTGGAAGCTACCTCGGCCTGCAATAGAACGAGCGCTGCGTTGTAGTCTTCCTCCTGCGCCTGCACATTGGCCTCCGCAGCCTCGATCATCCGCCGATAGCGTCCCCAAAAGTCCAGTTCCCATGAAGCCGTCAAACCGCCCAGCCAATCGTCATAAGCCATCTTAAAACCAGGGATCTGGGAAAACTTTGACACAGGGAACGCTTCATGGCTCATCTGGGTCCGCATAAAGGAGCCGATCGCCTGCTGTTCTTGCGGCAGGAGATAGCCTCGTGCTACGCCCAGTTGGTATCGGGCCTCCATGATCCGCCACGCGGCAATTTTTAATGGCAAGTTTTCCTGATATGCGGTGTAAACGAGCTCGTTAAGAACGGGATCGTTAAATACCGTCCACCAATGGGCATAGTCGACGTCACCCGTTGCTTTCACCGACGGGTCGTTGCTGTCGATCCACGCTTCGCCAACCTCCGCCGAGGGAGGGCAATAGTCGGGCCCGACCTTGAAGCCTTTATGCCACCAATCCCTCAAACTGGTGGAACAGCCACCTCCCGCAATCAATAGCAAGGTAGCAATAGCGATGAAGACCGGAATCCCAGATCGTAGTCCTTTGCTCCTGGCTGAGTTGGCGGGTCTCCAGCTTCGGTATCCTGCTGATTTTAGTTTTCTGGGTTGCGTGTTCCCCATAGAAATCCCCCTGGCAAGCTAGCTAAAAAAGCCGCGTACTTAACATTTCCTGTGGAGTTTCCTCGGCACAGCCCGAATCGTTATCAAGGCCAAAAACTTCGTCAGCGGTGTTGCTTTAGTTAACTTCGGAAAAATCACGAAGCGCGGTTAGGAATAAACTGACAAGTTATGATGTTGACTGATCGGTCAATGGAATCTACGATTGGTTTAGATACATGAACTCTAGTTAAACTTCTGTCGTATCAGTCTAAGAACGATCATTTGCGGTGAACCACCGAAGAGACCTGTAGACGGATTGCGGGCTCGGCCGGTGATCCCGGCGCGCTAAAGACCGGCGACGCTAGTATCCGCGGGAATTTGGAGTGCCTTGGGAAATTTTCCTCGCGTCTTTGCGCTGTAGAAAAGATTCGCCACTGGAGAGGGATTCATGCCACCAAGCCTGTCTGAAAAGTGTCGTGAACTCGCCATCTCCGTCATGAAAGACGGGATCAGCCAGGCCGCGCTGGAGGTGCTCAAGCAGCACGGCTATGAAGGACTCACCATGGACCGCGTGGCCGAAGTCGCAGGTGTGGCCAAGGGGAGCATCTATCACTATTTCCGCAACAAACAAGAGCTTGTGACTCACGTTTTCGAGCAATTCATCGAGCCGGCCATTCAGGCGGGAGAAGAGATCGTTCAGAAAGCCTCTCCCGCTCTGGAAAAACTCGAGGCCATGGTCCGCATGTGGCTGGAGTATTTCTCGCAACATCGATCTTTGTTCGACTTTCTGTTCCGTGATCCAGCCGTCCGAGAACTTTGCTTTACGTCGCAAAGGGCCAAGCGAGGCCTGGCCATCGAGCGCTTTCGGACGATCGTTCAACAGGGCATGGAAGAGGGCGTTTTTCGATCGATCGACCCGGTGATTGTGGCGGAGATGATCATCGGGGCCCTGCAATTCGTGATTGAACGCCAGCTCGAAACAGGGGAAATTCGCCCCATTGATGAGAGCGTCCAGCGGCTCTTGGACGTTTTCGTGCACGGTATTGGCTCGAGGGGTGGTCAAATTGTTCCACCGGGCTGATGGAGTCTCGGCTGGGCGGGTGTCCACCGGGGAGAAGGTCAGTTGATCGCCGCGAGGTATCTGGGGGGCAATGATTTGACGCACGACGAGACGATTATGCGGAGGCGGAAGTGGCGGTATTTCTCGTGAAAGTTCATCCGGGAGGATGAGATATGACTCGCCAGAAAATGTGGCAAAACGTGATCAGCCTGGGAATAGCGGCCCTGGTTGTCGCCGCGGGGGTGGTGATCGCTGCCCTTTCCGGTTGGATGTTCGGCGAAGAAAAGGGGCCCCAAGGGCCGGGGGCCTTTGCAGGAAGTGAGAGTGCTGCGGAAGCTCGGAATGCTGTACCAGTGATTGTGCAGCCTGCTCGGACGATGGTCTTTGAACAGCGAGTCGAGGTGGCCGGGAACATTCTTTCGAAGCGTTATGCCCTCGTTTCCGCCCGGATACCCGGCACGCTGGACGCTATCTTTGTGGACGAGGGGGATTTCGTGGAGGCAGGGAAGACCAAACTCTTCCAGACCGACTCCGTGAAACTGACGCAGGCAGTGGCCATCGCCCAGGAACAGGTGACGGTGGCGGAATGCTCCGTGCGGGAAAAAGAGGCTCTTTTGGAAAAGACGCTGGTGGCGAAGGAAGTGGCCGAGGCCGATTTGGCCCGCTACAGAGACCTGTCGCAGCAAAGTGCGGTTTCCCGCCAGATGGTGGAGCACCAGGCAGCGCAGGTGCGACAGTTGGAGGCCGACATACGTCATGTGCGAACCCTCATTGAGTTGTCCAAAGCACAGCTTGAACAGGCCCGACTCAATCTCAAAATCGCCGAGAAAGATCTTGCCGATTCACTCGTGATTGCCCCAGTTTCAGGCCGCGTGTCCAGGCGAATGAAAGAGCCGGGTGAGATGGCAGGGGCCGGGGAGCCCGTCCTCCGCATTGACGATCTGTCGCTCGTGGAGGTGAGTATCTTTGTGCCGTACGAGTATTATGACGAGGTGGTGGTCGGACAAACGAAAATGCGCGTTCGGGCGGCAGGTCGTGATCTGGGCGAATTGCCCGTCAGTTTCAAAAGCCCTGTCATTGAACCGCGCCTGCGGACCTTCCAAATTAAGGCGCTCCTCCAATCGCCACCACCGGAAGTTGTACCCGGCTGCCTGGCAGAGGTCACGCTCGTGCTAGCTTCCCGGCAAGGTTTGGGTGTTCCCGCCTCGGCTGTTCAGCACCGCGGAGGCCGTAACGTCGTGTTCGTAGTGGCGGACGGAAAAGCCAAAGCAGTGCCCGTCGAATTGGGGTGGGAAACGGAAGGCTGGCGCGAGATCCGTGCGGGGCTGTCGGCGGTTGTCCCCGTGATCACCACCGGCCAGTCGCTCGTGGATGATGGGACACCGGTCCGGATTCTCAAGGAGGCAGGCCCATGAGGATTGCCGATTTTGCTGTTCGCCGACCCGTCGCCACAAGCTGTTTGATCATTGGGCTGACGCTCCTCGGGCTCAACGCCTTCCGCAAAATGGGCCTGGAGCTGATGCCCAAAATCGACATCCCGTACATCACAGTCGTCACAGTCTATCCTGGCGCGTCCCCTGAAGAGCTGGAAATCGACGTGGCCAAAAGGATCGAGGACGCTGTGTCCTCGATCGAGGGGCTGAAGCACGTTTCTTCCGTGTGCATGGAGAACGTGTGCCAAACGCTGCTGGAATTTGAGATGGGTGTGGATGTGGACATCGCGGCCACGGACGTCCGCGAAAAAATTGACCTCATCCGCTCCGAACTGCCCGAAGACGTCGAAGACCCGATCATCCAGAAGTTCGACATCAACGCCAAGCCCGTGGCCACAATGGCGCTTATCGGTGATGTGCCCATCGACGAACTTTACGACTACGCGGACAACGAACTTCGCGACCGGCTCACAGTGATTCAGGGTGTCGCCGATGTGCAACTGATCGGCGGTGCCAAGCGGGAAGTCCATCTCGAACTCGACCGTGACAAGCTCGCCGCCCGGGGGCTGACGACGATGGACGTCGTCAAAGCTGTGCAGGCAGGCGTGAAGACGATTCCGGCAGGTCGGATCCGCGAGGGGGACACCGAATACTCCGTGAAATTCGATGCAGATTATGAGACCATTGCCGGCCTCAATGATCTGGAAATCGCCAATCAGGAGGGCCGCCGCTGCTATTTGCGGGACGTCGGTCGGGCGATTCTGGCGACGGAAGAAGTGCGTCAACGGGCAACCTTGGACGATAAGCCCTGTATTGCCATCAAGGTTGTAAAAAAGGCCGATGCCAATGCGGTGGCTGTCGCCAACGCCGTGAAGAAGGCGATCGACCGGCTCAATCAGGAACTTCCTGCCGGGATGAAACTCGTCTGGGTGTCAGACGATGCAACATTCATCGAGGCCATGAACGCGGATGCCTGGAAAAACGTGGGCATCGGCATTGTCCTCACTGCCGCGATTCTCTTCTTCTTCCTTTATGAAGTTCGCTCGCTTCTGATCGTTTCCATCACGATGCCGCTGACCATCGTTATCGGCCTGTTTTTCATGCAGGCGGTTGGTTACACGCTGAACACTTCTACCCTGATCGCGATCGGACTTTCGGTGGGGATTCTCGTCACCAACTCGATTGTGGTTCTGGAAGCGATCATCAAAAGGCTGGATGAGTTGGGCGATCCCAAAGAGGCGGCACGTTTGGGCGCCAACGAGGTTTTCATCGCGGTCCTGGCCAGTGCCGTGACCAACGTGGTGGTGCTTTTCCCCTTGGCCGTGATGAAGACCCGCGTGGGACTTTTCATCGCTCCTTTGGCGATGACGATGTTCATACTTACTCTGGTGTCACTGTTCATTTCGTTCACGTTGACACCAATGCTGTGCTCGCTCATCCTCAAGCCGCGTACCGGCCAGCGGCGATCTGTACTGCGGCGCCTGGGGGAGGGCTTTGACCGCGTTCTGGCGGCCAATGTGGCCGTCTATCGTCGGTTTCTCAAGTTTACCGAGCATTATCCGGTCGTCGGTGCTCTCGTGCTTCTCGCCGTTGTAGGTATGCTGGTTCACTCTTTCTGGGTGGCGGGAAAGTTGGGAACGGGTTTCTTCACCGAAACCGACCGCGGGGAGGTCTATGTCCGCCTGGAGTTCCCCACTTATTACGATCTAGCAGCCACAACCGCGAAAATCCAACAAGCTGAAGCCCGCTTGAAAGATGTTCCCGAACTGAGACATATTCTCACCACGATTGGCAAGGCGGAAGCGGTGCTGGGGCAATCCAGCGAGGGTGTGTATCTCGGGCAGATGTTGCTAGTTTTCTCCCAGCGGACGGAGCGGAAACAAACGATTTATGATTTGATGGATATCGTCAACCGCCGACTGCAGAATTTCCCAGACGCTCGTGTCGTGGTCAGTCAAGCATCGCTGATCGGTGGTCAAAGCACCCCGGTGGAAATGGAGATATCCGGCCAGGATCTGCGGGAGCTGGACCAACTGGCGCTGGCCAGTCTTCGGGTGGCAAGGGAGATTTCCGGCGTGCTTTCACCCGATACGTCTGTGCGGGACCCCAAGCCGGAAATCCGCATCCGGCCGCGACGTCCCATCTTGGCTGACATTCAGTCGCCCGCGGTGGGATTGGGATTAACTCTCCGCGGCAATCTGGAAGGCATTAAAGCGGGAACCTTCAAGTCACGGCAAACGGCCCGCAATTACGACATCGTCGTCAAATTCAAAGAGGAACAGGGTAAGGAGCAGGTGGCCGGCTTTATGTTCCCCGGTGCAGAAGGCCATGCGGTCATTCTGGCCACCCTGGGAACCGTGGAAGAACGTCGGGTTCCCATTCAGATCGTCCGCAAAGATAAGCAGCGAATCGCAAAGGTGACGGCTCAACTGGCTCCCGATCTCCCGCTGGGCAAGGCTGCCCAGCTTATCAGTCAAGCCGTGGACCGGAACGTGCAAATGCCGCCGGGTTATCGGTATAGCTTTGGTGGAATCTACGAAACCATGCAGGAGGGATTAGGCGGGCTGTTTGAAGCCTTCATCATTTCGGTCGTGCTGGTGTTCCTCGCACTGGCGGCGATCATCGAATCATATGAACGCACCTTCCTCGTGTTGGTCACCGTGCCCCTGGCGCTGATTGGAACGTTCTGGGCGTTGGGATTGACAGGGCAAAGCCTCGATATTTTCGCAGTGATGGGCATCGTCATGATGACCGGAATTGTGGTCAACAATGCCATCCTGATCATCGACCAATTCAACGTCCTCCTGGCCCAGGGGGTTCCCCGTCATGAGGCCATGATTCAGGCAGCCTGCGATCGTTTTCGGCCGATCGTGATGATCACGCTGGCCGCTGTCCTGGGCATGCTGCCGCTGGCGCTGGGACGAGGTATTGGAGCGGAACCGCGCGTCGGTGTGGGGGTGGCCACCGTGGGGGGAATTCTTGTCTCCGGGGTCCTCACACAAATTGTCATCCCGATCCTGTACGACGTGGCGACGCGAAGAGGAAGCGATTCGCGTCCGGCTAATGCGTGAGGTGCCTGACCTGGTAACACACTTGGGTTGATCGAATTACTCGAAAAGAAACCGGTAAGAGTCGTGTACGTGGGCCCGCCGGGACGGCCGCCGGAGATTGTGGGAGGGTCTCCCGCCTGACAAGGGCTCCGACGAACCTTCCAGGGCATCGCCTTCCTGAATCCTCGCCAGCCGTTCCCGAATCTTTTCGGTGTACTGGGGAGACAACTCGAATCCCAAAAACCGCCGCCCCAGCTTTTTCGCGACGGCCAGCGTGGTCCCGCTTCCCGCAAAGGGATCCACCACCAGTTCGCCTGGTCGGCTGCACGCCCGGATGATCCGACCCAGGAGTTGCTCCGGCATTTGGCAGCCGTGAAAGCCCTGCCGTTCCCGAAACGTCCCGCACACGCGGGGAAAGTACCAGGTGTCTTCGTCCGCCTGAAAGCCCTCTGGTAGATCCTGCGGTCGAAGAATCCACGTGTCGTCAGGGATCCGTCCCTTGGGATGAGCCCGCTTATCCGCGTACACCAATTGTCGGGCGGACGGCACCCGAATCTCCTCGGCATTGAACGTAAATCGCTTGGGGTCTTTCACCCAGTACAGAAGATGCGTGTGGGAGCGGGTGAATTTGTTCTGACAATGGACCCCGAACGTGTAATACCACACCACCCAGTTCCGCAACACGAGGCGGTGCGCCCGCTGGATCATCACTTTGAGCTCGGCCACATATTCATCGCCAATCGCCAGCCAGAATGTGCCATCGGGCTTGAGGATGCGGGCGACCTCGTGAGTCCAGCGCTCGCACCAGTTCAGGTATTCTTCGTCGTCCAGCTCGTCTCGGTAAATGTCGTACTGGTAACCGATGTTAAAAGGGGGATCTGCGAAGACGAGGTCCACCGTGCCGGAGGGAATGCGCTGCATGCCTTCGATGCAGTCCATGCAGTAGACCTCGTTTTCTACCAGATCTGTCATGGGAGCTCGTTGCGAATTGGCTTTCAGGGAGTCGCGGAGAGGATTCGATTCTGCTTGTCCACATGGACAATCCGCGGTGTGATCCCCTTTGAACTACCATCATCCACCACCCAATAAGAAAGGATGATGACCGGATCACCCTTGGCCCCCAATCGGGCAGCCGCTCCATTGAGCGCGACCACACCGGAATCCGGTGGACCTTCGATCACATAGGTGATGAGGCGCTCCCCGTTATTTATATTGAGCACGTGGACCTGCTCTCCGGGGAGGAGATCGGCGGCCTCCATGAGACGGCGGTCGATGGTGATACTCCCCTCATAGTCGAGGTTCACCTCGGTCAGCGTTGCCCGATGGATTTTCGATTTGAGCATCAACCTTTGCACGGGAGTCGTTCGCGGTCGTTACGAAAGTCAAAGGACGTACAAAGCACTTCCCTGCAACGTGGCAGAGCGAATGCCGGTCCCGTCCCGCCAAATAAGAGACATCCTCATGTATTGTAAACCACCCCTTGGGATCGGGGCAGCCCCAGGCGCGCAGTCAGGATGATGGCGCGCAAATGCTGATCAATCGGTGATCGTACGAAACTGTCCTGGTTTATCGGTTTGTCCATTTGTTTCAGAGGGCAGATGAGGCGAAGTTGTACTCTCAAAAGCCAGCTCCCTTCGGTGGTATTGGCAAGCCGGGAATGCAGAATAGAGTTCTGCAGCCTAAGAAACACTGTGGGTGGGAGGATAAAGTGGGTTCTCAACCGATTGGGGCACTTATGACTGACCTGCCTGTTTGGACGCCGAATGCATTTCTGGAAATGGAGCGCAGTCGTGGGCTGGGGACAGACTTTAGGAGCAGGGCTGTTGCCTGGGAGGAAGAGAAAAAGCCTGCATGGTGGCCGTATGTTCGGGGTAGGTAGAAGGGCGGCCGAACTGTTCGTACTCACTCGCCTTCGCGAAGTTCCCGAAGCTGCCGCTTGTATTCGTCACGCTCCCGTCGGGTCGCTTCCAGGTCGAAAAGGAGATATTTCATGTCCAGACGCAGTTCCGCGAGGGCATCCTGAACAAGGGAGAGAATCTGCCGACGGCGGCGGGTAGCATCCACCACTTTTTCAAACGCCGGTCGAACGACCTCGCGATACGGGGCCGGAAGTCGCTCGATGGCGGCGGCCAGTTCCTGAAGTTCCGCCGGAATCGTTGTGCTGGCATCGGTGGTTCGGGCTGGTTGCGGCTGCGTCATTGTTGCGTCTCCCATCAGGTGTTCGGTCAGCTCTGCCATGATCTCAACGCAGCCCCGACGCCAATCCCCATTTCAGACCCCGATGCGGAGCGCAACATACTGTTCTGTAATGACTTTCTGCAAGTTGACCATCCTTCGTGATAAGCTCGCCCGTTGCCAAAACGCCACAAGTGGACTGGCAGAAAACATCGGGTGTTGCTAAAAACAACACACCGCGGGAATCGCCGCAAAGCGATTTGCACGCTTGGCAGTGTTTCGAGGTGCTGTCTTTTTGACTGCGCACAAACGCGGGGTCGGGTGACGGGTGGTCGCCAGTTCGGTATGCCCTGTGTAGTCACGGATGACCTGGGCAGTTTTCAGGATAGTTTCGCACCGATTTCAATTTCCCCGGCCAGAGACGCAGGGGAATACTTTTTCTGCGCCCGTAAGAGCGGTTACCAGGAACAGCATCATCGGGGAGCGACCGACTGACCCGAGATACTCAGGCTGCCAACGGTGGATTTGGGCGGCAACGGGGCTGCTTTGGCTGATTGGTTGGGGATTGATCTCGCCAGCCCTGGCGCAGCAAATCGGGCCGATTTGGACCTTCGCGGGCGGCGACGTCCGGATCCGCGAAGTGGTCCATCGGGTTGAAGCCGGAACCGGATCGGCACCATACGAGCAACTCGTCATCGAGGCAGGCACCGGGACGGCGGCGTATTATTTCTGCTCGGTGAAGCCCGCACCGGTCATTGCTGAGCTGCGAGTCCGCTTGCCCGTGTGGGCTAATCGGCCTGGGATTCAGCTGTTTTTGTCCGTTGTTCTGCCCCGGGTTTCGCATCCCCAGACGGGTTTGCCCCTTTCGCTTCTGGTGCCGGGAACACAAACGCGAGTCGCCGGCCAGTGGGAATGGCTGACGGTCTCGGACGTCCCCGCGGGACTGGAACGTGAAGCTCGCACTATCCGACTCCAAATTCGCCAGGAGGTGGATCTCCGTGAGGCGTACGTGAACGGGGTGGTCTTGAATGTTTACGGTGGTCCGGGAAGGACGCAGCTTCTCATCGGCCCAATTGAATGGACGGGATATCTTCCGGGACAAGTTGTGGGAGAGAAGCCGGCGGCTTCCCGCCCGGTTTCGGCGAGCGGTGAGTTCGGTTTTGGCCAAAGCCTCCCACAATGGATGAATACGGTGAGTGGGGGCGTGACCACCGCGACCTGGTCGGAGCCTGCGGGAGATGCTGTGCCCCAACGACCGCTCGTAGAAATGGCGGGAAACGTGCTCCGAGTCCAGGGGCGGCCGTTTTTTCCCCGAGCACTCGAATACCAGGGTGAACCCTTGGACCTGGTCAAGACATTGGGCTTCAATACCCTGTGGATACGCGGCGCCGTCAGCCGGGATCTGCTTCTGGAAGCACGCCGACAGGGCTTGTGGGTGATCCTGCGTCCTGATGAAACGCTCTTACCTTCTGCCGGGGCTGGCGGGCGCACCATCGGGGCTGACTTCGATGGAGTACTGGCCTGGGACTTGGGAACACAAACCAGTCTCTGGGAAGTTCAAACCCTTCAACAACGCGCAGAAACCCTGCGAGGTCTGGATCCATCACCAACCCGCCCGTTGATTGCGGAACCCCTCACGGACTTGCTCCGCGCGAGTCGCGCGGTGGACGCGCTTCTGGTCGGTCGCGGACCCTGCTTCAGCGAAATGGAGTTTTCCGACTACATCGTCTGGTTGCGGAGCAGAAGTCTTTTGGCTCGTCCGGGCACACCTATCTGGGTTACAGTCCAGACCCAACCCGATCCCGCGGTGTGGCAGCAGTGGCAGCACGCAGGTGCTCCGGCGCAGCGTCTTGACTGCATTCCTGCCGATCAGGTGCGGCTTTTGACCTACCTTTCCCTAATAGCCGGGGCAAGGGCAATTCTGTACCGCTCGCACTCATCCCTTGCGCAAGCCGACGATGCAACCCGGGAGCGGCGTCTGACGCTGGAGCTCATGAATCGGGAGCTGCAATGGATTGAACCTTTTCTGGCAGGGGGACAGTTTCTCGCCTTGGTGCCCAGCAATGTGCCGGAAATCGTGGGGGCCCTGTTTCGGGCGGAGCGGGCGCGGCTTCTCGTGCCACTTTGGTTGGGGAAACACGCCCAGTATGTGCCCGGCCAAGCCGCCGTCGATGAAGTCACGTTTGTGGTGCCCGGTGTGCCCGAGTCGAGCACTGCCTACCTATTACTACCGGGATCGCTGGAGCCGGTGAACTCTGATCGTGTGGCGGGTGGAACGCGGATCACCCTGCGAGAATTTGGGCCTACTTCGCTCGTCGTGCTCACCCAGGATCCTGTCGTACTGAATTACGTTATGGACCGCGCGAGAAGCGAGGGCCCCCGCGTCGTCCAACTGGAGCGCGAGCTGGCCGATTTCACTTTCCGCAATGTCAAGAGTGTCCACGACCAACTCATTCGAGAAGGCCCTTTTGTCCCTCAGGCGGAAGCGTGGTTTCGGTTGGCCTCCGAGGAACTCGCGTCTGCGGACCGAGCGGCTTCGGCGGGCGATAATGCCGCGGCTTTCCGCCATATTCATCGTGCTTTGCGGCCGTTACTTCTTATTCGGCGGATCGATTGGGAAAGCGTGATCCCGGCTCGCGACCCGATCGTGACCTGGCCGCTGGCCACCCGATTTGACACACTTCCCTGGCTTCGTCGTTGCCAGGAACAACTCAATTCCACGGTGTGGAGTGACAATCGGCTCCCCGGCGGCGATTTTGAGTCCGCCGAGCAATTGGCGGCGATGGGCTGGGAACCGTTTCAACACGGGATGGAAGGCATTGCCGCCTCCGCAGAGGTCACCACTTCTGCCGCACATTCAGGACGAATGGGTCTCCTTCTCAGTGTTCGGGCGACGCAACCGCACGCGGGGCAGGCCCACGTGGAATCCCCGCCCCTTTGGCTCCATTCCCCACCGGTGGCGGTACAGCCTGGGGACTGGGTGCAAATCGAGGGGTGGGTTTTCATTCCACGGCCGATCACGGGAAGTGTGGATGGCCTGATGATCGTGGATTCACTGGGGGGCGATACGCTGGCCCACCGCATCAGTCAGACAACCGGATGGCGTTCTTTCCGAATGTACCGGAGGGCGGGCGAAGGGGGCACCGTTCGCGTCAGCTTTGTCCTTACAGGGGTAGGCGAGGTGTGTATCGACGACGTAGGAGTGCGGACGATTTCGGCACCATCTCCTCAGTCTCCTGCGTCTCCGTCCGAAGCACCACTCGTTCCCGTGGTTCCTCCGTCGCGTCAGGATCATTCCAGTTCCGGCCCTCTGGCGCGCTTGCCATTCCTCAACGGTCTGATGGGAAATTCGCCAGCTCCCTGACCAACCACGGATCTGCGTCAGGTGCCCGCGACCAACCCCGACCGGTGTGCGGTCCAAATGGAACAGTTGGGCCTCCTCAGGCCCATTCGAGCAATTTTCCACCGGCGTTATTCGATTATTGAGTAAATACTGGCTGTGTTTCATCTTTTGAAATCTCATGACAACGGTTAAGATGAAGCATGGGGCCGCTGGAACGGGGCTGACACAAAACTGACCATTGTCCGCAATCTTCTGAGATTGCGTAGCCATCCTCTGAAGTTAAAGGGGCGCCACGGGATATAAAGCAGTTCACCAATGATTTGAGAACACACCTCCGCAGATATTGCGGGGTGAACCTTTTTCGGCTGCCGGGTCGTTTCGTGTCACAACGACGTGATGAGACACCTGATCGATCATGCCCCTTTACGTCTTTCGCGCGTCAATGGAGGCGTTGGGGTATTTACGCCTTGCAGATTGCACTCACAGGGGTCATCGTTTGGGCCCTGTGGCGTGCTGGGAAAGAGGCCCTGGGAGAACTGCGGCAACTTGGTGAGCGGGGGATCTCTTTACGGGTGTCTTGGGGATGGTGTGTGGCTGCGGGAGTGTGCTACGCCGCGAGTCTCCTGCCCGCGGCCTGGTTCTGGGAGAGGGTCTTGCGGTCCGCTCAGCAGAAGGCGTCGTTCGGAAAAGTGCTCCGTGCGTACCTCGTGGGACAAATCGGTAAATACGTGCCGGGCAAGGCCTGCGTGGTCATTGTGAGAACTGCGCTTGTGGCGGGGAATTGTGTCCAGCCGGTCATGGCGGCCGCCAGCGTTTTTGTGGAGACACTCACAATGATGTCGGTGGGGGCGGCGCTGGCCACGCTGTATTTGATCATCAGAGTTCCATCCAATTCAAGTTTACTGTGGACATCGATTGCTTTGGCTATCGTGGTCACAGTTCCCACCCTTCCTCCTTTTTTCAAGCCCATTCTGCGGCTGCTGGCCGTACGGGGCAATCGGCCGGAGGTGCTGGCCGCTGTGGATCGCATCAACTTCGTACAACTGTGGGAAGGCTGGGCGGCCATGCTTTTACTCTGGATCGGGTTCGGAGCAAGCCTGGGGTTGGTCTTACGGGCCATTGAACTTCCCGGATTTGTGTTTGCCCCGTCAGGAAGCGCGATCCTGGGGGCGATCCCACCGCTGGTGGCCTCGGTGGCACTCGCCACGGTGGGCGGATTCCTGATTCTTTTTTTGCCGGGCGGATTGGGAGCCCGCGAACTCATTCTTGCCGCAGTCCTCGCGCCTTACCTTGCATCTCGGTGTCTGGTGGGGGGGAACGTCTCGGGCGAGGTGGTCGCGCTTGTGGCAGCGGTGATGCTGAGATTGGTATGGCTTGCTACCGAGATCATTCTTGCCCTGGTCATGTGGTTACTGCCGTATGTGGCGGGGATGTTTCGAGGAATCCGACCGGCAATTGAGAAATCATCTTCACCCCTCGCGAAGTAAGAACAAGCAACAACAGACATGGGTGGCGAGCTTTCCATTGTGATTCCTCTGTTGAATGAGGCGCAAAGTCTCCGGCAACTTTATGCCGAGATCACAGCCGTCTGCGGGGCAGAAGGGCTCGACGCTGAAATTATCTTCGTCGATGACGGTTCTACTGATGGAAGCTGGGAGGTGATCCGCGAACTGGCGGCCGCCGATCCCCGAGTGCGTGGCCTGCGGTTCCGGCGGAATTTTGGAAAAGCCGCGGCGCTTACGGCGGGGTTTTCTCGGGCGACCAAGCCTCGCGTGATGACGCTGGACGCCGACCTTCAGGACGATCCTCGCGAGATCCCGCGTTTTTTGGCAGAACTGGAAAAAGGCTGGGATCTCGTAAGCGGTTGGAAAAAAGTGCGTCACGACCCCTGGCACAAGGTCTGGCCCTCCCGCGTGTTTAATTGGTTGCTCGGGAAAATGTCGGGCGTGTATCTTCATGATCACAACTGTGGCATGAAATGTTACCGCCGGGAAGTGCTCGACGAAATTCACATCTATGGTGAGCTCCATCGGTTTATCCCGGTTCTGGCAGCAGCGCGGGGCTTTCGCGTGACGGAGATACCTATTCATCACCGCCCGAGACAATTCGGAAAGTCCAAGTACGGGGCGGCACGCTTCGTGAAAGGGTTTCTCGATCTACTGACCGTCAAATTTCTGACCGGTTTTGGACTTCGCCCCCAGCACTTTCTCGGAACTTTTGGACTGATCTCCGGTGCGCTGGGAGGATTTATTCTGGTCATCCTGGCCGCCGAATGGTTTTTCTCTCGCGTCATCCCGGGGGCAGAGGTCGTCAACTTGCGGGACCGGCCCCTCGTCATCTATTCTGTAGCCCTATTGCTCCTTGGTGCCCAGCTCATCAGTGTGGGATTTCTCGCCGAATTGCTCACCGCCTACCACGTGAAGCAGGAAAGAACGTACTCGCTGGCTGAAGAGATCGGCGGCACGACTGGATCTGGAAACTGAACCCGCTTACACACGAGACCTGCCGCCCTGTTTGGATCGCAGAGTCGACGCATTTCATCACGTGGCGTGAAACGACGTAACCAATCGCCGTTTCCCACATTGCCTGGGCTTTCGAATGGGTCCTGGGCACTTCTTACAAAAGGCGAGTCAAACCCGGGAAAGATGTCGTTCCAGTGCCCGCATCTTTTTAACGGTGGCTTATGCGGATTATCCTATACAGTGGAAGGGAGCAGGTGTTTTTGCACAGCCAACGTGCTGGCTCCCCCGTGGAAGGCTGCGTAGAAACTGAGCGGGGTATTGCCGTGATCCTGCCGGTCATCGCCTGGCACATTCGGACGCGAGCGCTTGCCAATTGTGGTGGCGACGCCTTCCTTGGTGAGTGAAACGAATAGCCAAAGATTATCGCACTGTTTCGCGGAGATTCAATGAACGTTGAGCATAGGGTCAATACCGCGGGTAACTTCGATGTCCGGATCGGCTGCACCATTCAGATGGTCCTGGCCGCCGGGGTGATGCTGGGGCGCATTGTCGCGGTGGACTCCGTAGATGTCTATCAGTTGGAGCGCCAGCGACTCAACGAGATTCCCCACCGACTCGAAGAAAGACGTGCCGAATTGCAGCAGCGGGGGATCAGTCCGGAAAAGATCGAGAGAGAACTCGAACGCATCGAACGTGCCCTCAAAGAGGCCGCCGCTTTGAGACGGCCGTTTCTGAGTGCGAACGATCGTAGCCGATGGTGTACAGTTCGCGCTTTGGTGGAACCCGACATGCGGGTGCCGGGGGCTCCCTATGCCATCGACCGCGTCATTCAGGAACGATTGTGGGACACCATCGATATGGTGAAGCACGACGGGCATCTCTATTCCAGTAAGCCCCCTCTGTTTGCGACACTCGTGGCCGCGGAATACTGGGTCCTCTACCACGGATTTGGCCTGACCCTTGCGGACTATCCTTATCAGGTGGCCTGGGTTGTGCTTATCACGTTCAACTGGCTTCCCATGCTCATTTACTTCTGGAGTATTCAGCGCCTTGTGGAGCGGATGACCGCCAACCCATGGATTCAGCTCTTTGTGATAGGAAGTGCGTGTTTTGCTACGTTTCTTACGACGTTTGTCAACACACTCAATAACCACCTGCCCGGTGCTGTGTGCGCTGCCGTGGCTATGGAGCTGACCGCGAGAATTGTGTCGGATGGTCATCGTCGGTGGTGGCTTTTTGCGCTGCTGGGAGTTGTCATGGCCCTGGGTGTGACGTTCGAGCTGCCGTCGCTTGTTCTGTGGTTGTTACTTTTGCTTATCCTCGTGCGATTCGTGTGCAAACCAGTGCTGATATGGTATCTGATTGGCAGTGCCGCCGTGTTTGCCGCTTTCTTCTACACGAATTGGCTGGCGCACGGGACGATCTCACCCCCGTATGCACATCGATCGGGCGGACCAGGCGAGAACTGGTATGACTATGAATATGAAGTCCGCGGACGAAAAATCGACAGCTACTGGCGCAATCCGGTGGGCATTGATAAGGGAGAAGAATCCCCGTGGGTGTATGCGTTCCATGTGCTCGTCGGGCATCACGGGATTTTCTCGCTCACGCCGCTGTGGCTGTTGACGCTCGCAGGGTGCTGGTGGGGATTGCGATCGTGGCACCGACCGGAGGAAAGGCTTGTTCTGCTGGCTATCGTGGTGGTTTCCGTGATATGCATCGCCTTTTATATTCTTCGTCCTCAGGCGGATCGAAGTTACGGTGGGATGACGTGCTGTTTCCGCTGGGCCCTGTGGCTGATCCCGCTTTGGTTTTATGGTATGGTTCCTGCCCTGGAGCGGCTTGCCTCCACAAAATGGGGACGTGGGTTGGCGCTGTTTCTGGCTGCTGCATCAGCAATGTCGGCAGCCTATCCCACCTGGAATCCCTGGACGCATCCCTGGCTTTACCAGTGGTTGGAATCCGCCGGGTGGATCAGCTACTGAGCCCCTAGAATGAGAGCTGGATGGACAATCAGCCACATCGCAGGAATGGGCAACCCCACCTGGGCGTGAGCTTCCCTAACAGGAATAACCTTCCGCTTTCCTTCCATCGGGAAGGCAAAAACCGGTGATGTGCATGACGGCTCGTAATCAACGAGATGATGCCCAGCGATCGCACGTGGATCTAATGAGCGATTTTGCAGTCGGGCTTTTAACCAACGCTCCACGCAGATCGCCGTTTCTATTTTGGAACCGTTTTCCAGAGCTGGAGCCGATGCAGCTCAAAGGTGGATTAACCGGCCGGAAAGAATGGATCAACCGAAACGTCTGCCACGCCGGTTTTATTGTCCTGGTGTTATGTATTTTGGCGAATGGACTGCCAACGCATTTCACATGGGCCAAAGAGCGGAGCCTCGGCAGTCCCGCCGGCGGGGATGTCCTCCACTCCGAAGGCGAAAACGGTCACACATGGCCCCCGTATGACCCGCGGTGGTTCAAAGAGGCCTGGCAAAACGATGAGGTGGTCACAGAAAGCAGTCTCCGCTCAATCCTGGAGCAAGTCCCCGGGCAATCCTACCGCATAGACCAGACCAGGGAGGGACCATGGCCTGTGCGGTTCGTCGAGGGTGTTTTTCGAATCACGCCGCATTTTGATCAGGGCCAGTGTCTCAAGGTTGGTCTCGTTCGCCCGGAAAATCTCTCGTTTTTCGTGGTGTCTGGCAACCGTGTGATCGAGCTTCGCTATCATCCGAATTTCTATCAGGCGTGGGCGGCGTATGCAGTGGCAGAAGATTTTCCACGAAACCCCGCGCGACCGCAGCGGCTGGCACTGCTGGGGACGGATCAGGGACGTTATCGGCGAAGTGGAGTGGGGAGTGTGATGCTCTTCTGGAATGGGAAGGAATTGATCCTAACCCGCGGGGGTCTCCGGTTGCTGACTGTACCTCTTCCCGCCCCACCGAAGGAGCTCTGGATGGTCGGAAGAACCCGGCTGCGCGAGCTGTGCTGGCTCTCCGGCTTACCCATCCCGTCTGATGATACCCCAGCATTGTTCCAGGTGCGTGGGCCTCAGCAACCTTTCCCCCCAGTTTCTTCTCCGGCAGTGCTCCCTGCGGCAAGTTTTGGCTGGTCCACCTGGAAAAGTTTTCCAGGGTTGGAACTCAATATGGACGAGCAAGGTCGTGTTGAATTCGCCGGGGAAGACGTGAAAGAGCGTGCGTACGCGGGGTTTTCGGTGCCGCCATCTGGGGCTTTAGAGATTGTGCTCAGATTCCATCACGTGACGCCCGGCACCGGGTTTTTCGTGGCGGATCAAGAGCGCCGACCCATCGCCGGGTTAGGATTTTTCAAAAGGTCGGGCCGCTCGGAACTGATTTTCGGGTTCCACTCCGCCCAGGATGACAGTTGGGAGCGAGGGGCTGACGATAATCAGGTTGTTCCCTTGGTAGGTGAGTCGCAATGGTTCAGGTTGACCATCGCGGCAGGTGGTGTCAAATGGTGGGTCAGTCCCGATGGCACGCATTGGTCGCTTGCGGCACCAACCGCGGAAAACTGCGACCGTCAAGTAGCCTGGTGTGGGTTGTTTTTGACGCGGGGTCAAAGTCGCCGGATCCAATTGGAATCGGTTTCTTTGCGGCCGCTGCTTGATCCTAATGTGTGGTGCGATGCAGAGCTTTTCGCGCAGGTTCCGGAAGAAGTGTATCAGGAAACGGACTGGACACGGTGGTGCGAAACCGTGTTCCGAAGCTGTCCCGATGCGGACTTGTCACGGTGGGTGACGGCCTGCTGTGTGAGGACACTTCAGCAAAATCCGCCCAGTTATTTTGCTCAGCGTGTTCTGGAGATGCTCTGGGACGTTACCGCAGAATCTAACTTGCCAGTCGGCGAGAAGCTTGCCGTGAGTACGTACCTGGCACAACTCGTCTCGCCACGCGATTGGGGGATTTACGAACGGCTTCCCAACCGAATGGCCCGGATGATGTGGAACGAGCTCAGGCGGAATGAGTATCCCGCGTTTTCGCTGCTGTGTGATTGGTTCTTGCGGTGCCCCTATTGGGCAGAATGGCGCTTGCCTGCTTTTTCCGAGCCTGTGTTCCGACAGGAGTTGTTCGCAGCGCTGGCTATCCATGATGCGAAGCATCTGGCACGTCTGGGCCACATCGTGCAGTGGGCAGCCGCCCCTGGCAGCGACGCGGTCTCCGAGTCGCTTCGGTATCTGGGGGTTGTTGCGCTGCAAAGAGGCCAGACCGGGGGCGCGGCGGTTGCGGCAATTCTTCAGGACAATTTCGCCCGTGCAATGGAACCGCTTCAGGTAGATATCAGCAAGCCAGCTTACAACCTGGTGCAGGAGTTAAGCGCGATGCTGGATCACGGGGACGCGACAGGGGTGGCCCAGCGAATCCTTCAGGCAAGCCGTGGTGAAATGGAGGGTTTCTTCCGAGCTTTGGATGACAGCGACCTCTGGTGTAGTTTCCCGCTCTATCTGGAAAGGCTCGCGGCACGTGTCTCGGGGTTTTCTCGGTCGCTTGCAGGATTGGCGGCTACCGTCGGACAGATTCAACTCGAGCAGGCAAAAAACAGCGGCCGGGAGGATCTTGCGGAAAACCTGTCCATGCGAGTACCGGGGACCACTGTGGCGGCCAGGGCAGCGATCTGGCTGGGCGACCGGCACCTGGTATTGGGACGGATGGCCGAGGCCTTCGCGTACTACCAGCGTGCCCGATCGGTGCCCGACGCGGCAATTCAACAGGAAGTGCACCATCGGCTGAAGCTGATCACATCACTTGTCCCTGTCTTCGGCGAAGTGGACTCGCTGGCCCAATCAGAACCCCGCAGCGAACAATGGATTTTCACCACCTCGGTGGCCAGTTTGGAAATGGGTGACCTGGAGGTTCGCCCGGGAGTGTTGGTAGAAGCACCGGGCTTGCGACGGCCCTCGTCTTTTCCAGATCGAGAAATAGACTTGCTGGGCGCCCAGGTGAGTTTTACGCCGCTGGAAGACCTCCTTCTCGTGCATGCGCAGTCGGATATCCGCGCCTATTCTAAAGATGGGACACTCTTGTGGGGGCAGCAATCGACGATTCAGGGCGATCAGCGGGCACTGGCAATGGTGCGTATGAAACCGGTCATCTATGAAGGCCGGATGATTGCCCGCCGATTGGAACAGCGCGGGACGGAGCTTGTGTGCCTCGATCTGATCGACGGGCATGTGGTTTGGAACTGCCGTCCCGGAGGTGACGTTGTCTCCGATCCCTGGTTGGTGGGAACCGATTTATTCGCCGTTGTGGCCTCCGAGACGGAAAGCGAGCGGATCGAGCTTGGTCTGGCGTGCGTGGATCCAGAACGAGGACGCCTCCGCGAATTGACGAAATTGTTTAGCCTGCGAAATACGATCGACCAGCCGATTGATTGTCAGGTGACAACGCTTGGTCCCCAATTTGTGGGGCAAGTCCGAGGGGTCGTCTTTGCAGGAGATGTGACTGGTCAGGTGGCGTGGTTGCGGACGCTGCCGTGGGTGGCTCCGCCTTCCGACAACTGGTGGCCTTCGCAACCGTGGTACGCCCAGGATAATCTTCCCCCGCTCGTTTGTGGTGACACGGTAATTGTGACAAGCCGGGGAAGCTGGTGCCTGTGCGCTGTTGCGCTCTCTGACGGAACGCTCAAATGGTGTCGCCCGATGGGCCGCCTGATCGGAGTTTTGGGGGAGCGCAGCGGAAGGCTCTACGTCCGGACGGAAATTGGCCTCGTCATTCTCGAGGCAGCCTCGGGACGATGGGTAGTAGACATCGAACATCCCAGCGTGGAAGTGTGGCTTCGAGTGCACAATCCCGATACCCTGGTGGCCCTTCAGGTGCAAAAGGATCCCCAGGAAAGGCAGGCTGTGCTGCAGATGACTTTTTACAACGTCGCAGATGGTCGGTGTGTGAGGTACGCGGAGTGTCCATTGCCCGAGAAGAAAACTTCTTGGATCGGCCCACTCGTGCTATGGGATACCGATCTTCTCCTGTTCACAGGTCATCCTGGGAGTCTAACGAAAAGAATGGGGTATCAAATTGGGGCTGTCTCCGGTGGAGGATAGGAGGATGCCGCGAAATTTTTGCAACCCAGAGTCGATCGGTTCCAAAAAAAGTTTTTGCCCTGCCGCAGGATGGAGAAAAGCTGCGAAATGGATGTACCTCCTTCTTGCGGTAATGTGGTTGGGCAGTGCTCGGAAAGCGCTTGCTCAGGGAGATTGGGAAATCACGCCCCAAAGCGAAGAAGCCCTGGAACGGGGATTGGCCTGGTTAGCGCGTAATCAAGGCCCGGAAGGGAATTGGGATTCCAACGATCTGGGGCTGGTGAGCACGGGGGCACTTGCTTTTCTGGCCGCTGGTCATTTGCCCGGGCGAGGGCCGTATGGAGATACCGTCAAGCGGGCACTGGAATACGTGATTCGCAACGCCCAATCTTCGGGACTGCTCAACATAGCGGAGCCGCGGCGGGGTATGTACAACCACGGCTTGTCGACGTTCGTTTTGGGACAGGCCTACGGGATGGTCCAGGATCCGCGACTTGGCGAGCTCCTGGAAAAGGCGCTGGTGGTGATCCAAGAAACCCAGTGTGGAGACGGAGGTTGGGACTACATTGCCAAGCGGCAGCCGCAGGGTCACGATTTGAGTCTGGTGGTCATGCAGGCCCTTGCTCTGCGCAGTGCGGTGGACAGCGGGTTTGAAGTGTCGCCCCAAGTTGTGCAGGCAGCCATTCGCTGCGTCCGCGAGCATTACACGCCGCGGAACTGCCCTCGCGACGCCGATGAAGAAGAACAAAAACGGCATCCCGGTCAATTCACCTACAGCAAAGGAGGTGGGAATGCTACGGTGGCGATGGCTGCCGCTGGAATTGTCTGCCTTCAGGAATTTGGACAGTACGACGACTGGCGGATTGAAAAAAATCTGGAGGTTATCCGCAACGCGATCCTGGATGCCACGCGGAACGATAGGCCGCGCCGGGAGCGCCGCGCTCCGTTCGACCCGTACACCCTCTACTATGTGTCGCAGGCACTTTACCAGGTGGGTGGGGAACCGTGGCGCGAGTGCTACCCGTTGCTGCGAGATGGGGTGGTTGCCAGTCAGGTTCGGGATCCCGGCAATCCGGCCCGGGATGGCATGTGGACAGCTCAGGGCCATGTCGGCGGCAAGCCTGGCGATCTGTATATGACGGCGGTGTGTTGTTTCGTGTTGGCCATTCCCAACCGTTATTTGCCCATTCTCCAGGAGGGAAGAATCGAAAGTTTACAGCGCCAGTTCGGATCAACTGCCTCGTTCAACCGGTCTGGCAGTCCATGACTGAATCTTCCCACTTATGGGAGCCACCGGGCAAGTTGTATCCTTCCGAGTGTTCGATTACAGTACACAAAAGCAAGGGGTGTGTGTTAAACGGAACAGAGAGAACTGCTTCTTTCCTATTCGCGAAAAAAACTGCCTTGCCTGCGGGATTTTGCGAATGGGAAGCCAGCCCTGAGAAAACTTCCGCATTTCTCCCATGTTTGTCGCGCCATGGTTCATTTTGGGTGGCGTGGTCGCCGCCGCAGGTGTGGTTCTCATTCACCTGTTGCATCGACGGCGGTTCCGGGTGGTGCACTGGGCGGCCATGGAATTCCTCTTGCAAGCTGCCCGACGCAGTCGCCGGATGATTGAGCTTCGCGATTGGTTACTGCTTCTTTTGCGGGTAGCCTGTTTACTTCTTTTTGCAATTGGAATGGCGCGGCCTCACTGGGGCCAGGCGGGTGTCTCCGGGGCGCGCGTCGCAACGCATTTGCTCCTTGTTTTGGACAACTCCCTCAGCATGAACTATCAAGTGCTGGGACGTTCCCTGTGGGAGGAAGCCCGAGACCGGGCCCTGGCCATCCTGAAGGAATTGCCGCCGGAAAGCCGTGTCTCCGTGGTTCCGCTTGTTCGGGCGCCCAGCGAGGTCGTGCGTTGCGATTTTGGGCCGCCGGACGAGGCAGCGGAAGTGGTCAGGGCCCTGTTTCCTCTGGATCGCAGCGGCGATCTCCGTGCGGGCCTGGCGGATGTGGCCGATCTCTGTCGTCGCTTTCCCGACCCTCGCCAAAAAAGGATCGTCATACTGAGCGATTTTCAACGGTCACATTCGGACATGGCCGCACTGGCTCGTTTGGCTCAAGATCTCCCGGTAACACCGGAGGTTGTTCTCATTCAACCCGACGTCCCCGAAAACACCTGGATCAGCCGCGTGTCGATTCCTGAACGCTATCTCCAGCCGGGCGGCTCGGTTCGGGTTCGCGCATGGGTGCGTCATGAGGGAAACAAGCCGCGCGAGAGCCTCCTTGTGCGGCTGCTTGTTCGGGGAAATGTCGTGGCGACGCAGCCGGTCGATCTTCAGCCGGGGCAGGAGCGGGAGGTCGAATTCCCGCCGTATTCTTTGTCTGTCCTGCCTCAGCAGACGGAGCTGAGCTGGCTTGACGTCCAGGTCAGTTTGCCCCCTGATCCTCTGGAGGACGATAACTCAGCTACCATCCTTTTGCCTGTTTTCAAGACCTCTCCGATCCTTTTTGTCGATCAGTACGGCCGGAACGAAGACCCCGCTGGCGGCCGGTATGGAGAAACCTTCTTTCTTCGAAAGCTCCTGGCAACGTCCTTCGAAGAAGCCAAGTTTGGACTGGTCGGCCAGGCCGCCACTCTGGACGAGTTATCTCCTTCCCGACTTGGTAACACCCGGGTACTCGTTGTAGCGGGCGTGCGTGATCCAACTCCTCGGTTGGACCTTTTAGCAGAATTCGTCCGCCAGGGGGGCAATCTGGTGGTGGCGGCGGGCGGGGAATTCGATCCCGTTGCGTGGTCGCGCGCCTGTGTTCCGCCATACGAGATTTTGCCCGGGCGTTTGCTACCCGGTTTCTACGGTCGGCTCCCCCTGCCCGGTGTTACCCGATTGGTGCCGTTTCAGCTCGACGTGGGCAGCCTTCAGGATCCCTGCTTTCGGATCGAGGAATTCGATGAGACGGAATTAGCACGATTTTACCAGCCGGTGTTCTTCTTCCAAGCCGTGGAGGTGGATGTTGCCCAATCATCGGTGCAAAGGAGTTCCTCTTCCCAGAAGCCAGCCCCAAAGGTGACTGCGCAAACCAAATCCCTTGCCCAAACGTCCGCCAGCAGCGAACGAAGCTGGTTGATCTGGCAATGGGACTTGCAACGGGAAAAGATTGTGCCAGAAAAAACCGGGGAAAACCCCGGGGTGCAAGCCTCCGATTCAACTTCTGCCGGGCAAGACTCTTCTCCACAGGAAGTAAAAGTGTTGGCGCGTTACACAAACGGGCTACCTTTCATGGTGGAGCGCCAGTTAGGAGAGGGCCGAACCGTTTTCATTACCAGCGGGCTGTTTCGCGATTGGAACACCATGTGTGCCTCCTACGCGGTGGTGGTGTACGATCGCTTACTCCGCAGGCTTGTGGATAGTACCTGCCCCCGCCGGAATTTGGCCACCTCTGATGTGTTCCGGCTTGCGGTTGATGACCCGACGGGAGAATCCTGGCAGCTTGTCGGCCCCGACGGAGAAGTGAGACCCCTCTTTCCCGAGGCACTCGAAGCCCGTCGCTACGGCATCGTTATTCGAGGATTTCCTCACCGGGGATTGTACCACCTGGTTTGCTACCAGGGATCGGCCGGGGGAGCTGCTTCCGAGAATTCAGAGGGCTTCCGGGTGAGCTCTGCCATCAATGGGGGACAACGCGATCGCCAGGTCACTTCTCCTGTTCTGGGACGACCCATGGAGAATATACCCCTGGCGGTAGCAGGACCGGCGGAAGAATCTGTCCCCGATTATCTGCGAGCCGAAGAAATATCGTCACAATTGCGTGGATCGCACATTCTGGTGAACGGAGGTGGTAACGATGCCGTGGCAGGTCGCTCCCGCGAGTGGTGGCCGTGGTTCATACTGGCGGCAGCACTTGGGCTGATTTCGGAAATGGGCCTGCTGGCCCGCGGTTCCAGTCACGGGGAGGCCCACTCGTGAACGTCGCCGGGTTCTTCTGGCAATTCCTGGGAATCCCGCAAGCCGAACAAGTGGAGTCGGTCGATCTCTACTGGGGCGCAAGCTGGGTCCGCGCTCCGTGGCTTCTCCTGGGGTTGGCGATCATCGTCGTAACGGTGGGTGTCGCCGCGTATTACGGACGTTGGCAGTATGTCCCGTCTCGCAGGTTGCGGATGACTCTCGTTGTGATCAGGACGCTGGCGCTCGCCGCACTTGTGGGAATCCTCCTGCAGCCTACGTTGGTCGTCAAACTCCAGCGATTGAACCGGCCGGGCCTGTGGTTCGTCATCGACGACACGGAGAGCATGAGCCTGGTCGACCGGGGTTCGGAGCCGGGTGAAAACGCCCTCGGGGTCGCGCCGAGTTCGGGCGGAAGGCGTTTGCTACCTCCAGCCGGAAATTCTGAAGGGCAGTTGACTCGATCAGAGCGCGTGCGCCAGACTTTTGCCGCTCTTGATCCCGAACTGGTGGGGCAGGTGGAGAACGCATTCCGAGTCCGGGTGTTCAGGCTCCACCGCGGAGATGGGGTGGATCCGCTTACGGTCAATTTGGAAGATTTGGCTCGGCAGGAGCAGTGGACCTCTCAGTTTACCGCAGATGGGCCTGTTACCGCCCTGGGTGCCGCTCTGCTTGATCTGAATAGAAAACGCGGAGCGACGCCGCCCGGCGCCATTGTGCTCGTCAGCGATTTCAATCACAACGCGGGAATCGCCCCGGAAACGGTGGCCGCCCAGCTTCAAACGCCACTTTACTGCGTGGGAGTGGGCGATGTGCAGACCCACGACCTGGCCGTGGATGTGCAACTCCCTCCCATGATGAAAAAGGACGAAAAGTCTGTTGTGACTGTGGCCGTCCGACAGGAAGGGTTCACAGGGCAGGAAGTGACGCTGCGAGTTTTCGCCCGACAAGCAGAGGACAATCAATCGCCGAGTGCGGTGTCATCAGCGGCTTCCAGCTCCGTGGGTAACGAGGAATCGATTTCACCACATCTGCCGACCTCTGCCGCAGCGACTGAGCCGAAGATGAACGATCCGGTTGGCGAGGTCATCTTGCAGGAAGTTATCCGCCTTTCTGGACCGGTCGTTCACCGGGAGGTTCCCTACGTGCCGAAAGCGGCCGGCCAGCTCGTCATTACAGCGGAAGTTGATCGTCTCCCGCAGGAGACGCTCACCGAGAACAACCGCATTGTTCGCGACACTTACGTCCGGGAATATTACGTCCGCGTCCTTTTCATCGAGGATGAGCCCTCGTGGGAGTGGCGGTTTATCAAGGAGGTGTTTCATCGCGACCCGCTCGTGGGACCGGAAGGATTTCGCACTTACTTGCGGTCGGCGGATGCACGTGTTCGGGTGGAGAACCCCTTGTTTCTGCCCACCCTTGCCCTGCCACGCCGCGACTTCTTCACCTACGATGTGGTGATCATCGGCGACATTCCGGCCAGCGCCATCAGTCGCTCGATGATGGAAATGATCCGAGAATTCGTCACCGAGTTGGGCGGCGGAGTGGTTTTCAGTGTCGGTCCGCGGTTCAGCCCTGGCCAATGGGCTGACACGCCTCTCAACGATCTGCTGCCGGTGGAAATTGCTCCCCTGACCCGGTTGCGAGAAAGTTCATTTCACCCACAACGCACTCCAGAAGCCGATCTTTTCGACTTCATGGTCCTGGGTCCGAACGCCGAAGAAAACGGCCGGGCTTGGGACAATCTCGGCAAGGTGGTGTGGTATTATCCTGTCGTTCGCGTTCGCCCACTGGCCACCGTGTTGCTCGCCCATCCTCGAGATACCTGCGCGGATGGCCGGACTCCTCAGCCCCTCATTGCCGCGCAAAAAGTGGGGCGTGGTGAAGTCATTTATGTGGGATTCAATGAATTGTGGCGTTTGCGGCGGAAGTACGGGGATCTTTATTACCGTCAGTTCTGGGGTCAGCTCATCCACCGGCTGGCAATCCAGCACGCCCTGGGGGCAGACAAACGCTTTGTCGCTCGCTCCGACCGTAAGCAGTACCGCAGCGGTGATGAGGTGCGGTTCTCGGTGGAAGCATACAACGCGGACTATCGGCCACTCACAGAAGATCAAATACCTGGGGGGCAACTGGAGGCCTTTCTGCATCTGCCCGCTGGGACGGGCGGTCAAACGCGGAAGATTCCTTTGACGCTCCTTCGTCCAGGGCAATTTGAAGGCCGCACCACCGTCTTTGCTCCCGGCGAATACCGGCTGGAAGTTCATGATCCGCTCACCAATCGAATAGTCGAGACATCCTTCAAAGTGTCCAGCCAGTCGATAGAAAAACAACAGGCCCGACGGAACCGGGAGCTTCAGGATCGCCTGGCCAGTCTCACTGGCGGTCAATCGTATGATCTTCCCCAGTTGGCGGAGCTCTTACGTAACCTTCCCCAACGTCGCGAAAAGGAGACCGAGATCGTTCAAGTGGAACTCTGGAATACGTGGCTGTTCTTCGGCTTGGTGGTTGGCGCTCTATTGGTGGAATGGGCCCTCCGGAAATGGCTGTATCTCCGATGAGCGATGAATTGACTTCTTTGCACCGGCTGTTGGGGCGCGTCGCCCGTTATCGTCGCCGGACCCGCTGGTGGATTGCCCTTTTGGGAACGGGAGTCATCCTGTGCGGTGCTATTCTGGGCCTGTTCTGCTTCGATTGGTTGCTTCGGCCGACTCGCGAAGTTCGCCTGGTGGGGCTAGTGATTTCGGTGACCAGCGGGGTGCTGGCCTTCATCCGCTATGTATTGCCCTGGCTTCGGTATCGAGAGTCGGAACTGGAGATCGCTCTTTTGGTTGAAAAACATCAGGGAATTGACAGCGACCTGGTCGCCGCTCTGCAATTTGAACGGCCCGAAGCCGCCCGATGGGGCTCGGTCGAATTACAGCGGCACGTCATCCGCCAGGTAGCCGAGCTGGCGCAGCGGTTGCCACTCATTCGTGACGTGCCGCAAACACCCCTGCGTCGTCGAGTGATCGCCGCAGTTTGCGGAATGACGCTTCTGACGCTTCTGTGGATACTTTTCCCGGAACACGTCCGCACGTTTACCCGGCGGCTTTTGCTCGAAGAAACACCCTATCCCACCGCGACCCGATTGGTGGCTGTGTACATCAACGGCCAACGCATCTCCTGGACCGAATCGGAGCCAGTCATCCGTTGCGCTGCAGGCCAACCCGTCACCGTCGTGGCGGTAGCCGGTGGATATCTCCCTCCCGCGGGAAAACTGGTGCTCAGTTCTCCCACGCGGGGACGTCACGCTGTGGAACAGGCACTCCCGCGGGCAGCTTCCAATGACGAGAACTCGGGTGCTGAGAAGAATTACACAGCAGCGGTGGCGGGTGAGGTATACCGGGCGGAGCTCCCGGCTCTTCAGGAAACGGTGCGCCTGCGCATCTTGCTGGGCGATGCCGCAACAAACTGGTTGACTCTTACGTGTCTGAACCCCCCGGCTGTGATTCTGATCAGTTATGTCGAAGATCCTCGCAATGAAAGCGCTCCCACTGTAATTCAGGGGGTCACGCAGCTTACAGTCACGGAAGGGTCACGGGTCACGTTGGGTGTCGCGTCCGATCGGCCTCTCCGCAGGGTCGTAGCACGTTTGGGTCGTTTGCAGAGACCTCTGGAAAAGCAATGGCCTGCGTCGGTTCCTCAGCCGGCCGACATGTCAGTCCAACTCCTCACGTCAACAGCAGACAACGGGGCAGGAAAAGCCACCGAGCTGTGGTGGCTAAATCCGGAAGGCCTGCCCCTTTCCGAACTGGCCACACCGCAGCATATTCTCTTCGAGATCACAGATGAGAATAATTTGACCGTCGATCCGCCGCTGGAGGCCACCGTCCTGGTTCGGCCGGACTACCCGCCGCAGGTGATGGCGCGGGCACTCACCAGGTTTGTCCTTCCCACAGCAAAACCCACGTTGGTGTGTCAGGTCAGAGACGACCTCGGCATCGAGAAAGTGAGCGTTCAGGCGACGGTAATCCATCCTGATGGAAATTCGGAACCGCCGGCCACTTGGACAATTTGGGAGAAAAGCGCAGACCGGGTCAGGGTGCTGGATGAAAAATGGAAGATAGATCTGAGCCAGCTCTCCTGCCAGAAAGGGGATCGCGTAGAGCTCGTAATCCTCGCCACCGATATGCGGAGGCCGGGCCGGGAAGGAGCGGTCAGCTCCTCTGAGCCGATTACGCTGGAGGTCACCGATCTGGCGGGAATCCTGGCGATCATGAGCGAAATCGACCGGCAATCCGCGGAAGAATTGCGGGAAATGATCGACAAACAACTCGACGTAGGAGGTGGGCCATGATGCACGCAGGCTTCTCCAATCGTTGGCCAACCCGAGCTGATCTCTCAGGCCCACCCCGCAGATGCTTCGCTCTGGCATGGGTGGTCCTGACGGTTGCGTTCTGTGCTTGCTTCGCCGGGATCGGTGTAAATGGATCCAGCACCTTGGGTGAATTCCCTGCGCAGCCGCCGGGGACCGCTTCTGAATCGGGGAGCGGTGAACCCGCGAGTACGCCTTCCGCTTCGCTGCCTGATCCTGGTTACCGGCAGACAATTCAGCAGCAGGTCCGGGAGATGGCTCGGCGACTCGTCAATGAGCAGATTACCCTTCAGATGACGCAGCTCGAAGAAAATGGACTAACTGAACTGCCGCTTTATGGTGAGCTGAAAGAGATGCAACAGCATCTCGACGAGCTTGTGGACCAGCATATGAAAGAGGTCCTCAGGATCCTCGCGCAGACGATGGAGTCTCCTGCCGAATCGCGTTTGAAGCTCCTGGAGGCTGCGCGGGAGAAGAGCCGCCTGGTCCTGGCGCAGCTTATGCTGGAGCGGCAACGGGTGCTGCGACGATTGAGGCTGGCAGAAATCGAAGAGCTGGCCAGGCAGCTGATCGCGCGGGAACAGAAGGTCCGCGAGCGCACGGAATTGCTGCCGGCTCAGCCTTCCACCCAACAGGCGGTGCAGGCCCTGTCCGTTCGTGAGGATCAGCGCGACGTCAACACCCTTTACACCCAGGTTAAGCAGTTTCTGAACGATATCGTAGCATGGGGTGGTCCGGTCGGTCGTACCGCCGACCTGGCTCTCCGGGCTTTACAGGAAGATCAGGTGGATCGGCTTTTTGTCGAGTCTCTTCAGGCCCTTACGGAGGCTCGATTCTCCGAGGCAGTGGCCAAAGAAGACCAGATCATCGCGGCACTAGAGAAACTGCTGACGCGTATCGAGACGTTGCATGGTGATTTTAACCGGGATAATCCCGATGCAGTCCAAAAAGCCCTGGAGGAACTTGCCCGACGTCAGGAACAATTGCGGCAGCAAACCCTTCAGGCCGACGCTCCGGAAACTTTCGAGGAGCTTACGCGGGAGCAACTGGAACTTCGCAATGCCATTACGGAAGCGGCCAAGAAACTGACACCTCAGGCACCCCCAGCCCTCAGTGATGCCGCAGAAGCCGCTTCTCGTGCCGCGGAAGAGCTTTTCCAGAATCAGGGTGAATCCGCTGCCCAGGAGCAGCAGAACGTTCTGGAAAGTCTTGCTCGGGCCCAATCTGAATTGCAACAGCGGGCGGCCTCGCCCGATTCCGGGGCTGATCTTCTCGATGCGATGGCTGCCCGACAAAAAGAGGCCGACCTCCTGGCGGCGAGAGAAGCGCTCCGGCAACTCCGCGAAGAACAATCGCGCGCCAGTGACCAGGCCGCAAACCATCAGCTTCAATCGGCGGCCCAGGCAGAGCAGAAAATCGCAAGCGGGGTCGCAGAAGTTCCCAAAGACAAACAACTTCCAAAAGAAGTTACGTCGGCAATTCATCAGGCGGCAGAGACCGTCGAAAGGGTGGGCGAGAAACTCGCCAATCTGGCGGCGCGATCAACACAGAGTCCTGCTCAACAAAACGCCTCGCCAGAGCAGGCAGGGACAGGTTCATCGAGTCAGAACTCGTCGAAGCAACCCAGCCAATCGGAGGAGCCGACTTCCCCGGAGGCACCCAGTTCCGCTCAAGCCGCTCAATCCACACCGTCTCCATCAGAATCCCCTGCCCGTCAGCTCACCCGGCAGGCGGAGCAGGCTCTGGATGAAGCCCTTTCGGCGGTGGAAATGGCTCTGGCGGACGCGCAACGACGACGGCTTGCGGCAGAGGTTGTGGAAAACGTCCGGGCAGCATGGCATCAGCCGGCTGGGAACTCCCCAGATTGGGAAGCAGCCCAAAGGGCTGCTCAGCAGCTCCAGGAAGTCACCGCCCAGCAACTGGCACAGGCTCGCCAGGCCCGGCAGGCGGTTGAGCAGTACCTGCCGTCTCTCTCCGGGACCGAGCAACTGGGCCATCAACTGGAGAATGTCCAGCGTGCACAACAACAGGTGATTGAAGCGGCTGCCCGACAACAGGAGGCTGCAGGCCATCCCGAGGTGGCGGCGGCCCTCCGGGAAGCACCTTCGGCGGAAAAGGCGCTCGAGGTACTTCGCGAGGCTGCGCGGTTGACGGCCTCGCATGCATCTCCACCATCCGAACGCACCGAAAAGCAGCAACAGGTCACGGCGGCCATCGCGGAAGCACAAAAAGCACTTGGCGACGTGAATGTCGCGACGCCAGAGGAGGCCAACCGTGAAGCCGCCCAGGCTGCCCAGGCCCTTCAAAAGGCCAGGGAGCTGTCGAGGCAGGCAGAACAGCCCGGCGAATCGAACACCACGGAGAACCAAGCCCCAAGCGATGCATTTCCTCGTGCGGTTACTCAGGAATTGGCCTCTGCGGCAGAGCATCTTCAGTCCTTAGCCCAGCAGTTGGCTTCCCAGAGTCGCTCACCCTTTGCGGCACATACCGAATCAGCCGAACGCCTGGCAAGCGAGGCGATACCCGTCCATCCAGAAGCCACAGCGCAGTTGCATGCAGCGGAAAACGCGTCGCGCGGGGTGCTTGAGTCCACCAGTCCTCAAACTGTACCGCCCGCCCAGGAGGCAACTGGGCAGGGCTTTGCCGGTGCCCTCTCTGCGCTTGCAGAACGGGAGCACCAGCTTGCCGCTGCGCTTCTGGCCGCTCAGCAACTGCCCCAGATGATAAATTCGGCTCCCCAGCAGATAATGAATGAGTCGCCGGATCCTACGTCGCAGCAAACTGGGCCTGCCGATGCGATCGCGGCAGCCCTAGCAGCACTTCAGAATCTGGCGGCGCAGGCTGCCTCGGGTCGGGAGCAGCCACAAGGGGTCCAACCCGCAACCAGCCAAACGGCCCAAACGGCCAGCAATTCTTCTCCGCAGGGTCAGGGGGGAGCGGCCCGCCAGGGCGAGCAAGTCCAGAATCAAAATCCCGCCCAGACTCCCTTGAAGGAAGGGAAGGTGCCGCAGACGGACAGCCGCACCGGGGTTGCTGCCCAACTTCCCGTGACTACCGAAGGCAGTGCCAATTCTGCTCAAACGTGGCTTTTGCAACTGCCACCGGAAATCCGTGAGGCGCTGCGAGCGGGGATGAACGCGCCAATCCCTAAAGGATACGAAGACCGCTTACGGAGGTACTTCCAAAATGCGGAGTGATGCTATGCACCAAGAGATCTCTACCACTGATGCGGCAGCCGTCGAACGCTGCCACCAAGCTTATTTGCGCATCCGGGAAGAGCTGGCTAAGGTGATCGTGGGTCAGCAACGAGTCATCGAAGAGGTTCTCATTGCAATCCTGGCCCGTGGACACGCGCTTTTGGAGGGCGTGCCTGGCCTGGCCAAAACTCTGCTGGTCAGTTCCCTGGCTCAGGCCACCCATCTCACCTTTAAGCGGATCCAGTTCACGCCCGACCTCATGCCCAGCGACGTGACGGGGACAGATGTCATTCAGGAGGACCCCAAAACCGGGGAGCGGGGCTACAAATTCCTGCCGGGCCCTATTTTTGCCAATATGATCCTGGCCGATGAAATCAATCGAACCCCACCCAAAACTCAGGCCGCGATGCTCGAGGCCATGCAGGAACGCCAGGTGACCGCCGGGGGACGCGTGTATCCGCTCCCCGATCCGTTCTTTGTCCTGGCCACCCAGAACCCCCTGGAACAGGAGGGAACCTATCCGCTGCCGGAGGCGCAACTCGACCGCTTCCTCCTGTATATCAAGGTGGATTATCCTTCGGCAGAGGAAGAATGGGAAATTGCACGCCGCGTGACGAGCGGACAACAGGGAACCATTGAACCTCTCATGACTGGCGAGGAACTCATTGAATTCCAGAAACTGGTTACCCGCATTCCCATTTCCGATCAGGTCCTGGGATATGCCTGGGCGCTCGTCCGAGCCTCGCGACCCGGCTCCGACGAAAGCCCAGACTTCGTAACGCGTTGGGTGGCCTGGGGAGCAGGACCACGAGGCCTCCTCACGTTGGTGACTTGTGCCAAGGCCCGGGCCGTTTTGCACGGACGGTATCACGCCACCATTGGCGACGTCCAGGCCGTTCTCAAGCCCGCCCTGCGGCACCGCATCGCGGGAAACTATGCGGCCCAGGCCAATAATCTTACCAGCGACCGACTCATTGAGATGCTTATGGAGGCCGTGCCCCCTGATGCCAAATATGAGAAACCATCTCCGCGGGTGGTACGGGATCGTGTGCAGACGTGATCAGCTAACAACTCCACGTTCCATGCGGAAACGCGCGAATAGAGGCAAAGTATGCCGAAATCAGTCCTTTCCCGTTACCTCGATGCGGATGTGTTGGCACGAATTGCCCGGCAACGGTTCGAACCCTACGGCGTTGTCCAGGGAAATCTGGCGGGATCGCACCGCTCTGCCCTGGCCGGGTTTGCCGTGGAGTTCGTCGGTCATCGGGAGTACGTCTGGGGGGATGACCCCAAATACATCGACTGGCGGGTCTATTTTAACCGTGGCCGATATGTCGTGAAGCAGTACGCAATGGAGACCAACCTGGTCTGCCATTTCGTGCTCGACTCAAGTGCTTCCATGCGCTACGGGGAAGGCGAGCAGCAAAAACTGCGCTATGCTTCTCGATTGGTCGTGACGCTCGGGTACGCCGTTCTGGAGCAGGGTGACAAAGTTTCCCTATCCACGTTTGACGATCAACCTCGCGGATTCGTGCCTCCCAGTAATGCTCTCGCGCAAATCGTGCGCATGACGGATCACCTCGACAACTCCGAACCCCGCGGCAAAACATCAATGGGGGAATGTCTGGCCCAGCTTGCCGGCCGGTTTCAGCGACGAGAGATTGTCATCATTGTGAGCGACTTTTTCGCGAACCTTGACGATTTGGAATCGGCTATCCAGCGCCTCCGCTTTGCCCGCCATGAACTGGTTCTCGTGCAAGTGCTCCATCATGATGAAATCGCTTTTGAATTCCGAGGCCCGACCAAATTTATTGGGCTGGAAGTCGCTGAGGAGCTAATCACCCGACCGGAAGACCTCCGGCCGCACTATCTTGCGGCATTTCAGGCCTTTCAAAACCGGTTGTCGGAATTGTGCCAGCGCAACAAAGTAGAGCACGTCGTGGTAGACACGAGCCGTCCCCTGGCGGATGTATTGGCGGATTATCTGTACTTCCGTAATCGGGCCCGACGCTTTCGCTGAGAAGCTTCCTTCACGGGTCTCTCAATCACGTAGCCGGGTTCCAGGCAAATCGAAAACTCACATCATCGGCGCCCTGGAACGTTTGTCCACCTTCGTCTTTTTGATTGGGACCCACGGAATAGATGACGCACTGGTCATTTGCGGTCAGCACATGGAACGGGGTTCCGCTATACGGGTCCAGGACCACGTCCTTCGGCAGATTGAGTTTGCCGGGATCGAGCAATTGTTCCGTGGATTCCGGTATTTTCTGAACATGCATGTTAAGGATAGCCAAGGCAACAAGGCACTCCCGGCGGCGAGCTTCCACGGCAAAGGCTTCGTTGACACAGCGACGAACGGTGGGGATGACCATCTTGACCGCATCAGCCTCGGGAGGCATGCCCCCTGCATTCAGCGCCGAAGCCACTGCCGAATAACTCCCTTGCTGAATTTCTCTCACAAGCCGCTCGAATAAATCCAGGTAATTCAGGTAAAACTGGTTCCACCGGTAGCGCGTCCACAGAGACTCGCGCCCCGGGTACCGAACCAGAAGGTTTAATCCCAGCGCCCGGTCAGCCACCACGGCCCGGGCACACCATGCGAGGGGACGCGAGTCCATCAGAGGTTGTCGGAGTATTTCCAGCTCTTTCGCCCCCTTGGGGTGCCCCGCAATCAGCTCGCAGAGATCGATCGCGTTGGCTTCCGCCTTCAAAGCGGAATTACAGGGCATTGTTCCCGGATACGTGTGGATCCATCGTGCCAATTTCTGTGACAAGTCCGCCGCCCGAAGGACCTCGCGAATGTTTCCGGATTCTGCGTTGAACAGCCCCCAGTAGCGGAGCATCCGCGCAATGACGTCGGCATTCTGTACAACACGTACGCACCACTTGAGGTGCTCTTCAGGCCGCGCCTCTCCTTCTGGCGGAACCACTGCGGGAGGGTTCTCCAAAAGCTGCTCCGTCAACTCGAGAAATTTGCCGTGTTTCTGGAAAGCCTCCCCCACTCGTTCTCGTCCCGCCTCCGTGAGATGACCGTTTTCATCCATGAGTGCCGGGGCGTAGGAGTTTTCCACGATCTTGCGAATCTCCGTGGCCTGAGCCACGACATCGTCAAACCGCGTGTCCTTGGGTTTGTCGTGGCCAGCACCTGCAGCACGCCATAACTCTTCCACCGATGTTGGTTCGCCCGCTTGCCGCAGAGCTGCCAGCTTGGATTCGATCCGCTTGTCGCCCAGCGCGATAAGCCAAACGTAACCCCCGGCGGCAATCAGCAAAAAGGCGATGATGAGTCCCACTACCAGGGCTGCACGCGTTACACGATGCATCGTTTCCTATCCTTCTGGTTGTGGAATCCAGACACCGGACCAGATCTGCGAACAGCTAACAATATACTTTTCAGTTGACAAATGCAACGAGCTCGGAGCCGCAAGAGGGAAATTGCCCATCAGGCGTCAGCGCGGAGTCTGCTTCTTCCCCAGCTCATCCAAGCCGTAGCGGCGAATCTTGCGTTCCAGGGTGGACCGCTCGATGCCGAGAATCTGGGCAGTACGGCTCTTGTTCCAGTTCGTGTGCCGCAAAGTAGCCAGTATATGGGCCCGTTCGAGCTCCTCAAGAGAACAGGGTCGATAACCGCGTTCCTGGATGAGCGCCTCGGCCGTATCCCCGGTGGTCGGTAAGGTAGAAAGCAGCAGGTCGTCCACGTCGATGTAATCCCCGCGACACAGAACCACCGCCCGTTCAATGACGTTTTTGAGCTCCCTCACATTTCCTGGCCACCGATAGGATGTGAGACGTTCCATCGCCTGCGTGGTGAAGCCCTTAATCTTGCGGCCTGTTTCCTCGCGGAATTTGTTGAGGAAATAGTACGCCAGTTCGGGAATATCTTCGATCCTTTTCCTCAGCGGTGGTACTACTATTTCCAAAACCCGCAAGCGGAAAAACAGGTCCCTGCGAAACCGGCCTGCAGCCACCTCCTGTTCAAGATCGCGGTTCGTGGCGGCAATCACGCGGACGTCCACCTTAATCGGCTTGCTTCCGCCCACCCTTTCAAACGGATGTCCCTCCAGCACCCGCAGAAACTTGGCCTGGATGCTGGGGCTCATCTCGCCGATTTCGTCGAGCATGAGCGTCCCCTGGTGGGCCAGTTCGAACTTGCCGATTTTGCGTTCATAAGCACCGGTGAAGGCGCCTTTCTCGTGTCCAAAGAGCTCGCTTGCCAGAAGTTCCTCGGACAAAGCGGCGCAGTTGATGCACACGAATGGCCCACTGCGGCGGGGGCTGGAATAGTGGACGGCCCGCGCGACGAGCTCCTTCCCCACACCGCTTTCCCCCCGGATGAGGACTGTGGCTTTGGTGGCCGCTGCCCGAGCGATTTCCTCATTGATTTTCCTGATCGCTTCGCTTCGCCCGACGAGCTCACTGTGGACGCCCAGCCGCTCACGAAGCTGGACGTTCTCGGTCTTGACTTGGGTGAGATTCTCTGCGAGTTCCTCCTGACGGTTGAGATTCGCGAGAGCAACGGCCAGGGTGTCCGCTGCAGCGAGCGTGAACTCGAGATCTTCCGGAGAAGGACCGCGGCTCGTGTCCGTGGAGTAAAGATGGATGACGCCGAGGGCCCGTTTCCCCTGGCGCACCGGTGCGCAGATGACACTTGTGGCGTGAATCTCTCCGTGACTATCGCGACTGCCAATGGCACTGTCATCCAGGACGTTGCGGGCCAGGACTGCCTCCCCCTCCCGAAGTACCGTGCTGGCCAGAAAATTGGAAACCCGGTGATAGGGCCATTGCGATGTCGTCTTGGAGGCCACCACGTGGAGGTCGCTCCCGGTGGGTGTGCCCACGAAGTCGCGGGGGACCAGCAACACGGCGCCACCGTCCACGGCCGTCATTTCAAACAGGGCTTCCAGAGTGAGTTCTGCCATCCGCACGGCCGTGGGTGCCTTGCCCAGCTCAAAGGCGAGCCGGCACAGACGCGCGGCAGCCCGGCCCGCCTCTTCGAGGCTTAGTTCTTCCCGATTCTCCGATTCAAGTAGCCGGGTTCGGTTCCGCCGATGGGTGATAGTGGTGGGCTCGTATTCGCCGAGAACTTCCTCGTCGCTTTCGGACTTTGCTTGGGCCGCCTCGAGTGGATCGGCAAGTGCCTCCCGTCCCGGAATAGTACCCGTTTCCGGAAAAGCGTCGCTGAGATGCTTGACGAAAACGAGCTGGGACCGCCCGATCCGAATCACATCTCCGGACTGCAGGGGCCAATCTGTCTTGATGAGCTGGTTGCCCACAACCGTGCCGTTCCGACTCTCCAGATCGCGAATCACCCAACGGCCCTCGGACATGAAGACTTCCGCGTGGCTGCGGCTGCAGCGTTCGTCTTTGATGACGATCTGGTTTGTCGGTGCCCGACCAATCGTGATCACCTGGCCTGGGACGAGACGAAAAACGTCCGTCCACTTCGAGCCCTCACGGATGACGAGGTAGGCAACGTCCGACAATGGTCAACCCTCGCTCTTGTTACTGCAAACTGAGAATCCCGCTAGAGAGCCATTCACTGATTCCTACTTCTATTCTAGAGGCTTTCCTCAAGAATCGGAGCGCATCGGCAACCTCGCTTCTGGGGCGGATAGGTCGCCTTAACTCCCAAGTCCTGATCCTCCCCGGTGAGTGAACAAGCTTTTCCGAACCCAGAGTGGGCCCGGATTCCTCTATGGCAGCCGCGGGTCATGTGAAAAACAGGAAGAATCCGTTGTTCCGACACGCTCAGCCGATCCCGCTGTCCAGCTCCCACGCGCCTCCTGAACCGCAAAACGGACCCGGCGGAACTTTTTGACGACAATGGGCAACCAAAATGGGGACGCGAAAGAAAGTTGAAAAGCCCACGGCAGGCAATTAGCCTAAAATTGTAGTGGCGCGGTGTGGGAAAGTTGCGATGACGGGGTTCTCGATGGAGATACCGTTTGGAAAGCAGTCGAATCGGCGCAGAATGGCGTTCCACTCAAACTACTGACTGGCTCCTCGGGGTGGATGGAGCGACAGCCGTCATTAGGAAGAAAAGGTCACTTTACCGCGTGGTTTGGGAGATTTTCGTATGATTCGCGTGCGGGGAATTGGTCGTTGGGTCGGCGTGCCAGCCCTTTTGGCATTCATGCTAGCCTGGGGCGTTTGGAGTAACCTGGCCCAGGCGCAAGGCAATAACAATAACACCGGCGGGGCTGTGCTGGCAACCCGGGCGGTGGGAGGGGTCATCATTGACCAGTCCGGTATCATTCGCTCAGCCTCCCGCCAGGATCTCCAGGAATTGTCCAAGACTTGGCAACAGTTCCATCGGGATTTGCCCGAGGACTTCCGACAGCCCTCACCCAGCCGGGCCATCTCGCTCAAATACCTGGACGCAGAACTGGCCCGGTCAATCCGCGAGGGAACAGCCCTTCGGGAGGAAGTCTGCTTCCTCGGTGGCCTGACGCGGATCGATTATGTCCTTGTTTATCCGGACAAGCAGGATATCCTCATTGTGGGACCTGCTGAACCGTGGCGGCTCCACGAGAAAGGCTACCCCGTGGGAACACAAACCGGCAAACCGATCATGTTACTGGATGACCTGTTGGTGGCTTTGCGAGCAGCCTTCCAACCGCAGCGAACGGTGATCAGTTGCTCGATCGACCCCACAAGCGAGGGCATCCAACGCCTGAACGCTTTTGTCCGTGCGCGTCGGGGAAACGTGGATCCGGTGGCGTTTGCTCGGGCTCTCGAAGAAACCATCGGCCCTCAGATTGTTACGCTCACGGGCGTCCCGGAATCTTCGCACTTCGCACGGGTGCTGGTGGCTGCCGACTTCCGCATGAAGCAAATATCCATGGGTGCGGAGCCCGCCCCGGTGCCGGGACTGCCCAGTTTTGTTTCGTTAGTCGCCAGTTCCGGTTTCCGGCCAAACAACATGATGCCCCGATGGTGGCTCGCGCCGGACTATGAACCGCTCGCGCGCGACGAAGCAGGTTTAACGTGGAAATTCCAGAAGGCAGCCGTCAAAACCATGGCCGAGGCAGACCTTTACAACACCCAGGGTGAACGTGTGAAAACCGAGGAAGCCGCCCCGATCTATCGCAAATGGGCGGAACTGATGACCGCCCGGTATGAGGAGCTCTCCAAAGCGGACCCGGTTTTCGGCCAGGTACGCAACTGCATGGATCTCGCCACTCTCGGCGCCCTGATTGCCCAGGAGAGGCTGCTCGAGAAGGCTCAGCTCTCTTTACCGGCCCTTCTGGGGGAAGACATTGTGGCCACCGCCAAACTGACCCCTGCCCGTCATGTCTCCCCGACAGCAGTCTTCACCAGGATTCGCGGTGGGACGATGTTCGTGACCGGTGGTGTCCAAATCAATCCCTGGGAAATCGCCTCCCACCAGGTGACTCGACCCGAGCTTGCTACTGTCCGAGCGAGTCTCCCTATTCCCAGTGGAACCTGGTTCGCCAATTAAGGGCGATCGGTGCGGTGGTGTTGCAAATCGCATAAAAGACACAGAGGCGTGGTCTTGCTGGAAGATCACGCCTCTTCCGTGTTTGCCGGAAAAAAAGGGGAATCCTGGAACGCTTATCGAACTACTCGAAATGTGGACGCCGGCATACGGCAATCCAGCCGTTCGCACGTATCCAGCCAAAAAACCATGGCAAAGGAAGCGGCTCACGCCTTCCCACCGCGAGGGGAATAAGCTCCTCGATCATCAACCCCACACTCCGCAAATCCCGAACGAATTCCCGCCGTGTGAAGGCATGGACGAACACGTTGGGAATGCCATGATACTCGAAGAATTTATCGCCGAACTCCGCACGACGGAGAATCCGGGCCTGAACGAAGTGGGGAATCAACCAATCCCGACCAGCCGGTGTCAGGGCATGAAACCAGACATTGTGAACGTGGACGATAAACTTTCCGCCCGGTTTTAAAATCCGTGCCACGTGTCCTAGCAACTGGCGGCGAGATTGCCGGCCTCGAACCATGCCCAGCGTGCTGAACAGACAAAGACAGTAATCGGCGATTGAGTCCTTCAGGCATCCCAGCTCCACTATATTCGCCTGAATTTCCCATATGGCACAGCCTTCCTGTTTTGCTTTCTCGCGGAGACGTAACAGCATAGGTCGGGAAAGATCCACCCCGATCCCGATAAATCCCCGCTTCACCAGGGGAATGAGTGCCCTTCCTGTGCCACAGCCGAGGTCAACCACCACGCCCGGTCGACGACAGTGTCGGGCAATGACCTGCTGATCGAAAACGGTTAGGTCGTTTCCCAAAATGGTTCCGTCGTATTCTTCGGCAATGTGTGGGGCCTGAGCGTACTCCCAAACGCCTTTGGGAACTCCGGCAGGTAATTGCCAAGTGGGAAGAGAGTTCGGAACGTCACTCTTGCCAGACACGCTGTGCTCCCATGGTTGTTAGGCTCGTGTTCGTATAATATAATCAATCGTTTTAAAGGCTCCGAGGGACAATGGGTCGAGTTTAATGCCAAGTGGCGTTTTGCGTTAGGAAAGGAGAAAAGCTGTGGCTGTCCGAGTTGGAATCAATGGGTTTGGCCGCATCGGTCGTCTGGTCGTTCGCCGCATGCTGCAGAAGCCGGGTGTCTTCCAGGTTGTCGGCGTGAACGACATTACAGACGTCAAGACCCTGGCAATGCTTTTCAAGTACGACAGTGTCCACCGAACTTATCCGGGAACCGTCGAATATGACGACAAGCACCTCATTATCGACGGCCAGAAAATCCCCGTGATGGCCGAGAAAGATCCCACAAAACTGCCGTGGAAAGATCTTGGGGCGGACATCGTCGTGGAGAGCACCGGGGTATTCACCAGCCGAGGTGGCGACGGAAAACCGGGGTACGCTTCCCACCTGGAAGCGGGTGCTAAGAAGGTCGTGCTCAGCGCACCGGCTAAGGACACTCCTGACCTCACCTGCGTGCTCGGCGTTAACGACGATCAACTTAAGCCAGAGCACACATGCATTTCAAACGCGAGTTGCACGACCAACTGCCTGGCCCCGGTCGCCAAAGTCCTTCACGAAAAGTTTGGCATTGTGCGGGGTTTGATGACGACCGTCCACGCCTACACCAATGACCAACGGGTTCTGGATCTGCCCCATAAGGATCTGTATCGAGCCCGCGCGGCTGCCCTCAATATCATCCCCACTTCCACCGGTGCGGCCAAGGCTGTCGGATTGGTCATCCCCGAACTCAAAGGTAAACTCACGGGCATTGCCATGCGAATTCCGGTTCCGACAGGGAGTGTGGTCGACTTGGTGGCGGAATTGAAACGCCCGGTCGAGGCTGCCGAGGTTAACGCCGCGATCAAAGAGGCCGCCGAAGGGAAGCTCAAGGGCATCCTTCAGTACACTGAGGATCCCATCGTCTCGAGCGACATCATCGGCAACCCGCACAGCTCCATTTTCGCCGCTCCGTGGACGCAGGTCATGGAAGGCTCCATGGTCAAGGTCGTGGCGTGGTACGACAACGAGTGGGGTTATAGCTGCCGTACTGCGGACCTCGTGGAACGCCTCGGCCAGATGCTGTGATTGTTGACCAGGTGTGAGCGGCTCCACTTAGGCGAGGAGTAGCGTGGGCGGCATCGATACCTGATTAGAACTTTCCCCCAAGCGACAGAGGACGGATCGCATGATCCGTCCTCTTTATTTACTGGTTGCTAACAAATTGAGACTTTCGGCGTTCATCAGTCACCGGAATCACGAAACTGGAAAGTGCCCAGGATCCGCAAGCGGCGAGTTTCAAGCGGGTGTGCCTCCTCCCGAGTGGCCGGCGGGAACGGCCTCACTCACTCTTTGACGGAAGAAAGGCTGGGCCAGCGCTCGGTGCTGTGAATCAACCGCAGTTGATTGGTGGCCACGAACACATTCTCGTGCTGGAGCTTGACAGTGAAACCGAGCTCGGTCCCCATCTGCTCGAGGTCCGCCTGGAGAAGCCGAATATCCCATTTGGTGGGAATCTCAATCTGACCGATAAGCACAAACTCTTCGCCAGACCGGTCCCCATAAAGGTCTACTATATTGATATCCTTACTTGCCAAATACTGACTGAACCGCCGGACGATTCCCGGCTGGTCCTTACCGAACGCCGTGATGACAAAGCGATCGCAGGGGACTTTTTCAGAATAGCTTTCCACAGGCACGGCCCGCC
>NZ_JBAMME010000289.1:0-18325 GCF_039793925.1 Thermogutta sp. | reverse complement strand
CCCGCCGGGCGAGAACCTGCAAGTTCCATGTCCCCCCGGCTTTGCGCACGTGTTCGGCAAGCTGTTCCGGATCGATGGGGTGGGGCAGACTGATGATCATGATGAGGGTGAAATAGCCGCCCAGCACCGTTTGGCTGCAGGCGTCGATATTGGCCCCCAGTTCCTCGACGGCGGAGCTCACGGTGGCCACTATGCCGGGATGGTCGTCGGACATGACATCGAGTACGTAGGCGTGTTCATAACGGCTGATCATGGACGTGAATTTCCCTCCCTACTTTTTGTGCGAGGAACACCCCTTTCAGCCGAGCTTCTGCAAAGAAAAACTTTTACTCGAACTCACCGAGATGCCGGCGGAAAGAGAGCGGCAAGACGTGACGCTGACGCGACCAGCGAGGATCGCTTTTTTGAACTCTTGTTGACGACAGGTTGGCATCACCAAACGTCGTTATTGTTCATTGTAATCATGGAAGCGCCATTCGCGGTAGATTATCGCTGGGCCTCCGGAGTCGCACGCTTGTCGTGCCCGGTGAATCGGGTTGGATCATCCAATGTTCGGAAAGGCGGACGTGACGAGCAGGTCCCTCCGGGGGCGAAATTAACCTCGGCTGGCTCGGACCGTGTAGCTGCCCGGCTGAACCGAAAAGAGGTACGCTCCATCTTCGGTGCGCGTTGTTTGGACGGGCGCACCGAAATTGTCGCGAACCTCAACCCGGCTGACGGATCGAGGCAGTCGCAAGCGAATCCACTGCGAGACCTCCGGCTTCAGCTCTGCCAGGATCGTATGCTCTTCCCATTGAATGGAGACGCCGACTTTGCCTCTGGCCCGGAGTCCTTCTACTTTGCCTGAGGGCCACGCATCCGGCAAAGCCGGCAAAAGGGAAATTTCACCACTGTGAGACTGGAGAAGCATCTCGGCTATTCCCATGGTGCCGCCGAAATTGCCGTCAATTTGAAAAGGTGGGCACGTGTCGAACATATTCGGGAGGGTGTTTTCAGCAATCAGCTCTCTGAGCAATTTGTAAGCCCGATTCCCGTCCTCGAAGCGTGCCCAGAGGCAAACTTTCCAGGCTTTGCTCCACCCTGTTCCTCCGTCTCCTCGGAACTCCAGGGAGCGGCGAGCCGCTCGGCACAATTCCGGTGTGCCCCGCGGGGTGATCTCTTCCCCGGGAAAAACCGCCCAAAGATGAGAGAGGTGTCGATGTTTGTTATTAGGATCATCCTTGTCTTCCAGCCATTCTTGAAGCTGTCCGTACTTCCCGATCTGATTGGGAGCGATCCGAGCCCGCATTTCCAAAAGCTTGTTGCGAAAATCAGGATCGACGCCGAGGATTTCAGCCGCCTTGGCGGTCGTCAAAAACAGATAACGGAGAATCTGATGGTCCATGGTGGGGCCCATGACGAGGCCGCCCTGCTCCGGAGAGTTGGAAGGCCCGGAAATAAGCCAGTGGTGTTCGCTTCGGGGATCTTCGATGAGGTAGTTGAGGAAGAATTCGCACGCTCCCTTCATGAGTGGGTACGCGCGACGCGCCAGGAATTCGCGATCCAAAGTGAATTCGTAGTGCCACCACAGGTGCTGGCAGAGCCAGGCACCGCCCATCGGCCAAATGCCGTGATTCGCCGCATTGATGGGAGCAGTCCCCCGCCAGAGGTCAAAATTGTGATGAAGCACCCAGCCCGGCATCCCGTAATGAACCTCGGCAGTTCGAGCGCCGGAGATCGCCAGCTCTTCCATAGCGGCGAAGAGCGGTTCAGTGCATTCGGACAAATGGCACACTTCGGCAGGCCAGTAATTCATTTCCACATTGATGTTCGTGGTGTACTTGGATTCCCACGGCGGGTTGAGGCTCTCATTCCAGATTCCCTGGAGATTTGCCGGCTGACTGCCAGGACGACTGCTTGCAATCAGCAGGTAACGCCCGAACTGAAAATACAGGGCCACCAGCTGTGGATCATTCTGTTTACCAAAATCACGAAGCCGGCGATCTGTGGGCTGACTGGCCGCCGGAGTTTCGGGCAGCGAGAGGTGAACGCGATCGAACAGCGCGCGATAGTCTTCCAGGTGCCGTGCAAGCAGCTTCTCGTAGGAAAGCGCAGCCGCATTCTGAATCACCGCGGTGCAACGAGCGGAAGGATCTCCGCTGACATCTCGGAAATTCCGATAATTGGTGGCTGCCGTCAGCAAAATCGTGGCAGCGTCCGCTCCCTGTACCCGTAGGGCACCATCCTCAGGGGTCACCAAGCCACCCTCCGCCAGAACTAGAGCCCGAACTTCAAAACGGATTGCGCTGGGAAGGCGTTCGCCGGTGGACCGAATCACATAGTCCGCCACCTTGCCGCGGAGCACAATTTGATTGTCAACCGCGTGAACTTCGCGCTGGCTATGGGGTGTTGTCAACGAGGCGGCAAATGCCACCGCGCTGGGTTTATCGGCGGTTATTCGAACAACGATCACCTGATCCGGGAAACTCGCAAAGACGCTGCGTGTGAATGTCACGTCACCCACGCGGTATGTCGTGAGTGCCACGGCGGATGAAAGATCCAGCTCCCTCCGGTACGAATTGACGGGACCGGTTTCACCAAAGTCTAGTTCGAGGTCGCAGCAGGGCTGATAGGGCATCTGGCGAAGCGGAATGCTCATGAAATACTCGGCCGCCAGAGCGGTAGCCTCCTGCTGTTTTCCTTCTAGCAGGAGACGTCGAATCTCGGGAAGATACTTGGCGGCACCGGGATGCGAGTAATCATGCGGTGAGCCGGCCCAGACCGTGTCTTCATTGATCTGGATCCGTTCCCGATCCGTCTTTCCGAATACCATGGCCCCCAAACGGCCGTTACCGAGGGGCAAGGCCTCGGTCCACTTGTCTGCCGGCCGTTCGTACCAGAGCCGGAGCGACTCTTCCGCGCGGAGTACCTGTCGGCCTGAATCCCTGCTGCTGACAACCGTCAACACCACACCTACTGCGGTTAAAGGCAGTAATTTTCTTGCTAAAAGCCTTCCGATCATCCACCTCATGGGAAACCTCTCACGCAGTTGCAGAAAATTCGGCTGCCGGGAAGCAACGGCCCACGATGGTCATTTCTGGCAAACTATCCCGACCAACAAAGCGGCTTGAAGCCTGGCTATCAAGAACGATTGGCAAACCGTTTTGTTGGACTCACTCGCCCGGAGTCAATGGCGGGGATCTGGGGTATCAGGTTATCAGAGTGAGCCAACGTTTTCGATGAGGGGAACCTCGTGTAAAATGAATAGGGGAGATAAACTAGGCGTCTGGTCTCACGTGATTCGGTCCGGGTTTCTGGAGAATCAGAGAGTGAACGAATACGACAACGCGATGCCGTCCATCGAAACGACAACTTCTTTGGAGCGGGCACTTCTGGCGGCACGGACTGCCGAGGAACATCGCGGGCAGGACATCGTGATCCTCGACATGCGCGAGCTGACCACGTTTTTTGATTTCTTCGTCATCGTCTCAGGAACCAGTCGCCGTCAGCTTCATGCGATGAGTGAACACATCGACGAAGCCCTCACCCAACAGGGGGCGCGGCGGCTTGGGATTGAAGGTTTTGGGGAAAGTCGGTGGATCCTGCTGGACTACGGAGACGTGGTTGTCCATCTTTTTGACCCAGAAACCCGCCGCTATTACGCCCTCGAAGATCTCTGGTCGCATGCCCGTCAGATCCCCTTCTCCCCAGGGGATGACGGTTCCGCGAGAATGGCGTCCATGTGAAGACGCTCCAGTCTTCCGTTCCTTCCCCCAACGCCAGGTCTGACCTGGTGTCGGGAGATTGTATTAATTCGGCCGTCACTCGGTGCTGAAGGAAGTTGCACGATGAACATTCTTGAGGAACTGCGAGCCCGTTTTCGTCCCGTTCTCGCCCGGCTCATATCGGATCCCGAATCGTATCTCAAATTGATCCGCCCGACCCAGGATGAGCGATTGGGCGATTACCAGGCCGACCTGGCGATGCCGTTGGCCAAGGCCCTGCGCAAAAAGCCGCGAGAGATAGCGGAGGAGATCGTCGCCGCGCTGGACGTGAGCGACATGGCCCAACCGCCCGAGATCGCCGGACCAGGATTCATCAACTTTCGACTCCGTGACGAATACTTGGGAAAATGTTTGCAGGCCCTTCTTGAGGATCCCCGCCTGGGTGTGCCACCGGTGGAAAAAGCGGAAACCATCATCATCGACTATTCCGCCCCCAACGTGGCCAAGCCGATGCATGTTGGACACATTCGCTCCACGGTGATCGGCGATGCAATTTACAGGACGTTGCGTTTCGTCGGTCATCACGTGATCAGCGATAACCACATCGGCGATTGGGGCACGCAGTTCGGCATGATCATTTACGGTTATCGTCATTTCCTGGACGAAGAAGCCTACAAGAAAAACCCGGTGGCGGAGCTTGCCCGGCTGTACCGCCTTGTGCGGCAACTCATCGATTATCAGGAAGCAGTACAGAAAATAGCTGATCTGGAAAGTCGTTTGCAGACGAAAGAACAGGAACTTGCCCGGGCAAACGGGAGTCACACCTCTCCCGCAGCCCTGAAAAAGGAAGAGAAAAAACGCCGCGGACTCCAGGAAGAAATCAAGGAGCTCCGAGAAGAGCTGGAAGAATTACAGCGCAAGCGTACCGCAGTGGAAGCGGATCCTGTTCTCTACGAGTGGGCGAAGGCGCATCCCGACATCGAACAGGAGGTGCTCCGGGAAACCGCGAAATTGCACGCGGGAGACGAAGAGAACCTCCGATTGTGGCGCGAGTTTTTACCTCACAGCTTGGACGAAATGAACAGAATTTACCGCCGCCTGGGTATCCGTTTCGATTACACGCTTGGCGAAAGTTTTTACCACGATCGGCTCGGTCCCCTGGTGGAGGAACTTCTCCAGAAGGGACTTGCGCGGGAGAGTGAAGGGGCGATTTGCATCTTTTTCCCCGATATTGAAACCCCCATGATCATCCGCAAGCAGGATGGTGCCTTCCTTTACGCTACAACAGATCTGGCAACCCTTCGCTACCGCATGGAAACCTGGAACCCGGATGCCATTCTCTATGTCGTGGATTTCCGGCAGAGTCTCCATTTTCGCCAGCTTTTTGCTGCCGCTCGCATGATGGGATACGACAAGGTGAAGCTCGTCCACGTGAGTTTCGGCACCGTGCTGGGCGAGGACGGACGACCTTTCAAGACCCGCGAAGGGGACGTAGTCGGGCTGGAGTCCCTGCTCGACGAAGCGGTTCGCCGTGCCTACCAGATCGTTTGCGCCAACGACGATGCCAAACCAACAGGACCGGAGTTGTCCGAAGAGGAGCGGCGTCGAATCGCGGAAGTCGTGGGGATTGGTGCGCTGAAGTACGCGGATCTCTCGCAAAATCGCACCAGCGACTATGTTTTCAGCTACGACAAGATGCTGGCCATGACCGGAAACACCGGCACTTACATGCAGTATGCCTACGCTCGGATTCAAAACATCTTCGCGAAAGGCGGAGTCGATGTGACCATGCTTCGCGAGCTCGACGGTCCCATCCACCTGAAACATCCGGCCGAGCGGGCTCTGGGTCAGGAGATCCTCCGCTTCCCAGAAGCCATCCAATTAGTGCTCGAGGATTATCGTCCCAATCAGTTGACGGGCTATCTGTTTTCCCTGGCCAACCGTTTTTCCACTTTTTATGAGTCCTGCCCTGTCCTACAGGCGGCAGACAGCGAGGAGCGGCAGAGCCGGTTGCTTCTGTGCGACCTGACGGCGCGGGTCATCCGCCAGGGGCTGGAGCTTCTGGGGATTGAGGTGGTTAATCGTATGTAACTCTCGCGTTATTCCTCGCCCGGGATGATCTTGGACGGCGGCATCGCATAGAGGCTTGCGCGAGGTTCAGGGAGGAAGATACTCATGACGCCGGCCAGAGAAATCACCACGATGGCGGCACGCAGCAGGCCTTCAAATCCCCACAGCTCGATGATCCAGCCCCATAGGGGAGATGCCAGAAGGGGAACCGTAATAGCCACCTGGAGTCCTGCCGTGGCCACCGCGTGTTCCTGCGCTGGGACCAACTCCAGGGCATAATTGACCGCCAGACGCGGTGTGAGAGTGGTGAAGGCCAGGGTCAAGAATGTGAACCAGATACCGCTCTCCACCCAGCTTCGGGGAAGATGGAGCATCGCTAGGCACCACGCCGGTGTCATGGCTGAACAAAACACGAGGAGAGCGAACGTAAGGCGATTTCCGAATCGATCGGCCAGCCATCCCACGAGGATACTGAACACGCCAACGCTGGCGCTCTGGGCGATCACCCAGAGGTATTGCTGGTCGGCTGAAATGTGCAGCCGCTCTCGGGCGAAAGCCTGGTAGTGGGGCACCAGCGCCAGAGAAAAGCTATACACCATGCCGACAAGCCAGAGCCCTCTCAAACCGGGGCGGGTACGAAATGACCGGATGAACGGTTCCCAAAAACTCACGGTAGAGACCCTGTGCCGAGCTCCATCTCTGCCTGGTTCGCGTAACAGCAGGCAGAGAACTCCCGACAAAATGAACAGACAGGCGCTGGTTGAGAAGACGATGTCGTAGTGGGGAAAATTGCCCGACAGCCAGGACCGCAGGACCAGCAATCCCACAAGGATTGCCGGAATCGTTCCCCAAAACGTGGAGTAGCTCATCAGTCGGCCGCGGTAGTCCGGGCGAATGAGTTTTCCCTGAACGGTGTTAAATGCGACCTGGTACAGGCCGTAGACACCGGAAAATAGGAAGTAAACCGCCAGAAAGGCCACGGCAGCGTTGCGGCGACCGATTTCTCCGTACCCCAGCGCCAGAAGGGCCATCAGTCCAAGCGGAACAGCGAGCAAACCGCAAAACATGACGAGTGTGAACCGCTTGGTGGGGACATGATCCATCAGTCGGGCCAGGAAGATCGGGAATACACCCTGTCCTGCGCGATTGAGAATCGGCAGAAATCCCCGATAGATGCCTGCCCCAGGGCCTGCGAGAAAATCGAGAAAACCCGGAAGGACAACGCTCTCGGTTTTAAACGTCCAACCCACGCGAAAAACAATCTGATGAAAAATGAGCAGCCAGAGATTGGCCCGGTGCGATACAGGATCAGGGCCGCACTCCATGTCGGGACGGGAATGCCTTTCCCGACAACCCGTTCTGCTCGCATCCAAGGGGGGAATGTCCTGCATGAGTGCGATAGCCCACCGCTACAGCCGCGAAAGGTTCACAGTCTGCTCGTATGCCCTTTGATTTTACGCCAAATTGTTCGACGGCGGGAAATCAAAGCAAAAACTTGTGGAACGTTTGCGGGGGTGGGGAGCCTTTTGCGCATGTCCTTGAAAATGCCGGCTCATACTCTCTACTGTGGCATTTGGAGCAACAATTCCAGGTAGCTTCTTCTCTCGCTCGTCTGTAGACCCAATTCGGCTGCCAGGCGACTCAAAGCGTCCCGCGCAGCCGCCATTTTTTCGTGTTGGCAGACAATCTCCAGTTCCACAAAGACCCCCAGATCGGCCACCTCGTCGAGGGAAATCTCAATGGCCCATCCTTCCCAATCCAGGAGAAATCGTTTCCGCCGCTTGGCTACCTGGCGAACCGGTCGGAATCCCAAGCGTTCCAGGAGCCTTTTCCAGCTTTCCCACGCTTCGCGGCCGTCTGCCAGGGGGAGTTCGATTTCGTCTCGAGTTTTGGAAACACTGTCGATTTTGGGGCCTTTGTACGTGATCCAGTTGCGATCACCAATTCGACGAATGCGCAGCGCTTCGTCCGTCCGCGAAAAATCACGTGCCGGATGGGCGAAGTAAAGATCGACTTCTTCGCGGACTCCCTCCGGGACGGCGTGCAGTTCACAAAGTCGCTTTTCCACACTCGCAAGATCGACGTCCCTGAACTTGAATTCCACTTCCAGCGATGCACTCATCTCTATCAGCCGTGTTCTTCAGGGCTCATCACGCCCAAATGACCGCAGTCGCTCCTACGACCGACGTACCGTAACCAGTGCGGGCAAGTGTTCAGTCCTTGATGGGTAAGGTACGATCAAGAAAAAGCTAGCTATTTGGCACAAAACCTGAATTGATGATACCAGAACAGGAGCGAAAGTTATAGTGATCATCGGAGAACTGGCGGTGTGGGCACAGCGGGCCTTGCCACCCAGACGTGCTGGCGAACACACCACCTTTCTCACAGCGCCTCACAAGAGAACGGGGAAAAGGGGACAATGAGCGCCGCAAGCCAACCGGTGGGTATCGATCTGGGAACCTGGAAGATCTGTGCTGCTTCCCTAGATGCCACCGGTCACTCTGAGATGATTCGCGATGAGAGGGGCGACACTTTTTTGCCCAACGCCGTACGCTTTACAGAGACTGACATCATCGTGGGCCGAGAAGCCAGGAATGTCATGTTTCTCTATCGTGATGAAGTGGCCTACTGGATGAAGCGGGAGCTGGGGACGGCCCTCTACAGCCGACCGATTCGCGGCCAGAAACTCCCGCCCGAGGTCATCCAGGCGTGCGTCCTGCGACGGCTTCGGGATGTCCTTCATCGCCAGATTCCGAGCGATTCACGTTGCATCTTCTCGGTCCCAGGTCACTTTGACCATTGGCGCTGCCAGGCGGTGATGGATGCCGGAGAGATTGCAGGGTTGAGTGGACTGGGGGTTGTGCAGGACCACGTTGCGGCCGTCCTCGCGTTCCTCGAGGCCACAGGTGAAAGTATCGACCGAGCCAGTTCCCGCCAACGCCTGTTTTTTGTATTCGATCTCGGGGGTGGTGCCTGCCAGATGGCCACTCTCGTTCTCCACGAAGGAGTGTGCCGAACCCTTTCTTATGAGGTGAATCCGCAGCTTTCTGGATACGATTTTGACCTGCGGTTGGGGGAGCTGGTTGCGGAACGGATGCTCGCCGAAGGTTTCTCCGATCCCCGAGGCAATCCTCTGTTGTGGAACAGGATATATGGGGCGGTCGTAGAAGCCAAGCACAATCTGAGCGCTCGCGATCGCACGCGCCTGGAGGTGGAACTCGAATCTGCCCGGTTTGAAATGGTCATCAGCCGCCAGGAATTCGAGAGCCAGTGCACCGATCTGATTGCCTCTCTGCGACGCAAGCTCACCCGGCATCTTCAGCGAGTGTCGTCCGAACCCGGTGGGTCCATTGTGCCGGTTGTGACGGGTGGAGGCGTCCGCATGCCGATGATTCAGCAAGTTTTGGGCGAAGTCTTTGGCCAAAATATTCATTTCACAGTCAACCCAGAGGAAGCGGTCGCTCGGGGAGCCGCTCTTTATGGGGCCTTGTATCTGGAAAGGTCGTGCTCTCTGTCGAAGTGTTCTGCACGGGTTTCCCCTGCGCAAAACAATTTTGCTCAGTTGAATATTGAGAGCGTTTTGCCTTTCACGCTCTTTCTGGCGCCTGACTGGGATCCGGAGGGGAAAAAAATCATCGTCGCAGGCGAGGGCACGGCTCTTCCATCGCATAGCGTGCATGAGCTTACAATTCCCCAACCGGTAGGTGGCGCGATCAGTCTCGTCCTGTGGAAAGAGATGGCTTCTCGACGTGAAAAGATGGGCCAGCTCCTCATTAGGGAAACGTCCCAGCCAGCGGGGCCTTCGGTGATTGAGTTGGAAGTAACGTGCACGAAAACTGGGGAGCTGGGGTGGACTGCTCGGTGGTCTGGCTCCACACAAAAGTTGGAAGTCGTATTTATCCCGGCATCGGGTTTAGAACGGGAAACCATCACACGATGGCGGGAAACACTGGGCTCAGCGAAGTCCTGGGGCCATGTTTCCGAGGGTTTAGCACGCACGCGCATTGCAGCAGATCAGGGGCCGGAGGAGAGTGAATCGCCCCCATATCTCCCAGCCCGGGAGGAAGCCGGGGCTCCGGCAGCCGATTCGCGCCCGATGGCGACACCGCCCTCCCGACCACGTCATCCGCGGTTAGCCGCCGCTCAGGCGCAGGGCCGATGGATGCCCCTGGAAATAGCACCGCCTGCCGTCACCCCGAAACAATATGCGCCTCCCGAACCGACAACTGTTCAGAATGTAACGGCTGAGCTACCTTTGCAGGAAAAAACGGAGAGTACAGCAGAGATCGCGCCCGCACCCGTGTTCGGGACTGGGCCGCTGATTCGACGTGATGTCGTCCGGGTTACTCGGGAAGAACTCCTCCGTGAAGAATCCCTGTCAGTTCCTGATTCGATAAAGCCGGCCGCCGTTTTCGAGGAACGCCGCCGTGAACTGTCGGCAAGTGGAGGCGCAGAAGCGGACGTGCCCCACGAACAGTTCATTGTAGAGCCGGAGCTTTCCCCATCCAGATCGGCAGGCACACGATCAAGGCGGGTTGGCGATCGCGTCCGGGTGGGGTTTGGGATCACGCTTCCCCGTGCCTTTATCGGGATTGTGGGATTTGTTGTGTCGGGACTTCTCGGCCTGGCGATCGGGTACTGGCTGGTCAGCAAACTGTTTCCCGAAAGCTGGATCCTTCGGCCGTGGTAAACGGTGGCAGCTATCCCAATGAAAAACGCTTCCCAGTCTTGGGAAGCGTGACGATATTCATCGCATAGGACACGCAAAACCAGCTTCTCAGGCGAGTGTCTTGGTCACCAGAACAACGTCCTGGTCGGCCTTTTCGTTGAATTCGAAGCCACGGTTGCGGAAAGTGGCCAGCATCCGTGTGTTATCCTTGGATGTTTCCGCAACGACTTTCTTAATGCCCCACCGCTTGGCCACTTCCAGGCAGTAGTCCGTGAGCAAACCGCCCAATCCCCGTCCGTGCCAGCGATCCGCCACGAGCACGGCATATTCCGCGACTTCGTGGTTGGCATCGGCCACAAGGCGTCCCACCCCGATAAGTTTCCGCTGGCCATCCTCTTCCACTTCCGCCACGATCGCCATTTCCCGGTCGTAATCGATGAAGCAATACCGGGCTGCCATCTCGTGGGTGGTCTGTTTGAACAGGTAACTGAAGCGGAACCAGATCGATTGCGTGGAGCAACTCGCCAGAAGCTCGTGCCACATTGGCTCGTCTTCCGGCTTGATGGGCCGAAGGATGACACGTGTCCCGTCCTTCAGTTTTCGCTCCGTGACAAATTCCTCCGGATAAGGCCGAATCGCAAGGTGGGCATACGGCCGGACACCGTGAGCCAGGATATCGCGATCCACGACAACGCGGGCGTCCAAAGCGATGACATCTTCCGGCGTGACAAGGAGCGGATTGACATCCAGCTCTTTGATTTCGGGATAGTCCGCGACCAGGTAGGAAAACCGCATGAGGACCTCGATGAGCTTGTCGATGTTAACGCCCGGCCGACCACGATATCCACGAAGCAAGGGCCACGATTTGAGGGATTCCAAGGCACGGCGAGCAAGCGTTTCATTGAGGGGTGGCAGAGCGAGGGCGTAATCACGGAAAACTTCGGCAGCTACACCGCCCATTCCCACCATGATCACCGATCCAAACACGGGATCGCGCTTTGTTCCAATGATAAGCTCGAAACTGTTGGGATAACTCACCATCTGCTGGACGGTGCAACCGAGAATCTGCGCATCGGGCCGTTTTTCCTGGGCGCGCCGAACCAGCTTTTCGAAACCCTCCCGAACGGCCTGCTCGTTGGCGATGTTGAGAAGCACGCCACCGACATCTGTTTTGTGAGTGATCTGCGGCGAGTGGATTTTCATCACAACCGGGAAGCCGATCCGCTTGGCGATTTCCACGGCCTGATCCGCGGTGCGAGCCAGGTAAGGCTTGGTGACCGGGATACCGTAGGCTTCCAGGAATGCCTTTGAGACGCTCTCCGTCAGGATCTCTGCACCCTCGGTAAGCAGACTCTCGAAGACGCCGCGGAGCCGCTGACGGTCGAAGGAGAATGACACCGGAATGTCGCGAGGCGTTTCGTGGAGCAGCGAAAGATTCCGCGCGTAGGACACCAGATGCATGAACGCGCGAACCGCCTTCTCGGGGGTTGTGTAGCAGGGGATATTGTTTTCACTGAGAACCTGCATCCCCTCGGCGACAGTTCGTCCACCCATCCACGCTCCGAGAATCGGCTTTTTGTGTTTCTTGGCCACTTCCGCCACCGCGCGGGCTGTCCCGGTGGAGTCCGTCATCGCCTGAGGCGTGAGAATGACAAACACTGCATCGACATTGGGGTCCGCCGCCACCACGTCAATCGCCTTGGCGTAACGTTCCGGTGGTGCGTCTCCCAGCACATCCACCGGGTTGTTATGCGACCAGAACGGCGGTAGAAACTCGTTGAGCTTCTGCATGGTCTCTTCGGAAAGCTCCGCCAGGTGGCCACCCAGGGCGATAAGGGCATCGGTAGTCATAACGCCCGGACCGCCGGCATTTGTGACGATGGCCACGCGGTCGCCTTTGGGCGGCTGTTGCCGGGCGAGAAGCTCGGCACAATCGAACATGTCTTCGATCTGGAAGATTCGTTCAATGCCCGCCCGCTGGAATGCGGCCTCGTAGACGGCATCCACGCCCGCCATCGCTCCGGTGTGCGACGCCGCCGCCGCCGCGGATTCTGCGAATCGTCCCGATTTGAAGGCGACAATCGGCTTCGTGCGAGCAAATGCCCGAGCCGCCGACATGAACTCTCGGGCCTCTGTAATCGATTCGATGTAAAGAATGATGGATTGGGTCTCTGTCTGTGAGCCGAAGTAGTCGATCAGATCGGCAATCGTGACATCGATCATATTGCCGACCGATACAAAGTAGGAGAATCCGATACCCTGATCAATGGCCCAGTCCAGAACCGAGGTGCACAGCGCACCAGACTGAGAAATGAACCCGATGTGTCCCTTCGGCGGCGTTGCTGCTGCAAAACTCGCATTAAGGGAAATGCCGGGGACAATAATTCCCAGACAGTTCGGTCCGATGATCCGCATGCCGGGGAATTTGGCCTGCTCTTCCAGCACCTGGTTCTCCAATTTGCGGCCCTCTTCCCCGATTTCGCGAAAACCGGCGGAAATGATGACAATTCCTTTTGTGCCGGCCATTCCCAGCTCGCGGATCAGGCCGGGCACGGTTTTCGCCGGGGTGCAGATGACAGCCAGATCGGGCGGATTGGGCAAACTCGCCACGTCCTTATAGGCGTGAATGCCCTGAACAGCCTCCCGCTTGGGGTTGACCGGGTAAACCACTCCACGGAACCCGGACCCCACCAGATTCCGCAGCACTGTGTAACCAACACTGGTGGGGGTATCGCTAGCCCCAATAACCGCCACCCGATGGGGATTGAAGATCTTATGCAGGTTTTCGATACTCACGGTCAGCTCCTACCATGTCTCCCAGAACCCCGTCCCCGTCCTCGCGGAGACGACTGTCTCTTCACACCGGAAGCACTCCTCAAAGACGCAACTGCCCACCCCTCGTAGTTCAAGATAGCCAATTTAAGAATTCGGCGAAAGTGGCACAAAATGAAAGCAGTATCGAAACTTTGCGTGATTCACTGAGTAATCCGCCTTGCGCAACTGGTGCAGTTGTGCCAAAAGATTCGTCTCTGCCAGCTCGCCTTCCGTCTCCCTCGTCAACAAGCTCTTTTAATTGTACGCCGAGTTTGAGCGGGCAGTTTTTTCCTCGTTTTGCTATTTTTGCGAACTGTTGTGCGCGGGCCGGACGGCGGACCTGTCAATTCACCCAGACATAGAAAACGGTGAGCTATCGCCTTCTTTGCCAGACCGGCCTCGACACCGCGTCGTTCGCAGTTTGGTCCGCCCGGTGTGAAGAGCCTGTGATCCAGGCATGAATTGTGACTCAATCGAGCCAGGATCGCACGCGAAAAATCGTCGATGCAAGAAAACAGCGCTGAAGCCACCCGCACTGACCCAATTCGCCGGGGTGGAAAAATGTTCGCGACAAATGGAACTTCTGCAAAATGCAAGTTGAAATTTCCGCGGAAGTGCAACGGATTCGCCAGGCGGGAGTTTGTTCCTTGACAAATCTTCGATCGTGATCTAGGGTTGTCTTGACGCCCTAATAAGGCGTCGCCCAGTTCAGGTGATGGCCGGCCGTTGGCAACCTTGACAAGCATCTCTTCTAAGAGGAACGCTGACGCCAGGATCGAAGGAGAAACGGTGGGCCACCAGATTGCCAGAAATGGCTTCTTCTGAGGTGATTAAGATAACACCTTTAATTTTGTGGGAGAAAACTGTTGTCTTATAGCGCCCACGGACTCTAAATCACCTGGGAAAATTGTCGATCGTCCACGCAGCACGGAGGAATGAGCGAAAAAAACGGGCCCAGTGGGCGGGGAACGGATGGCCTTGACGCCCGGGATATAAACCCGGCCTTCACAAACTCGATCATCAGCTAACTGGGAGGAAGTTGAGTGATGAGCCTCGCGGATGTCACGTCACCAGCAAGTTATTGGCAACCGTTGTCGTCGCATTCAGGCGGCGGGTCGGTGCAGGCTGCTGTCCGCCGCGTCCTCGCGACGATCTATCCCGAACCGTATGAAAACGAGCGGCGACAGTCACCGCGTTTTGCGTTCCCTTATCTCGTGCAACTGCAACCCCTGACTCCCGACGGCAACTCGCGGCAGGGACCTTCGCTGGTGGTGGTGGGTAAACATCTGTCAGAGACTGGGCTCGGCTTCTATCACCCGCGTCCGCTGCCCAGCCGGATCGCCTGCGTAACCCTGGAGAACGCGGGCCAGCGGGCGTCACTCCTTTTCGAGCTTCTCTGGACGCAATTTACGCAGCACGGTTGGTATGAGAGTGGCGGACGATTTCTGCGGGTCCTGGACTCCTGCTGATCGGATTCCCGGTCTGTAACTCCTCAACGTAAGCGTTTCGAACACCGGCCGATCGTTTCTCGGAATATCTTTGCCCGGCCGTCACGTTTGCACCGAAGTCGGGGAAGCTGGCGGAGTGGGGGCGGCAAGGCCGGCAAAGTTGGCGAGAAGTTTGAGTCCCAGGGCTTGGCTTTTTTCAGGGTGAAATTGAGTGGCGAAAATATTGTCCTGCCGGACCATGGAGCAGAACCGGATCTTGTACTCGGTGGTGCCGGCAACCACTTCGGCGTCGAGTGGAACCACGTAATAAGAGTGTACGAAATAGAAGTAACTCTCGTCCGGTATGCCCGTCATAAGGGGGTTGGGACATTCTTGCCGCACCTGATTCCAGCCCATGTGAGGGACGCTCCATCCGTGCGGCAACTCAAAGCGGACAACCTCTCCCCGCAACAGCCCAAAACCCGGTATTGGACCATTCTCGTAGCTTCTTTCGAAAAGGAGCTGAAGTCCCAGGCAAATTCCCAGGAAGGGGCGACCGGATTCGATGAAGCGGAGGATCGGTTTGACGAGTTCCCGCCGTTTTAGTTCAGCCATCGCATCGCCGAAGGCCCCCACTCCGGGAAGCACAAGGCGCTCGGCGTTGATCACCCGATTTGGTTCATCCGTGACCTCCGCGCGGAGTCCTAGTTTCTCGAACGCCTTTTGGACGCTCCTCAGATTACCCATGCCATAATCGACGATCGTAACGCTACCGGATGCGGGTTGAGATGCCGTCATAAGACGCTGCCCATGGTAAACAGCCTGTCCGAATAACCTCACAGATCGGTCGATTCTAGGTGCGCGATCATCTCGAGAAACCGTCTCATGGAAGGACACCGCTTTTCTTTATCGGGTTCAATGCAGGCATGGATGGCGGCCGCCAGATCGGGATGAATCTGTGGCCGATAACGTCGAATATCGGCGGGCGGCTTGTCATGGGCCATGGCCGCCATGCCGGTTGTACCGCGCTCCCAGGGAAGCTCAAATGTGAGCAACTCGTACATGCTCACTCCAAACGAGAAAATATCCAGGCGTTGATCGGTGGGGTAGCGCCGGACTAACTCAGGCGCCATGTAGTTGGGCGTCCCGCTGCGGTTCCCCGGCGCCATAAACGGCGGAGTGGCTGGTACGCTCAAGCCGAAGTCGGTCAGCTTGAGGACGCTGAAGTCCCGATTGAACATGAGGTTTCGGGGACAGATGTCCCGGTGGATGAAGCCGGCTTCGTGGACGACGGCCACCGCTTCCGCCACCTGGCGAATGTAGGGTAAGAGAGGACGCTGGAAGAGAAAGGGGCTTTTCGCCACGAGATGGCCATTCAAACCGCCACCCTCCAAATACTCCATGACCAAATAGGGTTCGTCCTTTGTCGTCCACCCGTATTCATAGGTCATCACGATATAGGGATGGACGAAGAGTGTGGCGATTTCGCCTTCGCAGGGCTTATTCAGGCCTTTGAAGCGGGCCTCGTAAGCGGCTGTTTTTTGGGGATCGCAGATTTTCAGGCCCACGATTTCGCCCCGTTCGCGATCCATCGCCACATAGAATTTGGACATCGTTCCCGCCACGCCCTCCCGAAGGATTTTGAATCGGGCGGCAATATCAACCTTCTTCCGGGGCTTGACGCCTTTGGAAGAGCTTCCGAATAACGATTGAAGGAGCTTAAGCACCATGTTTGTCCGTCGCTCATCTCCCGAGAAAGCCCCCTCGCAAACTGCTGGCCCCAATCACCCTTATGGCTAGTTTAAATGCCACTTTGCAGTTGGGCAAGAAAACCCTGAAAAAGGGTCTTGTCGTCGTGGACCCACCTCTTCGGAAGGCCTCCGGAGGGACGTGCTTGCCACGTCCACCTTTCCGAACATTGGATGATCCAACCCGCTTCATCGGGCACGACGAGCGTGCCCCTCCGAACCCCGGAGGGACCTGCTTGTCAGGTCCATTATGTTGAGGACCACCATTCTGGCAGCGGCGCGACCTCGACCCTGACGATCGTCCGGGCTGGAATTGCTGTCAGGAGGCGCAATCGTGCTGAAATAAAGAGCTCACTTTTGTAGCACAACGACCACGGGTGATCGGCCCACGCGAGGCTACGGCTTGACCTTATGGGTACACTAATAGGGTAACTCCCGAGCAGGGTGAAAGCCGGGTTTTCGCCGTCATTCGCATAGTTGCGTGAAGACAAGAGTAACGGGTCACGTGAGTCCTGGGTACAACTGCAAGGAGGATTGCGTATGGCTGATGTCGTGATCACGGTTCGTCCTAACGGCCCCTATCTGGTTCAGGGTGCAGTTCGCGTTGTGGATGTGGATGGACGTGAATTTCCCACGGACCCGTCCCGGCCGATCGCCCTCTGCCGCTGCGGACATTCCAAGGAACGTCCTTTCTGCGACGGATCCCACAAGACGTGTGGATTTCAAGCGAATGACCGTGCACCCAGCGGGGGTGGATGATCGACTTTTACAGGGGACTCTCCGGAGAATTGCGAAGGCGGGGGCGGCGTGCGGCTCTCGCTTTGTTTTTTGTGGAACGAATGGAGCGATTTTTCGGGTGTTACCGGTCGCAATTGAGGATTTTTCAGCTTTTCCAGAGCTTGCCGACCAGGTGGAAGTCCCGAAAAGCTTTTCGTAAATGCCGACCTTGACTAAACTAAAAAAGACGCCGGGGAGTTAATCCCAGGTGTTTTGGGCCAGCCATTGAAACCTGAGGGCATTGCAGGATCACGCAATCCGCACCAGCCGTGTCGTGTTGTCCGCATCCTTGCATAGCATCATTGATTGGCGGGATTGCCGGAAAGAACGTGACAATGGGGTGCCTCGCCCGAAGAGGGAGAGAAGGGTCAGCGATTTATGAGTTCCTGGATGTTTGGTGTCATCACCCATAAACCGGCGGATCTGTCACTTTCACTTCACGAGGGTTCGCCGGCTAGCAGCGGCGCCTCGTCCCCAGCCCTGGCGTGGGGAATTGGTTGGTACGAAGGGGCACGTCCGAAGATCACCAAGCAGGTGCAGGCTTCCGCTGCGCGACCGAGCAATGCCGCCCGATTTGCTCCCGGTACTTCCCGCATTTACGTGCTTTTCCTGGATGCCGGTGTTTCGGGAGATGAGGACGAGCGCAATCTCTCACCGTTTCATTATCGGAATTGGCTGTTTGCGCAGCAGGGAAATCTCAATCGCGAAGAACTTTTCCGGCTGCTCGATCCTCCGCATGCGGAGTCACTGGATGGGGAAAGCGGGGGCGAAGCCTTTTTTCACTGGATTGTGCAAAACATCAAAAAAACCCGGGACCTCGTACCAAGCCTTCTGGATTCGCTTCGCCAGGTGGGGAGTGATGGCGTGGCTTTTCACCTCAGCAATGGGCGATGGCTTTTCGCCTACCAAAGCGGCCATCACCTCTATTACCTCGAACGACGCTTTTCCACGAGCGAACACATCTTCCATTACCACGTCACGGAGCTGGAAGCAAATATCACCAGTTCTACCCTGGCCACCGAGAGCGCCATTCTGATTTCATCGAAGAAACTCAGTGACGAATCCTGGTGCGAAGTTCCGGAGAACCACCTGCTGGCCGTGACGCCCCGGCTGGAC
>NZ_JBAMME010000288.1:0-3558 GCF_039793925.1 Thermogutta sp. | reverse complement strand
GTTAGAGGCAGAAAAGTCCTGTAGAGCCTGCATCGGACCTGACAAGCAGGTCCCTTTGACGGATCTTTCGGAGGGACACGCTTGTCGTGCCCGAGGAATGGGAAACGTCCTTCGGGGGCCCGGAGCGATGTGGCCGGAGCCGGTTTGCCTATTTGAACGAAATTGCGTGCCATTGCGCGCCCCGGCGAAAATAGGTAAACTTTTGGCCGAGTGCAAGGGCCAACGCACACCGTGAAAGGCGTCCCTCGACAGGGATCAGCGCCAAGCGCGGCACCTAACCACACCTCACCGCTTTGCCGATTGGTTTTGGTTTCCCGAAGTGCCAGCGGTCAGGAAGCCGCCCCGTCTCTGGACCACCTGCCCCAGGTCCGTGATTCCCAGCTATAGGTCTTGGCGGTTTCGGGATCGGAGTGCCGCTTCAAGGTCCGCGCAGCCTAGTCCCACCCACTCAAACTCATAGCGGTGCGTAGCTCCCGCGAAACGAGCGGAGGTTTAGCGGCTGCCCGTTGGGCTTCCGAGCGAGACAACCTCGACCAGGTCGTGTTCCGGTATGTCAGCCACGCTAAGACCTGGTCTTCCAAGCAAGAGCGGAACTATTCACCGGCTGAGCAGATCGTGGAATGAGCCACCCGGTTAGAAAGAACCTTCGAGGCATGGCTTTCCATTGACAGGCAGTTTGGTATTGGCGATAAATAGCGTCAACGCAACGCGGAGTGTGGCGTGTGGCCGACCGCGAACGGGGTTTCGGTTTTAAGGAGTTTGATTGTTTCTCGGAGTTTATCAATAGCCGATGGTGGGCGTCAGTCGTTTCGCTGTCTATAACACTCCCTCCGATAAGTGGATAATTACGAGGAATTCCCATCTTGCGGGAGGGACTCTTTTGGGGCACCTTGTAAAGTGGGGTTCCGGATAGGCTCTGATAAAAGTTTGCCGGAATTCTTGGTCCAAGGTATCTGGACCGCGAGATGATGTTTCTTGTCGGGCAAAGCTGAACAGTTGGGCAAGGGTCGGTTGCGCAGGATCACTGGGGAACAACAGATGGCTAAGAAGAAACAGTTGCGTGCCGCCAGCAGTGGGAACGTCGTCAACGATTTTCGGCATGCGAATTCCAAGCGGAAGAATAACCCACCCGCCGGCGTCGCCCCCACCTACGAAGTTCGGGAGCGCCAAACCACTCGCTACGCCTACGACCCGCACTTGGATCCGCAACTGGTCTGGGCAGGCAAAGCCGAGCACACCTCGTTCGAGGTGGACGTCGTCTCGCTGCATATCCACGAGAGGATCTCCACCAAGGCCATTCTGCGAGCCGTGCGTCGACCCGTAGGGACACAGCGTGCTGTGCCCCTACAAATGGACCTCTTCGGCGAAACACCGCTCCCTCCCGACAAAGAAGTGGAGTTCTACCAGCACGAGGTCGGCTGGGCCAACCGCCTGATCCTAGGCGATTCGCTGCTTGTGATAAATTCGCTCCTGGTGAAGAAACACGGTAGACAAGATACGGGTGATGGAGAAAAGCAGCGATGCCAAAGATTTTCGACAACATCGAACTAAAACTGGTCGAAGGCCTATGCAATCTATTGCCCCAGGCCAGCGCCGCTGCTTTTTGCGTGGGTTACCTGAACCTGCGCGGGTGGGACCAGCTCGCCGACTTCGCAGACCAACTCCCGGGCGGAGAGGAAAGCCGCGCCTCTCGTATCCTGGTCGGGATGCACCGCCCACCGGAAGAGGAAATGAAAGCCCTGGCTGGTCTCAAGCGCGGTCACGAGGCGATTGACGGTCCAAAGCTTGCGCGGCTGAAGCGACGGATCACGGAAAGCTTCAAGGAGCAACTGGAATTTGGCATTCCCACCACACAGGCTGAGCAATCCCTTCGCAGGTTAGCGGCCCAGCTTCGGGCTCGCAAAGTTTTCTTGAAAGCCTTCTTGCGGTATCCCCTCCACGCAAAACTCTATCTTGTGCGGCGCGACGACCCTGCAACACCCCTGATCGGTTTTGTGGGCAGCAGTAACCTCACCCTTGCGGGACTTTCGCAGCAAGGGGAACTCAATGTGGATGTGGTCGAGCAGGATGCCGCGCAAAAACTGCAGAGATGGTTCGACGAGCGCTGGCAGGACGAACTGACTTTCGATCTGACCGATACGCTCGCTGAGCTGATTGAGAAGAGTTGGGCGCGCACCGAGCTGGTACGCCCTTATCTCATCTATCTCAAGATCGCACAACATCTCTCGGAAGAAGCCCGCGAAGGGGAGCGTGCCTTTCGACTGCCGCGCATCTTCGCGGAGAAGGGTACACCTTTGCTTGATTTTCAGGAAAAGGCTGTTTCGCTGGCAGCGCATTACCTTTATCGCCGCGGCGGGGTGCTGCTCGGCGATGTGGTGGGGCTGGGCAAGACCCTGATGGCGACGGCTATCGCCCGCGTGTTTCAGGAGGACGACCAAAGCAACACGCTCGTCATCTGCCCGCCCAAACTCATCCCGATGTGGGAACAATACCTCCAGACCTACGAAATCAACGGGCGCGTCTTGTCGTTCGGCCAGGTTATCGGAACCCTCGATCGCCCAGACGCCCCGCGTTATCGTTTACTCATCATTGACGAAAGCCATAACCTGCGCAACCGTGAAGGCAAACGGTATCGGGCCATTCGGGAGTATATCGAGCGTAACGAACCTCGTGTGGTGCTGCTCACAGCGACCCCCTACAACAAGCACTTTACAGACCTGAGCAACCAGCTTCGATTCTTTGTGGATGAAGACCAGGACCTACATGTGCGTCCCGAGAAGTTCTTCCAGGAGTGGGCGAAAGGGGGAAAAACTGAGGCAGATTTCATTGCGCGGTTCCAGACCTCCCCGCGCTCGCTGCGTGCCTTCGAGCAGAGCCCCTTTCCCGATGATTGGCGGGATCTTATGCGCCTGTTCCTCGTGCGCCGGACACGCCAGTTCATTATCCGACACTATGCTGAGTTCGATAAAGAGAAACAACGCTACTTCGTGAGGCTCAACGGCAATCCCACCTATTTTCCGATTCGCCAACCCAAGCGAGTGGAGTTTCCCATCCGTGACCAGGACCCCAACGACCAGTACGCACGCCTGTTCAGCGATGCGGTGGTTCAAATTATCGAGCAGTTGCAACTGCCCCGCTACGGAATGGCAGGTTACCTCATCCCCGATGCGGATCGCCACGCGACTAAGGAAGAAAAACGCATCCTCGATAACCTCAACCGCGCCGGCCGGCGCCTTATTGGCTTTTGCCGCACCAACCTCTTCAAGCGTCTGGAATCGAGCGGATACAGTTTTCTCGTTTCCGTGGAGCGGCACATCCTCCGCAACCTCGTCAGCCTGTATGCCCTGGAACAGGGACTGCCGATCCCCATCGGCACCCAGGACGCAGCCCTGCTCGATACGGCAATGAGCGATAGTGATGCAGAATTCGTAGACATCGAGCAAAACGACACAGACGCCACTGAAGAGGCAACCACCGACCCCATCGTAGCGAACCACAGCCCGACCACCTTAGATGCCTACCGCCAACGCGCCGAACAGGTGTACCAGACCTATCGCA
>NZ_JBAMME010000287.1:0-3652 GCF_039793925.1 Thermogutta sp. | reverse complement strand
TGCCCTGCATGTTCTTCTTACGCTGCGCGTTTTCGGGGATTTTGCCTGCTCGTGATCGGGAAGCCATTTGGGAGGTGTATAGCCAACTCAAAGAAGTATGCGCATTGGACAGAGGCGAAGCCATCGCCCGAGGGTTCGTAAGGTTGAACGCTCGAAGGAACATCTTCCGCGTCATGGGAGGCCGTGCCACGGCGTCCATGGGAGCCGTCGTGGCCCATCACACCACACCTCTTTCGGTGGTGCTCCGAGAGCTGCGGCGCGCGGAAAAACAGGCCAAGGAGTACGGAAGGAACGCCTTTTGCGTCAAAATCCTCAAGCGCGCAGGGGGTGCTTTGTCCTACACGGCGAGCTGGGGATTTGGGGGTGTGCCCGGGGATGGTCAAAGCCAACTCTCGGCCAGGGATTTGCCTTACAACCAGGAAACTTTCGAAGTGCATAGTTCACGCGTTCGTACCCCCATGAGCTGCCTGTTCGAGCTTCGAGATACTTTGGCCCTCCCAGGCGTTTCCCGGCGGGCGGTTTACAACACCCTCCAGTGGCTCCAAGATCTTCCGCCGAATCCCGATGGCCTTGGAGAGGAGGCCTACAAGGAGTTGTTGGTGAAGAACCTCGCCTACCAGTTCGCACGGCAAGGTGTGAAGCCTGAGGTGTTGCGAGACTACAAGGGTTCGATGGGTGACCAGAAAGAAAGCCCGGCAGAAAAGCTTGCCGACACTGTTGTAGAAGTGGCTTTCCAGCAATGCCGGCCGCGAGGGTCGGGGGAAAACTGGCTGAACGTCCCCGACCACCTTTCCGCCATGTTGCAGGTGGCGGAGTTTTTGGCCCGGGAGGGCCGGGCGCCGCGGCTGAAGAAAAACCGCGAAGCAGACCAAGGTAAGGCCCAGACGGTCCCCTCGGAGACAGCCCAACCCGAGAAAGGGAGGTGAGCCATGGCCCACTATCTCTTCTTCAAGCCCCTCGACGTCCTTTTCTTCCGGGGAAACGAATCCTTTGGCGGAACGGGCGAGCACGGGGAAAGCCTCATGCCTCCATGGCCTTCGGTGTTTTCTGGTGCCCTTCGCTCGGCCATCCTCGCTGGCGATCCCAAGGTTCAGCTCTCTCTCGTCAGTGAAAAGACCGACCAGCTTCCATCGGTACGCCTCCAAAAAGTCATCGGCACGCCTCGCAACCCTGGCAGCTTCCGTGTGACCTTTGTGGCTTTGGGGACGGAAAGCGGGGAGCTGTTTTTGCCTGCACCGGCAGACCTCGTAGTTTGGGGCAGCTCAAGGGAAGGCATAAAGGCTGTAAAGCGACTCACCCCGATCCCCCGGGAGGAGCTCGCTCCTGCTCTTGAGGGAAAAATGCCCTTTTGCTCCTACGACGCTTTTTTGTCCCACATCCCTGTCCTTTCCGCCCGGCGCGATTTGGGCAAACCCTCTTCAGGTTGGTGGCTCACCCGCGAGGGGATGGAAACGTACCTGAACGGTGACGTGCCGGAACCGCGGCACTTTGTTCATGCCACCCATCTTTGGAAAACCGAAATGCGCCTCGGCATTGCCCGCTCCCGGGAATCCTTCACTGTAGATAAAGGCAGGCTTTACACGACAACGGCCGTTGCCCTCGCCCCCGGCCCGCCAAGGTGGGGAAAAGCCACCGAGGCTTCTTGGTTCGGAGCGGTGGGGTTCGTGGTGGGTGTGGAAGGGGTGGACGAAGACCTCTTCCCAGAGAGGTTCGTGGTTCGCTTGGGTGGCGATGGCCATGGCTGCGAGGTGACCCCATGGCGCGGTGAACCTCTTCAAGCAAGAGAACTTGACGAGCGTTTCGTGGCAGTTTGTGTTACGCCGTGCATGTCGCCCCAGGGATGGCTCCCACCGGGGCTTTCCCGGCAAAATGGTGCGTACGTTACGGCTTCCGGGGCTTTTCTTGCGGCGGCCGTGGTAGGCCGACCCCAGGTCGTGTCCGGTTGGGACCTGGCGGCCCACGCGCCCAAACCGGCCCAGGCTGCCATCCCTGCCGGCTCGGTGTTTTACTTCCAGGGCAAACCGGAAAAAGACCTCTTTGCCGAGGGGCTAAAAGCGTGGCTCCAGGGCGCCAAAGATCAAGTTAAGCCTGAGGCTTACGTTTGGCGGCAGCGATTGGCCGAAGGTTTTAACAATGTGCTCATGGGGTCGTGGCCCAAAGGCAACCCACCGAGTTCAGGCGTTTCGTGAGGTTACCTCATGGGAAGCAAGAGGAACATGGCAAATCAGCGATTCAAAGCCCAGTGCTTGGAAAAGGAGGGAGGAAACCATGTTTGAAAAGCGCGCGTTGGCCTTCTTTTATTGCGTAAGCCCCGTGCACATGGGTGCGGGGCAAGCTATTGGGGTGGTGGATAACCCCATCCAGCGGGAACGTCACACCAACCACCCGGTGTTTGCTGGGTCGGGTATCAAAGGGGCGCTGAGGGACGAATTCGAGAGATGGCACAGTGACCTCGTGGAAAGGCTTTTTGGGCCGAAAGTTAACGCCGCGGACCATGCCGGTTGCGTAGCGTTTTCTGACGCTTCTGTGGTCCTTTTCCCCGTGAGGTCTCTGAAGGAGGCTTTTGTGTACGCCACGTGCCCTACTGCCCTTGCCCGCCTGAAGCGGATGGCCGAGCTTGCTGGGGTTTCCACCAACTGGCAGGTTCCGGAAAAGGGTCCCGACGATGACTCCTGTTTCACAACGGGCAACACCAAGCTATGCGTGAATGCCTCGGGCCGGGGTGAGGCCATCATCCTTGAGGCGTACCAGTTTCACGTTTATAGCTCCCAGAAGGAAAACACGAAAACAATTGCCCAATGGCTCGCAAAGCAACTTCCTCAAGGCAGTCTCGACTATTTCAAGGACAAGATCGCGAGCGATCTTGTGATCCTCTCGGACACGCGGTTTTCGTACTTTGTGGAGAACGCCACCATCGTCGAACCCCACGTGCGTATTGACGATGACAGTGGAACCGCGGACGATGGCGGTCTGTTCTACACCGAGAATGTCCCACCGGAAGCGTTGTTCGCTGGCACCGTTCTTTTCTCGAAGGAGCGGCGGAAAAAAGGCGACACCAACGGAAGCATGGGTGCTGCCGAGGTGGCCAAGACCATCCAGGAGGCCCTGAATGGCAAGCTCGTGCAGCTCGGAGGCGACGCCACAACTGGACGCGGCCTCGTCATCTTGAGCTTGCAACTGAGCTAGACAGGGAACGGAAAGGGGAGGTGAATCATGGTTGCTCATCCTGGTGTAACGCAAAGCTTGGATCAAAAGCGTGCGGGGTTCGCCTGGGAGAAAGTCAACGGAGTTCACTCCGGCGTGCTCGAGAAGTACGCCAACCTTGCCAAAGGGGCTCCCTCCCTTATCATGGGTAACGGGCTCATGCAAACCTTGGCTTTTTATAAATCCAAGAACGAGAAACACCATGAAGAGCTCCTGCGCCATGTTCTGGAGTGGCTATCCCATAAGGAGTCGCCATGCCATTCGTTCATTCCGGAATCGGACTTTCAAAAAGCTATGGATGCCCTTAGCCGGTTAGACTCTTCGCAGTACATTCAAGCTACCCATGAGGCCCTGGCAATCCTCAAATGGATCCGACAATTCGCTTCGGCTCGAAAGTAAAGGGAGGAGGAGATGGTAGAGGCACGGGAAAGAGAACCGAAAGGCGCCG
>NZ_JBAMME010000286.1:0-3660 GCF_039793925.1 Thermogutta sp. | reverse complement strand
TGGCCTTCCTGCTGGCGGTGCTCTCGCTGGCGATGGCGCGGCCGGTGGGGGCGGCCCCCGGGGCGCCGCCGCAACCAATGGGATGCGTGCTGCCGAATCCGGTATGTAGTTGCGGTATGATTTGTGGTTGGTGGAGAGGCGGTTACTGCTGTGCAGACTTAGGCCGCATCGTTGATCCTTGTTTCGGTTATGAAGGGCCGTGTAATATCATTTGCTCTATGCGTTGTTGGTGGTAGTCACTCCCACCAGATGCAGTGCCCGCGCCGTTCTGGATGACCGGGTTTTATGCCTTTCTCCTTCCAACGATTGGCTCTTTGGGGATTCGCATGGGGATCTGCTTTACCGTGGACAGAGAAGTGGCATGCCAGGCACTTTCGCAAGCGTCTGGCACGTTCAGGATAGTTCATTTTTCACCCGAAATTGGTGACACTTTTGGCTGGCGACAAAAATGCCGCTTGGTGCCCTCTCCCCTCCCCCGGCCCATCCCCTCTCCCGCTCGTCTTCGGCGGCGGGCGAGGGGAGGGCAAGGGGGAAGAAGGGCAATTCAGGCAAGCTGGAACACGACTTTTGTAGTGCTCAAAAAGGCAGAAGAAAGGGCTAAAGTCGTGTTGAGTCTCGTAAAGTCGTACCGGGCTGAAGTCTCAAAAAGTCGTACCGGTCAGGGCCTCCGCCAGGCCCAATTGCCGCCACTCGGCGACCGAGAGGGGAAGCGCCAGCTGGTACGCCGGAACTGCCCGCAGTGGACTCAACTCTCCCATCAGGTCAGCCTTGGTCAGCCCCCGAATGGGCAGGCGCACCGGAGGGCCTCCTTTCTCCGGGCGGCAGACCAGTTCCCACTTCTGGGGGTCAAACCGGATCTCCACCTTCTGACCCGCAAAGGCGGAGCCGAGGTAGTAGGACTGACCGCCCAGCGCGATCTGCCCTTGTGAACTGACCCGCCGAAACCAGCGGCCTTCCGCCAAGTACTGGGCGACTCGCTGCATATCCAGCAGCTCTTCTTCCCACTCCAACCGATAGGGCTGCCCGGAATGGCGGGCCTCCGGAAAGGTCGTCAGGGGTGGCTGGCCTCCCAGACTGCGGCACGGGTATCGGGTGTTGAGAAACTCCCGTCCTGGTCCAGAGCGCGCCAGACCGCCTTCTCATCGGTCAGCGATGTCCCCAAGAGGGCCTGCCGATACATCGTCTGGTGATCCCGTTCAATCTGGCTGTGGTCTCGCGGCGGTGGGTGCTTAATGAACAAGACCTCCACGCCCAGAGCGATCAGCCACAGATGCAGCGGGGTGGGAAAAGGAGAAGCCGAAGCATTGTCCTCGGGCCGAAGGGCCCTCGGCCCAAGGCCGTAGAAGACGGTATCGTGGTCCAGCGTGACCCGCTGAGGCAACCCGTGGCGGAGGAACCCCCGCCGCAGACCCATCTGGTAATCCAACCGGCTGGGATGGGAAACCTGCCAGCAGGGAGCGCTTTCCACCTTCAGCCGGCTGACCACGTCCACGATGTTCACGATGCTCACCTTGTGACCCGAAGGGCATCCACTTCCCACACTTCGTGAGGATGCTGAGGGCGTCCGGCTTCTGGCTGAGGGAGAGATTGGCGGCGCTCATACGGGCGGGTGAGCCCTTCCTGGCGCAGGAAAGCGGCAATACGCGACCGGCTGGGCAGGGAAGCCGGGTTGGAAAGGTGGGGCTCCCATTCCAGGCGCAGGGTTTCCGGCCCCCAGCCGGGGTGCTCCTCCCGGAGTCGGCGGAGGGCATCCCGGACTTCAGGCGGGAATGAGCCCAATGCACCGGAGGGAGGCCTTCCCATCGATGAAACCAGTCCGTCCTGTCCCTGCTGCTGATGCCTCCGGCGCCATTTGCGGACTGTCCAGACCGAACGTCCGATAGCGGCCGCGATAGCCAGGTCGGTTTCTCCGGCCTGGGCTCGCTCGGCGATTTCCACGCGCTCTTCCAGCGTAGTTGGACTGCCTCGTTGTCCCATGGGGCACCTCCTGGACACAGAAAGAGTTCTGGGTACAGGATACCCGACTTGCTGGTGGAGCGCAAGTGGCGGTATGAGTTTTCGGGACTTTTACCCGGTACGACTTTTATGGGATTCAACAGCATGCAAACTTAAAAAGTCGTGCTGGAAGTGTCACCAATTATGAACCATCCCGCACGTTCCTCATTAGGGAATGGCGAGGGGGCAGACCGCGCAAATCTTTCCTGCACGAGAGTAGCGGCCCGTCAAGTTTATATTTGGGGGTCAGAACTGCCTACATGCAGGGCATGTAGACCCACAAAATTGCAGTTGACTGACCAATAGGGTCTGAGATTCTCACCCCCTTTTCAATAGATTTAGAAATGAACCGATTGTTGCTCTCTTCACTACAAAGGCGGATCTTCCAGGCAGCCCTTCTCCTTAACGGGGTGTTGATCGTTAGTACAGCCTTTGTATTGTTCCTTTCCGCCTCCGAAACCACCGTCACGCGAGTGGAAGAAGATCTCGCCCGTTATTGGCGCACAACGTATGATATTGTCGTCAGACCCCCCGGCTATCGCTCCCAGGTGGAAGAAGAATATCAACTGGTACAGCCCAATTACCTTTTGAGCATCCCGGGTGGGATTACATTTGCCCAATATGAGGCCATCCGGAGTATCCCGGGCGTGGAAGTTGCAGCACCGGTGGCTACATTGGGTTATTGGACCATAGCGCTCCAACAAGCCATCACTCGCTCCCTTCCCGAAGGAGTCTATGCTTTGCGGTGCATCCAGGAGGAAGATACAGGGCTATATGTCTATAGGGATGTTCAGGATTGGTATTACCTTTCGTACTCGGACCCTGCAGGCGAACTGCTCAGGATTCCGCTGGAGAAACGAGTTGGCTTGATACCCATTCCATCTTGCATATTTTCTCTGGAGGGGCTTTTGGCAGGTGTGGACCCCGATGCGGAAGAAACCTTGGTGGGTCTAAGCCATGCTCTGCTGGAAGGAAGCATAATGACGCAGACACGTACTACTAGCGACATGGTCTTTGTTCCTGTTATTGTGAATATTACTCCCTTCGTCTCCTTTACCCTAACGGTTGAAGCTATCCCAGTAGAAGTGCCACCAGAAACTAGGGGTATTAATGATATTCTTCAACAAGGAGGGTTTGTCTATTTGAATACATTGCCTCGCCGACCTCTCTTTACGGCAGAAACGAGGATAGCCGAGGAAGTATATCCGGAACTACCGAGAATGATAATACAACAAGTGGGCCTGGCAAGTGGGGCTCTCCATTTTCCGAAAAGTTGCGTTCAGTACCATCTGCTGTTTTCCTCTGCTCTCCCTCAAAGGAATTCTCTTGTGTTAGAAATGGAGGTTGTGAAACCCTGTGAAGGAGTCCATAGGCCACTCCGTCCTTTCGTGTCTCATGTTGTGGGGACTTTTAGGTCTGACAAACTGGGCCTCTCCGCCGAAGGCCTGACAATGGTGCCCCTTGAACTCTACTTCCCACCCCAAATCACTCTGCTCTATGATGAAAACGGCACGCCCGTTGCGCCTAAAGTGATCAGACCATCAACCCTTCAGATCACCACAACCCTCTATTTTCACCCTCCACCCCTGTTATTGACCACCCTAGAGGCGGCCCGGGCCATTGCCGGCGACGACTGCATCAGCGCCATCCGGGTGCGGGTGGCCG
>NZ_JBAMME010000285.1:0-3687 GCF_039793925.1 Thermogutta sp. | reverse complement strand
TCCTTTATGCGGCGCAGTTGTTCCAAAGCATACAAACGGGTTGGCTCAGATTGTTGCTGGGAAGCGACGGCAGGGGGCTCAATGGGATGGTTGGGTTTTGGCTTGGGCGGACAGAGCCTGACGCGGCTGATGTGGAGGTCCTCTTCGAATCGGTCGGGTTGAAGCAGGTTGGACAGTTTAAGGGCGCCTACATTGCGGCGTCCAAGCCGGATTTGTTTTTGGAGGTAGGGGATGACCGCGGTCAGGTCGGCCAGAGTAAAACCGGCTTTTGTGAAGTCGAACCAGAGCCTCTGGCGGTCGAAGCGCAGAGGGATGTTCTGGCCTGTGAGCCGGCAATAGGTTTGATGGAGGCTTGAGATGATGGCGGGGATGTTTTGGTTTGGGTTTGGGTTGTTCATGGTGATTGGTGCAGTTGAGCCAGCCAGGGGAGCAGCTCCAGGGCTTGCTGGAGGTGAGCCGAGGAGATGGTTTGAGAGTTTTGCTCGATGGCCTGCTGGATGGCGCGCTGGGCCAGGTGATTGAGGAGCCTTGGCGAGCCGTTGGCGGCCTGGATGAGCAACTGGAGGGCTTGTGGCTCGAACAGATCGGAGTGAATGCCGACCTGCTGGAGACGGGCCTTGACGTACTGGGCCAGCTCTGTGGGTGACCAGTGGTCCAGGTGGAGGCAGAAGCTCAGGCGCGACAACAGAGGGGCGTTTATGCCCATCTGGAGCCGAGGCAGCAGTTGTTGATCGCCGACCAGCAGGAGGCTGAAAGGCGGTTGAGTGTCCTTGGACTGGCAGGTCAACAGGCGCAGCTCTTCCAGCGCAAGGGCGGAGAAGTTTTGGGCTTCTTCCAGGACCAGGACCGGCCAGAGCCGGTCGCAAGCCTGCCAGCCCTGGTGGATGAGAGCGATGTTGTCTGAACGTCTGTTGCGCGGGGCAAGGCCCAGTTGTCTGCAGAGCAGCCGTAACAGGTCTGTGGCAGTGACCGAGGAGTGGGTCAGGAGGAAGGTTTTGAAACGTTTGTCTGGGAGGGAGCTGAGGAACTGTTGGACAAGGAAGGTTTTGCCCACACCGTTTGGGCCCTGGAGGATGCCTGTTGAACGCAATGCGGCCATCTGGGCCAGTTGATTGAGGAGCAGTTGGAGCCGTGGGGACAGGTACGGTTTGGGTGCTGCCGGGCCGAAAGGCATTTGGGATGCGCCCCAGAGAGATTTGAGGGCGGTGTCGATGTCCCGGGAGTTGTCAGTGGCGTTCATAGTCGCGGTCGGTGTAGGTTTTTGAGTTGAGGTGTTTGTCGCAGCGGCGGGCTTGTCCGACCAGTTGGTTGTGGAACCAGACCTGGACTGTTGACCAGTTGAAGGGGTCGAACTTGACCAGGATCAACTGGCCGCGGAGGTGAGGAGGGACTTCCCAGAGCTGGCCTGCGAGGCTGAAAGTGGCGTCGAGGCGGACGCGGCGCTCTGCGGAGCAGAGGAACAGGGTTTCCCAGTCGGTGTCAGGGGGAGCGGTTCGAAGGCATTGAGCGCACTGGGCGAAGCGTTGGGCCGGGCAGAGGCCGGCCAGAGCCGAGTGTGGGCGCTGGTGGTATTGGGATTCGAGCCATTGCCAGAAGCGCTGGTTGAGCAGTTGGAGGGAATCGAGGGGCTGGAGCAGCAGTTGAGCTTCGAAGTCGGACTGGACGGTTCTGAACCAGCGTTCCATTTTGCCTTTTGACCAGGCGGCGTAGGGTTTGGCGTGGATGAGTTTGATGTTGAGGTTGGCGCAGACGATTCTCAAGTGGTGGGAGGTGAAGATTTTGCCGTTGTCGGTGTAGAGTTTGTCAGGGATGCCGCGTTTTGCCAGGGCCTGTTTGAAGGTGTCCAGGAAGCAGCAGAGAGTTTCATCCGGGTAGTATTGGGCGTGTGGGACCAGGCGGGAGCAATCATCCAGGGTGGCGATCAGGCGAGTGCGGATGATCTGGCCTGATGGGAGTCTGATGGTTGGGCCGTGGGAGACATCTGCCATCCAGAGCTGGTTGGCAAGAGGGCATTCGAAGGCTTTTGTTGGGCCGGACTGGGGGTTTGGGGGCAGCAGTTTGATTGAGTGAGAGTCGAGGTTGTGGGCGGCCAGGAGCCGATAGACCGAAGGGAGGCTGAAGGTGCCGACTTGGAGGATGCCCTGGCTGAGGAGGTGGCGGATGAGGGTTTTGACTCTCAGATGCGGGTATTGAGTTCTGGCTTTGAGGATGGCCTGGACGTCAGCCGGGGAGAAAGCGCGGCAGGAGCCCTTGTCTTTGCGAGATTGGGGCTGGAGGGCTGGGAAGTTGCCCTTTTTCCAGCAGTTGTACCAGCGCTGGAGGGTGGAAGGGGAGTAGAGTTTGCCGTTCCATTGTCGCTGGCTGGCCATGCGTGCTGCGCGGGCCAGAGAGAAGTTCTGGCTGATTGCATCCTGGATGAAACAGACAGCGGCGTAACGAGCCAGTGCCAGATTTTGGGATTTGGATTTGTTGTCGGTTGTATTTTTCATATTGCAATGGTGTTTGTTGTTCTGATCGGGCGTGAGTTTTGGGATCGGAGGTTGGTTGTGGAACGACAATGGTGTGTGGGTGCAGGGAGCAAGCCGGCGGCAAGATGGGGGCTTACAAAAGACTCTGAAGTCAATTCCCTGGCCGGATGAGGACAAAGCCGGGTGAAATTGGAGTCCTTGGGCTTGTTTTCGGGGTCACCATTGTCGGAAATGGGCTGGTTGGGGTCCCGGGAGGCGGGATTTTGCGGGTTTGGAGCAGTGTCAACCGACACCGCGCCGGCTGCAGTGGCGTTTGAGGGCTATGTTCGGCGGTCCGGTTGGGCCGATCAGCACCGCCGCTGATGGCACCGGTACGTGCCGAAGAGGCAGGTGTGGAACTGCTCAACCAGAATCGCGGTGGCCCGGCCAAGGTCTCCGCAGCGGCGGATCAGCAACAGCCAGAAATCCTGTGCCGATTGGTTGACTTTCAGCGGCCCAAACGCATTGCCAACCCGCCGCACCAACTCCGGCAAGTGGCTTTCAAACTCCCTCAAGTAACTGGCTATCAGTTCAGTCCACCGTTCGACCAGCGGGCTCTGTTTGCCGTTGAAACCGTCGGTGATTGTGGCGTTGTTGACAAGCTTGTATGGCTGGGCAAAGGAGGGCAGACAACTGACTGTTGCCGCGCAGTTTCGACACTTGAACCGCCGAACAGCAATCCGCAATTCTTTCTTTGTGTTCCCGCTCAAGTAGCGTTGGTAGTAACCATGCGCCCCCAAGGAACCAACCCGGCGGCAGTTGGGACAACTTTCCGGAGGTTTGACTTGCTTGTGAGCCTGTGTTGCCACATACTGTTCCGGGGTCAGCGAGGTTGTGTGTATTGTTTGGACGACGTATTCATTGCCTCAGTTGGCCCCATTCGGAAACCATTTCTTCTGACAAGGGGCGCTGGGACATTTTTCTCGTGTTAATTTGAAATCAACCGGCTTTCCATCTCAAAACATCCTGAGAAAAACAACCCTTTAATTCATAAAATTTCGTGCAGCGTTACAGTTTTGGGTCTGAGGAAATGGGGTGAGGCGGCGAGGTTGTACCGGCAACTGGTGTATGTGAAGGGAGGCAGGGCAGGCCAGAGCGGGAAGGTGTTGTTGAGCGACAAGGAGATCAGTGAGGTGATAAGGAAGGGAGGGAAACTGAGCATTGGGGAGGCATCGCTGTA
>NZ_JBAMME010000284.1:0-3688 GCF_039793925.1 Thermogutta sp. | reverse complement strand
CCCAGCCGGAGGACATTTTTGTTGAGTCTGCCGACAGTATCTGGTTCACGGCCCCAGGAGCGAATCGGATTGGCAATCTCAAACCCTCTATCTGGTCGTCGCCAGAGGCCTTTGCGTGGGTCTATACTGGGGGAGGCAGTCAGCCCTGGGCAATCAAAACAGACGGACAAGTTGCCTGGTTTACCGAACCGAGCGGGAACCGGATCGGGCAGTACTTCTACACCACCATTACCCAGTTACACTGGTATACTCTTACGGTCTCCGCCAGCGGTCCGCATGATCTGGTTCTGGGGCAGGGAAGGGTGTGGTTCACCGAATTGCAGGGGAATCGCGTCGGTTGGCTAATTCCGAACCCCCGCCAGATTCGGGAATTTGGTCTTCCTGATGGCAGTGCACCGAAGGGGTTGGGCATAGATAGCAACAATTGCGTGTGGATCGCCGAAAGTGGGCGAAGCCGGATCGCCGCCTGGTGCCCGCCGTACTTTCGCTATCTATATTTACCCATTGTGATGAGGAACGTTCAATGAGACCACGGAGGTTAATCCGGCATACCCGTTCCTGGATAGCCACGATTGGAGGGGCGAGTGTCGCATTGATGGCATTGGCCCTTCTGGGAATCGCACCGTCGGCCGAAGAGGCCTACGCGGTCCCATTTGGCGGGACCCCAAAGACGAGCGTTTTCCAGGAAACAGTCTCTTCGGTTACCCACACTCTATTCTTACCCGTGGTGGCACGCGAGTACGAGCCGCTGGTCCCGACGGTTTTCGGCATCCAGACCTATGGCGGTCTCCATCTTCCCACTGCGGGCCTGACCCTGGCGCAGCAGGCGCGCGCCTACTGGATTCGTTCCGACATCTGGTGGGCCGGAGTTGAGCCTACCGATCGCCTTCCTAAGGACTATCAATTCGCATTTTACGACGCCTCGTTTCTCAGTGCGACCCGGGCTGGTTTCCAGTTAGTTGTAACCATCTGGGGGAATCCCTCCTGGGCTGCCACGTATGTCAATGGACCTATTGATAAAGTGGATATTGGAGAGTTCGTGGAGTTTGTGGGCACGGTGGTGGAGCGGTACGACGGCGATGGTTGGGAAGATGCCCCTGGCTCGCCCGTGATAGATTACTGGGAGTTCTATAATGAGCCTGATAACGGTAGCCGACTGGCGGCGGAACGCGGCGGTGCTTATTGGGGCCATTTCGGGGCAGATTATGCTCGGATGCTGTGTACGGTTTACCCTGTCATTAAGGATGCCAACCCCCGCGCCCAGGTGGCCCTGGGGGGCCTGGCCTACGACTGGTTTGAGGACCAGAACGGGCCCTTTGTCCGCAAGTTCCTGGACGATGTATTGGCCGCTGGTGGAGGGAATTGCTTTGACGTGATGAATTTTCACTACTATCCTGCCTTTGAGTCCACCTGGTCGCCCTATGGTCCCGGATTGAGCGGGAAGGCGAATTACCTGCGTAATAAACTGGCCCAGTATGGCATTGTCAACAAGCCGATGATTTGCACGGAGACCGGCTGGTTCAGCCACCATACGAATATACCCAGTACACCAGAAATTCAATCCCGGTATGTGATCAAACTGTTTGCCCAATCTATTGCCTCTGACCTGGGGCTTTCTATCTGGTTCAGTTGGATTGACCCCGGGCCGTTTTACGGCGATTTTGGCCTTCTTACCCAGGACTTGCAACCCAAGTCTGCTTTCTACGCCTACCGGATCGCTGCAAAGGTACTGGGCCGAGCATCCTTCCGGCGTGCCCTTTCTTCCAGCGAACTGGGGAGCCCGGCCCTGGAAGGTTATCTCCTGGCTACTCCTGATGGCCGAGATCTGTATGTCCTCTGGTCCAATGATGAGGTAACCCGGACCGTGACTCTCCCCATCCTCACGGCCCACATCACCGACATGTACGGGAATCTTGCCGCCACAGTGATAGATAGAGATGACGGCTGGGTAGATGGACGCATCCGGCTATCTGTGGGGCCGAATCCTGTTTATGTGGAGGCGATGCCTTGAGCAGGAATTTTGGCCCCCTTGCTCTGAGGTGGACTCCGGTTTTCATCAGCAGTGGCCTGGGGGTGGTCATTGCCTTGATAGTCTTGTTGCTTTCTTATCCCTCCAGTGAGCCGGTTCGGGCGATCTTTACTGCTGAGAGCGTTACCTCCACCCTTTACCTTCCATGGGTCACAAAAGGATACGTCCCTCCCTCGGGCCGCCTGTGCCGCTTCGGCGTGGGGGCGGATACTGGTATTGCCTCCTATGCGGTGAACAGCCTGCGGATTGGATGGTATATAGACTGGACGGCTACCCGCTCTCCAGCCCGCCCCGGAGGAATTACCTATATGCCGATCATCCGCCTTCAGCAAACTGGAACTGACTCTTACACCTATTTCCCCAGCGGAAGTACGCTCTCGGCGACGGTCACGGCCAATCCTGGTGCCCTCTGGCTTATAGGTAATGAGCCCGACCGGCGACGTTGGCAGGATAGTCTGGAGCCTCATATCTATGCTCAGGCCTATCACGAGCTCTATCATTTACTGAAAAGTTTGGATTCCACCGCTCAGGTTGCGGCAGGTGGGATTGTTCAGCCCACTCCTCTGCGGTTGCAATATCTGGATATGGTGCTGGAGGAGTATAGGAAACGTTACGGGGAGCCGATGCCAGTGGATATTTGGAACATCCATGCCTTTATCCTGCGGGAGCGCAGTTGCGACTATTACCCGGACGATTGCTGGGGAGCCGAGATTCCGCCGGGCATAGATGCTCCGGAGGGAATGTTGTACGACATACAGGACAACGACAACATAGAAATTTTCAGGCAGCATATTGAGCGCTTTCGGCAATGGATGGCAGATCGGGGGTATCAAAATTGCCCTTTGATCGTCACTGAGTTTGGGGTTCAAATGCCGTACGATTTCGGTTTCCCGCCAGAGCGGGTCAATGTCTATATGAATGCCACCTTTGACTATCTGATGACAGCCACCAGCCCTCTGGGGTATCCGGCTGACGAATACCGGCTGGTCCAGCGGTGGGCCTGGTATAGCCTGGCAGATAATCACTATAATGGATGGCTTTTTGATCCGGAGACCAAGGCACGAACGGTATTTGGGGATAATTTTGCAACCTATACTTCAAGAATTGCTCCTACGGTAAACCTGGCTCCGGTGCGAATCTGGACGGAACCGATAGCGCCCTTTTCATCTGAAGAGGCGATCTCCTTGACATTGTATGTGGAGATTGTCAATAACGGTAATATCGCTACAGTAAATCCTGTACTGGTGCGCTTCTATGAAGGCTTACCCGATGATGGTGTTCAGATTGGCTCTGATCAATTTGCATCCCCTCTGGATGGGTGCGCTTCCAAGGCCAGAATAGCCGTTCATTGGGCGAACGTCACGCCAGGAGTTCATCCGATATCTGTTATAGTAGATCCTCAAGATAGTGTGGCTGAGAGTGACGAGTCCGATAATATATTGCGAGGAGACATCCTTGTAGCGACCTCTCGCTTGTGGCTTCCTGCTGTCTATCAGATGGGTCCGTAGGGCCGGTACACACTGCCCGGTTGTTGTGAGTTCAAGGGGTGTAGGTCTGAACCTCTGTTTTTCCTCAATTTCATCGGCAGGTTGCACGCCTATTCTCCTTGCCATCTCCCCGATGTGTGGTATTATCCAATCCGATGGAGGAAATGCCTAA
>NZ_JBAMME010000283.1:0-27283 GCF_039793925.1 Thermogutta sp. | reverse complement strand
CCTGCTTGTCAGGTCCGCCGTGTCAGGTTTGTCGTGCAACGTTCGATTATTCACTGCTTCCCCGCGGACTGAAGTCCCGCGCGGAAAGCGGGGCTAAAGCCCCGCACTCCACATGGAAATCACGGGTTTTCTGATCAAGTGTGTCAGTGCCGGCACAGGCGGTGGATTTTCCGGGCCTCTTCGAGCTGTACGACACATTCCACTACGCCGCGGTCGGGTTGCTTATAGAGGGGTAAAAGCTGAGGTGTGCAAGCTTCTTGAGAATGGAACCTGCGGCTTGAACCGAGGCTAGAGCGGCTTCACTGAAGGCGAAAGACGAGCGAATCGAGCGGGCCATTGAATTACGGCATCGGGCACCGCGGTGCAGCGTAACCTATTGCTCCAAAATAACTTATTGGAGGATAGGGGATTCGAACCCCTGACCTCTTGAATGCCATTCAAGCGCTCTCCCAACTGAGCTACCGCCCCGGGGCCTTCTCAAAGCGGGCGATGCGTGACATGCAGGAAACGTGAGGTAGCACTAAAGGGGGGATGATAGAAGAAATTGCGGTGTCGGCTATCCGAGATAGGGAAGAGAAGGCACAGCAATCGCCCCGCATTGCGGGCAACGCCACTCATTCCAGATGTCGAAATCCACTAGGATGGCCGCTGGAAATCGGCATTCCGGGCATTCTGACGCCCTTGCCCGGGTGATCTTGAAACCAAGGGCGATGTCTGACCACCACTTGGGCAACTCCACATTCCGGGGCCAACCGCGGGGCTTTGTCAGCCGACGCTTGAATTCCCGGTAGAAGGGGACTAGGGCGTCCAGAATGTCTTGAGTGACCGGCCTTTCACCGGGGAGTGAATGCCACACTTCCACCACACCATCCGGGCGGAGCCGGAGCCGGTAGCCGCCCCGCAGTAGCCAGCTTACCGCTTCCTGGAAATTTCGGAACGTTAGCCGGTGAACGTCTTCGATTCCCGCCTTCATGTTCATGGTTTCACCTTCCCCGTCAGAATGCAAACCCGTCCGCGCTCCCGTCTTCCATGGCCGCTTCGAACATTCTACGCCGCTCGGTACCTTTCGCCTTCCGCCGGTCTCGGTGCTCCTTGTGGCCCCGTGGGCTGGCGGTTCGGTTTTGTGCGTCATTCCCTGAGGAAGCGGGTTTTGCGGGTGTAGCTTCGACGGGTGCTGCTGCCCCGTCTTTCACCGCACTTTCGGGCTGTTCCAGGAGCCTGTCGATCGCTTCCGCCTGGTCACAGCTTTCCAATGGGGCGGGTTGTTGAAGCGCCTTAACGATCTCTTCCGCTTCCTGTTTGCGGGTCCAGTCTTCGCACGCCTCGGCGGCTCTTACCAGGTCATACCTATCCCGCTCCAGCCACTCCATGTACCGGTGGAAGTCCGTACGCCAAATCCAACGTACATCTTCCGCCTCGGTCACCCGGGGCAACCATTTCCCGAAAAACTCAGCTTGCCCATCCAAAGCCTCTCTCACGCGTAGCGGGCCGGAGTAGGTAAAACCCATCCACAGGTCTGCCACTTCCTTGGGAACCTCCCGCCTTAGTTCGCCTAACGCGCGGGCCGCGATTATGAAAGCGTCCCGAAATTTTTCCCACGCAACCGCCGCACCGCGGCGAACGTTGCGGTCCTCGGCGTTGATACGCTCCCAAAAGACTCACCAGTGCTCCAGGACGGCCGTATACAGTGCGGCCAGATTCCGAAACCGTTGGGGAAGGTCACTAGACACGTGTGCCACTCCACGCGAAAAAGGACGCCACACCACAGAAGGACGGGCGGCAGCCCGTGTGGCGGCGGGCTTTCGGGGCTAGCTTCCCTAGCCGCCCATCACACAACGTCTCTTTAATTCATTTTACCGGTTCTGATTGTCGTTACAAGATTTCGCTTTTACAATCCGCTCAATGACGACTAGAGTGCAGTGACCGGCTTTGCATTGCGGACAGGTGATCGTTGGGTCGGGGTTTGCATTTGCCTCGTCCTCGGATTAATATGTAGCCGGCCCGCAGTCGGACCGCATGGGCAACCACGGGCAACACTATTTGTTTAGATATTGGAGGAGCAGACATGCGGACACTTGGCAACGTGATCTGGTTTATATGCGGTGGCATTTGGGCAGGCCTGGGCTGGTGGATCGCGGGCATAATCTGCTACATAGGCGTGATCACGATACCTTTCGGTATCGCCTGTTTCCGAATCGCTCAATTTGCGTTTTTCCCTTTCGGCAAAGAGCTGGTCGATGCTCGGCTGCTGGGTGAGAAAGTGTCGGCGATGTCCACACTAGGAAACGTGCTGTGGTTTGTCCTCTGCGGCTGGTGGGTGGCCGCTGTTGAGGTCATTTGTGGACTGGCGTGCCTTGTGAGCTGTATCTTCGTCCTTCCTGTTCTGCTTGGGGCACCGGCTTGGGCAATCGCACACTTCAAGCTTGCCTCGGTGGCACTTTTTCCGCTGGGAAAAAGAATCGTGACAGTGGAAGAAGCCCAGCACCTCAGGAAGATGGCTGCGGAGAGAAAATTCTCCCACTTGGCACGCTGACAACAACAATGAGTGGCACACCTCTCAGTTTACCCTTATCGACGGCAACACCAATTTAGGCAAATTCCACTCTTGGCTGAGTCTGTGCAACTCCGTCTGCAAATTCTCGAAGTTCAGGAGCCGAACGTCGGCGCCGTTCGTCCAATAGTGCCACTACTCTTGTTCATAGGTCGGCCACATCGTTAACGCGAACATGTATTCAAGTGGCTCGGGCGATCTCAACACCTCTTTCCATGATGGTGAGAACATGTGACCTTGTCCGCTTTCTAGCAGATTCCGGTCCCTGTCGATGAGCTTTTGCAACGATGCTTTTATTTCCTTAAATGGCCGGTGTACTGCAAAGAATCTCATGCCCTCGCAGTCAATTCCGAGCAGACGCACCATGGCGCTGGCTGGTAAGTGACGCAGCCGTCCGAGGTCCCAACCACTGCCGACACCGAGAAAGGGTCGAAATGCGATGCTGATCGCCGTGCCACCGGTGCGCGGAACGTGAATGGAGCCAACACGGTATCCAAGATCATAAAACATCGTGACTACCCCTGTGATCCATGAACCCGTGCACTTAATTCGACAAGGCGCCTTGCAATTGCATTTAATGGATGCGGCCAATTCTCAGCACAGCGCTGATAGGCGTCGGGCAAAGCGAATCTTTTTTCAAACGGTATCTCACTGATGGCTACCGTTATAGAGGCGGGTGATAAAATATAACATGCACCAACCAGCTCACGAAACAAATATCGGAACCCACTGAAATGCACATATCGGTGAACGTGACGGTGATCATCACGCACCAGGTCCAATTGCTCTGGCGTCAACTTATCCAAAAATCTGCGGCGAACCGCATATCCACAACTATGGGGTCCGCGACGGACGGTCACCGGTTCAACCTCACGCCGCAATTCCGATGTCAAGACCGCGATTTCCACGGGCCACGCCACCAACATCACATCATCGGGCACATCTTGAATGAGATCATGAACGCTTGCAAACAACCAATCATCATCATCGATGAAAGCAATCCACTCTGCCTTCGCCTCGTCAAGGCTAGTAACCCGGGTGACCGCTGTCGTCGCTCCTGATATCTCGTACAGAAAACGGCGAAACTCAGTGTAACTGCCTGAACCAAACCACTCATCCCACGCACGCTGCATTTGTGCCACACACTCACGCTCACGTGGCCACGGGACACCGTCCAGACCCTGCGTTGCAGCACTGCGGCGAATAACAGATACAATCCGCTGAGCCTTCATGGCATATCCTGTCCGTCAGCACATCCACTGCTGCACATTGAAGACCAACTCGGCGGCTGGACACACAACGGGCATGTTGGCACGTTCGGCAATGATTTGTGCCTGTATAGGGTCGGATTCCACGTAAAAACGTATGTCGTCACTGGCCTTGAGTTGTCGAAGAATATTCGCCTTCCAATTGGCAATGTCTGTGGTTGATGCCCGGCGGGAAGATTCGGGCCATAAGATGAGACGACGAACATTAACCTCGTGCAAATGGAGCCATTGCATCGAGGCATCCCGATTTTGTTCACAGCGGGCCGACACGATTGTTATAGGATGTTTCCGAGGCAAATACAGGGCTTCCGCCGATGCAATGTGCCGTTGATATTCGGGGGTGTCATCCGCACAGTTGGGATCGACGCAGAGCACACCATCAAAGTCGAATGCCCCCCATTGCACAAAATAGGTGTTTGCAAAATTCCATTCCAGAACATGGGGCTTCGGCAACACCGCCGCGCACACGTCCACCCGATCAATCGTTTCCGGGGTTGCGTAAATCGCCGCAAATACGATTCGGGCATTGGGCAGGGCTGTCGCCACCAGGGCAAGGACTCGGGAGCTGGTATTGCCGCCGCAGATTGTGTCATCCACCAGCAAAACGTTTGTCAACTGGGCCGTCTTGCCGTGGTCGCCAAGGCGATAGCCCGATCCAAGGGCCGTTATGTGTTGCGACACAGGCGACACCGACAACAACGGTACATGCCACACGGCGGCCAGTATCGACGCAGGAATAAGCCCGGACCGGGCGACACCCACCACGCCGTCAAACCGATAAGGGGCCAGAATTCGGCCAAGGCGGAGCGTGTCTTCGGTCAAGCGCTGCAAGGTGATGAACGTTCCCTGCTTGATCTGAACGGCATCGACGTGAAGGGAAAGGGACGGCCTAACCGAACGATAACGGCACCCCAGCCGAAGGGCGGATTGCCGCCGTTGCTCGGCATCACATCCCGCCAGGAATTTCCGACAGCGACCGTTAGGCAGTAGATTCACACAATCGGTACAGGCTGCGTACGTGTGCGGATCGGGTTGTGGCATGAAATAGGGACATTTCCCAGTGTCCTGAATGCGCAACCATTCAGCAAACCGCTGTGGTTGCAATAATTCGCACCGACCGTTTCGCAACAATCTGCATCGTTCGCACTCTAGCATGCCTAGGCTATTCAAAAATGGGTATCAATACCGGAGTGAGCTGATCAAAGTTGGGAAATTCCCATTCATCGCATTCGTCACAGGTTATGCTTTGCAAAGCTGAATTGAAACACTGTCGCCTAACAGGCCCCGCCCACAGCAAATGGAAGGACACCGAATCGAAACAATTCGGAAATGGGGATTCCGCACCGAAAAGCATCCGTCGAGATATGACGCAATATCGGTGATTTTCCAGCCGGACCTGTAGCGTGAACGTTACATCCAGCCATAGGGGGATTCTATTGATCGACCACAGCAGGGGCATTAAGGACGTGGGTACGGACAGCCAGGAATCCCACGATACGATCCAGGAATAATCCCCGGCGTTTTCAGAACGACAGGTATGCACGTCACATGTGACCAGTTTGTGCCCGTAAATGCCATAATAGGTTTCGATCCATTGCCGCACCAGACCGGCCATTTGGGGAACGGAATAGATGCCCGGCGATAACGCATTGCCGTCCGCTGATGTTGTCTCGGTTGTCACCAATCCGACGCATTCCGTCAAGCCAAGTGGTGCGTACGGCGCAATGGCTCCAAACGGTCCCGGCAAACTGCTGAAACTCAACAACCAATAATCCGGCGGATGCGGATCGTGTTCTGGCCAATAATCGGCCGTGCAAATGGAATTAATGCATTCGTTCGGTAAAGCCGGGGCTTCCGGGGCTTGACAATAGCACAAGTCGGCGTATGCACTTACGAGACGCCCAATGGTAAAGAATTCGCCCACCACTGGGGCCCACATGAAGTTTTGAAGACCACCGAAGTCGTAGAGGCAGGCCGTGCCGTCAATGATCAGCCAGCCATCTTCCATCACGCCCGCATCACCCGGGCCATAGGACGCCGAAGCCCGGACGCCCACTTGGGTTTTGTAGTACTGGTTGCCATATTCATCAGCCCAGAAAAACTGTTTAACGCACACCTCGAAATGATAATCAGCATCCCCGTGGTTGTTGTCCCATTGCGCCAATCCTGGCAACGAGACTTCCGCCACCTGGCCGCCATAGCCGCATTCAAACATGAGATATGCCTTGGCAGCCGCGGCTTCGAACACGACCGAGAACTTATTTGCCGCACAACAGTCGCCAAATGAAACGGACGTGTAAAGGTTCGCTCCCAATGCGGTGCGAACGACCCACCGGGCTGACGCCCGCACGATCGGACGGTTGCTGATCCACTGGGGCAGCATTGTGGCCACAAACGGCAAATAGTTCAAATTCGTGATTGCCCCGCGGTAATCGATCCGGCTACAATCCACGGCCGGCAGTACAAGGCAGCACGGCTCATCCGGTCCCGCCACCCCAAAAATTTCAACGCGCGTCCCGCCAGCGAATGATACCTCGTCCAATCGCCATTTCAGGGCCGCGGTTGTCAAAATGATGGGGGCTTTTGCTTCCGTGATCAGATTACCGTTTTCGCCGTAAAACCGGGCGTATGCAACGGCAATGTTCTGTCCCTGAATTCGCCATCCAAAACCAATTTCCACGTGATACGCCCAAGGTAATGAGCTTAACGGAAGAGCAGCAATGGGGGCTTCGGACCCGCTCACTCCGATCCACAGAAACGCCATTTCGTTTGCGCTTTCACCGCCCCAGCGGACCGTAAATGTATCTTGGGGCGTATCGTAATAGACCGGGCGGAGTGTCAGCGCGGCGTGTGTAATCCCAGTTCCGTGAATTCGGACCACAAAGCCGTATTTGTGTTCGATTCCGGTAACAGTCCATGTCCAATTCGTACCGGAACCCTGCATATCCTGGCGCTGGGAAAAAGGCGTTTCCGAATCGTCGGCGTGTGCAATTAAACATCGTGGGCAACAGTGCCACATGGGTAGGGAAACTCAGCACTGCAATTGGAGAATTTCAAACCGGCCAAACAAACCGTCGAAAAAGTAGGTTGCATAACCGAACTTATCCCCCATCCCGATGTACAAATGAAGAGGATCGTAGACGTTAATGCTTACATCTGTGTATTGATTGCCGCCCTTATCGACAAAGTAAGCCGGTGCGACACCGTAAACGTCAAATGAGCCTTTGAGCACGATTCGGAAAATGGGCTGAAAGGTGGTCAATACTTCCCATTTCTGCCGTGATGGGTCCAGAAAGGCGGCCACGTATCTGTTGACCACTGGCACCTTGAAATTTTCGGCCACCGGACCGAACCAGGACCACCACAGCAAAACTGTTTCATTGGCAACCGGCACGGCCCATCCCGCTGTTTCGGAATACGCCGTGCGTTGAGCGTGAGCGGCAAGCCAGAATTGATTGCCAATTTGACGTGCTTGCCATCTCTCGTCATTAATCAGAAATAGACCAACCGGAACGTTTTGCCGCCGCAGCGCAATGGTCCCGGCGGATGTCACCAGGGAATCCGAAACGGTGGCCCCCTCGTACGCCCGGCGGGCAATCCGGTCGATATCCTGAGCCCTGATGATCTCCCCACGGCGTGGTGTTGGTCGCATCCTTACGCCTCATAGACAACTGCCAATAATACACATCCAGCCTGGTCAGCCTGTGCACCTAGAGTGATACCAGGTTTCAGCGGACAAAGCGCAAATTGCCCGGGTGCCAAGCGGATCAATGAACGTTGCGATCCATCGTTATAGCCCACATCAATATTGCCCTGGGAACTCATGTTTTTGAAAAATGCGTAACCAGGCTGTGTTAAATCCGCAAGGGAAATTGTTATCGCAGTCGTTCCGACGGTCTTGGACACCGCCAGGATTTTTGTTCCGGTTCGCTCCCAGTCGAGCGTTTGGACATAATCCGCGGGAAATGGCTCGGTATCGCTGAATCGGACCGACAAGTCAAATGTGATCATTGGTATCCTCCATCGTTATCTGAATAGCCGGTTGAAGTCCGCACTGTCGTACCGCGGCCGAAGCCCGTACACCGTTCTAACGAAAACCCGCCTCCAGCCATCCCGTCTCAATTCCTCGTTCCATCCATGGGGGCCATGATCTTGGACACAACGATACAGGAAATTGCATGAGACCGCCCAGCGGACCGGATAATTTAGGTCCAAGACTGTTTCCATTTGGATGCTGTAATTCTCAAACAAGAGGGTTTCCGCTGGTTTGCCGAGAAACTCTTTGGCGTTGACCTTGCTCACGTAAAAGTCGAGATACTTCGGCACCCACGGAACACCATGCCACACGACCGTAATCCTCTGCTGCGGAATGTACAATTGCAATGCCGGTGATCCGTGTTCGGGAATGGGATAGGCCGGATCTTTGGCCTTATTGTCCTCCCACGCCGCACTTTCAATTTGCATGAATTCGCCGCTGGAATCGAGCCGCAATTCCAACCACGTTCCCCGGCGATGATGCGGAACGCTCCATCCCTCCGGCCATAGGGCAATGGCCTGCGTGTTCACACCATAGGTGATTGTCACAATGGCGACATCGTAACCGATTACCGCACGTGATGGATCACGTGGAATAACGGAACGGGTTGCATCCCCAAGATACGGCTCAATGCGTATTGAAACCGGATACGCCCACCGTGCCACCGGGTGGGATTTTTTCGACATGTAGCGAACAAATGGAATGACCCTCGCCGCGGGGCCGACAAATTTTCGATCGATCTGGACCACATTCGATGCGTCCAGTGTCGTATTGTTCGATCCAGAGATTTCGACAAATCCGAAAAGTGTATTAGCCATAGGCTGCGATTGGAATTCCATCAATTTTCACTCGCAATGCAGCCCCGTCCACGGTCCGTGCGAGTTTATCCACGCCATTTGCGGTCTTTGTGGCAGCTTCCATTTGCCGCCGCTGTACGTCCTCAAACGCCTTTTCCTGCATTTGCTTGGCCAATTCAGCCACCCCCACGAAGCGCACCAGGGAACCGCTCATGGTTGTGCCGATGCCCGTGACAGTACTGGCTTCCTCCCTTGGGGCTGAAGCAGCGGGAGCTGGTGCCGCGGTAGCAGTTGCCCCGGTCGTGGTGGCTTCCTCCGTGGCTTTTTGCCGTTGACGTTGAAAATCCTCCCATCTCCTATTCCATTCACCCATCAAGCTATCCAGCTTTTCGGTGCTTTCAATGGTATTTGCCTCAACAAACGCGGGCCATTGTTTGATCGCTGACTTGAAACCCTCGGTCAACGGCTTCCAATTAAACTCCCAGCGTCCTGTTTTGATCCACGTCCGAAATGCGGTCCACAAATTTTTGAGATTGGTAAACAGATTCGTGACGATTGTCTTGGTGATATTGAAAATGTCCGTAAATACTTCCCTCCAATTGTCCGCTAACCACCCAATGGCAATCACGACATTTTGTGCAAACGCCTTGATCCGTGCCCAACTGTTAAGCAGAAAGATGCGAAACCGTTCGACCATGATCGATAGGGCCAGTCGCCAGTTTTCCCGGACAAAAATGAGATAATCCCGCATGCCGGCAGCCCATTGCGCGACCGAATCCATGGCTTGGCCCAACCATTGCAACATGGGCTTGACGTTGAACGCGTCAATAATCGCCGTGCCAACATTTGCCAAGGCCGTTTTGAGATTTCCCGTGACTGTACTCCACAGCCCCGCCGTTGTTTGGCTAAGTTTTTCCATACCCCCGGCGAATTGCCCGCCCTCGCTCGTCAATGCGGCAATCGCTTTTTGCACATCGGTGAATCCGATCTTGCCTTCACTCACCAGGTCGCGAACCTCTGTTTCCGTAACCCCAAATGCCTTGGCGAGCTCCCTGGTAATCGGGATGCCACGGGATTGGAAGCCCTCTAGGGTTTCAGCCGTCAAGCGTCCCTGGGATTGGATTTTGCCATAAATCGCCGCCAAATCGCTCAGATTCGCTCCGCTCAAGGCGGCAATATCGCCCAATTGTCGCATGGTGGGAATAATTTGATCCGCCGCGGTTCCGTAGGCCAGAAGCTGTTTCGCCACGTCCGCCAATTCCATTTGTTCAAATGGCGTTGCCGCGGCGAATTTGTTGATGTCGTCCATCATCTTTTTCGCCGCCCCCGCACTGCCGAGAAGAACCTCAAAGGACGTGGACAAGGTTTCGACCTGGCTGGCTAGCCCGATGGCGGATTTGATGCCACTTCCCAAGCCTTGGGCCAGACTCATGCCGATGCCCAGTCCCATGCCCTGCAAGATTGCGGTGGGACTTACTACGCTGCCGAGAGCACTGGTAAAAGAGCCGACCGTCTTGCCTATGGTTTTGCCAATACCGCTGACGGTTTTGGTGAGACCACCAGCAATTGCTGATGAAATTTTCGATACACTCTGTACTGCGACCGTAGCCATCAGCTCAAATGCACCGACCACCGCGGTCGCCGTGTGACGCAACACCGTGGACTTTGACGCTGCCTGTACAAAGGCAACGCCAGCATTATGCAGCGTGCCGATGACGCGTTGAGCAACTGTTTGCAGCCGTGCGTACGAGTTGGACGCCGTATCGGTAAGACTTTTCAAAACTGGCGAATGGTTGATGAGATTCTGAACCCGAGCCGTCATTTGATTCATGACGCCTGCCACGTCTTGTCCGACGTCACGAAATGCTTGAAATGTGGCATTGACCGCATCCACCGCTCCTGAAACGATGGGCCATTGCATTGCGGTAAATTTAATTTCTGCCGCCATGCCTTTCAGCATTTCGACGGCAACATTGCCCATAAACCGCAATCGTTCCACAGTCGGGGATATTGCTTCCGACACTCTGGACAACGCGGACCGAACCTGTCCCGCCGCCAGGGCGATTGAATCAACGCCGGCCGCTCTGAATTGGACCACATATTCAGCCAGAACTCCCATCAGTGATACTCCCGCACTACGTAATGTTCATCCGGCCCGACGGCACCTTGCAGAATTCGCACCTGATAAATAGTAAGCTGGAGCACCTGATCAGGCGTCCAGCCGTATGTTTCCGCAGCCCAACGGAAGAGGGCGGGCCAATTCAGCCGCTTGTATTCGATTCCGTCCCCTCCGTCGGGCCAGGGGAGTTTTTTAAGCCGCCCTCAATAATGTGCGACAAGTATTGGGCCATCTCGTCGAGCGGAACGTCGCCTAATTCGTTTAGGATAAATGTCCGTACGCTCTGCAGGGTTGGAAACTCGTTGGCGTGGTGCCGCTGTAGACACAGGAACCACTGGATCACCACCTGCTCGAACGGCGGCAAGTGTGTCATTTCGTCAACGGTGATGGCACACCGCTGCGACGCCATTTTGTGTGCCTGTTCCCAAAACACCGCCCGCTGTTCCACAGGAACCTTGGCGGCCACTGCGGCGGCCTTATCGAGAATGTCATTTGTCTCCTGGATCAGTTGCGACTCAAGCGCAGCCCATGCGGCAAGTGTCGGTGTGGACAGCGTGTAGAGCTTGCCGCCAACATTGATCTGCCGCTCAATCTTTCCTGCAACCCGTGCCAGTCCGTCCATAAATCACCTTATGCAATCGTCCACTCCCCTGAACCTTCGAAGTCAATTGAATATTTGATGATCTCGCCGGTGTCGGGAACCACTGTGACGCTGACTTTCTTAATGATCGCCTCGCCACTGTACGTTTTGCCGCCAGTGCCACCCTCGGCGAGCGAAAGCGTAACTGTCGCTCCAACAGTGGCCCCAGTCGGCAAGGAAACAGTCTCGAACGATCCCTTAACGTCGATTACACCCGCAACACCGTATTTGAAGCCACCAGCTCCGTACTTGGAGACTTCTGCTTCCATATCCAAGGTCCAGCGGAGAATTTCCGCTTGATTGCTCCCCACCTGCAAAGTTCCAGCTTTTCCGCTACGTGCGGCCATTGCCTATTCCTCCACTCGTTGTACTTGATATTCGATCGTTGCCGTGGCGATGAATAGTTCCTTGCGAGCTCCCTCATCACGTTCCATGCGAAACTCTGTGACCCGTCCGCTGATGGTCACGAACCGTGTCGATGTCCACGCTGCCGCGGCCAGCTCCTCGGTAATTTCGTAGGCTTGCTCAGCAGCCTCCGCATCGACGCCGCTCACAGTTATTTCAATCTCCATCCGCGGATACTCGGCAAGTGATGATCGGTCACCGGGCCGGAATCGAATAGTTCCGAGTGCGACACACGGGCCGGCCTGTCCTGGTGGGGGCGACACAGCCACCGTCCAGGGCACGTTGTGGGCTGCCAGAATCGTTTGCAGCTGATTTGTAATCGCTTGCCAAGCGGTCATCTAATTCGCAGTGCCTTCAATGCCCCCGCGGATTCATTCAGGGCGCGTGTCAACCACGGACGCGGCTTGATTCGTCCCGTGCCCACCTCCAGGTAAGCCATATAGGCGGCGTTTTTCCTGACGCCGAGCCTAATAGTCATGCTGTCCGGATATTCCTCCATCGCGATGTTTTTTCGACCGAATCCCCGTCTCACCTGAGGCGGCTCACCCGGTTGGCTGCCCACAAACACAGTGTATTGAGTTCCTTTTTTGCCCTTCGAGGTTGTCCGTTTCCTCTTTTTCCGAATCCGTTTCGCAGGCTTGCTTACGAGTTGGACAGCCCGTGTTCGCACCAGGTTGGCAGCCGCCACGACCAGTTTCCACGCCTGCTGTCGCGTTGTTTGAGGCACGTTTTCTTCGAATCGGACTGCCGACGTGACGGTGATCATGTCGCCCCCTGAGAGATCGTCCACACTTTTGCAGTCACCACGTCCGGGTCATCGCCTGCATTACGGATCAGCTCATCCAGCTTGGCGATCTGTTCGACCAGCCAAGCTTCATACTCGTCCCAGCGCACATCCGGCGGTCCCTGACGGGCTGCCAGCTCAGCCGCGTAACGATCCCGTGCGGTTTTCAAATCATCGATGTAGCTCATTTCATTTGCCAAACAGCAGATACACGATGCCGCCGCCAATCACAGTGCCACAGGCGGCACCGATCCAGGCCCCCAGTACGTAGAGCGACTGCACCCTTGTGATCAGCCCCACCTTGCCGTCGTTTCCGTAGATTTCCACCTCAAGCTTGTCGATTCTTCGGCAGAGGTGCGGCCACATCGAGCGAAGCTCAGTGAGAGCCTCGCTGATACAGTCAAGCTTCGTTTCGATCCGTCTCAGTTTGTCCTCATCCATTAGCGAGTATCCGGTTATCTGGTCCTGATGGTTCCCCTACGAACTCAACCAGGGCGAAACACTCCACGTCCATCCGCCTGAATTCGTCCTCGATGTCGTCAAGCAAATTCCAGGCCCCGCCAGGGATCTCCCCGTTTAGTGGTCTACCGTGGGCATCCGGCCCCCAAGAGTTGAGCCGATAGAGAGCTGGTAAGTCCGGGTTATACTCGACAAAGCACATCTGGTGTGCCCAAGTTCCGGATGGCACAAACACGTGGTAGCCCTTGTAGTTGCGTGGTTCCATGCGGAACCCACGCAGCGACGCAATCGTCAGCGGCCGACGATAGTCGCGAATCATCTTCACGGCCTCATCAACCGATTTGATCTCGATGCATACGCACGGGTTGTCCTTCGCAATCTCGAAAAACTTCTCGTATTCCGGATTGCGAACGTTACTTCGGGAGCCCCAGCTCCGTGCGAGCGAACCGGAATAGGGCGGCACCCCAGGGTCGTCCTCAAAGAGCACGCCATACTTGGAAACCGCGGCGGCGGCCCAAGACCCCAGCGAGCCATCTCGACTCAGTCCACCGCCGATCTGGTTCCTGCTGGTGGCGTAAATCCATGGGGCGAACCACCGCCGGAATTTTTCCTCCTGCCCGGATGCGATCTCAATAATCGACCGGATTTCACCGGCTTGCTTCATTCCCCAGGAAACGCAATCGCCGATCTCCTGCCGTCCCGCGACGTATTCTCTCCCGGTGACCTTTTTCGCCAGCTCCCAGACCGGCTGCATGACCACCGGGTCGGCCTGAGCGATGAGCTTACGTTCGCGTGCCTCAGCGAACGAAACAGTGCGGAGCAAGCCCGCGGCCTGAAGCGTCTTTTTCGCTTCCCGCTCCAGTTCCGGACCAAGCCAACCCATCAATTCGGTGGGAACTCTGCTCATTGCTCTAAACCATTTGCGATCGCTAGCCAGATTGCCGCGTAGTCGGCAAGGCTGGGCGACTGTTGGAGCTTGTCAAGTTTCGCATCGACGGCATCCGAAAACACCATCCATCGATTAACGGACTCCAGCGTTTTCAGTGATTCACGAACACTCCGTCGGACCGCCTCGCGGGCTTTGCGAGAATCAGTTATTTTGCCCGTTGCAATCTCATCCGCCACCGCTCGAAGAGCCGCCGCAATGGCCTTGCCTTCCTCTCTGCGAAAGGGTTGGGGAACCAGCTCATCGGCGGCCTGTTTGGCCCATGCGGTCCATCCTTGAGGAGCTGGTCCCGGTCCCGGGTTAGGGCCAGGGGGATTGGGGCCAGGGTTAGGGGGGGTTGGGGGAATAGGTGGTACGGGAGGCACAGCACCAGAGACTGTAAGGACCGCATCAAGTAGGTACAGATTGTCGGCATAGGACACGGCCGCCAAGACCCTGTACCGCCCCGGGACCGGACTGGCAAAGACCAGCTTGGTATTGTTCTCGACCGGAATGGATACGTCCTTCTCGGTGAGGGGGCACTGATCGGGACAGATGACCTTCCAGACCAGCTTGACATCCTGTGGCCCCTCGACGGTGAACACGGCGAGCCGTCCGACCTCGACCTCAGTCGGGCCGACGATCGCTGGGTCCTGAGCCAGACCGAGTACGGCAACACACAGGAGCAGTCCCGTCATGATGGCCTCTTCGATAGGAGCCGAACCAGCGTCAAGAGAATCGTGATGATCGCCTCGATCAGTGCCGGATCAAGTGCGGTCAATCCGCGTGCTTCCAGTTCATCCGCCACGGCTGTACGGATTTCGTCGGCGGAACCGACCAGGCCAATCCTTCCTGATTGAATTCCCTGAGCCACTTCCACGATCAGCCTAGCGGCCGACGGAACGAGCGATTCCAGGTAGCCTCTCACGGAGGCTTCGTTCGTCCAGTCCGGTACCTGTGTTGCATTCTGGGCGATGTCGATGACCGCCTTGGAGATGTTGATCATATGCCACCTCACTAACTCGGCGTGTTCTTTGTCCACACCCGCGGTTCGACGACAATCGGAATTCCCTGTTCTGACACCTCGAACTCAACCACTACGTTAGCCCGTCGCAGAACAGCCTCATCGCGGCTTTCCGTGACTTCGAGCGGCCACACTTGAACGTAACGGAACGCCTGAAGCAGATCGCCGTAGAACCACGTGGCGGCTGCGACTGATCCGGAAACGCCATTGGCCGTTTGTTCGCTGTAAACGAGCGGGGACACAACCGGCTGAATGTTCAAATCCGCAACCGGATTAACCGACGCCACAACATTGGTCGTACCGCTTCGAACCTCAGTGGCGTTCAAAATACGGGCAACCGTACTCCGCATTTGCGGCGGGGCGATAATGTAACGCCGCATCAGAAGCGGCGGCAGATTTGTGCCCGGCAGCGTATTGCCGAGGATCAGATTTTCCGCATCGTCGATATCCGTCCAATCGGCAAATGGATTGACTTGCTGATTGGTCCAGTTGCCCCCACTGGAGTAGAACAGATTGGCAATGAGCTCACTGGAGTAGGTTTTGCGGAACTCAATCACGCAATTGGAGACACAACCGGTGACAAACCGGACCAGCAGCCGCTCCTTTTCCAGGGCAATCATTTCGCCCAACCGACGGGCGGCGTCCAGCACCTGCCCGGTTTCGTCGAACATGATGGTTTCCCGCGTGATCGCCAAACGCCCGCCTTTTTTGCGATACGGCAGGGATTTCACGTATTCGGACATCAAACCGACTGCGGGCATGTCCTGCCCTTCGGCGTATTCAAGATCGCTCTTGTCACCGAGGGGCAGCGTGAAATTGGGGATCTGCGTTTGTCGCGATTTCGCTTGAACCGTCGGAATCAAGTTTGACAGTTGCAGGGCGGGCAATTGGAACGCCTCCCGGACGGCGACATTCACGATACGATTGGTGATCGCATTGAATGCCGAAGAGGAAACCACGTCGGTTTCCAAGAGCAGCCCGCTTTCCCAGGCCCGCAATCCCTCATAGCCAAGAGGTTCGCCATCGACCATGAGGAAGTTGGCAGCCAAATCGCGTATGGAGAATTCGTTAGGCTTGATACCGCCCGGTTCGCCCTTCAGACCGCGTTCCAACGCTTCCTGCAAAACGGTCAAGCAACCGCGTTTATCGCTTTGCCAGTGCTTGTAGATTTCCTTAGCCTTGATCATGGTCACTCACTCCTGGATTGTTACAGCATGAACTTCGTCGTGATGCGCACTTTGACCTTTGTTGCCGACGCCGCCTTTGGGGCGATGACCTTGCCGATCATGTTGGCAGCCGTCGCTGTCTTGACGACCGTTTGATTGGCTACTGCGGAACCATTGCCGATTTGCACGCCGTCCAGCGGCACATAGGCAGTGCCGGTCGGACAGTCGAATTCGAAGTCGCCGTTTGTCGCCACCAGGACGTTGTCGGTCGAACCAGCGGCATGGGAACTCATGGCGACGCCCACAAAGGCAGCGGCAAAATTAGCGGCCTTCGTTGCATAATCAGCACCAGATACAGCCGACGCCGGACGGACTGCCGAGTTGGTGCTGTCCCAAAAGAGAAGATCGCCGATGTCAATCGAATCGGACGCATACTTCGGGAGACTCAGGCTATTAGGTTCGCCGCGAATGAGACGAAACATGTTGGCCATTTTTAGAACCTCCAACTGGCTACGACTTCCTCAATGTTTTCCGCCTTTCTGGCACCCGGGCGGGACGACACGGGCGATTTCGACTCCTTGAGCAGGGTCTTAAAGTCCTGCACCATCTTTTTCCGCTCTTCCTCGCTCTCCGTCCTCAACAACACGGAACGGAGGCTGTCGGGCAACATTTCTGCGGCAAGACCGGCCTCCTTGAGTTCTTTTTCGATGAGCTCGCGCCGTTTGTACTCCGCCAGTTCCTTCTCGAGCCTGTCTTTTTCCTCCTTGAGTGCCATCAGTTCCCGCTGCACGTCGTTGTGGGCAAGGAGTGCCTCGACAAGGTCCGGCCGGGCTTCCTTGAGCTCGGCGAGTGTCAAGTTGCTGAGGTCCATAAAACGCGACTCCTTCTCATTGAGGACCGTATCGGGGTCGATACCGAACTTGCGGGCGGCGTCTTTGGCCCGCTGGAGAGCCATCTCGCGGTGCTGGGGCGAAAGCTTCCGGTTACTGGCAATGGCCCGCAGGGAGCGGAGCACGGCCGCCCGTGTATGAATGGGGAAATAGCGCTTGTGGAGGGGATACGTCTTATCCCGGATCCTCACACCGCCTGGGAGAACCAGCGCAAACGCTTCATCGGGCAGTGTATCAGGATCGTCCGCCGGTTCATCCTCAACAGCAGTCGGCTCATCAGCCTGCGTACCATCGGATGCTACTGGCCGTTGGTCTGCCATGACCGCATCGATGGCTGCCTCGTACAGTGAGCGTGTCGTGGCCGGTTCAGCCACCAAATCGACGCTCCGCACGGATTCAATCGCTTCGACGACCACTTGACCGTTGCGCACCGCCGTCTTTCCCCGTGCGTCATGGGAGAGCCCTACGTTTTCCGGGCAGTGTTCGGCGTCCCAGAAGAGTTGCTCAGCCAGCGGATGCTTCGGGTTGACGACCAGGTCGCCATAAAGTCCATCGTTGGCGAACCGCACGTTGACCAGCTTTCCGATGCGATCCCGATAGCTCCGCAGCTCTCCGCTGCGGATGTGGTCCACGTTCACGGCGACGCCCTCGTAGAGCTTGACGGCCTGACGCAGGGCCTCGGGGAGATATGTGCGGCGGTTCGCGGATGACAATCCGAGAATCTTCACCCCCTGGATGACGCCCCGTTCGCGATCAACGCGGAGAGTGAGGTTGGCTGAGTTTGCGTACTCCAGGAGGCGCGTTCCCTCACTGGTGCCATCCATGTCCGCGCCTTCCCGGAGTACCGGCGGCATGTCTTCCGGATCAGCGTCTGGGTGCACCTTCTTCCAGGCGGCCCTAACCCTTGCCTTGACCTTGGGTAGGTCTTCCGGCGGAATTTCGACGCGATTTCCACGGAACCCGCCCGGGGAAAGGGCGGCAACGGCCATCCCAACCTGACGCGGTGTCTCCTTCTGTTCGGGGTCCTCCCACAGCCGCAGCTTCCAGGTGGACGGCTTTTCCGGGTCCGGAACGTAGGCATAGGCCTCGGCCGGGAATTCCATTCCGTTTTCCGTCTTGACGGGCTTCCGTTCTGCCATGGCACCATGCCAAATAAAAAAGGGCCAGATGCGATACCAACAAACGGCACATGGCCGTCATCGGTATGGCACCTGGCCCCTAGTCCCGACTGGATCGGTCTGGCGGCTGGTTGCCTTTCTACCCTAATTATCAGACGTGAGTTTCCCTTGTCAAGTTTCTCGCCCCTTAAAGTTTTTCTCTCCCATCCAGTCGGCGATGGATATGCGTGATCCGCCCGGCCTCAAAGACGATTTGGATTTGCACTGAACCAAAAAGACGGATCGATTCCGCTTCCCGGCAGAGATCGTCAAGCCGCTGGTGGGCCACCATCAAAAGCGACTGGTTCACCTCATTTGCCGAAGCCGCCGCTTCCGGCTTCCGTTCCGCCGTTGTCTCGCGTTTCGCCATCTCTGACTCCATGTGTCACTTATCGAACCAGGATTGAGGAAAGTCTTTGGGGATGGGGGCACAGTCCTGAAGCGAGACGACCCGCCCTCCAAGTTTGCGTGCCACCTTTGTGATGTGCAGTGTCGCGCCGATGGCCATGTCCACGTGCGGGCAGCCAATCCATCGAGCAACAGCACGGATCTGCGCCTCGAGTAGCGGATCTCTGGACCGCCAGCGGTCGGACCAGTTTGGGCCAGGGCGTGACGCATCGAAATCCGCCAACACGCCGTTGACTTCGATCACTCCGCGGGGGTTGATCATGGCACCTTGTCCCTCAACACGTCGATCAGCAGGTCGAACAGTTCTGGATATTCGCTCGCGAACGCCACAGGATCGCTCGCCAGAGCCTGCGCTGACATCGTCAACAACTCCCGAGGCTTCCGCGTCTCAGGCCACACCTTGCCAGTATACTTCCAGTCGTATGGCCAGCGCTTACCATCGGTCCGTTTAACATAATACTCATCTTCCTTGTAGCCTTCACCCAGATGTTCCGGCTTCGCCCCCTTCGTCCAGGAGTCGAACTTGGTTTGGATATGCTCCCGTTTCTCCGACGACAGCGATCTCTCAATGTGGTGAATCAGTTCATGCACATAGACAGGGTAATCGTGCTTAGGGTTTATGTAAACGGTGTGTTTTGCGGCGTCGTACCGGCCTCGACGGTCGTCGGGGTCGGACTTCACGGTGACTTCTTCAAGCGTCACATCATTCGCAATCACCCGGGATGTGATCCCCTCCACGAATCTCACGGCACGCGCGAGGTTGTTATGCATCTCTTCAGTTAAACTCTCGTGGGGCACGACCCTCAGGGTGGCCCTCATCTTCTCCGGCAGGAACAGTGCCTCTTCAATCGCTTGCTCGAGCTGCCGCTGTTCGAGATCAAGGACGGCCGCCAGGAGCTCCCTCTGCCGCGGTTCGGGCAGATCACTCTCCCGGATCTTTCGGCGTATGTCTACGAGCTTTGCCGCTCGATTCTGCCAATCCGTGACTCGCCGCTCGATCTCTTTGCGGACATCCTCCCCCTTGTGCACCGTTCCCATCCACTTGAGCCGCCGTCTTTCCTCCCGAAGGTCCGGACGAAATACAGCCTCGGCTTCTGCGTAAACGTACTGCTTGAGTCGCTCGACGGCCCCAAGCTCTCCGCTTGCGACTCCGCGTAATGCGAAGGGCAGTGACCGGATCGGCTGAGTCCATCCCGTAGCGGCCACCTGCCGGTAGGCCATCCGCTGTTTCGCTAGCATGGCCTCGACCTGGAGCCGCCGCGCCCGCCGCTGCTCTGCGTTCTCGCTCCTTAGCTGCGAAATACTGAGGAGTGACCCGTCCGGAGCCAGAAAGTCGATCCACTCCGGATCACGCTTCAATAGTTTGCGGACGGTCTGATACCGCTTAACCCCCACAGCCGTCATCCGTTCTTTTTCCGATGCCCGCTCCCACCAATCCGTGTAGCTGCCCGGATCAGGAATCAGCACCTGAGTCTCTCTCCGAAAAGCGTCCATCGCGTCTGGATTACCCATCAATGCGTCCGGCGGCTTGAGCACAGGCACTGTCATGCACCGGCAGTTCGGCTCGTCGGGAAGCTCGGGCAGCGGATTACCCTGATCGTCCCTGTAGACGCCGTCGGGCTGCCGCCAATAGATGCGTCCATGACGGGCGGCATGGTGAGGCCGGGTCCACTCGTCCATGACGGCGAAAATTTGCTGACCCGCCACCATGTCCCCAAGCTGATCGCACATAGCTAGATTTGCCCGTTCCGCAACCCGGCAGGCCTCGGTCCGTGCGATCCGTTCGCTCTTGTAGCCCAGGCTGTCAGCGAACGGTCGCAACCGCTGCTCAATCTGATCCGGCGTTTCACCAGCCGCCAGCCCCTGGGTGATCTGCGTCAGAAAGGCCCCGCGGGTCTGTTCCGCCCAGGATTGGAGCCGCTCCTCCCACGACTTACCGCCGGGAAGGCTGGTCCGCAGCCAGTTCTCGATCTGCTCACGCGAGGGCGGCTCGAAAAGCAATCTCTGCACAGCCGCTTCCAGCTCGCTCCTTGGCACGCCCTCCAGCTCGTATCGGGCCACAACAGCTATCTCTTCGGCCTCTTGCGTGCGCTCCGTCCGAAGCAGCGCCGCCAGTGCCTCTTTGGGCATCGCCTTCACAAAGGCCAGTACCGCGCTGGTAAAGCTCTGCTTGCCAAACGCGACCAGTTTGTCACGAATCTCGGCGATCGCACGTCGCACAAGTACATCGAGCCGATCGCACAGAGCCCTGAGGTTCAAGCCGGAATCCAAAGCGGCATGGACGGCGTCCTTGGCGAGACGGGCCACCAGCTGCCGGATTTCCCGCCCCAGAGCGATACTATCCCGCACCACCTTCACCTGCCGCTGATGAAAGCGGGCGGAAAGGAGGCTGCTGAGCCGTGACACACTTCGCTGAAACTCAGTCTGCGGCATTCAGAAGTTCCCGCTCCTGGTTGTAATCGAAACCGTACCGAGCTGCCAGTGTCTGCGGGGAAACGATTCCCAAGGTGTAAAGTATCTGGTCGGCCTGAGCCTCCTTGAGGCGGTCGCGGGTCATGACCGTCGGGGCTTCGGCGTCGATGACAATCTGTTTCGATATTCCCTCGGGGAGTCGGCCGGCGCGTTCCGCCACTTCGAGTGCTCCCATCAGAATTTGGCAGTCCCACCAGATCATCTGTGACTGAAGCCGCTCGAACATTTTCACGGCAGGCCCTTCAGCCACGAGTGTCGAGGAATAGTTGGCGTTGGACGCGTCCCCACTCAGCATGTATTCCGGCATCGCAAGCCGTGCGGCGATTGCCCGGAGCTCGGCCTGGATCGCAGCAACGTAATTTCCAACGTTAATGCCTTCGGCGGGAAATTTGACTTCCACCCCAGGGGCGACGTCAATAATGGCGCCCGGGGGAAATCGTTCATAGGTCTGGCTTTGTTGGCTCTGTTCTTGATTTTGCGGGACGGGTGCCATTCTGCTCACGTACTGCTGGACGCTCCCCGCTGGGGCAGCGCCGTGCTGTCGAACAATGGCCACGGCTGCCTGAATACTTGCCACGGTCGTCATATTTCGCAGAAGTTTCCACACCCTGCGAAGGTTGGCCCTCACCGCAAAAAGCGTTGGCAGCCCCCGAGGCATCGTTCCGTCAACATTCGCCTTGCGGTGCTGGACCTCATCCGCGTCGATCCGCTGCCAGTCCATCCGTTCGGGATCATAACGGACCCAGTATCCGAGTACTCGTTCCGCGTCCCGTTCATCCGTGATGATCCCGAACAGGGATTTATCACCCGGCGGCGTGCTGACCTGCTCCGGCTCGATGTAGCGCACCACGAGCCTGCCATCGACCTCGAAGAACCGTAGGAAAACCTCGCCATCCCTGTCGAGGCGGATCTGATTCTCGATCTGCCGGTGTTGCCAGAGGTTCAATTCGAGAAACTCCGTGATCTCCCGCTCTATGGCCTCGAGCGTCTCATCGCTGATGTCGGCATTCGGCTTGGGCCGCACCGTGTAGGTGTGTCCGCTCCCCACGACGTAGCTGGCCCGGTTTTCCAGGGCCGATACGGCAAAGGGATGGTGGGTGGCGAACCAGCGTGATTCGTTGCGGATGCGGGCCAGCTCATATTCGCTCCGGTACGGGGGCCAAAGGGGGCCGCCTAATTCGAGAAATTCGCTCCAAGCCGGATCATCACGGTCCAGCCATTCTAGGATTCGTTCAAATTCTGTGCGTTGGTCATCAACTTTCGGCATAGTAGCCTCCTGCAGTTTCGAGAATCAATCGGATTGCCATCTCCAGGGCATCGGGGCCGTCGTCGTGTTGCCCCTGGGGGAACTCTTGCAGTTGCTGGACCAGGAGTCTGCCACCGGCATCGTTGAGAACACGCAGCTCCCGCCGGGCGATGTAAGGACCAAGCCGCCTGATACGCACAAGCTTGCTGGTTTTGTTCCTGATCTGAAACACTGGGTATTTCACGCGAAATTCTTCATCCGTAACACGTTCGAATTCGTGGACCACCAGCTCCTGAAACTGGTTCGCCTCAAAACCTAGCAGATCCGGTCGCCACCTGTCACATGCGACCAGCACATCACGCACCAGCTTGCTCACCGAGCGTCGCTGCAAGTCGGCCGCGATCCACAGCAAATCATCGCAGACTGCCACCAGGACAACCGCCGAGTAGTCGCCGAGCTTGTCCTGTTTTCCTAGAGATGGATCGACAGCGATCGCCGACACAACCCATCTGTCGCGGGGCGGCAAATGATCCACGAACACCCAATCGCCCCAGTATTCCGACGGCCACTCGACACCCTCCAGGTCCACGAACTCCGCATCCAACTCCTGGCGGGCCATCAGCTCGGTCGTCTGGGCCGAAACCCGCGCCACGAAGTCGGCTGGCAAAAACGGATTCTCCGCGGTCCGCGAACGGACAATCCGCACGCCCTCTTGCGGATTTCCGAAGACGGCGTAGGTCCAATGGCTCTTCCCCTTTGGAGTGAACGTGCAGGCCAGCCAGGCGCCAGGCGTCCCACGCAATGTCAAGAGTACAACGTCGTAAACTTCCCGCGCAATCAACGATGCCTCGTCGATCCAGGCCCCGGCCACGTTCAGCCCGCGGAGTCTGTCCGGCTGGTCAGCCGAGCGAAACAGGACCGCGGCCCCATTCCCGAGGATGACCGCCAGACGGCTGCGGATTGTGTCTCGCAGAAAACGCAGTCGCCTTGCCTGTTCGAGGAACACCGGCCAGCAGATATCCCTGAGCATGGTGTATGTCGGGGCAACGACGAGGTAAGTTTTAGCGGGTTGGGCCCACTTGCACAGGCGATACGCGCCGACCCAGGTCTTTCCGGCGCCCCGGCCGCCAATAAACGCCACGATGGGCTCGCGAGCGTTCGCAAACTCAGCCTGGGCCGCCGTCAATTCGATCAGTAACGATCCGTTCGACGATCTTGATTTCTTCGCCACTGTGGGTGACATCCTGCCGATCCCGCTGGTCCAGATACTGCTTGCCAAGCCAGATGAGCATGGGCACGTTGCCCTTCCTCGCCAGCTCGATTTGTTTCCTGCGGAGCGACTTCTTTAAGCGGGTCCTTCCTCGGTCAAGTGCGGCACGACAGCGACGTCGCAAGAGGTTTTCCGACACCTCCAAGAGGGTGGCGATCTCCCGGTCCGTGCAGCCAATAGCTGCGAGACGCTCGACAAGTTTCTCGTCAACTGCTTTGCGCTGTCTCGCCATTCGGAGCCGTCTGTTTTAGACTTCCGCGGTGCATTTTTTATGGGCCGTCTATTTCCCATCCCTCTTTCTTAAATTCTAAAGCACGTCCCTCAGCGTTGGGACACTTCGACAATGACTTTTCCGTTTTCAACTGGTTCCGCGAATGCCGCGTGGACTTCCCGAATTTGAACGTCATCTTGGATGATTCCGCCGCCCTGAAGTGCATCGAAAATCGCTTTTAGGACGTTATCTAGATCGCGTTTTCGCTGGTCCGGAGGATGAATTCTGAGAGAAACAGAAACCGGCCCAGAAAATCGGCCCAACCCGAAGAGGTATCTCTTCACGAATAGCAAATCCCAGACGGCTTGGCGGTAGCGCCGTCCTTCCCTCGACAGGACCATACGTCCGTTCACGTTTCTCCAGTATCGGTTGACGGATGGTGGATAAGGGAGATCGATCGTAATGCTTTGCGTGGTTGATTTCACACTCACGCCTTTATCCTTTTTTTCCGGATGCGGTATTTCTTGTTTTGCGTGACGAGTTCCCACGGCACAATAGATTCCCCGCGATCTAACCAGACAGCATGCCAATACTGCCTCCACCCTCGCTCGTAACACTCAGCGCACCACGGATCCTTGCACGGATGACCTGTTCCCGGGTTGCGGTAATACAGGTCAGAAGTGACGCGCCCGCAGTTGCAACAGCGGATTTTTACATCACCGCTCATTGTTGACCTCCAAGTTGATTCACTCAGGGACTCGCATTGAGTTTGCGAGCTCGTTGACCAGTGAAAGCGCTTCAGGACTGGGTCTGGCCCTGCCGATCCGACGCACGGTTGTGGGTGCGTACTCGCACGGGATGAGGGCTGGCCGGTCCTCAGGCCTGTTGCGGTACCCCAACAGCGTGTTCTGCCGCTCGAACTCCCCAGCCAGGGGGAGAGCCGCCTCCGGACTCACCCCGGCCCTGCAATAGGCCGCGTAGGTCCTGAGAAACTCCTGCCGGAGCCACTTCTCTTCCTCACCGCCGCAGCGCTCGCAAAACCGCTGCCAGCCGCCCAGGCTGCGGATCGTCGCCGTGATGGCCGCATCCTCGAATTGCACGCTGTGGTACCAGCCGTAATTTTCGACGGCTCGGACGGCGGTCTCCCATGCCAGAACCGCCTGATCTTCCGGTTTGAGCCCACCTGCCAGCTCACGGAGTTCCGCGGGCGTCGGCATGAACCTGCACGTCTGCAGGGCCCGCTTGGCGGCCGCTTCGATTTCGTTGATCGTCAGCCCCTCCAGGCCCATCTCATAGGCGGTGAGGACCGCTGGCGTGATCGGCCGATTGAAGGCGGCTCCCAAAGCGTTCATCACGATGGCAAACCGTTCCGCATCAGTTGGCATGCTGCTGCTCCTTTTGGGCGAGCCAGAGCCTCGTGGCTTCCAGGTTCCGCCTTTCCAGGTCGCTTAGGGCACCGTTTGCTGTGGCAGTAGGACCGCGTGTTGTCACGCGGGCACTGTCAACAGCCCGGTTCAGCCAGTTAACGATGAACCGAGGCATTCCCTTGGCCGTTTTCATCCGATCAGGAGAGGCACGTATCCACGCCAAGGCCTTACGGAGCTCACAACGCACGTCCAGGCCTGGATAGAGCCTTTCGTACTCCGCAACGTCCTGGTCGGTTATGGAGAACGAATCCTCCTTGCCCCTGGTCGGGAACACCAGGAAAGGCGGGGACGATCCCACCTGTTCCGGAGGCGGCTTCGCATCGATCGCTTGCGATCGTGCGGAGCTAACTTCTACTTCCTGTTCCTGTTCCTGTTCTTTCTCCTGTTCCTGTTCCTGTTCCTGTTCCTGATGGGGCATACGTTGGGGGTAACGTTCCCCGTAACGTTCCCCCAAACGTTCCAGGTAACGTTCCTGGTAACGTTCCCCCAAACGTTCCCCCAAACGTTCCAGGTAACGTTCCCCGTAACGTTCCTCCAAACCTTTCCGAAAGGTCTCGTGTAAGGCCTGCGGGAGGTACTGCACGCACAACGCGAACTCTGAGACCAGAGGCGTTCGAGGCAGTTCGTGCAGGTCCTCAAGACAACTCTTGAGGGTGTTCGGGTTGTCCGGACAGTTGTACCGAAACCACTTCGGGATCAGGAGAACCCTAGCCTCTTCGTCAAACCTCCAGGCCAACGCCTTGCAAACCTTATCGAAACCTTTGGAGAAGGTTTCCACAGGCATGTTCAAGTCTTCCGCGGCCAACGCCTTGGAGAACTTGAAGAATCCCAGGCGATTGCTCTGTGCCGTCAACACGTACAGAGCAATCAGTTTTTCCTCGCGTGATAAGGCGCGAAACTTTTCGTCATTCCAGATCCGCGGATCAATCTTCCGGTACCGTTGCGCCATACCACATCGGCCTGGTCTTCACTGCCTGCGTGACTCCATTCCATTCGCCGGACCGCCCGGCGATTTCCAGGCACGGGAGTTGAACCCGTGACGCTGGGCGGCGTGTTCCCAGCGGGGCACCGGCCCTGCCTGGACAAGTCACTCTCGCATCCAAAACTCGCACAGTTCCTCCAACATACTGTCCACGCGCTGTTCTATTTCCTTCGTATCGATTCCGCCTTGCTTTTGTAGCCGCCGAAGCTCCGCGACTGCCTTAATGAACTCGTGCGTCATACTCGCAAGCTTGTCGGCTAACGCGAGTGCACTCTCACACGCTACGGTAAACTCTTGTGCGATATCGGGTTTGTTCTGTTGGTTCATCCTTTCACTCCGTCTTGCTGTACCGCCGTACATTCGGCTCCGCACACCTCCCACGTCTCACTTGGCCACGGCTTAATCCATTGCACCGCGCCCGCCCGGTTCACCTTTGCATACGCAATCACAGCGCCCTCCTGTATGACTCCGTAGCTGTAGATGTCGCGGCGTTGCCCACGCCGCCTGATCCGCCGGATCTCGTGTCCGGGCCACCGCTTTTGCGCTGATCGCACCACGCATTCCCAGAACGGTAAAGGGGCGAAATCGATGTCATACATACCGACCAGTCCTTTTCTCTCATTTCGCAGCTTTGTTCCGTTGTCTCGCAGTCTTGAGCTTCTCAGCCAGCTTGACAGCCTCTTCCTTTGATAGCGGTGCACCAATCCGCTGCGCCGTGCAAAGGATGCGCCGGCCTGTCGCTAGATTCGTGCAGATGTACTTTTTCGTCACGGGATGTATGAAATCCACACGCACGGGGCACAATCGGCCGGAGACTTTCACTAAGTAGCATTCGGCTGGGAGGATGTCTGTGCGTCGCATGTTATGGCCTCCGCATAGTTGTCACCACAACCTCAGTTTCGGCCTGGGGAATAGAGGCCGCTGGAGCGGCCAATGTTCCTCGAGGTAGTCAAATAGGTCGTCGATTGTCTTCTTCGAGATATTCGCCCCGGGACAACTGAATAGACCAAGGGCCCACGCTGTGACGGTTTCCCGGGCGTGAGGGT
>NZ_JBAMME010000282.1:0-27386 GCF_039793925.1 Thermogutta sp. | reverse complement strand
GGCCTGGGCGAAAGAAGTGGAACGGTTGGGCGCAGGGGAGATTGTACTCACTTCCATGGACGCCGACGGAACTCAGGCCGGGTATGATCTGGAAATCACGCGCGCCGTGCGGGAAGCCGTGTCCATCCCGCTCGTGGCGAGCGGTGGAGCGGGGTGTCCCCAGCACATGGCGGATGCGATTCTTAAAGCAGGGGCCGACGCCGTGCTGGCCGCCGGAATCTTCCATTTCGGTCAGTACACCATCCGAGAGACGAAAGAGTATCTGCATCGCTGCGGAATACCGGTTCGGCTGTGAAGGGCCTACGTTTCCGCCGCAAAAGTTTCTGATCATAATATTTCTGATTGGGTAGATGAGGGTTTCCGGAATGAAAGCCGGGGCACCGCCCGAAGGGGACTTGTCATAGGGGCGGATGAACCGCCTTTGGGTTCAGGCCCGTGATCGCAGAAAGGTGAGGTTGGGAAAATGGCTACGATGCAGGAGCCGGTTCGGCCAGTATTCAGCAAACGGCCCAAAAATCTGGAAATCGACAAACTTTTCCGCGCTCTGGTCAAATTTGAGGGAAGCGACCTCCATTTGAAAGTCGGCAGACCACCCTACATCCGCGTGGCGGGATCACTGCGACCGCTGAACCATCCCCCGATCGACGAAGAGCAGATGATCCGCCTGATCCTGCCCATGCTCGATGAGCGGCTGCGTCGCATTTTGGAAGAGGATGGAGGGTGCGATTTCGCCCACGTGGTGGACGTGGACGGGGTAACGTGGCGCTTTCGAGTGAATGTTCTCCAGCAGATGGGTTGCCTGGGGTTGGTGGCCCGACGCATCAACAACTACATCCCCGATTTCGAAAAACTCAATTTGCCCCCAATCCTGGAGAAGCTCTGTCAGTTTGATCAGGGAATGATTCTTCTTGCGGGCGTGACGGGGTCCGGTAAAAGCACCACGATTGCCTCGATGCTCAACTGGATCAATCGCCATTACCGCAAGCATATCCTCACGCTGGAAGACCCCATTGAATTCACCTTCACGGAGGACAAATGTCTGATCAATCAGCGAGAAATTGGGATCGACGTGAAAAACTTCATGGTGGGCATGAAGCACGCCGTGCGTGAGGACCCCGACGTCATGCTCGTGGGCGAAATGCGTGACCGGGAGACTTTCGAGACCGCGATCCAGGCGGCGGAGACCGGGCACCTCGTGTTCGGAACGATTCACGCCTCCAGCGCCCCGAGCACCATCAGCCGTATTTTGGACCTGTTTCCGCAGGAAATGCACCGGGCGATCCGTAGCGCGATCGCCTTCAATATGAAGGCCATTATCGCCCAAAAGCTGCTGCCCTCCATCCATCCCGATTTCAAACGTGTGCCGGCCGTTGAGATCATGATCTTCAATCCGATGGTCAAGAAGTTGGTACTGGAAGAACAGGACCAGAAGCTGGCGGACGTTATTCGCATGTCGAAAGAAGAGGGCATGCAGGATTTCACGATGAGCTTGAAGGATCTTGTGGAGCGACGCTTGATCGATCGCGCCACGGCCTTTGAAGTAGCTCCCAATCCGGAAGCTCTCCAGATGGCTTTGAAAGGGATCGAAGTCAAGGCACCTGGGATTCTCTGATAGGCAACCTCATGACGCAGAACAGTCTGTCCTTTCGGCAACCGGGTCGGATGTTGTTTTCTCTGGCGGGAGCCGGAGCAGGTCTTACGTCAGCAGTGGCGTGGGCGGCCACGCCTTGGATGTTGCCGGAGCTTCTCTGGGGTCAGGAAGGCGGAGGGTGGTCCGGTCCCGGCTTCTATTTCAGCATCCTCAAGATCGTCGCATTTCTAATTGTGTATTTTCTGTGGGTAGCGATTGGCGACTGGATCAACCAGGACCTCCAGCGGCTGGATTTGGACCACAATCTGTGGAACGGGGTCTACTTTTTTTCCTTCGTGGCTGCGTTTTTCCTGTTTCTGTTCATACCATTTTTTCCTGTGGGATACCTCCTGGTCTGTCTGGCGACCTTCGTTCCGGCTCTCATTTATGCAAGTCATCGGAACAAGAAGGTGGGGATCGAAGATCGCGTGCTTACGGCCGCTCATTTTAAAAGAATCATGGGTCGACTGAGCGGCAAAGAGGTGAAGGTGGCCGTCTCTCCGGACGATCTTCCCCCGCCGATTCGTTTTGATCCTATCGCCAAGACCCAGCAGGAGAAGAACCTCCGCCTTATTCCGGCACGCCAGCATCCTGGTTATCAGGCTGCGCGGGAATTCATTGCCGAGGCCCTCGACCGGCGCGGCGAAGCGATCGATCTAATGGTGGCCCCCAATTCCACGACGCTGCGATACATGATCGACGGAGTGTGGATCAATATGCCCCCGGTGCCGGCGGAGTCGGCTATGGCAACGGTCGAGGTGCTGAAAATTCTTTGTGGTCTCAATCCCCAGGACCGCACAAGCCGTCAGCAGGGCAAACTGGATGTCCGTTATCATGACATCCCGCTGGGCCTGACATTCGCCTCGCAAGGTGTAGCCGGTGGAGAGAGGGTTGTCATCCAGTTCTCGGAAAAGACGAGCCGCTTCCGAAAGCTGGAAGATTTGGGGATGCGGCCCAAACTTCAGGAAACGATCAAGAATTTTCTTAACGCTCCGCAGGGGATCATTGTGTTTTCCGCACCGCCCGGTCATGGTCTGACGACCACGGTGACCTGTGCCATCCTCAGTGGAGATCGCTTCTCCCGCGAGTGGATCAGTATCGAAGACGAGCAAAAAACCTACGAGGTCATCGAGAACGTTCAGCCCTATATCATCACGGCTCAGGATCGGCAAAATCTCGACGGCTTCCTGGACAAAGTGTTCCACATGGAGCCGAATGTGGTGGTGTGTCGTGACCTTCCCAACGGCAAGGTGCTTCAGCGACTGGCAGAGGAGACCGATAACAATCGCCTGGTGATCACTACAGTCCGTGCCAAGGATTGTTGTGAAGCCTTGCTCAAGCTTATGGCCCTTCAACCGCCTGCCAAGGCGTTTCCGGAAAAGGTGATCGGTGTGGTGAACCAGCGCGTGATGCGACGGCTGTGTGACAAATGCCGTCAGCCTTATCCGCCACCTCCGGAGTTGCTTCAGCGATTGGGAATTCCGCCGGGACGGATTCAGGCGTTTTTCCGGCCTCACGTACCCACTCCGGAGGAAAAGGAAGTGTGTCCGCAGTGCCAGGGACTGGGCTATTTCGGACGCTGCGCTGTTTTCGAGGTCCTGGTGGTCAATGACAATCTGCGGAGAATTCTCAGTCGACAGCCAGATTATGCAACGCTCCGGAAAGCGGCCCGGGCGGCGGGGATGGCCACACTTCAGGAAGAAGGCGTGCTCTTGCTGGCTCAGGGGATCACCTCTTACGAGGAACTTGCCCGCGTCCTCCAGGGCTGACATGCGCGGTCCGGGGAAAGCCGGTGCGATCAGTTCATTGGAAATCAACACAGGAGAAGATACTCATGCTGCTTTACCTGCTATGGATCCTCATCGTTGGTGCATGCGTGGGCTTCATCTTTCGCGAAGGACTGTGGAGCGCATTCATACGCTTTGTCAACGTCCTCATGGCAGGCATCCTGGCCACAAACTTCTTTGAGCCCGTGGCTCGCGTCATGGAGGACACAATCGGTCCAAAGCTGACATACTTTTACGACTTTCTGTCGTTCTGGCTGGTGTTTGCCGTGTCGATGATCGTTCTCCATATTGCCACGGCGTTTCTCTCTCGGGTGAAAACGCGTTTCAACCTGTATCTCAATCAGGGGGGAGCAGTGGTGATAGGGCTGATGACGGGTGTGCTTATGTGCTGGCTGTTCAATTTTTCGCTCCATCTCGCTCCCCTGGGGACCAAACCATTTATGTCGCCGGTACTGAGCGATGATGGCACACCGCTCGGCATTCAGTGGGCCCGCGTGGCCAGTTACCTTTCCAAAGGAGCCCTCTCGCGGCCGGTTTCAGAGGCCGAAGCAGCTCGCTACGGTGGGTCTGTGGCTGCTTTTCCGGGAGCCAAGAATATCTTTAAGACGTATTATTATGAACGGGCGCGGAAGTTGGAAGAGCAGGTGAGTTCTGGGGGAGGATTCACCACCGAGTCGGCCCCACCAAGATAGTGGGAGGGGGAAAACCAAGCCGCCCGGCGAGCGTAAATCGAAAAGAGTCACATGGCGGCGTGTGAAACCGGACCACAGTGGGAGAAAGGAGCCCCTCCGGCGGACCGGCCTGTGGCCCGTTGGCGTGAGTGGGGGGTTGACTGGGGCGAGGACTGTATTTTCCCGCCTGTGAGGCGGTTCGAGGATGATCGTCCTCGCTCGCTACGGAGGCTACCTGGGAGAAAAGCCTCAGCCGGTTTCGGCCGAAACCCAGAACTCCTGGCGTGGTTTTGAACCTCGTCTGCTGGATCGCGTGGGAGCTAAGATATGAGCCAGGAAACAGCACGGGCAGCACCGCCCGATACGGTCGTTCCAGAAGCAGCAGCCTACCGGCCTCTCAGCGCAGCGGCTGTTTTGGCCTGCGTTTTGGGGGTGCTTTCGGTGAGTGCCTTCTTCGGGCCAGCTTTGTGGGTGATCGCTCTTGCCGGTGTTATTGTAAGTCTCTGGGCCTGGATCCGCATCCATCAGTTCGATCCGCCATTGACAGGAAGGACGGGCGCCTTAATCGGGCTAGGGTTGAGCGTCTTCTGTCTGGTCGGAGGGCCCGCCCAGTGGATGCTGCAGCGCTACTTGCTCACCCAGGAAGCCCAGAAATTTGCCATGCTGTTTTTTGACTATCTCCTCCACGACCAGCCGCACAAGGCCCACCAGCTCAGCCGGGCGGCTTTTGATCGCGCTCCCCTGGACGAACATCTATGGGAGAAATATCCACCGGACAGCAGCGCCCGCAAGGATTTGGAAGCGTTTCTGGAGCGGAAGGAGGTTCGCGCGATCATCCTGTTGGGCAAAGATCCCCGTACGAAGATCAGGTTTTTCGACACTGAAGGTGTCTGGCGGGAAGACACATTGATCAAAGTAGCCCAAAGTTATGCGGTGACCTATTTTGACACCAACAATGTGAAACGGACATTCTTCCTCACGGTGATTTTAAACCGCTATCCCCTGCGAACGGCGATGATTTCTGATTGGTTTGTGAGCGATCTCAGTAGTTACACGCCGCCGCATGCCCTTGAAGATCGACAAAAGGCCTGGGAAAAGGCGCAGTGGGAAAAAGAAAAGATGCGGGCGTTTGACCAGATGCCATCGCCCGAAGAGTGACGCGAACAACAAGGTTGCCTTCGCGCTGTGGGAGGTTGGGCTGTGACGCTGGCAGAAGAACTGGAGCGCCTCCATCGGCTTCACGAGGCAGGAGCGTTGACCGACGAGGAGTTTGCGGCAGCTAAGGCGCGGCTCCTTTCCGATTCGTCTGGCGATCAAAAAAGTTCGCCGGTCACCGGATGGCGATTGCGGGAGCGGCTCCAGGACGGGCGATTTTGGGCGATGCTTCTGCATTTGTCGCTGCTTCTTAACATCACCCTCCCCGGATTTGCCCTGGTGGTGCCGTTTCTCATTTGGCAACTGGGAAAAGACCGTTTCCCCGAACTGGATGCCCATGGCAAGAACGCTGCTAATTTCGTGATCTCATATCTCATTTATGGGGCATGCGTCGCCCTGGCGGGATTGCTTCTGGCCATTATTCCCCTGGGGATCACGGTGTCGATACCGCTCTGGTATGGGTTCGCGATCGTCCTTGTGTTGTGCGTTTTCTACGTGGCCTGGCAGGCCAACCAGGGTCGCGTGGTCCAATATCCGCTAGCGATCCCGTTCTTTGTCTAACCGGCGATTTGCGGATTCGGCATTATTACCATCCGCTGGCCGGATTGGGGTAGGGATGCGTCTGCAAACGCGGTCCCCCAAGCGCCTGGGTTGCGAACTTTTCAGCCCGAGATGGTGTCCAGTCGATGAGAATAATAACAATAGTTGACTTTGTTGACCAACAATATAATAATATCGTTGATTCCCGAGGCGTCGGGGGCCGTCGTGCGATCCGTATTCCGAGGGCGGGCTGAAAAATCGGCTGCCGTCGATCGACAGGTTTTTCGGGACTCTCACGGCCTCCGAGCGGTCGAGACATCGCAAGGGAGTGTTTCTTCAATGTTTCCGACAACAGCTCGACGACCTACCCCGGTGGTTGAAATGGCTGATAAAATTACTGATGAATGGCGTGTGGAGGAAGGCCGTTCCGCACAGAATGAACCCTGGCGTGCGGCATGGCAGGTGGATTTGTCCGATTTTCCCCCGGTGGCCGGCGAAGGAGCGATCTTCACCCCCACAGAGGACCAGCTCCGCCGACTTCAGAGGGTGAGCAGCATTCTGGAGGAAGCCCCTGCCGAGGTCATTCTCCGCTGGGCCATTGATACGTTCTTTCCCAAGTTGACCATGGCGACGGCCTTCGGCCCGGAAGGGTGCGTGATCCTCTCTATCCTGGCCCGGCTGGAGCCGCGGGTGCACGTGTTCAACCTGGATACCGGATATCAGTTTAAGGAAACACTGGAACTGCGGGATCGAATCGCTCGGAAGTACGGAATCGAAGTCGAACTTGCCAGGCCCGAACTGTCTGTGGAAGAATACGAACGGCAAAATGGCGGGCCAGTTTACAAAACCAACCCGGATCGCTGCTGCTACGAGAGAAAGGTCCTGGTTTTGAAGCGGAAGGTGGTCGGCTATCGGGCGTGGATCAGCGGGATTCGGCGGGATCAGAGTCCCCATCGAGCCAATGCCCCCATCGTGGGCTGGGACAAAAAATTTGGATTGGTGAAGATCAATCCCCTGGCTCGATGGACCAAAAACGACGTCTGGAAGAGAATCCTTGCGGAAGACATTCCTTACAATCTGCTTCACGACCAGGGATATCCGAGCATTGGCTGCTGGCCGTGCACGCGGCCCGTTTTGTTCGGCGAGGACGAACGAGCAGGTCGCTGGAGCGGCACAGGTAAAACAGAGTGCGGATTGCACCTGGCGGACGATCAACCGCCACCACCCCCGCCAACGACCTATGGGAATTTGTGATCGGGGAATGAACGCGAGTCATGGAGCGAGCAGCGCGTCATGGCCGATGGCTGATGATTACGGACCACAACGAACCGGTATGGTAACGCCCAGCAAGGGATTTGGCTTGGGGGTGTCGATCCCAACAGGAGTTCCAGATCTGCGGCCTGATCACACGGCCAGCGGAACCGTGGGTATGGGACGGGGGAACTGAAACGGGACATGTGGTGAACGATTCGCTCATAAAAACTGTCGGGCACGCTCTCTCGTGGAAGAGAGGTTGATATGAAAATATCCGCGAAAACGGAATACGCATGCGTGGCAATGTTGGAGCTGGCATCCCGGTATGAATCGGGCGGGCCAGTGCAGGTGAGAAAGATCGCGGAGCGCCATGCCGTCCCCTCGCGGTTTCTTGTCCAGATCATGTTGCAACTGAAAGCTGCTGGCCTGGTGGCAAGCACGCGGGGGGCGGCGGGAGGTTACCGGCTGGCCGTGCCTCCTAGTCAAATCACGCTCGGCCAGGTGATGGACATCGTCGAGGGCAACAAACAGCCGGACGTCAACTTCGCAGTAAGCTCTTCGCCCGACTCCCCCGCCGTTAAAGCCCTCGTCCAGGCGTGGCAGGATATCCAGAGAAAAGAACGGGACATGCTCTACTCGATCACGTTTGCGGATCTCCTCGAACGCGCCCGGCAGTACGACACGCAGATGTACTACATCTGAGATCTGCTCCATCTGAGAAGCTGGTTTGCGCCTTATCCCGATGGTGCGCAATGGACGGTCCACCATCGAAAAGGGAACCTGTCAAGGATGCTTCCTCGAAAATAATGACTATCATGGCTGTCGTGCTGGATAGAAAGGCAATGAGGGCGTGAAAAGGTGGGATGACAGGCCTGTTTCCTCGAGATTCCTGGAAAAAACGACACGTGTTGTGACCGCTTTGGCTCTATTAGGCGCTCGGTTCCACGCATTTGTAGCTTCGGGGAATCATTGACTCGTTGGCGACTTCGGCACTCTCCAGTTTCCCCTGATAACGAGGTAGAAGAAAGGAAGCGAGACGAATTGCGCGACCATGGAAAAAGCCACCATGGCCGGAAGTGAGATGCCGTACAAGACGCCCATGGAGGCACTGCCGAGAAACCACGCCAGTCCATACCCGGCATTGAAAACTCCGTAAGCCGTACCCCGCCATTCGGAAGGGACCATGGCCCCCACGGCCGCCCGGATGATTGACTCTTGGGCTCCCATTCCAATTCCCCAGAGCGCGAGGCCGATGGCCGCGCCGACTGTTCCTGTCAAGAAAACAAGCGGCGCAAAAAACGCCGAGGCAAGGACCCCTATGGCGAGGGCCAGAAACCCAATGCGATCGAACAGCCGTCCAAAGATAAGAGCCGCCATGGCGTCCACCGCCATCGCAAGTGCGTAGGAAATGGGGATCCACTCGGCTGGTAACAGGCGGATTTTCTCGAAATGGTAGGCGATGAGGGGAAAGTCCACAAAACCGGCGGCGACACATGCGGCCCCGATCATATAAAACCAGAATGTCGCAGAAAACCCTTTGACGCGGAGATCGGGGGTCTTGGACTCAAGCTCCTGGGGACGGGGATAGAGCGCGCAAGCCACCGCCAGTACCAGAAGGGCAAGAATTGCCGGAACCCCCAGTGCTGCGAAGCTCGTTCGGAACGATCCGCCCGCCAGGAGAATGCCTGCTACCACCATTGGTCCGAGAATCGCGCCGATTTGATCCATGGCTTCATGGAGTCCGAAGCCCCATCCTCGCCCGATTCGCGCTGTGGCGTGGGACAGAATGGCATCTCGGGCTGGAGTCCGGAGCGCCTTCCCTGTCCTTTCGAGGACCACCAGAACGGCGGCCATCTCCCAGCGACCGGTTAAGGCCAGCGCTGGTACAGCCAGAAGGTTGATTGCGTACCCCATCAGGGTGAGCATCCAGTAGCCGCGTGTGCGGTCCGCCAAGTAACCCGATCCCAGCCGCAGGACATAGCCGACGAGCTCTCCCAGACCGGCGACCACACCCACCACAGCAGCGCTGGCGCCTAGCACCTGAAAATAAGGCCCGACTACGCTCCGTGCACCTTCGTACGTGACGTCGGCAAGGAGACTCACCAGTCCCAGAAGGACGACCAACCGAATGGCCTGCCGTATCGGGGGATCCTTTGGAGCGAATTCCATGCGCCGGGCCTCGTCAGCGAGATTGAGGATGGATTGATTGGGGAAACTGGGGAAAATGTTCCGTGTGGACAAAGAGCTCCGCTGGCATGATGGAAATCAATACTCTTTCAAGACGGTTCAACGGCCGGTTTGGTTCTCACCAGCCATGGCACGTTCCAGGAGCACCTCCCGAAGGACCACCGCTTGATTGTGATGGCGATCCTGAGCCGCGAACAGGAGGGTCAGCCCGGACCCCAGGGCATGGGAAAGAAGGAAGTCTAGTTTGTCGCGATGTTGTTGAAGTTCTTCCCGATAGCGACGCTGAAACTCATCCCATTTGGCGAGATCGTGCCCGAACCATTTGCGCAGCGCATCGCTTGGTGCGACATCCTTCATCCACAAATCAAGAGCAAGTTGATCTTTTTTGATTCCCCGCGGCCAAAGGCGGTCCACCAGAACGCGAAAACCATCGTCTGGCGAAGGCGGGTCGTAGACACGTTTTACACGGATCGAGGGGAGACGTTTGGCTGGCATGGTCGTTTTCGCTCCGAAAGAGCAGGCCGGCTTCGCGGTGCCAGAACGGAAGCCAGACGCGGAGTTGTGAGAATACCGTCAAAGGGCTATAATCCAGGCAAAGTTTGTCGATATTTAAAATCACCCGAGGGAGCGACGAAGAACATTCGGCAGCCGATCCCCGTTAAAAAGTGCGCCGACGAGGAATTTTATACTGCTGGTTAGGCGCCGTCGGAAAAGAAATGCTCACCAAACGGGCAGACTGGGGCGACTCGGTAAATCGTTGCGAGTTCCCAAGGTGGTGCATGCTCATTGAGTGATTTTTGCTTTTTAAACTAACGGAATGGTATCGCATCGAATCGGGTTTGGAACTGATATCCATCGCCTGGAGGAGCCAGGGCCGCTTCTCATTGGGGGGCTCACAATTCCCCACGATCGCCATGCGGTAGGCCACAGCGATGCCGATACACTCCTCCATGCGATTACCGATGCAATTTTGGGGGCGGCAGGCCTGGGTGACATCGGCCAGCTTTTTCCGGACACCGATCCGGCGAATCGTGGCCGGGCGTCCGACGATATGCTGCGGCGGGCCTGGTCCTTGGCCAGTGAACAGGGATGGCGACTGGCCAACCTCGATTGCACCATCCACGCTCAAAAACCCAAATTGGCACCACATATTCCCGAAATGAAAAAACGTGTGGCGAGTATTCTGGGAGTTTCCCCGGAGAAGGTCAACATCAAAGCCAAAACAGGTGAAGGCGTGGATGCCGTGGGTCGCGAGGAGGCCATCGCGGCCCAGGCCGTTGTCCTCCTGTGGCGATCGACCGATCAGGATTGAAAAAGTCGAAGGGCGCCACCGCTGTGGGCAGCGCCGTTGTAAACACTCGGGGGCGACCTGAGGACTCTTTCTGACCGTCGACGAGAGATTCACGAAATAAAACCCCAGTTTCAAAGTAACGATCAGAGGTTTCAAGCGACCAGCACGCCTATGATTCGCGTTTATAACACACTGACCCGAAAAAAAGAGCCGTTCGAGACCGTCAAGCCCGGCCAGGTGGGAATTTATTTGTGCGGACCGACGGTTTATAAACCCAGTCACATCGGGCACATGGTTGGTCCGGTAATATTCGACGCGATCAAACGGTATCTCATGTACAACGGCTACCGGGTGACGTGGGTCGTCAACATCACCGATGTCGACGACAAGCTCATTGCGGAAAGCCAGCGGCGTGGGATCCCCATGTCGCAGGTGGCCGAGGAGATGATCGCCGATTACATGGCTAATCTTCAGGCCTTGGGAATTGATACGGTGGATCATTTCCCCCGCGCGACAGAGAATATCGACGCGATCATCGAGTTCATTCAGGATTTGATCGCCAAAGGCTACGCATATCCTGCCGATGGCGATGTGTACTTCGACGTGACAAAAATTCCCGATTACGGAAAATTAAGTGGCCGAAAGCTGGAATCCATGCTTCCGGAGGGTGGTGAAGGTGCCCACCGCAAACGCTCGCCGTATGATTTTGCCCTGTGGAAGTCTGCCAAACCCAATGAGCCTTTCTGGAACAGTCCGTGGGGTCCCGGCCGACCCGGCTGGCATATCGAGTGCTCCGTGATGAGCAGCCGGATCCTCGGAGAGACGTTCGACATTCACGGTGGTGGGCTGGACTTGGTCTTCCCCCATCACGAGAACGAAATCGCCCAGAGCGAGGCCCGGCACGGTAAGCCGATGGTCCGCTACTGGATGCACAACGGGCTGATGCAGGCCGCCGACGAAGTCGGGAAGGTAGGCGGTCGACATACCCGACCTGCCGACGATCTGGAGGCGCAGCAGGCAGGCAAGATCAGCAAGTCCAAAGGGGCCAGTCCGTTCCGGGAACTGCTTGCTGAATACCGGCCCGAAACTATTCGGCTTTTTATTCTCTCCACGCATTATCGACGGCCAATCGAGTTTAGCGAGCGCCGGCTGGAGGAAATGGAGACCGCGATCGAAACGTTTTACCGATTTTTCGAACGTTTTGAGCGGGTGACCGGCCAATCGTTTTATGCTCTTGCCGCGCCCACACGCCGTGAAGAAGGCGAGTTCTCACCAGGCGACGAGCCGTTTCTGAAGGATGTCCACACCCACCGGCAAAAATTCCTCGAGTTCATGGACGACGATTTCAACACGGGGGGAGCCATCGGCGAGCTCTTCGAGCTGGTGCGCCGTCTCAATCGCTATATCGATGAAAATCGCCTGGAGGACCCGGCCTCACGGACTCCGGAAAAGCTCACGAATTTAATCAAAGGCGCGACCGTTTTGAAAGAACTGAGTAACGTGCTGGGGCTGTTCCGGACACCGCCGCCCAAGCGAAAAATGGTGGAAGAAAGCGGTCTGACCGCCAAACTCCTGGACCTACTGGTCGCCATTCGGGCGGAAGCGCGCAAGGCCAAAAACTTTCAGATGGCCGACCGCATCCGCAGCGGTTTGGCGGAACTGGGGGTGGTCCTGGAAGACCGTCCTGACGGCACCACCTGGCGGATCGAGAACCGCTCCGGCGATTGAGCGAACGTCCGAAGCACATCGAACGAGAAAAACGAATCGCTGGCCATGGAGAAGCGGCCGCTTTTTTCGCGCCATTACAGGGATGGTCAAGCTCATGAAGCGATGTTCTTCACAATTGCCGGCAGCTTCGCAGCCGTCAGGCAGACAGCGCATCCTGGGGGTGGACCCTGGCTTGCGGGTCACCGGCTATGGTGTCATCGAGATTGCAGAGGGGACGTCACCGACGCTTTGCGAAGCGGGCGTCATTCGCGCTCCCGCTGACAAGGACCTTCCTGCCCGGGTGGGTGCCATTTTTGAAGGCATGCGGGAGATTCTGGAGAGTTTCCATCCCGCTGCGGTTGCCCTGGAAGAAATCTTTTCGCACTATCAGCGGCCGAGAACTGCTATTCTCATGGGCCATGCTCGAGGCGTGATCTGTCTGGCTGCAGAGCAGGCCGGGGTGCCAGTAGTGGCCTATGCGCCCACGCAGGTCAAACGACTCCTGACGGGATCGGGACGCGCGAGCAAGGCTCAGATCCAGCGGGCCATTCAGCGTGAACTGTCCCTGGTTCAGCCTCCTGAACCACCCGACGTCGCCGATGCTTTGGCCCTCGCGCTGTGTCACGCCTATCTGTTGCGGAAACGACAGTTTATTGCCGCGGCTCAGTAGTATTCACAGGGTGGCCAGTGTTTGTGACAAACTCTCGCTTGGGAATGACTGGCGGATTTGTGCGTCGGGGAACGATCAATCCGGCAATTCGCGGCGGCACACCCAAAAGATCGCCCGGACAAGCATCCGCACAAACGATTTTTGCCGGAAGTCATCTGGATGGCCCAGCGAGGTGTAGAAGACCCGGGCACCTTTATAAAGACGGACCCAGGCAACGGGTTCGACGTGCCCGGGGATCGTGCCTTTGAGCAAAACTGTCGTGTCGGGGGCAAGATTGGGATTGCGATAGAGACTGCCTGACGAGGTATAGGGCTCAAAGCCCTGCACGATGGGATGATCTGTTCCCGTTTCGGCAACCTCGATGTAGGGGTGGAGGTCCTTCCCGTAGTGGTTCTGGTAGTCACCCCCGAAGACGAGTTTGTCGAGCTCCAGCCAGTTCTGGAAGGCGTGGCTCGCTGTGCGGATCCCCACGATGGGATGGCCTGATTCAATGTAGCGCTTAATCCGCTCCAGCGGTTCGCCGGTGATTTCCAGCCGCCGTGTGAAGAGGACCATGCAATCGCTATCATCGAGGGCCTCGAGCCCCGGCAATTCGGTGAGGCTCTTGGCGAACACCTTGTGCGACTTTACCCCATAGTTAAGTTCCAGGTAATCTGCCAGCCAGCTTAGGCTGTCGTCCGAGTGATACTCTTCGCTTCCCGAAATGAGACACAGCCGTAGCGGCGGCGCAATTTTTCGGGAAGGCGTCTCGACCTCCAAGAACTCCGCGAGGACCTCACCTGCGCGAAGCGAGGCCAGCGTCGCTGACAGTCCCACTGTGGTATGGGCAGAATGAAAAATGAACCGACGGCGGTTCAAACGGGACATCAGTGCATCCCCCAACGATGTTGGAAAACGCGCCGGGAAAGATTCGGCACGCACGTCTCTTGCGCTTTTATTATGACCGCAATCCTGGGGGGTGTCCAACAATCCGAAGCCCGTTTCCGGAAGGTTCTCGACGGTGACAGTGGCAAAAGAGTTACAGAGTTCCAGGAGAAAAAATTGACCCCTTTAGCAATGGGGCAAATAGAAAGGGCCGGAGAACTTTTGCAGCGTGGGCTTTGCTCGGCACGGGAGGCAAAGCAACTGGCCAGGGCGAAAGCACGCGAAAAGAAATATGTCTTCGGAGCTGGTCATTCCCGCGGTCACCTGGGGCAAGCCGGAGCGGGGCAAATAGTGCCCAACTTTTGGGCCAAGATTTCGCGGCCTGTAACGAATACTGAGTGACAGGTGTATTGATTGGCAGGCGACGAGGTAACCGCAATGAAATGGCCCCATGGGGAGGCAACCGGTGTGGCGGACGAGACCTGGGCGATCGAAACCGAACATCTGACGAAGGTCTATGCCGGCGAGGTGATTGCCGTCAACGATCTGAGTTTTCGTGTCCCCAAGGGGGTGATTTTTGGCTTCCTGGGACCGAACGGTGCAGGAAAAACGACCACCCTGCGGTTGCTTTTGGGGCTGCAGAGGCCGACGGCCGGCCGGGCGTGGATTTTTGGGCGTGCGTGCGGGCCTCAGTCCGTGACGGTCCGACGCCTGGTCGGTTATCTGCCCACCAACCCGCGATTTCCTGGACATCTCAAACCTTTTGAGTACCTCGATCTTGTCGGGCAGTTGTATCGCATCCCGGCGGATGTGCGGCGGCCGCGGATTGCCTCTTTGCTGCGAGCAGTGGGACTACTAGGAGTAGCAGACCAGCGAATCGCTACCCTTTCCACCGGCGAGACAACGCGTCTGGGGATTGCCGCTTCGCTGGTGGGGGATCCCCTCTTGCTCTTGTGGGACGAGCCGACGGCGGGCCTCGACCCGGCTGCCCGGCGATTCGCTCTTGATCTGATCCGTGAGCTGGGACGGGAAAGGACGATCCTTGTAGCGACGCATATCTTGGCGGATATCGACCAGGTGTGTACGCATGTGGGAGTCATGCATGAGGGGAGAATGATTTTCTGCGGCCCGATCGCTGAAATGAAGCGGCGGCTGCGGGGAGACAGCTTCTTTCTAGATCTGGAAGGTACGGAAGAAAACCTCCGACAACTGGCGGGAATGCTCGCTGCACTGCCTGTGGTTTCTACGGAGTGGCTCGATCCGCGGCGGGTCAGAATCGCTGTGAATGGTGAGGTGAGCCGTGCCGAAGCCCTTGCCGAAGTGCTCCGCAGGGTGCATCAGGCGGGGGTCGTGTTGCACGGTGTGCAGACGGGGCTGGGGGCTACTGAAGACGCTTATTTGCAGCTTCTCCAAGAGGATGAACTCCATGGATTTACGCGGTTTCAAGATGCTCCGCGACCTGCTGCTTCCCACCCAGGCACTGGTCAGGCTTGAACTCCGAACGTTATTTCGGAGCTGGCTGGTGCGATTGTGGCTGGCGGCGGCGATTGTGCTCAGCTTTTTGACCGTCCTGACGGGCTGGTCGTTTTTGACCCAGCCGGTGATGCTGGCCTCGTTGGTGTTTCCTTTCCTCGTTTTTCCCTGGTTTGTAGTGGTCATCATTTTGGGCACGAGTGCGGTCAGTTCAGGACAGTTGGAGGCAGCGGCCGACGGGATTCTGAGTCGGCCCATCACGCGGCTGGAGTATCTCGGGGCGGCGTGGCTAGCACGGGCGATTGCGGTGCTTCTGGTGTTTGTCGTGGCCGTGATCCCCGCCGCATTGATCACAGGGTTGGCAGATCGGCCGGTGAAGGCCGACCCCGTCACCACCTACGGCGCCGTGGTCGGGCTGGGGATTGTAGTGCTTGTGCTGCTGGGGATCTTGAGTCTGGGCTTTTTGATGGGCGTACTTCTCCGTAACGCCTGGGTAGCCCTTTTGGTGGTGCTTTTTGTGTGGTATCCGATCAACGGGGTACTGACTACGTTCCGGTTGGCGGAGTTTTCTCCCATCAGTCTCAACCAGGCGCTCCCCACCGTGTTCCGGAAGAGCTGGAGTACCCCTGCCGCTTCGGATCAGGTGAATCCGCTGGACGTGGCCATTCTTCAACAGCAGGCGGATGAATTTCTGCGCGTATTTTCCGGACCACCGCAACGGCCGGAGCGACGCCCCGAGTTTTTCCGGCACGACCTGGAGTACAAGGACATTCGGCCGGGACGGGTGGCGCTCAGCTATACCCTGCCGGTGCTGTTGTTTTTTGGGTTGTCGTACCTGTGTTTCTGGTACCGAGACCTGTGAACTTCCCGCAAGGAAGCAGATGTGACAGGGAATTCGGCGGAAATTCGGCGAAAGAGCGTGAACACATTCTGTGGATTTGGGAGGTAGGCTCATGCGAGGCTTCAAATCGCTTTTGCTGGTGAGCGTGGTGGGATTAGTTATTGAGTGTTGGCCCGGGCGGAGCCTGGCCGCTGGTATTGACTCGGCGGCCGCCTGGGTCCCGCAGAATGCACCGGCTGCCCTGGTGGTGAAAAATCCCGCGAGTTTGATCGAACAATGGGAGAAATCTCCATTGCGTCAGGCAGTCGCAAACAATCCGGGTTTCCAGGCAGTCCTGAACAATCCGGGAATTAAGCAGGCGGACGCCCTAGTGGGGCTAGTGGAGGTCCACACAAAGAAAGATCGCTGGACGCTGCTCAAGCAGGCCCTCGGTGGTGGTCTGTTTGTGGCAGCTCTCCCGCAAGGAGAGGTCGTCGTGATCGCGGAGGCCCAGGATGGGAAGGTCTTGCGGGATGTCCACGAGTTTCTCCTCGGATTGGCGAAACTCGATGCGGAGAACAAGGGCCAGCCGGATCGGGTGAAATCCGCGGATTACCGCGGTGTCACGGCGTGGACATTCGGCGGAGATGAGGTTCATGCGATTGTTGAGAACCGGCTCATCCTGGTGAATAAGCCGGAATTGATGAAACAGATTATCGACCGCATCCAGGATTCGCACGGCGGAAGCCTGCGGGACAATCCGAAATTCACCGCTGCAGAAAAGGCCACTGCTGATCATAACCTGGTGCTCTATCTCGACCTGGAAACACTTCGGGCCCTTCCGAATGTGCAAAAAGGTTTGGAACAGAGCCGCCAACCCTTGCCGATCCTTTTGCTGGCGGGAACAATAACGGCCCTCCAGAAGGCGCCGTGGCTTGCTGTGGGACTGAGCATCGAGGGAAGTCGTGTGACGGGAACACTCCAGACAGGCGAGGTGGCACAGTGGCCAGAACCGCTGGCCTTCGCCCTGGCACCGGGAAAGGATGGGGCGCTGCCGCCGATTCATGTGCCCGGCACCGTATTCACCGCGAGCTTCTATCGCAACCTTCGGGATTTCTATGCTCAGAAGAACGAGCTTTTCCCTGAAAGAACGTCGGGCTTGATCTTTTTTGAGAACATGATGGGCATCTTCTTCACGGGTCGGAATTTCACAGAGGAAGTCCTGGCTGAGCTGGAGCCTTATGTCCGCGTGGTGGTGGCAGAGCAGCGCTATTCTCCGGAAATTGGTACACCGGCCGTGCAGCTTCCCGCCATGGCGGTTGTTTTTCGGATGAAGAATCCGAAAAAGTTCCAACCGGTTGTGGAAGAGGGCTTCCAGAAGGCACTGGGGCTGATCAATTTTGTTCGTGGTCAGGACGCTAAACCTGGCATGATCCTGGATCGGCCGGTGTACAAGGGCGTCAAATACACCTTGGCGTATTTCAACCCGGACCCGGACGGTGACAAAGAGCACGCCGACATTCGCTTCAACTTCAGTCCCGTGCTGGCGTGTCGCGATCGGGACCTGATCCTCAGCACAGCCGAGCCGCTGGCCAAAGACATCCTGGACGCCCTGGCGGAGCAGGAGGCAGCGGTGCAAAACGTGCACAAGGCGGTAACGACGCACCTTGAACTTTTGGGGACGCAGATTGTTCGTCTGCTGGAAGTCAACAAGGGAGCCCTGATTGCCCAGAATATGGCGGAAAAAGGGCACAGCCGGGAGAGGGCGGAAACCGAGTTGTCTCAGCTTTTGATGGTTCTCAGGATGCTGAATGAGTTCCGGCTCACGGAGAGTTTCCACAACCACAGCAATCGATGGGATTTCCAGCTTGAATTGATCAAGCCGTGACGCTGCCGGCCGGAGAGTGGAGGATTCATGCGATGACGCCACTATCAGCGGGCGTTTACCCTGGAACCCTGGACAGAGAGTTGGCTGCCCGATTACTCCGTCGGGCTGCTGGCTTCGTCGCCATCGAGGAGCGCGACGGCTTGGTCGGACTAGACGTGACGCAGGCCGTCGCGCGGCTGATTGGGGGCGCGCAGGCAGGCCCGCGCTGGCAAGAGATTCATGACCTGGAGGAGGTCAGCGCTGATCGTGGGCAGTTGAACGGTTACCGCGCCTGGCAGCTTGCTCGACTGGTCGAATCACCTCAACCCTTCCGGGAAATGGTCACCCTCTTCTGGCTGGACCTGTTCGCTGTCTCGGCACTGCGTGTGGACGCGCTCCGTTTGTATCACGATTTGCGGAGCGGGCTGCGGGAACGGGCCTTCGATTCCCTGGAGAAAGTGTTTGCCTTTGCTCTGACGCATCCGGCGCTCTTGCTCAATCTTCGCGCCCCGTCGAATTATCGGTCGCAACCACAGCAGCAAATTGGCCGATTTATTGTGCAATATGTCGTCGGGCATGATCCCGGCGAAAAAGCTGCTCTGGTTGCCGATATTGCCCGCGCGTACACAGGAATGTTCGTGACATCTGGGAGACTCCGGGTGTTGGACTACGAACATGATCCGGGAGAAAAGACAGTTGGCGACCAGACGGGCGATCTGCGGGCGGAGGATGTGGCCAGGGCGCTAGCGCGAGATCAGGCGACAATTGAAAATGTGGTTCGCCGATTGTTCGGCTGGTTCGTGACCACAGAAGTTGCTATTCCCCAGCAACTGTTGGCGACTGCGAAGAACGTGGCGCTTGACGGGCGGCCGATCGCCGAAGTATTGACGGTGCTCCTCGGGTGGGAGGAGTGTTTGAAAGATCCTCGCTATCGCCGCGTGAAATCGCCGCTCGAGGTGTATCTTGCCGTGGCACGGCCGTTTGGCTATCGGGCCACCACCCATGCGGCGGAAGCACTGGCGGAATTGGGTTGGGATATCGTCCATCCGCCCACGCTGGCCGGTTGGCCTCGCGGACAGGCCTGGTTGACCGCTTCTCAGGTGGCGCGGCATTTGGCCCTGGTGCGGACGATGCTGAGTGGTGGGGAAAACTGGGGGGCCACGTCGCAGATTACTGAAGCACTGTCGCGGCCAGACTGGTCGTCCCGGCTGGTGGAAACGCTTCTGGACGGGGCCCTTTCAGCGGAGGCACGAGCGGATTGGCAAAAGCTGGCGGAAAACGCACGTGATGAGACCGCAAAAAAGGAGGCGGTGGCCTTTCTAGCGAGCCTGCCCGAGTTCCAACTGGCCTGAGTGTGAGGCGAGAAGCAACGGTGACGACAACGGCGGTCGCTGGCCGTGCGCGATAATTGACCGTGGAAACGTCGGCAATATTGGGGGCCGAAACGACCCCATCGTAGAGCGAGGATGTGTATCCATGTGGACGCGGCGCGGTTTTCTGAAAGTTTCTGGAGTGGTGGTGGCTGTCGGCACGACGGCACCGATACCCGCAGTCCTGGCACAGACGGGCAGTCGGTTGGCACAGGGAAACGACGAGACCATTCTCGTAGCCATTCAGATGGCGGGCGGAAACGATGGCCTCAATACAGTCGTTCCTTATGAGGATGATCACTACCACCGGCAGCGACCCACGCTGGCACTTCGGGAATCTGAAGTGATCAAACTCCAGGACGCGGTGGGTTTCCATTCGGCACTTCGTCCGTGGATGGATCTATGGGAAGGGGGCCACCTCGCGGTCGTGCAGGGGGTGGGGTATCCCAATCCCTCCGGAGCCCACGAGCGCTCGATGGAAATCTGGCAGACCGCCCGACCTGAAGATCCGCTGGGAGAAACCGGTTGGCTGGGCCGGGTGCTCGATCGCTGGTTTGAGGACTCGGTCCAAGACCACGCGCGGGGCACAATCACGCGAGGGGTGTTTACCGGCCGCATTCCTATACCGACGACGATGCTCGGCCATCATCGGCCTGCGGTACGGTGTCAGAAGCCGGAACAACTGTTTGCCTTCCCCGCTGGGGGAGACATTTTGCAAAAACTGGGAGAATCTTTAGCCCGGGCTGGTTCACGGTCAGCAGCGGATACCTCTCTCCTGGAACGCGTGACAGCCGCCCAGAAGCAGGCCTCCCGGGATCTGGAGCGGTTGGAGAGTGTACTCGCCACGGTTCGCAATGAGGATTTTCCTGATACCTATTTCGGGCAGCAACTGGCCTGTGTGACGGCCCTCATCCGTGCGGAATTGGGAATCCGCATTTTCTGCGTGGACCTGGGCGGAACGGAGCCGGGCAGCTTCGATACCCATGCCCTTCAGGCTGCCAATCATGGTGCCCTGCTTAGTGAACTGGCCAGCGGCCTGGCCGCGTTTGCACGAGCGCTCCAGCGCGATAGACTGTTCCAGCGGGTACTTGTCTATACCTATTCAGAATTCGGTCGGACAATCCGGGAAAACGGCCGGAAAGGCACGGATCACGGGTCGGCTGCCCCGGTCTTTGTCATGGGGGGAACCATTCGCGGCGGTTTGATTGGCAAGCATCCCCCGCTCGACCAGGTCGAGAATGGAGGCGTCAAACACCAGGTGGATTTTCGCTCACTCTATGCAACCTTTCTGAACCGATGGCTGGGTGTACCGAGCCAAACAGTTCTTGGTTCACAGTTTTCCGAAGTCCCACTTTTTGCCTGATGGCGCCGCGGTACGCTCTGCTTGACCAGTCGGTTATGAGCATGACGCTCACGTTTCGCCGTCCAGCCCCAGTTCTTTCTTGATGGTGGCCAGGGCCTCGAGAATACCGGCCACCGTCTGTTTCAACTCGCTGAGTTCCTGTCGGAGCTGTTCGACTTCTGTGGAAGAGGCGACGGCACCACGAGCGTCGCCAGGAGCAACTGTGCTGCGTGGGGTGTCCGATGTGGAAAGGGATGGCTCCTGGACCGCCACGGCGGAGTACCGCTGTTTCAGTCGTGCCAGTTCCGGTTCCGGATAGAGATTGTGGGCCACCACATGCCCCCGGCCGGGTGGCGTTAGGTCGATGATCAGCCCTTTCTCCTTGAGGGACTCCAGATGCTGGCGTAGGGTGGGTAAATCGGGGATCGGGTCCATGCGGGAGGCATGGGCGCGGAGTTCACCTTCTGTCTGGGGACCGCGCAGAAGTAGTTCCGCGATGATCGCCAGTTCCTCTTTGTTAACCCCCAGCCACTCGTAAAGATAGTGCCGGTATTTATCCACCCGACCTATACCCTGGACAATTCCCACCGCGCCCAACTGGCGGAGATTATCCAGTGCCCGTTCCACGACCTCTTCTGTAAGTTCCATAACGGGGTCGCGGTTACTCTTCTGGTTGCAACCAGTGACGATGGCGTTGAGCGTCATTGGATAGGAGGAGGGGACCGTTTTTGCCTTTTCCACGAGCACGCCGAGGACTCGCCGTTCGATGGGGGGCAGAGGACGCCAGCGCTTCGATGACCCTTCCGGTTGCGAGTGGACCGCGTCGTCTTGGTATTCTTCGTTCATCCGTGTGACCCCTCTCTTCTGGCAGTCAAGCGGAGTGTTACTTCGGACGCAGTGGACTTTGAGAAAGGATGAATTTCATTTTGCCGATGGAGCCGCCGAAATCCACGGTGGCTTTGCGGGCGTCGCCCGAACCGCTGAGAGCCACAATGCGGCCCACCCCGTACCGAGGATGCACGACCGACATATTGAGGACGAAATCGTCGGGGGTGAGAGGTCCTCCGTGCACCCGACGGGGGGAAGGTTGAGGTGCGGAGCTGGTACTGCGGGGGGCTGCCCAGGCGGATGCGCGGAAGGCATGCTCGGGAGCTGGGCTAGTCCCCACCCAAGATGTCGACCGACTGGCCGCCCTGGACGACGTCACAATTTCCAGGTGCTCTCGAGGCAATTCCATGAGGAACTGACTGGGAATGGTCAATTTGCGCTGGCCACGGAAATCCCGATACTCGGCCATGCTAATCTGTAATTCCTGCTTTGCCCGAGTGATACCGACAAACATCAGCCGGCGTTCTTCCTCCAGCTCGTCCATGTCGTTGCGGCTACGTTCGTGGGGGAGGATGCCCTGTTCGCACGCCACCAGAAACACCACGGGAAACTCCAGGCCTTTGGACGCGTGGAGCGTCATCAGTGTCACCCGGTCGGCGCTCTCATCGAGGGCATCGGTATCACTGACGAGCGAGGTTTCCTCCAGGAACGATTCCAGACTGGCGGCTTCACCATATCGCTCATCGAACTGACGGGCGACGGTGAGAAGCTCCTCGATATTCGCCAGGCGCTCCTGATCTTCCATGTTCTGGGATTTTTCCAGGTACTCGCGGTAACCGGTTTCGGTGAGTACCAGTCCTAGCAGTTCCTCCACCGGTCCCTGGGCTGCCACCACAAGCCGGTCGTAGAGATTGACGAACGCCCGGAAAGCCCCCATGGTGCGGATGCTGAATTCTGGAATGGCGTCGACATGGCGGGCAGCTTCCAGCAGACAAAGCCCGTGCGCAGCAGCAAACTCCCGCAGGCGACGCACACTCGTTTCGCCGATGGATCGGGGCGGGGTGTTGATCACCCGCAAAAACGCAACATCATCGCGAGGGTTATTGATCAGTTGCAGGTAGGCAATGACGTCTTTGATTTCCTTGCGCTGAAAGAACTCGACGCCATTGACAATCTGATAGGGGATGCCGCGCTCCCGAAGGGCGATTTCAAAACCGCGAGAGAGGGCATTGATTCGGTAGAAAATCGCGAAATCGCGGGGGCGACGCTCGTCCCGTTTAATCGCTCGGGCAATCTGTTCGGCAATATCCTCCGCTTCCTCCTGATTGTCCGCGTACGTCACCAGCCGGACAGGGCGCCCCTCTTCGTTGTCGGTGAAAAGGTCTTTTTCTTTTCGCCGCACATTATGGGCGATCAGCGTCGCGGCGACGGCGAGGATCCGTTTCGTACTCCGGTAGTTTTGCTCGAGCCTGACAACACGAACATTGGGGAAGTCTTTTTCAAATTCGAGAATGTTGTTGAGATTCGCCCCGCGCCATCCGTAAATCGATTGATCCGGATCTCCGGTGACAGCCAGGTTGGGGTATTCCACTGAGATCGCCCGGGCAATGGCGTACTGCACGAGATTCGTATCCTGATATTCGTCGACCATGACGAAACGATAGTGCGAATCTAGGCGGTGACGAATTTCCGGAGATTCGCGCAGGAGAAGGGCCAGGTACATGAGCAGGTCATCAAAATCCACCGCGTTGGATCGCCGTAACCGCTCCTGGTAGAGCGGGTAAATCCGTGCGACGAGATCACCCAACGGCGAACCATCTCGTGGCTGATAATCCTGGGGCGTCAGAAGGGCGCTTTTGGCGCTGCTGATGGCCTGCGCTACGGCCTCGGGGCTGTAAGAGCCCAGATCGATGCGAGCGTCGGCGATGACCGAGCGCAGAGCCCGCAAACTATCGTCCTTGTCGTAGATTGTGAAGTGCGATTCAAGCCCCACAAGGTTGGCGTATTTCCGGAGTGTTTGCGCGGCGAAACGGTGGAAGGTGCCCAACCATACCCGGGAGCCCGGCACGAGTTGCTGCACCCGGCTTTGCATCTCCTGGGCCGCTTTGTTGGTGAACGTCAATCCCAGAATGCTGGCATCGGGAATGCCCAACCGGAGAAGATAGGCAATCCGGTAAGTGATTACCCGCGTCTTGCCACTTCCCGGGCCTGCCAGGACAAGGAGGGGGCCCTCCACGTGTGTCACCGCCTCCCGCTGCGCCGGGGTCAGACAAGCCAGTAGGTCGTCATGCATGGAACCGTCCCTGATGTATATCAAATCTGCCGCCAAATATTCTTCTTGTGTATGTTAAAGCCCGCGAGGATGTCGCCAAATTCCGCCACCTCTAGAAATACGTTTCTGCGTGCGTCGTGTAAACAATAGACGTTCTGCCCGTCTGTGTTACTCTCTCTCAATTCACAATTTGTGACTCCCCGCCGCCTCCTGAACGCCATCAGGCAGGGATCGGGGGGTAGCGCATTGCTCTGGCAATTAGCAAGCGCAGCACCCGCAGCCGGAAGGGGCTGAATCCGGAAGACTGTCACCCAACTTTATTGCGATTGGCCTCGTAAAATTCGAGCATGAAATCCCGCAGGGCCACGACGCCTTCGCGCGGCATCGCATTGTAAATAGATGCACGGCATCCACCGACTGAGCGATGTCCCTGGAGGTTGCACAGGCCGCGGCTTTCTGCCTGTTTGAGAAATTCCTTCTCCAAATCGCTATTGGGAAGTCGAAAAGCGATGTTCATCGCGGAGCGGCTTCCCGGGGCGGCGTGAACGGTGTAAAAACCCTGGCAGCGATCGATGACGTCGTAAATAAGCTGGGCCTTCTCTTCGTTGAACTGTTTCACCTTTTCCAGGTTGCCGAACTCCCGGATGAGCCAGTCGGTCACGAGCTTCACCATGTAGACGGCAAAGACCGGCGGCGTGTTGAGGAGTGATTTCTCCTCCGCAAAGCGCTTGTAATTGAGCATTGAGGGGAGGTCATCCGGGCACATATCGAGGAAGTCTTTTCGAATGATGACCACCGTGACCCCCGCCGGACCGAGGTTCTTCTGGGCACAGGCGTAGAGAATGCCGTATCGCGGAAGATCGACCGGCCGAGACAGCAGCTCCGAAGACGCATCGCACACCAGGGGCAGGCCGCCGGTTTCTGGTTCGGTGGGAAATTGCACACCAGCGATTGTTTCATTGGAACAAAAGTAGACATACACCGAGTTGGGATCAATGTTCAACTCCTGATTGGCCGGAACCCGATCATAATTGGTGGCTTTGCCGTCCCAGGCGATATGGACCTGGCCCTGAGTCTGGGCCTCGCTGGCGGCCAGCTTACTCCAGGATCCGGTAACAATGTAGGACGCGGGACGCCCGGTCTTCCGCAAAAAGTTCATCGGGATCATGCCGAATTGCAGCCGCGCACCACCCTGCATGAAGAGGACGGCGTAATCGTCGGGGATGTTCAACAATTGTCGGAGATTGGCCTCGGCCGCCTCGATGATAGCTTTGAATGTCGGCGAGCGATGACTGATTTCCAGGACTGACATACCCAGCCCCGGCAGGGCCAGCAGATCGCGCTGCGCCTCCTCTAAAGCGGGGACAGGCAACATCGCAGGACCGGGCGAAAAATTATAAACACGCTTCACCATTGCAAACTCCTCGGTGTTACTGTGTTGGTATTACTGTGTTCTGCTTTAAACTTCGGTCGTCGCTCACAAGAAACCGTGTCGGTGACTTATCCCGGTGACGCACAAAAACAGGCCGAGCTTCAACCTGTTAATTATCGCTCATATCACAATCGGGCACGGCTGTGCGTTAGCGGGGCACTTTTTCCAAGCCTAATCGGGCAGAAGGACTTCGGCAATTGGGGGACCGTCCTGACGCATTTTCCCTCTCGAACGCTGGGGATTGAAACTCGCGGGAGCGGATCGTCTGTTCTGATGGGGAGGTTTTTAAGCGGCGGGCGTTGTCCATTGATGCGAGACACAACCAACATAAAAGCTTTCCACTTGTATTTCACCATTGTCGCAATCATAATTCGCTTGATTCTCGGGCCCAGGTTTGATGACTGTCGGGTTGACACGGGGAAAGCGGGGTTCAACATGCGTAAGGCTCGTGCCCTTTTGTTTTTCGTGTGTGTGGTGTTCCATCTCCAATGTTGTCGCGTGGTGCTGGCTGAAAGCTCACCCGCCCACAAGACCGACTGGTTTGCTGAGGCAAAATACGGGGTTTTCGTGCACTTTTTGGAAGGCCTTCAAAACAATCCGGAACATGTGGCCAGTCTTGGGAAGAAGACTTCCTGGGATGAATGTGTCCGCGAGTTCGATGTGGAGCGCTTTGCTCAAAGGATGGAAGAGGCAGGCGCAGGATACGTCATCTTCACCGTCATGCAGCGGTCTCGATATATGATCGCTCCGAACGCCACTTATGATCGTTTGACAGGCTACCATCCGGGTGAGGCCTGTTCGACCCGAGATCTCATCGAGGATCTTTACCAGGCCTTAAATCGACGAAAGATCCCCCTCATGCTTTACTGGACGGGTGATGGCCCGTGTGACGACCCCCAGGCGGCGCAGGGTCTGAAGTGGCCAGGAACCGGCCAGGTGAGCCGGGAATTTGTGAAAAACTGGGCAGACGTGGCCCGCGAGTATGGGGAGCGCTATAAAGACAAAGTCAAAGGCTGGTGGGTTGATGGGTGCTACCGCTGGCTGGGTTACGACGAGGAAAAGCTCGGTATCCTGGCGGAAGCTTTGCGGGCGGGTTATCCCGATCGGATCATCGCTTTCAACCCCGGGGTCGAAGACCGTGTGCGAGCTTACTCAATTCATGAGGACTTTACGTGTGGTGAGCAAAACTCTTTTTTCGACATTCCAATTTCACGTTTCGTCGACGGTAAACAGTGGCATATCCTCTCCTTCTTAGGAGCAAACTGGGCCCAACCGGGGACTGTTAAGGATAAACGTCAGCTTACAGACTATGTTTATCGAGTAACTGCTGTGGGAGGCGTTGTTTCCATTGATGTGTTGCTTTACCGGGATGGCGACTTGGATCGATCACAGCTCGAACTATTGAAGTCCCTGAGGCCGGGCCTGGAAGCAAAGAAACGCGAACAGAATGCCTGGCGCGAGGGGAAAGCTGTTCCCCCGCGGAACAAGGCTTGGAGAAAGCCTGCACTGTTATTAAATGCCGAGGGAAAATATCGTCTTGGACCAAGTGTCGGCGAATCCCAGCATGGGGCCTTCTTAGGAGTCGATGGAAATCCCGCGACCGCGGCTCAGGCGGGTGGTGAATGGGCCTGGACCTACGAAGTTGATCTCCTCGGTCTGGAAAAAGTGGCCCGGGTTATCATCTGCTTCGGCCCGGGTTATGCTACGGAATTTGAAGTCTCAGCATCGACGGATCGCGAGACATGGACGTCACTGGGAATGTTTCGAGATCAGAAAGGCGAGCGGGTGGAGATCCGACCAGGAACTCCCCTCTATGTTCGGTTTCTGCGGATCAGGGCGTTGAAGCCAAACGGGCCGGGCCAGCCCGGTGGCCAAATGTCAATTGCTGAAGTTGAAGTGTATGAAGAATAACGCGAAAAAAATAAAAGCAGATACTTATTCGTAAATGCTTAAAAGCTGAGCGAGAGGTTTGACGGCGGCAGAACATGACATTGACCAACGCCGTTGCCACTCTCAATTCACCTGAGGAGGGAAGCAACTCAAAAGGTTAAAAAGCCCGGTCAATCAAGCGTGTTGGGATGGGAGGGGCTAACAGACCTTGTGAGGCGGGCAGCTCAGAAAGGGGCTTCGCGGAAAAAGTGACCTGACCCACACGCAAGTCTTACCAGAAATGTCCCTGCCTGCGGTGCCTTTTAAGAAAAAACCTTATTTCAGCATTTTATCGGC
>NZ_JBAMME010000281.1:9233-27391 GCF_039793925.1 Thermogutta sp. | reverse complement strand
GGCAGAAACAGTGCTGCGAGCTGATAATTGAGCTTGGCCGTCTCCAACGCCAAAGCACCTTTTTGGACCTGTTCCAGAATCCGTTGTGGCAGCAATTCGCCCGTAGCAAAGGCGGCCACACCGAGGGCGGCCGTCGCCAGAATCGAACCGCAGTAGGATTCGTACAGGTCGGCACCCATGCCGGCCACGTCGCCCACGTTGTCACCCACGTTGTCGGCAATCACGGCGGGGTTACGCGGGTCGTCTTCAGGGATGCCTTTTTCCACCTTACCAACGAGGTCGGCACCCACGTCGGCTGCCTTGGTGAAGATACCACCACCGACACGGGCAAACAGTGCCTGGCTGCTGGCCCCCATACCGAAGCACAGCATGGTGACGGTGATCTGTTCAAGGGTCATGTGATAGCCGAGGATTCCGATGACCCAGTAGAGGATCGCGAACCAGAGGCAGATATCGAGTAGCCCCAGACCGACCACCGTGAGTCCCATCACAGCACCGCTTCGGAATGCCACCCGCAAACCGTCGTTCAGTGATTTGCGACAGCCCTGCGCGGTTCGGCTGCTGGCCAGCGTGGCCGTCTTCATTCCCAACCAACCCGCCAGGCCGGAGAAGAAACCGCCGGTGAGAAACGCGAACGGTACCCAGCGGCTTTGGGCATGGAGGCCGAACGCGGCGATTGCCAGCAGGATCACAATGACCACGAAGAATCCGGCCACAACAGTGTACTGCTGCTTGAGATAGGCGTTGGCGCCCTCCCGCACATAGCTGGCGATCTCTTCCATCCGCTCATTTCCCTTTTCCGAGTTGAGCATTTCATGGAAGAAGCGCCATGCGAAATACAGGCCGCAGATGGCGCCCGCCAGGCCGATGAGCCAGAAAATGAAAACCCCAATTTGAGCACCGATCGACGCACCAGCCGAGGCGGAGGCGGCCTCTTCCGCCCAAGCGGGCGTAGCCACAAAGGCCAGTCCCAGGAATCCCACAGCTTTTGCCAGGCCTTTTGCCGTTGACAAAAGCGATCTCCTCATGCGTGTTTCCATGTTTGGACCTCTCTGCTTCCTCAAAACCAGTTCCCACACATCAATTGACTAAACCTGCGTGAAGGACTCCGTTACCGTTAACCCATCCCGAAACAACACACGAAGACAGAATAATTCAATTAAACTGCTCTTAACCTGAGTGCAGTTCAAATGTTGCGCTAACTACAGTCTTGGAATACCCACCCAACAACTGCCGGATACATGCTCGAGACGCAATCTTCTGTGAGGCCGGTTAGATCACACGCAAGGCGTTAATTGATTTTTGGATACGTATGCACAGCACCCCCTGGTTCTGCTCGCCGCCGTCTGTTTTCTGGCCCGATTTTCACCCCGGCTGCTTCCCCTTCGGCGGAAGCCGCCGGCGCCGGAGGCAATCCAATTTGGGCAAAAGCCAGCAAAATGGGAAAAATAGCCTCCTCCCGATCGGCCTCAGAGTATCTCGCGCCTCAGCTCGCGCGGATGTAAAAACAAAGAGTCTAACGGAGGGGCGAGTCTCTTGTCAACAATAGCATATGGGATGTGCATAACAAATAGGCAACCAGAAGGCGGGTTTTTGTCGGCCGGCCATGCATTTGCTGTCCAATATACAACCCGCATTGCTAGGCACAAATGACCACATCGAGGGGGTACACACTTAACAGCGTCTAAAATAAGGATAAAATTTTTGCAGCGGGGAACTTATCAAGAGCTTCTCGACCTCAAAACACATAGGGCTGAGGCGTCCGCTAACGGTTTATAGTTGCTTTTCTGTGAATTTGGATTAGGCTGGAGAAAGAGAATCGGCTGAGGTGTCCGCCCATTGCGGCGTTTGCGAGGAGGTTCGTCATGACTCGGTTCTGGCGTTATGCGGCGCTTGTAGGGGCTTTTTTGCTGGGCTGGTCTGCCACCTGGCTTCTCGGGGCTGACCCCGTCGCAGCGGAAAAAGCTACGTCCAACCAAGAGAAGGCTACCCCCCCGGCGGTGGATCTGTTTGCCGCCATGGAACAAAAGCTGGTGGAGGTGAAAGTCATCGCCAAGGATTCCACCGAATGCAATATCGTGATACGTAATAAAAGCGACAAACCACTCAGCATCCGCATGCCTGAAACCTTCGCCGGTGTGCCCGTTCTCCCTCAATTCGCTGGCGGGCTGGGCGGAGGTGAGTACGGTGGTCGGGGCGGCCGCGGTGGTTACGGGGGCTACGGCGGCGGTTATGGGGGAGGCGCCCAGGGCTTCGGTGGGGGTTACGGAGGTGGAATCGGCGGCTACGGCGGCGGTTATGGGGGCTTCGGTGGGGGCTTTTTGAGCGTCCCTCCCGAGAAGGTTGTGCAGGTGAAGGCTCCCATCGTTTGTCTGGACCACGGCAAACCCGACCCCAACCCCCGCATCCCTTACGAGCTCAAGCCGATCGACTCCTATGCCAAGACGCCCGAGGTGAACGTGGTCCTGAAAATGCTGGCGGAAGGAAAAATCACCCAACGCGTGGCACAAATCGCAGCCTGGCATTTCCAAAACGGGAAGAGCTTTGAAGAACTTGCGCGGATGGAAATTCGCACGGCCATCGGAATGCGGCGTCCCTACTTCTCACCGGCAGAACTTCAAGCAGCGCTCCAGGTGGTGGCCGAGGCCAACCGAATCGTCATGAATAGCCATCAACAAACACCGGAGTCTGTTTCACCGGGAGAACTTGAAGCCAGTCGGAAATAGCGGGCGATTTACAATTCCTCGCTCGCACCGCGGCAAAAACGGTGGGCAGTCATGCGGTTCGAGGGGACTTTGATTCGGAGGCCATATTGGGCCTCCGTTTCTTTGCGCCCAGGTGGTAACGGAAGCTCAAACCCGTGACCTTCGCTGCTGTCGAGGCAATGGTGTGAATCCTCGAAACAATCGCATCAACGCCTGTGTTTGGTCACAATCCACCGGTACTCACCCGGGTCAGGCAGGTGAAGCTCCAAACCGGACCATGCCTTTTGGGCTGCCACCTCGTGGCGCTCCCCGTGGTTTACATTTTCCACCATTAACGATTCATTCTCATCTACAGTAAACCACTCAGGAAATTGGTTGATCCGCGGGTAGTCAAGGGGCAAATGGAAGAAATGTTTGTGTCGGGGCCGATCGAAAAGAAGACGTCCTGTCCACGGCCGGTCGACCGTCAGATTGACATAGAGCTGTCCCTTCTGAAAAATAGCCCCCAGCCGAATGTCTTCCCGCCAAGGCTCCACCCGCAGGCCCTGGGTTTTCCAGAAGGCATACATGAGGGCGGTTCTCGCCACATTGCCATCGCCATGCCACCCTTCGATAATTCCGTCGGGTCGCTGAGGCTTCCACATGTCGCGAATCTTTCGATCAATCCATTCCGCTGCTGATGGAATGGGTTCTCGATTATAAAGATTGATGGCACCCTCCAGCGAGTCTGCATATTCGTCGGCAGAACCCCAATGATAATCGCCGACATCGTCTCGCAGGTGACTCAAAACACGGCGGACGGCCTCCCGATATCGAGAAGTTCTGTCGATGAGATAGACGCTGTAAATCCCGTTGTAGTTGTAGCCCCAGGTGTCACAAATCCCAGGATCGTGCGTCCCGAGCTGGGGATGGATGACGTTATACATCATACCCCGGGCGTCACACCCCACTTCAAGAATCCGGTCGCACATCTCATGGATCGCAGCCCGATAGGCATCTGCCTTTTCCGCGTGGGCAAAACTGACGGCCACGTAGAGCTCGCACAAACCGGAAACGATCTCGCAACCATGATCGCGAAGTCGCAAATCGGGGAAATCTCGCGTGGGATGATGAGACCCGAGCAAGTAGTAGTCCCCTAATCGTTCGGCCCATTCTAAGTACTTTTTCTCTCCCGTGAGCCAGTAAATGCGGGAAAGGACCTGTAACTGCTCTCCGTTCACCTCCACATTGTCAGATGGAATTGGCCCGAACGGCGTGGATATCGGTGCATGCTCCCAAATGGCGTTTTCAATAGCCATCAACCTCTCGAGCCAGGGAGAAGGCCCCAAATACTCTGTGAGGGGGAGTAAGCCATCCTTTACGTATTCCGACCCACCGAAGATCAGGGCCGCCAAACTGGGCTCCGATCGCACAAAATCCTGCTTTGAGAAAGACCAGGCATCGGGAAGGGCACTCAGGCGACTGGTCAAACGGGTCTCTGTTCGCAGCATTTCCAGCATCCGGCCTTCGAATAGGGGTCTATCCGTGACAAATGCCGTCAAGACGAGAAACGGATAATTGTCCGCGGCTGCGTCTTCGGGATTCCAAATATCCCGGGAGGCGGTGAGATTGCGCGGAATCAACCCCGTTTTCGGGTCAGCCTGGGCCAGCCAGCCTTCCATGTACTTTCGGCACCGGAAGAACATTTCGTGAGCCTGCCGACCGTGGCGGGCCGCCAAACGAAAGGCCTGTTCCGGGCCGTCCGCCGTCACATTTTCTTCTGTATCCGCGGATTCCTGCCATAATCGGGCAATTTCCGGGTACGCCTCTGCGAACCTCCCATCGACGGGACCCTGAGGCGTGGCGAGAAGCAGCGAGACTTTCATTTCCACGGAACTGCTGTTGGCCGTCTCTGCTGCATCATGCGCAACAACCGCAACTTTCGAGAAAAAGCCTTGTCGGGAACCTTTTCCCAATAGTCGCAGCGTCACCGGAGCGCTCAATTCGTTCGGTACGGGAAGATCCAGGAAACGGAATCCATCGTAACCACCGTACTCCACCAGCTGCTCTTTGACCGTGCCTTGTTTATCCTGCCACCGAGCAAGGAACGTTCGCCGATCATTTTTTGCTCCGGCTTTAAGCCGAATGAAAAGGTTTTGCGGCAACTCTGCGGAAGCGTTGAGCGTCACCTCGATCTGATAACGTCCGAGCCAGATATAACGAACTCCCGCGTAAACCTGCGTGGCCTCTTCATCCTGGAGTATCTGCTCGGCGATGACTTTTTCCTCCTCTGCGGTCAATTGGTTGGCGGTCGCTGTCCGCACCGCAAGTGGGAGGAGCAAAAAAGCCACGAGAACGCAGCGGAAAGCCAGTACGAAGAGGGTTCGCATGTTCGAATTCCCTGGTTAAAGCATGCCACTCCTGACAAACGGCCCCTGGCAACCCTTCCAGCCGCCATGCCCATCCGCCGAGTTTTTTCGCAGCTTTTTACATTAAAACGACGTATTTAATCGCCAAAGCGGCCAAGGGAGGTCTTTTTCATGCCGCTACCGGGTGCGGAAAAAGCTCTAGGTCGCCGTCCCGAGGAGTGTTATAATTGACCCGCCGCAAAACGCAACGGGGAACCCCGCCAATCATCGGAGGTTTCGTGAGGAGGTCATGTTCGGACAGGGAGGTCCGAGACTACCGGTCTTGTTCCCACCGCTGGCGCGACGTCGAGCCGCGCTTGCATCTATCTTGCTTCACACGGTTTCTTTGGGGCTGGCGGTCCTCGTGTGTTCGTTTTCCTCGGCGCATGGTGAAACACTGGGCCTGCGAATTTCCTGGGGCGGCGGAACACCGCGCCGCTGGAGCGGCACAATCACGGTTTCCGAGGGACAAATCGTCTCCTGGACCTTGCTGGGCACCGAAGTCGATGAGCCGGGCGCTCTCTTTCGAGAAGAAAACACCCTAGTCATAGCCCCGAGCCGTCCGCGAATTTACCAGGGAGTCGATCTGCTCGTCGATTCTCCGATCCAGGCCAACCTTCAGATCGAGCTGGCGATTCCCGAGCAGGCGCCGCAACGCTGGACAATCCCTCTGAAGAATATCCTGCGGGACCCCTACGAGGCACCGGTGGACGACCAGGGAAACCGGCTATTCGTGGAGCGGTCTCCCGGCGACAGCCTGGCTATCGAAACGGACCGCCCGCATCTCATCTTCGAACCGGGGGAAACATGGTCGTTCCGGGTACGATTTCGCGGAAGCCCTTTCAATTCCGGCGAACAAGTCACTCTGATGATTCGGGTTCAGAATGCCCGGCAAGAGCAGCAAGCCCGCTGGAATCTTCTCGATCCTTTCAATCTGGGGCGCAGCAACGGGCCAGGTCTCCCATCCGCCCGGTACGAAACTACAGCCAATCCCAACACGGCCGTGCCGGTGGAGGTCCGACTCCCGGAGAGGGAAGGGGTCTATGACGTGGTATTGACGGCCGCCGCCAGCACAGGCCTGCGTTTGGGTGAACCGGTCGTGCGTCCCCTGGGATGGGGCAGTCCCACGGTGCAACGGCGTGTCCAGGTGGTTGTTCTGGCGAAGGAAAACTCCCCCAGTCTGACCGAAGCACGTCCCGAATTGCGGCTTCTGGGGGAGGCCGTGGACGCGGGAAATCCCACCTTTTGGGAACGCCTGAGTCGCATCACACCGGCTCTGCCGCCCCTGCACCTTCTCCCTCGTGATGGATTGCTGGGCCGAGGCTGGCGCCGCCTGAGAGAAGGCCAGCTAGAGCCCTACACAGAACTTCAGCCCAGCAAGCCGGGAGAAGAACCAAGTTGGGCAATCTATTCGCTGCCCATTATGGAACCCGGCACACCCCATGTGCTGGAGATTGAATGGCCTGCCGATCGCAAGCAGACGCTTCTTGTCTCGCTTGTGGAACCTAATGCCATGGGTGCGATCTCTCCGCCACTATTGGACATAGGGGTAACAAGCTCGGGTGAATTGAGCCGCTGGGGTGAGAAGGTCGGCTGGCAGGTTTACCGGGCGGTGTTCTGGCCGAAAACTCGGCAACCATTCCTGATGGTCGCCAATCCGGGAAGCGAGCCAGCCATCTACGGCCGGATCCGCGTGTATGGTGGATGGCGACACCTGCCGGAGTATTTCCCACCAGCAGCTTTTCCCACCGAAAGAGTTTTAGCGGCGTACTTCCATCGGCCGTTCTTGGCGGCAACGTTCCAGGCGAGTGACGCGCTCGGGCCATTTCGAGAGCGGGGTGTGGAAGACTGGGTGACGTTTTACGATGCCATCACGCGGCTGTCCGAGTATCTCCGGTTTGCCGGCTATAGCGCGGTTGTGCTCACTGTAGCGGCCGATGGATCCACGCTGTTTCCTAGCCCACGATGGCAACCTACGCCCCGATACGACAACGGTTGTTTTCATCCCGACGGTGCGGACCCGGTCCGAAAGGACGTTGTTGAGCTGGTGTTACGCGTTGCAGACCGCGATGGATTCATGGTAATCCCGGCCATGGACTTTTCGACTCCCCTGCCGGATCTGGAGGCCATGATTCACCGACGTGGCAACCAGGGCCGAAATCTTCGCTGGGTGGGGCCCGACGGCCGAACGCTCGACGAAACAACACAACCTTACCGGGGAATGCTTCCCTACTACAACATCCTTCACCGAGAAGTGCAGGAAAGCATCTTAAATTTGATTCATGAATTTGCCGATCGGTACGGCCAGCATCCGTCATTGGCGGGGCTGGGACTTCAGGTTTCGGCCTACGGATATATGCAACTTCCTGGCCCACAATGGGGAATGGATGATGAAACCGTGGCTCGATTCTGCGAAGAGACCGGCATCACGATCGAAGCAACCGGCGACGATCGCTACCAGAAGCGGGCAGAACTTCTTCTGGGGCAGTATCTTCGGCACTGGGTTCGCTGGCGGGCCCAGCGGCTACAAAGCTTTTATACAAGGGTCAATCAGGAATTGACGGCGGTCCGTCCGGATGCCCGCCTCTATTTGCTGGCTCCCACACTTTTCGTGGGTGAACGGTGGGAGAACCGTCTCCGGCCGACGCTCATACAGCGCCAGGACCCACTGGCCGTTTTTCAGGAAGTGGGCCTCGATCCAGTGGCCCTGGCCAGCGACCCCAGCATCACTTTTCTCCGCGTCTTTCGAGTGGTGGAACACGCGCCGTTGGGGATGCGGGCGACCGAGTACGAGGTCGATCAACTCTTTCGCGCGTGGCAGGGAACAAGTTCGCTGGCCACCGGCGGCGTGCTTTTCTACCACGCTCCGCGCGAGCTTCGCATTCCTAGCTTCGATGCAGCGGCCCCTTTTTCGCCTGCTTTCACAGCCATTATTCATCAACCCATTCCCTGGGGATATGAAAGTCTGCGGCGCTACGCGCAGGCCCTGGCCGAGGGCGATCCCAGTCTCATTGCAGACGGGGGCTGGCGCGTTTCGATGGGGGACGAAGAGGCTCTCCGGGTCTGGCGGGCTACCTATCGAAGGCTTCCCGCTACCGCTTTTCACGATGTCTCTTTTCCCGGAAACAGCAAGTCCATGCAGCCGCTTGTCATTCGCTCCGCTGTTCGCGGACAGGAAACCTATCTCTACATCGTCAATCAAGCGGGTTTTTCGGTCAGGGCCACGTTGCAATTTCGGGCCCCCGCAAATACGCGGGTGATGGAACTCAGCGGTCTGCGCCCTCTTCCGGCGATCAAAAAGGATACCGACGACTCGTGGCGTTGGGATGCTGACCTGGGGCCCTACGATTTGCTAGCGGTCAAGTTCACATCTCCCCAAGTCTCTTTCACACAGGCCGCAATTCATTACAACCCTGAGGTCATCCAGCGACTCAAAGACCAAATCACGGAGCTGAGCGAGCGGGCGGCCACTTTGAGTACGCCCCCGCTCTACGAAGGTCTGGCAAATGCGGACTTTGAACAACCACTGGCAAACACGGGAGAAATTCCCCACTGGAGGATACAGGCAGGTTCCGATGCCACGGTGCGTCTGGACGGCCAGGAGAAAAAACAGGGGAACTATTCTCTCTATGTCGCGAGCCGTGGGGGATCTGTCACGATGATCAGCGACCCATTCGAAGCGCCAGTGACGGGACGTCTCACGGTAGGCCTCTGGCTGAAAACGCGGCCGGGAAATCCCCAACCACCTCTCCGCGTGTTCCTATTCGGTGATCCCTCCCAGTTACCGTTTGCCCGGTATGCAGAAATCGGTGTTTCTGCGATGGGTCAGCCGGTGCCTGCTGTGGGTGCAGAATGGGCGCCAGTCCTAGTTCAGGTAGCCGATTTGCCGCTTGGCAGAAAAGGCCCCCTGTACCTGAGAATCGACCTGGCCGGGCCAGGCGAGGTCTGGATCGACGACATCCAGTTGTGCTCGCTGGCCTTCAGCAAGGCAGAACGGGTGGAGTTGTTCAAGCTCATCGCTCCTGCCCAGGCCAAGCTGGAAAATGGGGAAATAGCAGATTGTCTCCGCATGCTGGATAGCTACTGGCCGCAGTACCTTATGGCGTTTGTCCCCCGCGCTGATCTCTCCCCGCAAATCAGTCGGGAAAAGCAGGCCACTCAGCCGGCGGAAACCGGGTCGGCTCAGAACTCCGTCAAGACGCCTGACCGATCTGCGTCACTTCTTGATCGCATACGGGCAGTTCTGCCCTCGAAATGGCGATTCTGAAACTGGCCTCGGAACAACCGCGGGAAAGCGTGTTTTGCGCGGCCTCCCTTTCTGCCCCGCTTCTTGCGTGCCTTGCCTCCCGTATCGCGAATCGCACTTGCCCCAGCCTGGCAAATTCTGTATTTGTTTGCCGCAGTGCCAGAGGGGATAGCCCCCGGCAACACTTCGACGTTTTTCGAAAACCTGCGATTCTCTGTTGATGCGCAGCAAACTGGGACTCATTAGCACCGCGGCGTGTGGGACTGTAGCGGGACTCCTGTTAATCTGGACTCCCGCGAAGGTTTTCTGCCAAACATCCGCCGCCATTCCGGAATTTCATCCCCCCGGTGTCGAAGCCGTCAACGGAGATTTGGCGAAGCCGGACAACCGTGCGATTGGCGATCAGCCCGATGAGCAAGAACAGGTTGTCGAAGTCCGTGTGGTGGGCGCCAAGCACGTGCCTCGCGAGAAATATTTGCCTGCTATCAAAACGAGGGCCGGGCGGGCCTTCGATGTGCAAACCCTCGAAGAGGATGTAAGACGGCTTTATCGGACGGGCCTGTTTGTTGACGTCAAGACGTACACACCCCAGGTGCAGGGGGGCCGCCTGGTCATCTTTGAAGTGCTCGAGCGACCACTCCTCCATTACGTGAAATACGTTGGAAATCGGGCGTTCAGCGAAAAACGCCTCGCCAAAGAAACCGGTCTTAAGGCGGGTGATCCCCTGGATACCTGGCAGGTGGACGAGGCCCAACGCCGATTGGAACAATTCTATCACGAGAAGGGATTCCCCCATGCCAGGGTCACGGTGATTGAAGGCAACAAGACGACCGATCGGGGAGCGATTTTCCTCATCAATGAAGGTCGTCGCCAGCGTGTGGCCTGGACGCAATTCGTCGGCAACACGATTGCGTCGGACGCGCGATTGAGAACGCAGGTGCAGACCAAACCCGGCTGGTTTTGGTTCCTGGGAGGACTCTTTGATCGCAAACAACTCGACGAAGACGTCGAGCGGATTACAGCGTACTACCGCAGTCTGGGATTTTTCCAAGCCCGTGTGGGGCGCGATATTGAGGTCTATCCCGATCCTGTCAGCGATTCCCGCGAATGGGTGTATGTGACCTACGTCATCGACGAAGGTCCTCGTTACCGTATTCGCAATATTTCTTTTTTCGGAAATGAAAAATTCTCCACCGAAGAACTATCGAAAAACCTGGAATTAAAACCTGGCGATTACTTCGATCAAAGTAAACTCCAAATGGATGTCAACCGGCTGCGTGATAAATATGGTGCAGTCGGTTATGTGTTTGCGGACGTCCAGGCGGATCCGCGTTTCCTGGAAGAACCGGGACAGCTCGACCTCGTCTACAAGATTGACGAAGGGCGCCCCTATAAAGTCGGAATGATCAACGTTCAAATCACAGGGGAGGAACCCCATACACGGGTAACGACGGTTCTCAATCGGATGTCCCTGGCGCCTGGTGATATTGCGGATATTCGTGAGATTCGAGCCAGCGAACGCCGACTGAGGGCATCCCAGATATTCGAAGTCGATCCATCGCGGGGCGTTCAGCCCAAGATTGTATTCACGCCGCCGGAGCTGCCTTCAGTGCCGGAAAAAGGTGAAGGGCCCCAAATTGCTGAAAGGCCCCAGCGGCCGGTACCGCCGAGCGGAGAATCGGGGAAAGGTCCCACAGACAATGGCCAGCCCCCATCGCCCAGCGTTATTCGCGGTCAATCGGAAAGCGCGTTGAGCCTACCAGCACCTCCGCGGTGGCTGTGGCCTTCACCCACCGGGCGCTCTCGACCTGCGTCCGGAGGAGGAGTCGTGCCGGCTGTCGAAACGCGGCTGACCTCGGAACCGTCGCAGGTAATCCCGGCGACGTATGAGGAGTCTCCCCAAACGTCATCAGGCGTCGTTCCCACCAGCGGTACGGCCCCCAGCCCAAGTGGGCAAACGCCACAAGATCTACCGCCCCAACCGTTGCCGAGTGCCACGCAACCGGATCTCCCAACAGCGACATCCACGGCGACCAGTCCTCCGGTTTATGTCGCTCCTGCCGATCAGGTGCCCGCCCCGGCTACCCGCGTCGTATTTCCCGATCGGCCCCTGCCCGGGGATATGTCGGTGTTTTCCGACCGTCCTCCGGATGAAGAACCCCTCGAATTGCCGTTGCAACCGATGGTGGAAGAAGCCCGAACCGGGCGCATCATGTTCAGTGTGGGCGTGAACTCGGACGCCGGTGTCATGGGAAGTGCCATCATCGAAGAGCAGAATTTTGATTGGACCCGCTGGCCCCGGAGCTGGCGGGACATCATTGAAGGCCGCGCCTGGCGGGGGGCCGGTCAGCGCTTTCGCCTGGAAGCTGTTCCCGGCACTCAGGTCCATCGCTACATGGTCAGCTTTTCCGATCCCTATTTTATGGATCGCAACGTGACCTTCGGCCTCAGTGGCTTCTACTATCGCCGCAATTATCGGGAATACACAGAAGAGCGCTTGGGAGGTCGTGTGGCCTTCGGTTATCAGTTTACGCATGATCTGTCGGGAACCTTCGCCTATCGCGGCGCCGACATTAAGATTTTCGATCCGCTCGTGACACCTTTTGGCATCCCGCCCACCATTGCGGACGCGATGGGAACAAACATCCTCCACGGATTTGAGGTGGCGCTCACGCATGACACTCGGGATAACGCGTTTCTGCCGACTGAGGGCCATTTCTTCCAGGTCTCGTTTGAGCAGGTGGTGGGAACCCACGATTATCCGCGCGTCGAGCTTGACTATCGGCGCTATTTCGCGCTGTGGCAGCGCCCGGACGGCTCAGGCCGTCACGTTCTGGGACTGGCGGGACGTATTGGGATCACTGGAAGTGATACTCCGGTCTACGACCACTATTTCGCCGGAGGAACGTCGAGCTTGCGGGGATTTGACTATCGTGGGGCCTCGCCACGGGAATTCGGCGTGGCGGTGGGAGGACACTTTCTCATGCTGGCTTCCGCAGAATACATGTTCCCTATCACAGCCGATGATATGGTACGGGGCGTCATCTTCTGCGACACCGGGACCGTGGAGCCAAGCATCGACAACTGGACCGATCGCTACCGTGTGGCGGTGGGTTTTGGGTTGCGGGTCGTGATCCCCATGATGGGACCTGCCCCGATGGCCTTCGACTTCGGCTTCCCTGTAGTCGAAGAACCCGGCGACGACAATCGGGTGTTCAATTTCTTCATCGGCTTCCTGCGGTAGAAGCGGACAGTTCGACCGTCCGACGTGGATCTGGGATCGCCGCACCACATGAGGTAATCACTGCATCGTATGACCAGCTTCGTCGTTATTCCCGCGCGATTGGCTTCCACACGGCTTCCACGGAAGATGCTTCTGGACGAAACTGGCAAGCCGCTCATCCAGCACACTTACGAGGCGGCAGCCCAGGCAACCAAACCGGCGGGTGTGTGTGTGGCGTGTGACCACGAAGAGATCCTGCTGGCCGTGGAACGGTTCGGGGGGAGGGCCATTCTGACCAGCCCCAAGGCCCAAAGTGGTACGGATCGCGTGGCCGAGGTCGCCCGGTCAATGCGGGAGGTGGATATCTTCGTCAACGTGCAGGGGGACGAGCCGGAAATTCCCCCGGAAGCGATCGACCAGGTGATCGATCTTCTGGAACGCACCGCCGAGGCAGAAGTGGCGACACTGGCTGCTCCGATACGAGAACGCGAGCGGCTGGCGGATCCGGCCTGCGTCAAAGTTGTCTGCGACGGGCGAGGTTTTGCCCTCTATTTCAGCCGGAGTGTCATCCCGCATCCCCGCGAGTGGGACGACTCTTTCCTTCAGGCCGATCCGCCGATCTTTCTGCAACATATCGGGCTGTATGCCTATCGTCGGGAATATCTTTTGCAAATCCCTCACCTTCCGTCACCCACCTTGGAGCGGGTCGAGAAGTTGGAACAGTTGCGTTTCCTGTACCACGGGGCGCGGATCGCTGTGGGCCTGATTCCTTCACCCACCTGTGGGATTGACACCCCCGAGGATTACCGCCGGTTTGTAGCAAACTACAGGGCGCGGTACAATCGGCCATAAAGGCGTTGCGGTGGGCCACGGCCGGCTCGTACGTTGTCCTGCAGCGAGAGTTTCTGCTCGCACCCCAGCGGTGGCGCTGCTCTCTCGGCTTTCGGGTGCCATTCGAAAAATCCGCAAACCGACTATCCCTGTTTCTCGGGGTATTTCTTTGCTTAACTCAGGTGTGGTTGCAATATGGCCAAGCATATTTTTGTGACGGGTGGGGTTGTAAGTTCCCTTGGAAAAGGGTTGACGAGTGCCTCCATCGGCATGCTCTTGGAACGCCGTGGCCTCTCCGTACGAATGCAGAAAATGGATCCCTACATCAACGTGGATCCTGGTACCATGAGCCCCTATCAACACGGGGAGGTCTATGTTCTGGATGACGGCAGCGAAACCGATCTGGACCTCGGTCACTACGAACGGTTCACCAACAGCCCCTTGACACGTGATAGCAATTACACGACGGGCAAGATTTATCTTTCCGTCATCACCAAGGAACGGCGAGGGGAGTATCTCGGCCAAACTGTCCAGGTCATCCCCCACATTACCAACGAGATCAAGCGGGCCATCACCAAGCTGGCAGCACCCGGGGTGGACGTGGTTATCACGGAAATCGGGGGTACTGTGGGTGACATCGAAAGTTTGCCTTTTTTGGAAGCCATTCGTCAGCTCTCGCTGGACATCGGGCGAGAAAACTGCCTGTATATTCATCTCACACTGGTCCCCTACCTTCGCGCCGCCGGCGAAATCAAGACCAAGCCCACCCAGCACTCTGTGGGGCAACTCCGTCAAATCGGTATCCAGCCCGATATTCTCATCTGCCGCACGGAAAAACCCCTGACGCGGGATGCACGCGCTAAGGTCGCTCTGTTCTGCAACGTTCCCGTGGACTGTGTCATCGAAGAGCGGGACAAGGACTTTTCCATCTACGAGGTGCCCATCAGTCTGGTGGAACACGGTTTAGATGAGCTAATTGTGCGCAAGCTCGGTCTGAAAGCCGGTCCGCTCAATTTAGATAGCTGGTACGAGCTGCTCCATCGCATCCGAAACCCCAAGAGCGAGGTTTCCATCGCGGTGGTGGGTAAATACGTGGAACATCGCGACGCGTACAAATCCATCTACGAGGCCCTCGATCATGCGGGTATCGCCCATCAGGCTCTTGTTCGTGTGGAACGGGTGCACAGCGAGAAGATCGAACAGGAAGGACCAGAACGACTGCTGGCGGGGGTGGATGGCATTCTCGTACCCGGCGGGTTCGGCGAGCGGGGCATCGAAGGAAAGGTAGAAGCCATCCGCTATGCTCGTGAAAAAAGGATTCCCTTTTTTGGCATCTGCTTGGGCATGCAATGCGCGGTCATTGAATTTGCCCGACATGTAGCTGGGCTGGAAGGCGCCCATTCCACCGAATTTCACAAGGACACCCCACATCCTGTGATTTGCCTGCTGGACGAACAGCGGCATGTTACCGACAAAGGCGGCACCATGCGTTTGGGAGCGTACCCCGCGGTGCTCACTCCCGGGAGCAAGGCCGCCCAGGCGTACGGTACTCTGGAAATCAGCGAACGCCATCGGCATCGATACGAATTCAACAACGCATACCGGCATCGCCTCGCAGAGCTGGGACTCCAGGTTTCGGGCACAAGCCCCGATGGTAAACTGGCGGAGATTGTGGAACTAGTCGGGCACCCGTGGTTTGTGGCTGTGCAATTCCACCCCGAGTTCAAGTCCCAGCCCACGCGAGCGCATCCACTATTCCGGGCCTTTATCGAGGCAGCTCTCAAGGCCCGAGCGCAGCGCATGACGCAGGGGGCGGGTGAAGATTTTCCTCCAGTGGAGGTTAATGCCGAATCACCCCACTGAGTACTTGATGCTCCTTTTCTAGAAATCTCTAACTTTGGAGTGGCGAATTCACGCGAGCTGGGCGGGGCTACAGAATTCTGCTGCGCCCGGTGAATACTTCAATCATGGCCAGGTGACGCCACGCGATTTTCTCGGTTGACGCTGCCGCATCTTTTTGGCTAAGTTCCCTGGAATCTGTCGGCCCCCACATCGGAAGGGTAGCATCGAGGCGAGACCCGCACAAACGCGGCCCATTCAGGGACTGAGAAATGACCGCGGAAGGTTTACCTTTTAGACTCGCGACGCCTTTGCGGATCTTGCATGTTTTTGCGCGGCTGAACCATGGCGGGGCGGAAATCCGTACGCTTGAGCTTATACGGTATCTCCGCGCACATCACCCAGAGCTTCCCATAGAAACCCACTTTTGCTGCCTGTCGGGATTGCCTGGAACGCTGGACGAGGTGGCCCGCAGCTTGGGCTGTCAGGTGCATCTTCTACCGCTGTATCGTCCGAGTTTTGTTGCCCGGTTTCTGAAACTTCTCCGGAATGGCCGATACGATGTCGTCCATTCCCATATTCACTATCCTTCGGGACTCATCACCCTCTTGGCAAAAATGGCAGGCATTCCCTGCCGCGTTGTACACTTTCGGAGCATTAATGACGGACGTCCACCTACGTTCGCCAGGCGGATGACGATTCGATTGTGGAAGCATCTCATCGACCGCTCAGCCACCCACATTCTCGGGGTAAGCAGCAGCGCGTTAGCGGCATGTTGGCGTCCTGACTGGCGAACGGACGTACGGTGTCGCGTTATTTACAACGGGATCGACCTCGCACGATTTCCCGACCCCGCAGATCATTCTCCGCAGGAAAGGCTCTTCGAGCAGTTGCAATTGTCCCCTGACACGAGAGTTCTCGTTCATGTCGGCCGCGAGACTCCCGCGAAAAACCACAGGCGACTTCTGGCTATTTTTTCCGAATTGAAAAAATCAGTGCCGCAAGCGGTTCTCTTGTTGGTGGGCGATCTGGCACAGAACACGTCACTTCTCGGAGAAGTCCGAGAACCCGGCTTGGAAAGTTCGGTTCGACTTCTGGGACGTCGCGACGATGTGCCTGCCATTTTGGCTGCCGCCGATTTGATGGTATTTCCATCTCTGTGGGAGGGAATGCCGGGAGTTATACTGGAATCCCTTGCTGCCGGCACGCCGGTGGTTGCTTCCGATATCCCGCCCCATCGGGAGATCGCCGAACAACTCCCAGGTTGTATTTCGCTGGTGCCGCTCGAGGAGCCTGACAAAACCTGGGCCGAAAAGATCATCCACACGTCGCTTCCTACTCCTGGGAGTCGGCTGGCTGCCCGATCCGCGTTTCTTGCCGGGCCTTTTTCGCTGCAACGGGCGGCAGATCAGTTTTTGAACGTCTGGTATTCAGCCAGCACCGATAAACAGCTTTCTTGGGGCGAAGCGACCTACCGGGGCCAGTTGCCGACGGAACAACGGAGGGCCGCATGAGCCTCGGAGATCTTGCGCTCTTTCTGACAGCACTGATGGCGGCCTTCGCGGTGACATTAAAAGCCGTCGGGGATCATCTGCACCTTGAAATTCCCGAATTAATCCATTTTTACGTGTACGTCCCGACATTCCTCCTGGCCAGTCTGGCGTGGCTGACCCGTCCCCGATTTCTGCGAAGCTGGCCCTTTTTGTTCGCTGCGGCCGTGCCGGTCGTGGGACTCTGTTATGGTGAATCGCCCACTCTCGGGACAAATGCAGTTGTAGCGTTCTATCTCGTTTCCGGCGTGGCCCTAGCGACCCTGATTGCCGACCGCGACCGTTGGAGATGGGCAGCCCGCATCTTCGTCCTGGCAAACGCGTTTCTGGTGTTTTTCATCTTTTGGATGAACTATCACGCGAGCAATGGATCCCTTCGGCTGACGCTGGTCAAATTCGGCTATGTCCTTCTCAGCGACATGACAAACTCCGCTAATCCCAATCAGGTGGGTGCCCAGTTTGCCTTTGCCAGTGTTGTGGGATTCGTAGTCTTTTTACGATCAGGCAGGCTGATTCTTCCCGTCCAGCCGATATCCTCTCCTCAACCGTCTTCTCTTGCAGGAGGTATTTCACCCAGTCGATCCTGGACTCCCTCGCGGCACCGCTGGCGCGTTGAACTGCCACTCCAGGACACTGCGGAAACTTTCAATTCCAACCGCCGCTTTGAATTCGGCCGGGCCGACTGGGGCGTTCTAGCAGCCGCCATGATCTGCACCCTTGGTTGTTTTCTAACAGCCTCTCGTGGGGCCACGTTGGGGCTGATTTTCGGAACGAGTGCCGCAGTTTTCGGGAGCTTGGGTCTCCAGCCTGTCCGTCGTGTGCGGGACTTTGTGGTCTTTGCCGCACTCGCTCTCCTTGTGGGTAGTCTTACCGCAGCTACTCTCCGTGTGAATCCATTGGAGCCGTTATCCAATCGGGTATTTGGGCAGGAAGGCGCCACTGTAGTCACCGCGGGAAGTCGCCTGCAAATTTGGGAGAACGCGTTCCGCGCCTGGCTGGCCGATCCCGTCCGCTTTCTTGTGGGAGCGGGAACCGGCGGCGCCGACGTCGCATTGGGGAAATTTGACCCGGGCGCCAAATTCGATGAGTATGGGACGATCAGGAGAAGCTGTCACAACATATTCATCGAATGGGCACTCAGTTATGGTCTCATAGGAATTTTGCCGGGCATTGTGCTGGCACTCGCCGTGTGGAGCCAGGCCGCAGCGCTGGACCGCGGAGAACTCGCTTTCGATCGTCGTGCCCTTCTGCTCACAATTGCCGTTTTAGGTATGACAGGAGTCGCCTACCGCTACCTGAGCTGGCCGATGGTGGCCGGACTAGCGCTTGCCCTTTTGGAAATGACACCCAACGTCCCGAGGGATTCCGAAATTCCGG
>NZ_JBAMME010000281.1:0-9223 GCF_039793925.1 Thermogutta sp. | reverse complement strand
GCGGGCCAGTTCGTGGGACTGAGCCAAAGTTTCCCGGAAGTTATCAACCGATGTCTCGCTGGCCGATATAAAAGAGCGGACCTTGCAACGATCTTCCTTTCCGATGTTTTCCGCCATGAAGATCCTCCATGTTGCCCCCCTTAGCTGGAAAAACCCCAATGGGGTTACCGAAGCCGTCGCCAATCTGGCTGTGGCGCAGTCGCAATTTCCTCAAGTCCAGATAGGACTGCTTGTGAGCAGCGTCGATCCCGGGCCCATCCCTCAGTTGCCCATCCCGGTGCTGCTGCGGCGGAATATGGTCCGCCTAGCCGGGGAGAGTTCTGTGTGGGAATGTCTTAAGTCCCGACTCTTTGCGCCAGACCTGGTAGTGTTTCACAGCACGTTTGTACCTTTCCATGCTCGGCTGGCGAGAGAATTCCAGAATCACAGCATTCCCTATCTTGTGTGTCCACACGGGGGAATGACGCGCGAGGCAATGGCTCAGAAAGCCTGGAAAAAGACGCTGGGCCGACGCCTGTTTTTCGATGCCTTTGTCGCGGGTGCCAGTGCCATCCAGTATCTCTCGCAAGGCGAATATGAGCGGTCAGGTGACTGGGGACGCCCGGTCATCATTGCGGGAAACGGCGTGTGGCCGCCTGCCGAAGATAAGCTCGCCACCCCGGGTGGTCGTGCCATGCGCGAGTTTTTGTTTCTCGGCCGCTTGGAAATCGAGATTAAAGGGCTGGATATTCTTCTCGAAGCCGTGACACGATGTCACAGCGAGCTTCAACGAAACCGAGCACGGGTAAAGATAGTCGGCCCCGGATGCGCTCGGTCGGACGTCTGGCTGCGGGAGGAGGTGGCCAGGCACTTCCTGGGGGATGTTGTGCATGTCGAGGGGCCGATCCAAGGAGACGCGAAGACCCGAGCTTACTCAGCAGCCGATGTATTTCTCCATCCGTCACGCACAGAGGGACATCCCACAAGTGTCCTCGAAGCCCTTTCCCACGGTTTGCCAGTGGTCATCACACCGCAGACGAATGTGCTGCACCAGGTGCTCGCCGCTGGAGCGGGCTGGGCCGTCACACATGATCCCGGTGACCTAGCAAGGACACTTGTTCGCCTGGCAAGAGTCGCGCCGGAGACACTGGCTGCCGCGGGCCGTGCTGCCCGACAGCTCGCCCTGGAACAATTCACCTGGCAACAGGCGGCAGAGAAAACATTGTCGAAATATGCGCGAATTCTTCGCCTTGCCCGGGCTGCCTAATCGCCAGATGCCATGCGTCAAAAGGTGTCGCCATTCAGGCAACATCTTGCGCCGGTCCGCAAACAAGTTGTAAAAAAACGACCGAGCTGATTCGGCCAGCTCGGTCGCGTTACCCTCAGGAGCGACAGGGCTGCGTGAGGGGGAAACTCCCTGTCGCTTCACAGCCACACACGAGACGCTTCTCTCAATAGAGTCTTTACTTTAGCCCGATCTAGCAAGCTGGTCATCAGTATGGTTCGTACACACCGGGCTGTGCAATCGGGTAATCGCCATTGGCGTCCGGCTTTACCGGGGGTTCCTGATCCCAAGACGTAATTTCCGGAGCGATAACCGGGCCTTTCTCCACAGCCTCGTCCCAGCGGACGACCTTCCCGCTGTAGGTCGCCATTCGGCCAAGGACCGCTGTGAAGCTACTGGTCGCACCGAAGTACCCCTCGTTGTACCTTTCGTTCTTAACGATGGCGTTAAGGAAATCGATGTGTTCCTGGACATACGGGTTCTTCTCGCCCCGAACACCCGCAGCGCACGGTGAAACGCCCTTGACGCCATGGGCCGCCTCAGCCACGATGTTCCAACAGCCGTTAATCTGGCGGCACTGACTGTACATCTTCACGCCATTGGGGTAGGTGAATTCCACGAAGTGGTGGTCATAAATCTGGCCAACGCCCCGGTTTTCACCCCGATAGCGCATCTCGCAGCCACCCATACCATTGGCCTCGATTGGGTGCACCGGATTGGTCAGATCATCGCTCATCACCCAGTTGCACACATCGAGGTTGTGGACGTGCTGCTCGACGATATTGTCCCCGCTGAGCCAGGTGAAGTGGTACCAGTTGTACACCTGGTATTGCAGTTCATTCTGGTCTTGCCGACGGCGGCGAATCCAAATCGCACCGCCATTCCAGTACGCCCGTAGGAACATGATATCGCCGATCTTGCCTTCTTTAATCTCGCCGATTTCCCGGATATAACCGGCCTGATGATGTCGTTGGAGCCCCACGCCAACCTTCAACCCTTTTTCGTCGGCCAGTTTGTTCGCCGCCATCACCTTGCGAAAGCCTGGGGCGTCAACACACACGGGCTTCTCCATGAAGACGTGTTTGCCGGCCTTGATGGCGTACTCATACTGGAATGGCCGGAAACCCGGAGGGCTGGCATTGATCATGATATCGACCCCGCAGTCGATGGCCTTTTTGTAGGCATCGAGCCCCACGAACACACGGTCATCCGGCAAATCGACGATATCTTTGGAAAATTCCTTGCGAAGGCCTTCGGCCGTACCGCGGGCACGATCCTCGAAAGCATCGGCCACCGCCACAATCTGCACCTTGATGCCCGTTTCCTGGGAAGCACGGATGTGATCGCGAACAGCGCCATTACCCCGGCCACCGCAACCGACCAGGCAAACCTTCAGCACATCGCTGCCCGCCGCGTGAACAGTTCGCCCGAGATTAAGCGAACCCATCAGCGCCGCACCGCTCACGACAGCCGAGGTTTCCAGAAAGCTTCGTCGAGATGTCTTCAGCACATCACTCATGGCGCACACTCCTTACAAGGGGTTCAACTTTGGAATCAACCGGCAAGGCGTTGGCCCGTTCTTGGCCCCAAGGCCGTCAAAAACCGGAAAGATCGCCTTTCAAGTTAGTCTGAGGGAGCTGCAAACGCAAGGGGCTGTAACGAGCCCAACGCAGAAAGCACTTACTGCTTACCGCCCTGAGCCTTCCGATAATTCCGCAAGATTTCGGGGTCGGGCTCATAGAGCTTGGCTTCCTCTTCGGTGGGCAGCCGCAGTGGGCGAACGACCCGAAAGCCCACAAAAGGTGCGTCCGTTAAGTACCAGATACTCTGGGGGATTTGCGGGTCCTGCATTTTCCAATCAGGATGAGATGCTCGCCGGGCAGCGCTGCGGAGTAGCTCGGGATCGTCCATCCAGGATCCACCCCGCACCACCACCGGGAACTCTTTGGTGACCGGGACAATGGGGTTCTTGACGGTTTTGCCCGCGAATTTTTTATAGGCATCGGGGACATACTGATCGAGAACCCATTCTGCCACATTGCCGTGCATGTCATAAAGCCCCCACGGATTCGGCTTCTTTTCGCCCACTTTGTGATACTTGTCGTCGCTGTTGTCGAAATACCAAGCGTAGTCATCCAAATCCTTGGGATCATCTCCGAACGAATAGGCCGTCGTCGTTCCCGCCCGACATGCATACTCCCATTCCGCTTCCGTCGGCAGGCGGTAATAACGACCCGTTTTCGCACACAACCATTTGCAGAAGTGCTGCGCGGCATAAAGCGTCATACACACTGCCGGCCGATCTTTCTTTCCCATTCCAAAAGACATATCGGTGTACGGAGGAGTCGGGCGGGCAATCGCATCCGCGATCTCATCCCATTTCGTGGCGGGTTCTTTGGTCTGCTCTCGGCGCCGCTTGTCCAGCTCGAAAGACCACGTCTCGTAAGCGTCCCATAGCGTTTCGTATTTCGCCATCCAGAACGGTTCGATTTCCACCTCGTGCTGGGGCCCTTCGTCGGGCTTTCGGCCGGGCTCATTCTCGGGGCTTCCCATCAGAAACTTTCCCCCCGGAATCGGCACCATGTCGAATTTGATGTCCGTACCCACAATCACTTCCGTGTAGGGCTTCATCTCGGCTTCGGTCTTCGCATCGGCATTGGGCACAGGATAGGGCTCGGGCAGCCATTTGATGACCAGATCTTCCGCCGGGTTGACCTTTTGGCCAGTTCCCTCCTCGGCCCCTAGGGATGTCATCACACATCCTAACATCACTGTTCCCGCAACAACCCATAACCAGGAGCGCATTCGGGTGTCCCTCATCTAACAGCACCTCGTGACCAAACTAACTCAACTTGACCGATACCCAATCCTGCGCCGAACCGTTGCGGGGCGGCACAGGCCCTCTAAACCTATCGACATTGTTACGCGTAAGGTGGGGCTGATGATCGCACGGGCCAAGTAATTATTCAGTCTGCTCTCCAAGACCACACTTGCCATCTGCCCGCCGACATCTCTCATCTGACCCGGCCCATTGTAAATCGTCTGAGCCGAACCTTGGAGGGTTCCCATCCATTGTCGATAATAATGCGTATTGTAAGCCGCTGCCAATCCCCCTGCAAACGGTTCGGAGATATCCTGAGGCCGAGACTCGCCATTCAAACTGCGCGAATTGTCGGAAAATTGATATGCACGGCTTTTCTTCCCTTACCAGGACATGCTCTATTGAACCGTCCTCGTGGACGGCGTTCAGCCGGAGATTTTCGGCAGTTGCGTTTTTCACATTTTTAGCATTGGTCGGCCCGCGAGCTTCGCTGACCGAGCCTAAGTTTTCCGCACTACTGGCAACTGAGACGTCAACCGCGCCTGAGCCTTTGGCAAGCCAGCAGACCCCGGCAACGGATCCTGTCAATCACGCGCCGGTGCGCTGGGTCCGCGAAGCCGAGGAGATGGCCGCGCCTCTGCGTATCATCTGCTACCATCCTGATGGCGTGGTTGCCGACCGGGCGATGGCCCGGGCAATGGCACGGATTCATCAACTCAATGCGATTTTCAACGACTACGATCCGACGAGCGAAGTTCGCCGCCTGTGTGAGACGGCAGGAACGGGGAAAAAGGTGCAGGTCAGCGACGATTTGTGGCGGCTTCTCGTGTTCAGTCTCGAGATCTCTGAGCAAACTGCGGGGGCATTTGATGTCACAATCGGCCCTATTGTGCGGTTGTGGCGAAGGGCTCGGATGGCTCGTGAATTGCCCCCAGCCTGGCGGTTTGACCAAGCGCGCCAGGCCGTGGGATATCAATTTGTGCGTCTCTACCCCGAAGATCGGGCGGTGGAGCTTTTGCGACCGGGAATGCGGCTGGATTTCGGTGCTGTGGCCAAGGGCTACGCCATTGATGCCGCCCTCCAGGTCATGCGCGAAGAAGGGGTGTGCTCGGCTTTGATTGATTTGGGCGGTGACCTCGGGTTGGGCGACCCTCCGCCCGACCGCGATCACTGGAATGTTGCCGTCGCCGCCATCAAGCCGGGAGAATCACCGAGTTATTTTGTGCGGCGGGCACGCTGTGGAGTGGCCACCTCCGGTGATCGTTACCGATTCGTGGTCATCGATGGGAAGCGTTACTCCCATATCGTCGATCCGAGAACCGGCGTAGGTCTGACTGATCAGAGCGAGGTGACGGTCGTCGCCCCGAATGCAACCCTGGCCGACGCTTTGGCTACGGCAGTCAGCGTTCTGGGACCAGAAAAAGGTTTGGCGTGGGTGGAGACCTTTCCGGATACAGCGGCCCTTTATTTGCGTCTCGTAGGAGAGCACACCGAAGTCTACACATCCAAACGGTGGAAAGAGCTGACCGGGGGAACAGGGAATGCCCAACCGTGACGAAACCGTGGAAATCCTGGAACCTGCTTCTCTCAGCAAGACCGCGGCGCGATTGTGCGTTGTGGGGGCAGTCGTTCTCTGGAGCAGCAGCGGCTTTTTCACCAAATCTCATTTTTTTGATAACTGGCCGATCGAATGGCGCGGCGCCATGTTCGGATTCTGGCGGACATTGGCTGCCGCGATTGTTTTGCTGCCCCTGGTTCGTGGCGTGCGTTTTCGGCCGATGCTCATTCCCATGGTAGTTTCCTTTGCTGGAATGAACATCACTTTCCTTACAGCAATGGTGCTGAGTACGGCTGCGAATGCCATTTGGTTGGAGAGTACGGCCCCATTTTGGGTTCTCCTTTCCTGCCTTTTTCTGTTTCGTGAGCCCCTTCAAAAAAGAGACTTCCTGCCGTTCCTGGCGGCGTTCGCCGGGGTGGCGTTGATCCTCACATTCGAGCTCACCCGCACGGAAAAGCTTTCCCAACTGGGTGTCCTCGCGGGATTGCTCTCCGGGATTTGCTACGGAGGGGTGATTGTGACCCTCCGGCAACTTCGTGAAGAAAACTCAGCCTGGCTTGTGGCCCTCAATCACACGGCTTCGGCGGTGGTCCTGGCTCCGCTTGTGGTGTCCCTCGGTTACTGGCCCTCACCTTTTCAACTGGCCTGGCTTGTCGCCTTTGGTGTGGTGCAGATGGCCATTCCTTACCTTCTCCTTACGACGGGCCTCAAAGTGATCCCTAGTCACGAAGTCGCTCTGATTGGACTACTGGAGCCGATTCTCAACCCCATTTGGGCGTTCCTTGTCTGGGGTGAGCGCCCTGCATGGTGGACTCTGGCGGGCGGAACATGCATCTTGCTGGGGCTGTTTCTCCGATATGTGTTCGGTGGGAACAATAACACAGCCGATCAAAAACCAGCCGTTCCTCCAAACACGTAAGACGAACACGCTTCGTTGACGGTGGTCATGGTCGTCCAGTGTGTCGAGCGATGATTCTATACGGCTTCGCCCGAATGCATCGTCTGCTCACATTTCACGCGGCTCACCGGACGCCCAAGTAATCTCAGAGATCTTCCGGTCGTTCCGACCACGGCGCTGTCAGCGACTGTCCGTTGTGGCGCCGATCAAGGGAGAGGAGGAAGGGAACGACGCGACGGGCCCAATCTCCCGGTTTGGGATAATTGGCGGCCTCGGCCCCGAAACAGCTCCGCAGCATCGCCGTGTCTATGATCCCCGGATTGACGACCACCGCCGCGAGGTCGGGTGGAAGCTCTGCCGCCAGCGATTGCGTGAGACCTTCGACAGCGAACTTGGTCGCGCAATACGGACCGACCTCGGCTGCCGCAGATCGCCCCCAGTAAGAACTAAAGTTGACGATGACCCCGCGCTTTCGTGCCAACATCGCTGGCACAAAATGGCGCACCGTGTGATAAATACCCGCGATATTCACCCTAAGGAGTTGCTCGAATTCGCCGGGCGGCACTTCCCACAGGCGGGCATTGCGATTGATTAAGGCCGCATTATTGATGAGGAGATCGGGCGGACCCAACGCAGCGATGACTTCCCTTGCCCACTCCGCCACCGCCTGGTCGCTCGCCACATCCACCTTCCCAAAGATGTGCGGGCGACCGTAAATCGTGGAGAGTTCTTCCACCGCAGATGCCGAGCGAGCACAGCCCGCCACCGTATGCCCGAGGGCGATGAAGCGATCCACCATAGCACGGCCCAGTCCGCGACTGACGCCCGTGATCACGATCACCTTCCGTTCGTTGCCAGCCATGGCATCCTCACAAGAAACGGCTACGATTGAGCGCGCTCATCCCCGCAGCAAACCGGGCCCCAGCAGCAAACGACAAACAATGAATCTGGTCTTGAGGCGTCAAAAGAGGGCAACAGGCGTTGTCACTTCAATCGTCCTGCTGCCCATTCAATCCCACGCTTCAACAGGATGGGATAATTGGGATTGCTCCAGGCAAGATGATCGTGCCCCAGCATGAGGTAAAACACCCGACTGTTGCCATACGAAGTGACCCAGCCGATTTCCGGGTCATTATTGGGACAGTCAGTTTTCAGAATCACGTGAACGTTCGGAGCAGTGTAGTAATCTTTGTAAGTTTCGTCGTGGATGACGAAGTCTTTCAAGCCACGGGTGATGGGATGTTCTGGATCGGCGATGATCACTTTGTAATCCTGGCCATGCGCCCAGCCCGAAGGCTTATACGTTTCTCCGTCGATAACACACTCCTGGAAAATGAATTTGCCTCCGATGATTTTACGGAACTCATCCCAATCACGATGAGCCCCCATGTTGTGATGGAGCGAGACCACCCCGATCCCTTTTTTAAGCAGAGCCACAAAGGCTTCCTGCTGCTGGGGTGTGATGCGAGGCACCAAATCGTACATGACGATTACGTCAAATTGTTCCGCGGCAGCGGGATTAAGCATGTCGGCCTGATCGGGCAGTTTGATGGCCTTGTATTCAATCCCCTCCATCTTGTCGAACATCTCAAAGAATGGTTTTTCCTCAAATCCGTGTCCGCCGTAAGTCAGCAGGACACGTATTTTTCCAGAATGGCCATCGGTACCCTCTGCAAAGCCGTTCCCTGCAAAGCCCCACGTCACCAATCCCGCAATTGCCAGAGCAATCCACTGTCTCATGGGTCGGTCTCCTTTGGTGAACTGTCATCAATGACGACTGGCGCCTTATGCCCGAATGGTCGATACTTTTGGACCCAATAACCGTTCCCTTGAAAGCTCGCTGTGATATTTATTTTGCGGCGCGAGATTTCGTGCATCGCCCCCTTAAGCCGACACCTTGGCGCACGCCAGAACATCCGCCCACTGTAGGCAGGAAGTGTTTCACCGTCAAGCTGGTGATCTCCCCCGGAGGGACTACTCTTTTTCGTAATGTTCCACCAGGGGCCAGTACTTGGCGAAGTCGAAGTCGGGGCTGTTATCTAGATCGTGACAATTTCGACAGTTATGCACCTCGGAATTTTCGACCTCCTTTTTAGTCACGATCATCGCCTGGGCGGCCCGTCTTTGTCGTTCGATATCGCTTCCCATTTCCGCTGCCACGTGCTCCCCACCTGGCCCGTGACACGATTCGCAGCCTACATCAACGAGGTGGGGAGTTTCCTTCTCGGAGAGAAAGCCCGAGATATAGGGGAAATACCGGGTGGGATGCCACCCCGTGACGTGGCAGCTGATACATTCGGGATCGAACGTCCGCGGCGGATCGAGGTTTCTCAGCGTATCCCAAGCCTTTGCGTGGCCCGATCTTTTCCAGATCAGGTACGACTTTTCGTGGCAGTTCGCGCACTTCTCCGAACCCACATAATCCCCCTGAATTTCGCGTCGAGGATGGGCAACAGGCCGGATTTCCAAACCCGCCAGCCCCAGCGCCTCAAGCTGATTCTGGTAGGTCACCATCATTTGCTTCATCTCAGGTGAGTCCGGATATCGGGAATCCAAAATGACTCGTTGGTAAGCGACGGGCTGATCGGGATTGTCGTAAAAACCCAGAACAACCGCGGCCATCCCTTTTTCCCCTACGTGGACCAGGAGTGTTTTCGTATCAGGCACAAAGCGGGGAGAACC
>NZ_JBAMME010000280.1:26653-27477 GCF_039793925.1 Thermogutta sp. | reverse complement strand
CTCCGGAACCAGCTTGCACACCTGGTACGTCCGAACCCGCTGCTCCGGCACCCACCGGCAAACCTTGTACGTGCAGGTCTTGACGCGCTGCTCAGGCACCAGCTTGCACACCTGATAGGTGCAGGTCTTCTCCTCGCGGACCCACCGACGCACCTTGTAGCACACCGTCTTCACACGCTGCTCCGGAACCAGCTTGCACACCTGATACGTGCAGGTCTTCACACGCTGCTCCGGAACCAGCTTGCACACCTGGTACGTCCGAACCCGCTGCTCCGGCACCCACTGGCAAACCTTGTAGGTCACGGTCTTCACACATTTTTCCGGCACGAGGCGGCACACCTTGTAGGGGACCTTCTTGACGCAGGTCTCACGAACATATCGGACCGTCGTTACCGGGCATTCCTTCACCTCGGGTACCCAGACCCGCTTGCACACCTTAACCGGCGGGCACTGGACGAGAACTTTTTTCACTCCACCGGGAGAGTAATAAGCCCGGCAACTGGTGGGATCCCATTTCCATTCGCCGGGTTCCTGGATGCACTTGGTGACAACAGGACCCGGTTTCTCAACAATCTGCGTCTCCCAGCGGCCGGTGCATACCTTCACCATTTTTGTTTCGTACACCGGCTTTAAGATTGTATAGGGGACCTCACGGTAGCACGTCTCACGAACCCGACGATACACCGTGTAGCAAATGTCTTTGGTGCGGGTTTCCCACACAGGCTTCATCACCGTGTAGGTGCACTGCCGGGTCTCATACACCGGCTTTAGGACGGTATAGGGAATCTCCTTGGTCACCGTCTCGTACACCGGCTTGAGAACCG
>NZ_JBAMME010000280.1:4405-26553 GCF_039793925.1 Thermogutta sp. | reverse complement strand
ACACGGGCTTCATCACCGTGTAGCAGACTTCCTTCGTCCGCGTCTCCCACACAGGCTTCATCACCGTGTAGGTGCATTGTCGCGTCTCATACACCGGCTTAAGGACGGTATAGGGAATCTCCTTGGTCACCGTCTCGTACACCGGCTTGAGAACCGTGTACGGAATCTCCTTCGTGCAGGTCTCCCACACAGGTTTGCACACCGTGTAGGTCCGCGTCCGTGTCTCCCACACGGGCTTCATCACCGTGTAGCAGACTTCCTTCGTCCGCGTCTCCCACACAGGTTTCATCACCGTGTAGGTCACCTGCCGGGTCTGGGTTTCCCAGACGGGCTTCATGACCGTGCGGGCGACCTCTCGGTATTGGATCTCCGGAACGTATTTGGTGTAGGTCACCTGACGAGGCTCCACCACCCGTTCGAAGCACGTCTTATACGTGGTGATTTGCTGGGTCTCGTACACCAACTTGCGGTGCGGTTTAAGCACCGTGTAACATTGCTGGGGCGTACACCCCACATCCACAGCGCAGGCCGTCGTCGCGCGGGCCAATCGCACGGCACCGCAATAGCCGGCCTCAACAGGTGCCGCTGAACAGGCGACAAGGAAAGCCGCCAGCAGCGGTACAACGCCAAGCCTTTTCATGTCATCCCTCCTTTTGGTGAGTCCTCTTGCGGCGAGTGTGCTCCGGGATGGTAGACGTCCCTGTTTGGGTTTTCGGCATTGCGAGGGAGCAACCGTTAGACCATCAGAAAGGCTCCAACGATCGTCACTTGCATCCTCCTGAGCACAACCGGTACAACTGGTAACTTTCCCTTAAATACCGATTCAGCGCACTCCCCTGTTGGTCATATCGGAAAAATAAAGCGGAAAGTTAATCTAACCCGGATGGACAATTAGATTAGTTTGAGTAATGATCGATGATAAACGAGCTTAGGACACGCAGAGCAAAGAGGAGGTCTGGATAGGAGATCAGAGACAAGAACTTGAGAAGCTTAGGGCGACATGGTAAACGCAACGGCCCCAGTTTAACAGAAACGAGTCGCTCCTGCCTGACCGCCAAAGCATCCCTCGAAGTGGTACGACCCGTGAAGCGCTATCCTTTAGACTGCGCCGAACGCGGCTGACGACGCTCCTCCCGCAGTCGCGTTTGCTCCGCGGCAGGCAGCACATGAAAACGAATGCGGAACACTTTGCGCTCGCTGAGTTGCTGTCCCGAATAAATCCGGCAAATCTCCGCTCGAAGCTCCTCCACCGTTGTGAAGCCGTCCGGAATGGCATCCTCATCAGAGAGGTCGTCCAGAGAAACGGCCTCCACCTCATCGATCTGGATATACCCCACCCCCGGAATGTAACTCCTTTGTCCGGCGCGCATGTGCCGAAACTTCCACACGCGGATTGTCTGTGTCTTTCGCCCTTCGCGGATGTCGCTAAGGAATTTTTTCTTGAAAAGGAGCATGGGCATCCTGATCACTTGGGTGCAAGGATGATCATTGCAATAAGGCCACCGACTACCAGGATCGCAGCACCGACAGCCAGCCGAATCCAGAACAGCGACGCCCGTTGTTCCGCAAGCTCGATCTGACGCCGACGCCTCTCCTGGTACTCCTGACTCGCTTCGTACGCCAAATGAAAGACAGCCTGGCAAAACGGGCACATGGCGTCGGTGCCCAGCATCTCACGGGGGGTTTCCAATACATGCCCCTGAGGGCACGGGATATGATAGACCTCCGGGCCACCATCGGAGACCGCAGGACCGCCCTCCATGCTTGTCGGAAAAGTTGCCTCTGGTTGCACGGACGACCAGTCAGAGCCGGGTTCCACAGGGCCCGCAGCATTCTCGGCAGACGGACCAGATTTAGCAGCAGGGAGACGCTGCGAATCTACCAGACTGGGAGGCGAGAAATCGAACTGGGCCGCAACCGTCGATGGTTCGCGAAGCTCCGGTTGTTCATCTCCGGGGGTCAACGAGATCCCAAGACCATTTTCCCGCACGGACTTAGGCGGGGGTATGAGCATCGCGGTGCCACAAAAGGGGCAGGCCGCAGCTTGGCCCACTTGATCCACCTCGGCCTCCAGTATATGGCCTTGCGGGCAGAAAAACCGAAAGCCCATCTCGTTTTATCTTTCACAATACTCACGACGAACGAACAATCGGTCGCAACATCCTGTTTGCATCTTAGCCCAAGATCATGGCTCCGTAAACGACCGCGACAGCGCGACATTGTTTGCAGAAAAGGGAGGAAAGAGCTTGGGCTGCCGGATGCCGAAAGCGATTCCCCTTTAATCGAGCTTGCGAACTACCCCGATGACAACCCCCAGCACGCGGGCATTTCTCACAAAGATCGGCGACATATTCTTGTTGGCCGGGACGAGCTTTGCCCCGCGCTTGGTGGGATACCAGTATTTGAGAGTGGCTTCATTTTCGTCCGTCAGGGCGACAACAATGCTTCCCGGATCGGCAACATCTTGGCGGCGAACGATCACGTAATCTCCGTCCGCAATCTGCGCTTCGATCATTGAATCTCCCTGGACTCGAAGCACGAATAAATCGCCGTTTTTGTTGTTAAAAAGACTCTCAAAGTCAAAGGTCTCGGCGTTTTCGATCGCCTCATGAAGAAGCCCGGCGGCAATCCGCCCCACCAGAGGCAAACCCGATCGCCAGGAACGTTTGCCAGTCTGAGGTCCCAATCGCGCGAATTCACTCACGCGAATGGCACGCGATCGCTGCGGATCACGGGTTATGAATCCTTTGGCCTCCAAAGCCCGCAGATGGCCACGCACTCCGTTGGGTGAGCGTATTTTGAACTGAGCCGCGATTTCCCGAATTGTCGGGGCATATCCCCGCCGCTCAATACTGTTCTTGATAAAACTGAGAATTTCACGCTGACGGGGCGTTAACGCCGATTGAGGAGACTCTGCTGGATTCATGATTGTCTGTCCCTCGCAATTAGCGGCCCCTGCTAGCTATTCCCCGCACGGCTTTCGCTCTGCGACTGACATCACGCTAGCGCGCACTGCCGGTCAACCATCCGGCACCGTTGACGCGCCATCTAGAATATGCAACGTGTTGCAGGAGGCCCACTCGTGTACAAGTGTACAACATTACTTACTTGCGTCAAGTGGGACCGAACCTGACATATCCCCACTTTTCCTCTGGCAATGAGCAAGCGGACGTGCACGCGGGTTTGTGTACGAGTGAGATCCAGTCCGGAGCGACGTGCATGTCAGCTCCACATTCCCACGTTTCGGTCATCCCTTTCGCTCAGCGGGCTCCAAGCGCTCGGCTAAACGACAGGGGGCGATTCACTAATCGCCGCTACTCGCCGTGTTTTGCACGGTGGCCGTAACGCCGGTTGGGGCAATCCATGAGTTACCCCTACACTACATGGCGCTCGTGCCATGTCGTGGGTTATGCAAAGTTGGAGACGGGGTCAGGAGGTCGACCGCTTGCCTGCTGATTCTTTGCCGGAAAGAATTCATGGTTCGCAAAGATTGGAATCCTCTGACGACTCAACTTTATTTATCGCTGTTTGTGAGAGCAGGAGTTAAATCCGACCATGATGAGTCAACATCCGGAAACGGCACCACGTCCAGCTATTTCACTGCAGCCGGAAGAGGGGTGGCACTGCCAACACTGGTTTTATCGGTTCGCCAGGCCAGCGTTGCGACGCCTCTCCCCAGGCGACAGGCAACAAGCCTGTGAGGAGTTTTGCGCAGTTTTGACGCCTCCTCCGGATTTGGCTCCAGCACGACTGCAGACATATCTCATCATGGGGCACAAGGCCGACTTCGGCTTGATGATGCTGGATGCCGATCCGCTCAAGCTGGAGGGACTTCACCATCGCCTGATGGCCAGTGCGATGGGTGCTATGCTCATCCCCACGTGGTCATTCGTCTCCCTGACGGAGGTTTCGGAATACTTACACACTCCGCAGGCTTATGCCGAACGTTTGCAAAAGGAAGGCCTATCCCCGGAGAGCCCTGAGTTCATCCAACGAACGACGCAGTACGCGAAACGATACGAAATCATGCGAAAACAACGGCTGAATCCCGACTTGCCGGATTGGCCAGCGTTCTGTTTTTATCCCATGAACAAGCGACGTCGTCCCGAGGCAAACTGGTTTATGCTCAATTTTGAAGAACGGGAACGTCTGACGGCTGAACACGGTGAGACCGGGATGAAGTTCGCCGGTCGGGTGACGCAGCTTGTGACGGTGGGAATCGGGTTAGAAGACTGGGAATGGGGGGTGACTTTGTGGGCGCGCAATCCTCAGTATCTTAAAGATATTGTCTACCGCATGCGATTCGACGAGGCCAGTGCCCGGTATGCCGACTTCGGGCCTTTTTACAGCGGCTATCGGGCCTCTCCCCAACAAATACTGGATCACTGCAAGATTTGTTGAACGAGACGTGTAACCATTTCCAACCAGTCGTGGTTGACTGCCGCCGCCAACGGGGGAATTCGCGATCACAGCCTGAGGCATGTTTCTGAGGTTTTTTATCAACCGATTGATCTGGCTAGCGATCACGCTCTGGGTCGTGTTCACGGTGAGCTTTTTTCTAATGCGGGCCGTGCCCGGCGGACCACTCGACCGGGAACGCCGCCTGGATCCGCAAATTGAAAAAAATCTGGCCGCCCGATACCACCTCGACGAGCCAGCCTGGCGGCAGTATCTGCGTGAGCTCAGCAACGTTGTGCGGGGGGACCTCGGCTACAGTTATCGGATGGCCGACTTTACAGTCAATGAAGTGATCGCGCAGGGCCTACCCATTTCTGCGGCGTTGGGAATTGCGGCTTTGGGGCTGGCCATGACGTTGGGAGTCGCAGCGGGCGTGGTGTCGGCCGTGGCGAGAAACACTATCTGGGACCGAGCACTCATGGTGGCGGCCACGGTAGGATTGGCGGTACCCAATTTTATCTTGGCGGGCGTTCTTATCATTCTTTTAGTGTTTTTGATTCCGGTCTTTCCCGCTGCCGGTTGGGGCAGCGGCTCCCATCTTGTTCTGCCGGCGATCAGCCTCGGATTACCCTACGCAGCCTCGATTGCCCGCCTGGTTCGGACCGGTCTCCTCGATGTTCTCAATCAGGATTTCGTGCGTACAGCTCGGGCTAAAGGTGTAGCGCCGATGGTGGTGATCTTCAAGCACGCCATGCCCATGGCCCTGCCTCCTGTTATTTCCTACCTTGGTCCAGCGACGGCGGGCATCATCACGGGATCGCCGGTCGTAGAAAAGATCTTCGCTATCCCCGGTGTGGGAATGCACTTTGTCGAAGCGGCCATTCAGAGGGACTACACCCTCGCTATGGGGCTCGTTCTGCTTTTCACGCTGTTGCTGTACTGCGCCAATATGCTTGTGGATTTGGGATATTCGGTCCTTGACCCTCGCGTGGAACTCGAATGAGTCGACTGAACATGGCACGCTCAGAGAAGAGTCAAGTCGCTATTTTTTAACGCTGTTTGCGCTGTTCCAGACGGGCAATTCCTGCCGCGCCGATGAAACCAGCATCCCCTCCCAATGCGGCAAACCGAATCACGACTTTCTCCGCCAGGGTAGGAAATGCCCGCTGCTGTACTTCTTCTCGAATTCTTTGCAGGAACTGCCGTCCCACCGGGGACTTCATACCGCCAAAGGTCATCGCGCCGCCCAGGAGAAGTCCCGTTGGATCAAAAGTATGTAACAAAGTGACAATCCCCAGCCCTAGGTAGTGGGCAGTTTCCAGAACGAGTTCTAGCGCGGGTTCATCCCCGTTCTCGGCAAGCTGGGCGATAAGGAGGGGAGTCAGCTTTTCGCCCTGGGCAACACGTTCCGCCAGAGCAGGTGCCTTGCCCGCGGCAATCTTTTCTTTGGCCCGGCGAACCAGGCCCGTGGCACTCGCAAAGGACTCCAAATGGCCGCGTTTGCCGCACGAACAAACGGGTGCTGTCTCAGAGGGATCTATAAGAATGTGCCCACATTCGGTGCCGTGTCCATGCTCTCCTTCGATAATAAGGTCCCCGATGATCACGCCACAGCCCACGCCTGTTCCCAAAGTGAGGAAGACCAGGCTATGAAAACCGCGACCCGAACCGATCCACAGCTCTCCGTAAGCGGCCGCCGATGCATCGTTGGCCATGACGACCGGCATTCCGCAGGCGTCGGCGAGGCGATCCCGAATCGGAAAACCTCCCCAGCCGGGGAAATTGGTGGGGTTCACCATGACGCCAGTCTGCAAGTCGAGAATTCCCGGGCAGCCTAATCCAATCCGAGCAATTTCGGTGGGCTCCAGCCCCGAGGTCTGAATCATTTCCATCGTCGTTTCACTGATCCGCTGGATCCAATCCTGAGGACCATTTTCTACAAGCGTGGCAAACTCTCGGGAATGGCAAACTGGCCGTCCCAAGTCATCGACCAGCCCCACCTTCGTACTGGTCCCACCGAGATCAATGCCTACATAGAACGGTGGTATAGCGCGGTTGAGCGGAATCGGCTTAATGGCTGGAGCCATGTTGGAAATCCCCTTCTTTTACTGGATGGTACACTCTAAACAAACACAGAGTCGCGCCGAAAGTCAAGAAAAGTCCCACAGGCCCCCCAATTGAGCATGGATCCTATTCAGAAGGACGGGCCGATTGGGTCGATTTTAGCGGTTGCCTGTCACTGGGCAGCCGATTTCGTCCCTGCGGGAGACCCCATGATAGGAAAGCCCTCGGGAAGAGGACGGCCGGCCACCGAGTAGCCACGCGCGTGAAGAAAATCCTTCAGCCGTCGAAAGTCTTTAAAGCCGTCCGGATAACACCAGAGGGTAACAACCGTTTTATCCGGTCGGTAGCCGGCCAAACGTCTGCGAAACTCCGACGTCTCTTCCAGCGCACGGTCAACGGGTTCACCACCGGCCCCCGTGGGAACCAGGACCCATTGACGGAGTTGGGCGTATGCCCCTGTCATCATGTTTCCATCGCCCGGGGTGCCCGACACATGACGACGCACGAGCGAGTACTCCATTTTGAATCCACCAATCGGCCCGACGGCGCCAGTGATTTCCGGTACTTCCAGCAGGCGATAAAGCTTCCGACGGGCATCGGCAACAAGCTCTTCCAGAAGTCGATCCAGGGGAATGTAAGCGATTTTTCCTTTTTCGATGACGAAATGGATTTCCTCGTGATCACTGGGAGTTGCCAACGGAGTCGGATAGTTGACGAGTTGAACGACTTCTGTTCGGTTTTGCTGGGCGGCAACTTCCCGCTCCAGTCGTGAAAGCTCTTCGCGGGCTTCTGCCAGGGATTGTACAAGCTCCTCTTGTCGGGCTGTATCATCACTTAGCTGCTTGGACTTCTCTTCGTACTCCTTTTTCAACAACCCCACCAACAAGGCCAGCCGATCGCGTTCTGCCAGACGCGCTTTAATTTCGAGAGTCGTCTGCTCAACTTTTCCAGCCAGTTCCAGAATGTCCTTGCGCAAGGAAACCAATCGCGCAGACCGCCGTTGCAGCTCCTCCATTTGCAGTTCACGTTCCTTCAGTGTGGGATCTTCCGGCAGAAAAAGATTGACCGGCGCGTGCTGCGCCCGCACACCGACCACCATGACCAGGATGATGAGAATGCCCACAATATTGGTCACGGTGTCGAGGAACGAATCATATCCGGCGCTGTACTGGTCCTCCATGGCACCTCGTCCCGTCATGTGAGCTAGCCGCTCCGCCTGTTTTCAGTCAATCCTGTTGGATGAACGGCAGACTGGCCCCGGTCACCGTACCTCGGGCATCCTCTCGATGAGAAGCCCACTTCCGGCCAGGAGCTGTTGCAACATGTCAAATTGTTTTTCCGCACCCGGCACCACATGCACCCGAAGAATGGGACGCCAGTACATTCCACGTCCAGCCATTCCCCAACTGGCGATGTATTCTTTGACGGTCTTCACCATCTCTTCCACTGCTATCTCGGGTCCGTTGTCGAGCAAAAATACACGAGTGGCCATCAGGGGATTATCCGGAACTAGGACAAACCGGTCGGGAAAACATTCGATCTTGATCGGCCTGGTGACGGGAATCATGCCTCGATCGTGAGGCAAGAGAGCCCAGCCCTGGCCGTGGCGATCCGCCAATGGCCGAAGGGATTCTGAATACGCCGTGCCCGCCGCGCTACGAGAAGCCGATGACTCTGGCCAAGACGGCTCGAGCTGGTTGCCGCCACCATTGGCATCAGCGAGGTTTGAACCATGCGGCATCGCGATACCTGAGACTAGGCGATTGGCATCTAAAGCCTGCGAGCCCTGGATCGACACAGGTTGGTCCGTCACAACGAACTCGGCATTCGCGGCAATGCTATCGGACTGCGGTCGTGCTCGGTTTTCCTCCGTCGAACCTCTTGTCCCCGACCCGGGGCAGGAAATCTCCTGGTTATTGGACCCGTTCAAACGCGTTTTTTGCTGCCACCGGGCGAGCATTGGATCGTCTGCGGCAGTGGCGGACGGGTCTTCTTCAGAAATGTCTTCGATGGCTCCACCAACGGTGGGGGCTGGTCGGAAGCGGCGAGGTCGGTTGCCATATTTTCCGGGCGCTGACTGGACTAGGAACTGCTGCCGACGCCGCGCCAACGTGACAGCATCCTGAACCTCTTGCGCCAGGCGGGGATCCGGCGGTGGATAGGAGAGGGGCCAGTCGTCCTCCACAAGTTCGTAGCCAAATTCGGTGCCCCACGACGTCATTGCCGCCCGGGCTGCGTAATATGCTTCGATTCCGCTCGGCCTAACAATGAGAAGAGGGTAAGGCTCACCATCTTTCTGGGGGTCGAATTCGTGGCGTGCAAGCCACTCCTCCCGCACCGCGCGGAGGGCCGCGTCGAGGGGATTTCCCGGTCCAAGTGGTCCGAGAAAGTCCTCCGGCGGAAAGCGAATTCCTTCCGGCTGCAAATAGACCCCGTCGCTTCGGCATTCCAGATAGATAGGTCGGCGGCGCGTGCCATGCGGGCCTTGATAAGGGATGATCGCGTAACTTCGGGCAGACGATTGCCGCTTCGCCTCCTCTCTTTTCGCCTTCAGATCAGCAATTTTTCGCTGTAACTCGTCTAGCTCTGCTTGCTGCGATTCTATGAGCGATTTCTGCTCCATCCCGGCTGTCTGGCGGAGAGATTCAAGCTGACGTAGCTTTTCCTGCCAGAAAAGTCCTTCGTCACGCAGACGTCGGAGGGAATCCTCTATGTGCCCCAACAGAGTCCTCGCTTCCGTCAATTGCTGTTGTGTTTTTTCATGACTGACCCGCAGTTGTTCCTCCTGCCACTGGAGGTCTTCTTCCCATTGGCGCAGCTTTTCCGGAGAGGGCAGTGCCTCCTCAGCCGCCGAGCCCGCCTTCGCCGCCCGAGCTTGAGCCAGGGCCTTCAACCGCGCCTGACGGACAAGGATCACAAGGAGGAGTATGAGCACCCCCATCGTGCAAATGAGCACGGCGAGGAAGGGAAACAATGAAACCGGATTGTCACTCCCCAAAATGGAGCGCCGCGATCGCCGCTTCATGCCGCCTTTGCCTTGGATGGATGCATCTCCGACCGCGGGCCCCGATCGGCGGGAAGCCGGTGGAGATGCGCGCTCAGCAGATTGGCCGCCGCCGCGAGGGTTGCCAAAGCCTCCTCGAAGTGCTTAGCCGACGTTACAGCCGAGAGATTCTGGTCCAAAAGCCGCTGAAGTTCGGCCAGTTCTCCCACGCCTTTACCCAGGTTTCGCCACACCACTGCATCCTCGCGGAGGCGATTTTCCAGCTCCGCAAGCACCTCAGCAGATCGACGAAGCGTCTCACCTACTGAGTTCATTTGCACGTTAATAGGCTCCAGAATGTTTTTTGCCCAACCAGCCATCTGTTGGAGATGGGCGGTTTCTATCTCCTGCAAGCGGTGGGCATGTTGCTCGGCCGTGGCATTGAGGGCGCGGGTCATGGCTCGCTCCAAAGCCTCACTTGTGCGGTCCCACAACTCCTTAATCGCGTCGTCCCGCTCTTTGAGGGCCTGCTGCCACAGTTCGATTTGGACGTGCACGAGTTCTTCGCATGCCTGGACGACTCCGCGTAACGTCTGCCGCACTTGTGTGTCCTCATCCACTCCGGATTCGCCCACAAATGCGGGAAACAATGTGTCCTGCACGCGCTCGGAAACGGTGACCACCAGTTTTTGCTCCGCTCGATCCACCGCGTACTGGACAAGCATGAGGATCATGGAAAGAGCCAGCGCGAGGGCCGTTGTGTCGAAGGCCACCATTAGCCCCCCCATAACCGTGGGAAGCGTTTCTTCGAGTTGCTGGGGAGAAAGGTTCCCTAGGGACAGCGTAATCCCCACGACTGTTCCCAAAAATCCCAAAATCGGAATCGCCCAGACGACAAGCCGCACGAACCCGTAGTCGGCACGGCGATTGTCAGCCTCTTCCTGGGCAAGCTCTCTCAAATACTCGTCCAGGCCTCGGCTCGAATGCCGTCGCTGGACGTAAAGGACGCCGGCCCTGATATGACGGATGAACGTGCTCTCTTTGGCCGCTCCTGCGTCTGCATCGATCGCCTGCCAAAGCTCCTGAGGAGTCGTATTTCGGAGCGATTTTCCCGCCTGCAACTTTACCAGGTGGGACCATTCTCCCGCCACTCGCCATCCTTTGGACGCGAGTGCGCTCAATCCCAAGAAAAAAAGAAGCGTCTCAACGTATTCGATGGGGTGACCGGTTGTATATCGGCGGAGAAACTCTGCTCCCGGCCAGTCAGCGGCTTTAAGCGAAAAGAGGTAGAGGGCAAACAACGCTCCTCCCCAAACTAGGGGTGAACTTGCGATCCGATGGAGGATGTAGCGGAAAGTCCTCATGGGTGTAGGTCCTGATTTTGCTCGAAATAATTCCGTCACCGGGTTGCAGTTGTTTCCCGGGGGGATTGTCTTTGAGGCTGGCCGCCGGGTCAATGCCAAGTGGGCAAGGATGGGGCCAGTCCTGTCTCAATAAAATCGTCACAATCGTTACGCTCACTCCACACCAAAAACTGGCCCGAGGCGACACTCTCGAGATCAGGCAAGTGGCGAAGACAAGGCAACAAAGGCAAATTCAACCCAAGGGGGCGTGCCGTACCCCATCTATTCAACACACAATCCGCAGTTTACCAGAATTGCTCTTCACGATTTTTCACAAATCGCCTATCATGCGACCGAGATTTTCCGGTCACCGGAGTATTCGCGCTTTTTGGAACTTGAGTGAACACCCGCGGGGATACGTTTCGATCTAGCCCACAGGCCGAAGGCCGGCCCTAGAGAGGATTTCCCTGGTCGCGCCCGTTATCCAGGGGAGTTTGCACAAAGGAAATCCCGCCGGTGTTCAGCGTTTTTACACCCGAAGACGCGAGCTGGAACACAGGCCCGGCGACGTAAGTATCTTTCAGCGGGGCAGTATTTGGGAAAGAATTCCCGTAGCGTCGGGATTGTTTAACTTTGGAAAAAACTTGACGCGTGAGAGCGGATCGTGAACCGCGGTGCGAGGAGCTAAATCGGTTCACCATGCATGAATGCACAATAAACGGGAGTGGCGTCACGCATTTATAAAACATCCATGACACTGTGGAGCGCTCCGCCTAGTTGCGGTTCCTGCACGCGGCACCACAGCGCACGGAATTCCCTCGTGCTCCTTAGCGTTGTGGTGAGCGGGTGCATTGCCCCTGCAACCACCGCTCCGCCAGCCGCCGTTCCTGGCACCGTTCCACCCCCTGCTGCGTCCGGAGAATATTACCGAGAAGTCCCGGGCCCCATCCTCCCTGGCGACTGTTCAGAATTCACGATTGTCCCGCAGGAAACGGCGGCTACCGTGGGAACGGAGGTGATCCTTGTCGCCAGCGTTCGCGGCCAGGACCAGTACATGCTGACGAATCAGCGCGTGGAATGGACCATCATGCCCGGTGGCGTGGGGGCTTTTGTCGATTTCAACCGGGCCACCCTCATCGATTATCTGGTGGGTGATTTTACCAGACCGCGAAAAGTTAATGAGCACTTCGTCATCACAAGTACCACGCGGCAGTATTTGCGACTGACCCGCGGCACGGTCGATCCTAACGATGATGTCATCATCCGACCCGGTCAGGCGTGGGTCAGTCTGACCAGTCCCGTTGAGGGTACATCCGTGGTCCAGGTGTATGTACCCTGTGTCCATAGCTGGAATCGTCGGGTGCAAACTGCCACGATCCATTGGGTGGATGCGGAGTGGACCCTCCCGCCCCCAGCGATTGTTCCGGCTGGTTCCCGCCACAAACTCGTCACAACTGTCATCCGACAGCGAGACCGATCCCCATGTTCTGGTTGGAAGGTTCGCTACGAGATCACCGGGGGTGTTACCGCGGCTTTCGCCCCAGAAGGGTCCACATCTGTGGAAGTCCCGGTGGATTCATCAGGGCAAGCGGCTGCTGAGATTTTCCAGACCCAGCCTCTCGGGGGTTCGACGCAGATCAGCGTTCAGATTATCCGTCCGGGAGATGCCCCCGGGGCGGCCGGGAAACAATTGCTTGTGGCCTCGGGACAGACGCTTGTCACCTGGTCCGCCGCCCAGCTTTCCGTTCGGGTCAATGCTCCCCCAACTGTCGCAGCCGGCGGGAGCACGACAGTTCGCATTGAAGTGAATAATCCGGGCGACCTCCCGGCGGAAAATGTCATCGTGACGGCCACACTGCCGAGCGGGTTCACTCCACGAAGTACTACACCCGTTGCTTCGGTAACGGGAAACACCCTGACGTGGAGCATCGGGCGGCTGAATGCCCATGAGATGCGGACGCTCGATGTGGTCATTGAAGCCGCACAAGGTGCCACGGGTTCTCTGTGTGCGGAAGCCCAGGGAGCGGGCGGCCTGCGGGCCCAGCATTGCGCCACGATATCGGCCGGTACGGCGGCTCCTGCCACCTCTCCCACCACGGGCACGGTGGAATTGCGTGTGCAGGGACCCGACCGCGCCACCGTGGGGCAGGAAGTCACGTTCGTCATTTCGATCACCAATCGCGGCACCGCTCCGCTTGGCAACCTCCTCGTCAAGGATACGTTCGATCGAGGTCTTCAGCACGCAGTGGCCCAGGGGGCCGTGGAACGGGACCTCCCCGGAACGCTTCAGCCTGGTGAAACAAAAACAATTGGTGTGGTCTTTAAAGTTGTGCAGCCAGGACGGTGGTGCCACACCGTGCAGGTGAGCGGGCCAGCCGGTATTCTGGCCTCACAGTCGACATGTCTCGAAGCGCAGCCGGAAACATCGGGTTCCGGCTCCAGCCTCCCATCGGGAGCTGCTCAACCGGGGCCGTCGTCCGCCACGAGCCCTGGGGCCATTCCTTCACCTCCCTTTTCCACTGGTCCGTCAACCCCGAGTCAATTACCTCCATCCGGGCAGAGTCTTCCGGGCACGTCAAGTCCCGCGGCAGCTTCACCCACCTTGCCTGGGGGAAGTCCAGGGGCCGGTGTGCCACCTCCGACACCCGCCACCACGCCTTCCCAGCCCGCTCCATCCTCTGCGAGTTCAACGCTCCAGTCGGTAAATTTTAAAATCACTGGGCCGAGCTCCGTGAAACTGGGCGAATCAGCCGTTTTCACCTGCGAGATCACGGTCACCGGCCCGAGCGCCATCGCCAATCTTCGACTGCGGTGCTCCTTTGATGAAGCATGGGAGCCTCTCCGAGCGAGTGCTGGATACCAACTCGAGGGCGATGTCATCACGTGGACCCTCAATACGCTGGCACCCAACCAGCCCATCCGCCGGCAGGTGGAGTTGCGAGCCTTGAAAACGAGCGAGCAGGCTTGTTGCCGCGGCGAACTTGTCAGTCCAGAGGGCGGTTCAATTAAGCAGCAAGCGTGCGTCCGGATTGAGCCGGCAGCGCCAACGCCGACCGTCCGTGGGCGACCACCCATCTCGGACACGTTGCCATCACAATCCGACGGTTCAAGTAGCCAGACACCTCCCACAGAGACCGCCGCATCGGGAGACGCCGCGGGTGCATGTCCAGCCAAGGTGTCAATTATTGATCGCTACGATCCGATCGCAATCGGCAAGTCGAAAACCGTGGAATTTGTGGTCACAAATTCTGGGCACAGTCCGCTCTCGGACATCCGACTTGCCGTAACGATCCCGGACAGCTTCGTGTGGGATCCGGAGATGACTTCCACCCCGGTTCAAGTTGAGTCGCCGTCTCACGGTGTGGTCGTTTTCGTTGCTCGTGGACCGTTGCCGGCCGGGCAAAGCCTGCGATTTCGACTCGGTCTTACCGCCAAAAAAGCTGGCCCGGCACAAATCAACGCCCAGGTCACCTGTCAGGGGTTCTCATACCCTCTCACGGTCACACGAAATACAACCGTTGTGGATCGCTAAAATGAACGTGGGAGGCGGATTCATCATCATGCTCGTTAAGGCATAAGGTAGTAGGCGATTATGCGCCGATTTGTCATTCTGGAACACGACAGTCCTCGCGGACTCCATTATGACTTGATGCTGGAAACGGCGACACTCCTCGTTACATGGGCGCTCAGCGAAATGCCGGCCTCCGGAAAAATAATTCCCGCCCAGCAACTACCTGACCATCGCAGGATCTATTTGGAATATGAAGGAGAAATCTCGGGTGGCCGTGGTACCGTATGTCGGTGGGATAAAGGCACATACCTTTTGAGCAAGCGCACCAGCCTCATGTTGGAACTCGTTCTGATAGGTGACCGGTTGCGCGGTCGGGCGAAACTTTTTCTCGTAGATCCCGAGTGTCAATCATGGCGATTCCAGTATTGGGCCGAAGACTCACCCCCAAGTTGACCCGATGCCCTTTGGGTGGGTGGGGCTTCACACCGGTTTAGCTTCTCACGGTAAAAGAGCTCTGCCACTTCCTGCCGACGGCTGTGGCACGCTACAGTACAAAATCTCATCATCTTCCTGCTTTGCTGTAATCCCGGCAGGTTCCGTGTAACGTGACTTTCACAAAGCCTTCTGCAAAGACTTCGGCTGGTTGGCGATGAAAGAAAACGGTGGATCCCAAGCCCAAGGGGCCGGTCGGACTTCCCCTGGCTTATCGGCACGGATGGGCGCTCTTTTGGTCTGGACGATCTGTCGTCCGGATCTTCCTACAAAACCAACCAGCCAGAAGGAGCACAACGTTGGCGCGTTCGCTGTCCGCCCTCATGCCGTTCTATAACGCCCAGCATCTGGCTCTGCGCGTCGTTCCTCCCTATATCGACGGGCTTTCCGACCTCACGCCAGAGTGGGAGATTGTCCTCGTGGACGATGGGTCTTCGGACGCCACGCCGGACGTCCTTTGCGACCTTGCCCAGGCCTATCCCCAAATCAAACTAGCGCTGCATGCACAGCCACGGGGCATGTACCTGGCTTACTGTACAGCCCTCGCACTTAGCCGGGGTGAGTTCGTGTTCATCCCATTGCATCATCGACCCGTCAGTCTGGATGGGCTTCATCGCCTGTGGTCTGCAAGCGCCGAGGTGCCGGTCGTCGTAGGCCTTTATGGGGATCCATCTTCGAAGCCCCACGCCGAGTGCGTTCTTCTGCACAGGTCAGCCACATCACCCATCTTGCCTGCGTTGAGTTCTCCCGAGCGGCTCGCTCAGGTCCTTGCACGATTTGAGCCCCATGTCGCCACAGTGTCGTTGCGAGCCGAGGCGCAAAGCAGCTCTGGACTTGAACGGCCAAAGAGCTACGCAACATCCGACGGACCGGAAGCCTTGCCCCCGCCACCGAAGAGCACCCTCCCACGATCGGCACTGGCGATCTTTTCCCGGCTCAAACAGTTTGCCCTCGACGAATAAGTGAGCCCTCCCCGGACGGTCGAACGCGGGACATCCTGTTAGGTATCGAAGATCACCTCAGCTCGGTAGCCACCGGTGGTGCGTTCGAGCTTCAGGCCGTGATACGTCACCGCCTTGATCTCGATTTCTCCCACATCGTGCTGGGGATCCAGAGGCCGTGCGACAATTCGACCGTGCAAGCCCTCTTTGTCAAACGTCACGTTATAGTGAATCGGCAGAAGACGGTCGGCCGTGCTCAGCACAAGAATTCTGCTCAGCCAGTCGTGGAAGAGATCTTCCCAAACCGCAGGAAGCCTCTCCGTTTCTCCGTCCAATCCCTTATCCACCGACGGCAGCGGTTCACCCAATGACAACGTGAGTTCTCGCACCACCGTGGACTGATCCACCCGCGGAACATTATTGTCGGTTCCGGATTGCTTTTCACCAGAAGAGCTCGTGGCTTCGCCTGAATCGGCATCGTTTTGCACGGATTCGTTTTCCGTCTGTGAGGAGAGCACAGTAGGAAACATCTGTCCCACCATTGCCCGCGCCGCTTCCACAAAAAGCCTTTCCAGCGAGGGCGCCTCGATCCTCAGATGCAGGTCCGCTGTATGGTCCAGCACAGTGAATGGCATGTGCTTCCTCCTGTCTGTCAAGCACGAAGCGCGGCACAATGCGGAAGGTCGTAAGCGGCCTCCCACCCCCCTGTTGCAATGGTATGCGAGAAACTGTCGTCCGCCTATACCCAGACGAACACCCCACCTGGGTATGAGATCCGCCCCAGATACTCCACCCGCGGCGGCACGACCTGCCGCCCACACAAGTGCGGAGCTGCCTGGGCCCGCAAATATCGGATGCTGCCAAGCGGAGGATGCATCGTCAATACTGGAGCCGGATAATGAGGGACCTCCTGAACTCAGGCAGCGGCAGAGGTCGCTTCAATTTGCTATCAGCCCAGGTATCGGCCCACGGGTCGTAGAAACGCACGGTTGCGGCCTCCGGCAAGTTCCAGGAGAGGGGAATTTCGAGTTCTGCGTCATGAATCCTCTCCGGCGGCTTATCTTCCGCCAGTTCGGTCCACCAGGTGTTTTCTTTATCGCGGCACCAGATGAGCGTCTTGTGATTGCCTCTCAGAACGTACACATACAGTCGGGGATGTTCCAGCTCGATGGGCTGAAAATTCTCTGCAGGTGGATCAAGATCCCTCACAACGGCAGCAAACCGTGCAAAATGCCACCACAGATTGTTGCGATCCACATAGACATCCCAGTGCCAGATATGGCCGGGGCCGGCAGCGCCCGCGAAAAACGGGGCAAACAGGACATCGTGGAGTATGATGCCGTCCTTATCTTTCGCGTAAAGTTTGAATGGTCCACTGTGATTCGGCTCCACGGCACCACTCTCCGCCAGCAAAATCGGCTTTTTAATTCCGAAAGACCGAAGATCTTTGACGGCCTCCGCTGCAAACACCGCCACCGGCCCGTGACAAATCTCCCAGCGGGCACCCAAATCCAGGTACCGGTGAACCTGTAGCACGTCGTTACCAGGCATCTCACAGAGTCGCCGGTATCGTTCGCGTTTATTCTCGTGGTCATAACTCCCCAGGCTCTGCATCGCTAGATTGAGCGGGAAAAGCCGGTGCAACTCGGGAAGCATCTCCGCCGTCCACGGTTCCCAGACGTTTGCCCGCACGGCGTCCATCTCGTTCCACAATTCCCATCCAAAAATGATGGGGTCACAATCATAGCGCGCAGCATACCAGGCGAGCTTGCGTTTGTACTGAGTCCGCCCGGCCTCACCGAGGAAGAAATCCGCCGTATCCTTCGCCGGACCACCATTTTGAATGAGATGCTGCGGCTTGGCGGCCCAGCTCTGCGTCCCTTCACCCAGATGGCGAAAGTGTTCCGTGCACAATTTCAGGCGGATGCCGTACTTCTTGGCCAAAGCGAGAAGGGCATCGATCCGTTTGGCCCGCTCCTCATCGAACACCCCGCTGCGCTCGTGCTCAATGTCGAAAAACGGGTTGCTCAGCCAAATCCGGACATAGTTTCCCCCCTGGGCTGAAAGTTTCTGAAACCATGCCTCCATCCCCTCCAGTCCGTTTCCGGGGGGACCAATCATATTGAGACCAATCGGAATGTATGGCTTGCCGTCAGTCAGCTCGAAGTATCGTGGATCACGAGGGCTCACGCGGACATGGGGCAAACGCTCCTCTGCCGCCAGATGGTGGCACCATATGCCCAGAATTCCCCAGACGGCTGTCGTCGCTAAAGTCGATCGCAGGATCATCGTGTGATCTCCCATATAGCCAGGGGGCTTTGGCACGTCCCAGTTCGATCCCCACAGAACCGCGTGAATCGCCTGTGTAACTCCACAGAGGTAAGTTCGCAGAAAAAAGATGCGTGATCAACCGGCGACTACTCGCCACCATGTTCACTCCAATGATAAGCACACGTCTTGGAGTCGCAAGGTGTTTGCCCAGAAGTGTGATTGATTTGCGCAAAAGCATGTTGTTTTCCAAAGTCCCTCCGTCCACAATCTCAGTAGAAAGAGCCGCTGCGTGGCCTGTTTTCCGGCTAGGTTGTCTTGCCCCGCGTTTTACATGGCGGAAGAAGGTCGATCATTATGGCAAAACGAATCGTCTGGCGACGCTTTTGGGCCAGGGTTTTGGCGGGAGGAATTGCTCTCCCGATCTTGGGGGTGATTTCTTCAGCCCGGGAAACGACTCCTGCGCGTCCGAACGTTCTCCTGATCTGTGTCGATGATCTCAAGCCCATTCTCGGCTGCTATGGAGATCCTATCGCCAAGACACCGAACATGGATCGTCTGGCTCTGCGAGGAATGCGCTTCGAGCTGGCTTTCTGCAACCAGGCTGTGTGCGCCCCCTCACGGAATGACCTGATGCTTGGATCGCGTTCCACGACCATTGGGATCTACAGCTTGGGCGACAATTTTCGCAGCGCTGTGCCCAATGCCATCACCATGCCCCAGTACTTTATGAAATATGGCTACCGTACCGAGTCGGTGGGAAAAGTGTTTCACGTGGGTCACGGCAACCACGATGACCCCGCCTCGTGGAGCGTTCCCAGCGTCATTGAAAAAGTGGTTGAGTACCTCGACCCACAAAACTCCGCCGGCGGGCAACTGACGCGAGAAGAAGCTTATTTTACCAATCAGAAGCTCGATCAAATTGGTCGACTTCCCCGCGGAGCAGCCTGGGAGAAACTGGATGTTCCGGACACCGCCTATGCGGATGGACGAATCGCCGAGGAGGGAATCAAGCGGTTGCGTGCGGCCAAAGAGCGCCGCGAAAAGGAAGGAATTCCCTTCTTCATCGCCCTGGGATTTGTCAAACCACACCTGCCATTCACGGCACCGAAAAAGTACTGGGATCTCTATAATCCAGCGGACTTCCGGCTCGCCGCTTACCAGCAATTACCGCTGGGAGCCCCGCCGATCGCTGGCAAGCGAGGCGGTGAAATTCTCAACTATGAGCCTTTGACCCTAGAAAACTTGAAGACTGACCAAATCCAGCGCACATTAATTCACGGTTATTACGCCGCCACAAGTTTCGCCGATGCCCAACTCGGGAAAGTCCTCGATGAACTTGACCGCCTCGACCTCGCCGGTTCGACGATCATCGTCCTGTGGGGTGATAATGGTTTCCACCTGGGTGACCACGGCATCTGGACCAAGCACACGAACTACGAACAGGCGGTGCGTATTCCCCTAATTATTGTGGCACCCGGTGTCACTCCGCCCGGCTCTGTCACCCGTCAGGTCGTCGAGAATGTCGATATCTTCCCCACTCTGGCCGAATTGGCAGGCCTGCCGCGTCCAGAAGGACCGCAGCCTATTGAGGGTGTCAGCCTCGTGCCGGTGCTCCGGGATCCGAATGCCCGCGTGGATGATCACGCTTATCACTGCTTTCCGAGAGGTGAGATCATGGGACGGGCCATTCGCACAGAGCGGTATCGGCTTGTGGAATGGAAAAAGATCGGAGCCCCCACCAGCTCGGCACAGTATGAGCTCTATGACTACCAAACCGATCCGGAAGAGCGCGAGAACCTGGTGGATAAACTTCCCAACGTCGCGCAAAAGCTCAAGGAGATCCTTGCTCGGTATCCGGAAGCGGCGAGCCCCTTCGCTCAACGGCGGGAAAACCGTTAACCCTTCTTATTCGACAACGATGACTGTCTCCGCAAATCCCAGCAGAAATTGGGGTGCCGATTCCTCCCACGCGCAGGCCACGTCGAGCGTCACAACGTGGCGGCCCGGCTGGGCATCTCGTGGGACCTCGACTGTCAACGTCACCGCGGTTTCAGTTCGCGGGGTTGCGAAAACGGAGGACCACCCCCTCCACGAGTGGCAAGCCACTGGTACGCCCGATTTGCGCCACGAGAGCGGGAGAACAGCACGTACTCGGAACTCCATTTGTTTCTCCGAATGGTTGAAAACGATGGCCTGCAGCGCAGCAACACTTCCCGCTTTTACTGTTTGCTCATAAGGATCAGCTCTCAGCCACAGTTCGTCGGTTCCAAAATGTGGGTCCGGCCAGGGAAGTAATTGGGCAAGAAGTTGCCGCCTTTCTTTCAATCGGCTGATGATCGACTGGCAAAAATCTTTAGTAAACCGGAACGCCCGATCCACATGACAATTGAACATGTGGGTGGGCTGCAATTTCATGACCAGCTCAAGACACCGCTGAAAGCCCATCCCATCATGTAGAAAATTCCGATTCTGAATGCAGTAATCGTCGATGCCGGAAGGCGTGAAGGAATCGCCCACAAAGAAAAGCCGGTCGGAACCTACCTCGACCAAAAGGGCCCCATGATACAGTGTTTGACCGGGAAACTCGAAGGCCGTCAGGCGGAACTCATGCCAGAGGAAACTCGTTCCATCTGGAAGAACGTGATCCACGGCAATCTGAGAGGGCGAAATACACGGCAAACGCCACGCCAGCGGCCGGGTGACGACACTGGCCACCGACGGAACAGCGTAGCAAGGACAGCCGAACCTCTGTAGGAAGTCGGGAATGGCATCGACGTGATCGTCATGATAATGGGTGATCCACAATCCTTCCACCCGTTTGATCGTGCCCTCCGCAAGCATCGCCTCCAACGCGTCGATAACCCGGCGGTGCCCGCAGTCCATGACAAAGGCCGCTCCGTCTTCCGAGATAAGAATCCAAGTCGTCCCGATGTGCCGGAGATAGGGAGGCACCTCCAGCGTTTCCTGAAAAGGCAACTGATCGGGCTGTCCCTGAAACTCGGTGAACAGTTCGGGGAAATAATGCCGCAGGGCCGACGTGGAGACGTAATTCCGGTACAGTTTTTCTAAGCGGCTGAGGATCAGTGCAATGGCCTCCCGCGGTTCACTGACGATTCCCCCGTGTGAGGTGATAAGCCAATCGGGGTTGACCTCCAGGACTCGGCCGAGGCTCGCTTCGAGACATTCCCGGGCCCCGAGATACCCGTGATAGTCTGATATTTTCCTCTGCCCACGCTCAAATCCTTTTTGAAGCGAGTAGAGATCAGGAAGCTGGCCGGGTCCGTGCAGCAGATCGCCGCAGAACACAACTCGTCGACCATCCACATCCACGCAGTAGCTGACGGCCCCGTCCGTATGCCCCGGGGTCGCGATCACGGTTATCCAGCCCGGTCCCCAGGTAAATGAGTCGCCGTCTCGAACGGTTCGAGTGACGGCGATGGGTTCCGAGAATGTCCAATGGTGCGGATGCTGGTTGTAGATATGCCAGCGGGTCCCTGGCGCAGACCAGTAATCCGTCACATGGGTGAAAAGCTTGAGCTCATCCTCCGGCACAATCACTTCGATTTCCCTCGGATGATCCTCGAGCCCCCAGGCTTGTTCCCGATGATGATGGGTGACGAACACCGTGCGAATCTTCAGACCTTCTTGCCCTGCCCACTCAAGCACCGCCAGGTCGCCATAGTCAAAGAGTGCCACCTCGTGACCGTTTCTCAATACTCCCACATGAATCGGGCCGCAGAACACGCCGAGGTGATCGGTCAGCCATTTGACAGTCCCTGGCCTTGGCGAACCGTCCGCGTCCGCCAACACAACGGATCGTCCGGTAGCCAGCAGCAAAGGGGCGCCAAGCGATCCCTGAAGAAGCTCTCTCCGGGAGAAACGGCAATGATGGACATCACGGATTTCGGCAGACTTCATCCGCTCATCCTCCGGCATTTCACGACCTGGAAGCATCGAGAAAATTGGCCCCGTCACGGAAGCGAATCGGCACGCCTCCAGTATGCACCTACCCGTGTTGGAATCAAGTGATCAGCCCCCACCCGGCCGAACGCGGTCGCCTTGACTCGCCGCGATCGCCAACGAGGACCTTGCCAATGGAAGAACCTGGGCCAGCCACTGGGCGGAAAGTCTTATTTTCGAGAGAA
>NZ_JBAMME010000280.1:0-4395 GCF_039793925.1 Thermogutta sp. | reverse complement strand
AGAGAACCTGAATCGCCCCAACCGCGCGTGGCTGGTGATCGATTGTGTGTAACAGACTAAGGAACCTCGCTGACGATGCTGAGCTAAATTTGCAGCCAACGAACCTCGCTGAGCCGCGTACAATTAAAAGCTGCTTCTCTTGATAGACGAGCAGGAAGACCCATGATTTCCGGTTACCTTCGTCGAGCCATTCCGAGCGATTCTAGAGGACCTTTCGTATGGCAGACAAGTCTAACGACCATTCACTACCAGAAGTGCAGCCCACAGAGGAATCCGAATCTGGTTTCGCAGAACTTCTGCGCTACACACTGCTTGGATATCTCGGAGGACTTGCTGTTGGGGTACTTCTCGACACGCTTGGTTTTCATAAAGCCGCGCTCGGTCAGTGGCTTGTGAGAACGTTGGGCGGTGAAGCTGAAAGTCTCTTTGAAGGCCTCTTCGCGCTCCGCCAGCGGATATTGAGAAAGACTGCCTCCATCGCCGAAAGTTACGCCTGGGGTAAATTTCTGGGAATGATCGCCCCCTGGGGCATTGACGCATTGAGCCGTTTCCTGGGGCTTGACGTGTACAGCGTGGAGGGGTTCTACATTCCTTACTTTTATGCAATGAGCGACCAGATCGGTGCGAACATAGCCGGAATCATCCACCTCCGCAAAGAAACTGGTGATTGGATAACGGCAATCCGCAGGTATTTCCGTCATCCTGTAATGTTAGCCAGCTTAGGAGTCATCCTCGTCGTGCCGATTGGGCTTCTTGTGGCACGCCTTATGGGATTCAGTCCCACTACGCAGGTGGCCACAGCGATCGAAATCATTGCTTCCAATTTGTGCTGGGTACCTCCTGCGGTGGGCTGGCTGACAGAGAAGCGCCATGCCATGGAGTCTGGTAAATGAATGGAACGACTCAATGCACAGATAATCGCCAGTTTCTCCAAAATATACCAGACGCACCGGGCTGGATTTTCGCACAAAATCGCGATGCACAATAAAAATGTAAAAGTATTGTTCGACGGTTCCTCGGTCGAAAATGGCTCAGTGGCGATTTACAATCAACAGAAGATTAGAATCACAGGATATCTCCGTATGCTTCAGGAAGATGCTGCCCGTTTCAGTTCCCAATCAGGGCCAAATAAACGAGCCAGTGTAATGAGAAATTACGAGGAAGTGGGCCATGGACTACAAAACCAAGTGGTTCTCTATTCAGCAGAATCCGAATGAAACCGTCATCACGTTTCATCCCGAGCCTCATGTTCGATTTTGGCCACCCTCCGTGCTCCGTGAAGCCCCGCTCCCGCGAAGTTGGAAAACGGGCGGAAGAGTAGTGATCACGGGATCGGGTGCCGTCTGGATGTACGCCCATGCCGCTGCTTTGGTTGCAGCGAACGGGGGTTGCGTGGAAGTGCGCAAACCACAAGATCAAGCTAGCCGGAACGTGGGTGACGCCTCAACTCCGCGATCCTTCTCTCCCCGGGACTTTTTTGTGGTGGAAGACCGGGAGTTGGGTGACGGACAAAGAATCGTCCTTGTGAAGCTGGATATCAGGCCCGCGCCTCCTGTTGCCAGGGAACAGTTAGCGGAAGTGGTGAAAGCACTTTGCCATGAGTTGGACAAACTGCAAGGTAGAATCAGCATTTATTTAACGGGGTCCGGCCCGGTGGAAGTTTACGCGGGGATCGCGTCGGCCGCGGTTTCCCGAGGGGTTTCGCGCATCGTTTGTGTGTCCCCCCGGGATGGATACGTCAATGTTTGGCCATGTGATGAGGAAACCCCCGAGGTTCCCTCTGAGGCCATCGATTGGATTCACAGTTTACTCCGGCCGAAGCAGGGCTCAATCACGTTAGGGGTGGTCGGCGATCCCAATTGCGGCAAATCCGTCTTGAGCAGGGTGCTTTATTATTGCGCCGTTAAAGCGAACTATTGGAGCTGGCGTTTCGATTCGGACGGTCAGTCTCCGACACCCGAGTGGTATCTATCACTCCGCCAGGTGTCGCGGGAACAGGCAGAGCAACTGCGCAAGTCGCAAAAAATCGGATGGACCAAGGAAATGGAAGAAACTTTAACGGCGCAACTGCGCGGCGCCCGGGATTATTTCGACGTGCTCATCGTCGATTTGCCAGGAGGTAATTTGAAGGCGTCACCGCCTCAACGCATTCCGCCGGGGCGTGAAACATTGTTCGAACTTGTGGATAAGTTCGTCCTTGTTTACCAATATGATGCGTCACCGCAGCCATGGATTGATGCCCTGCGGGAACATCAACTCGACACGCGAATTATCGCAATGATTGCCTCGGCCCATCCTCACCAGTTCCCCACGCTGACTCTCACCAAAACAGCCAACGCGATTTGGGAAGGGCTCGCCACTGGCTTGGACCGCGGGGTAGATCTGAATACTATTGTCAGCTCTTTCCACGAAGCGCTTCTCCCGTTCTGGGAAACAATAGTCGGCCTCCACAAGTCTCACGATTGAATCGCTATCGCCGGGTGTATTTTAGAACCGCAATTGTTCTAATTCTTACCCCATTCAACGTGTAGCCTCTGCGGGCGCGACGCGAGGCGGCGCAAGACCAGCCGAGACTTTATCCAAAATGAGAAGCCAATCCTGCCCTCGGCCAGTCCCGGGGGCGCGAAGAGTCAGTGATCCGGCCGGCTTTTGTCGACCACCCTCGTGAACATCTCCTGTGCGCGGATCAAACCACCACACTTGGACCTCTTCTTTTGCCGCTATTTTCCAGTGGACCGTCAATTCTCCGCCTGTCGGCAGGTAAACCAGCACAAACGTGTCGTCGACGGACCGGGCAGCACGACGATGATCGGCCCCCTCCAGTTTATTACCTTCGATGAGCGATTGATCGGGCACCAGCCGATACCAGGGACGCTGGGTCAGGATCGCCCGCATGAGTCCCATCTGGGCGCTGCCCGGATGATGGAGGGCTTCTTTCCACGGTGTGCGCGCGAAGGTGATGGGCTTCCGGGGCGGCTCGTACATTTGCCAGATATTGTGGTTTCCGTAGGTGTGCCCGCAGGCGCCGCTCAGCATCGACCAGTAAGCCGCTTGGCGGACATCCCAATCGTCGAACCACTCCCTGCCCTGTTTCCAATTGACGGGATGATCTTCGTAGCGCGGCTCACCATCAACGACTGGTTTGATCGGCAGTAATTCCCTCAGTGCCAAAGTAGTTTTGTAGTTTGGGAGGTTGAACGCACTGTGGCCGGATTGAAACATGTTAAAGGCCAACCAATCATCTTTATGGAACCACTGGGCAGAATTCGATCCGCCCATGGGATGGTACGTCATCAAATGAGCGCCGCCGTCTCCCTCGGCAAGTCCCGCTGCAAGTGCCCGCACAATCGCGAGATGACGGTCACTCTCGGGATTCCGGTCGCCACCGAGAATCCAAATGATGGCGTGGTCTCGGTACCGCTGGCCCAGCCATCGCCCGTAAACCCTGGCATTTTCTGGAGTAAAAATTTCCGGTCCCACGCCCCACTTTTTATTCCATTTATCACCCCAGGTCGGCAGCATTCCGATGAATAAACCGAGTTCTTCCGCACGCTGAACAATCCAATCCACGTGGTCCCAATAGTCATTATCGGGGCCGTCTTGGACGGCCGGTCTTGTGGGATCATCGTTCAAAAGCGGCACATGGCCGTAAGCGTTGGGAGAATGGAGACCGTCGAGTTCCGCCAAAACCACGGCCTGGATGACAGTAAATCCCTTTTTCGCACGGTCGGCTAAATAAAGCTCGGCTTCCTCACGATTGAGGCGATGAAACAATTCCCATGCGGTATCACCAAGATAGAAGAACGGCTGTCCGTTGCTGGTCACAAGATATCGGCCATTGTCAGAGACACGGAGTCGCTGCGGCGGCGCTGCATTGACGCTGCAAGACAAACCGAAACCGATTGCCAAAGCAAAAAGACACCACCGGTATGTCCAGACGACGTTACGGTCTTTCAGAACCATGCGGCACTCCTCATTGAAAGAGAATCACCTCCTGCGCCTCAATCGGCACACTCCGAATGGGTTTTACAAGTAAACCCGGCAACAACGATAAGTTAGGCGTGAAGTTTTACTATTTCAAGAGTTCCGGCAAACGGTCGAAGAGTTCTGACGCCTTTTCGATCAACTTGCGGAATTCTTGAGGTGACTGCATGATGCGTTGGATGCTGCGTCCAGGACGGCTGCCGTGGGCACAGGCATTCCGTGTGCGCAGAAGATCGGTCAGCAACTGTTTTTGTGCGTGGCCAAGCTGGCTAAACAGCTCACGCTTGCCCTGTTGACGATGTTTATAATCCAGAGGATCCCCGGGCAAATTGAGGATTCTCGCTGCCGCAATCAGAAGGGATTCGTACATTAGGACGGCAGCCCGGAAGTAGTCTTCGTGATCCAATGCCT
>NZ_JBAMME010000279.1:0-3764 GCF_039793925.1 Thermogutta sp. | reverse complement strand
ATCAGAGGGCTCGCCAATTTGGCCGGGCTACACCAAAAAGGGCTGGTCTTCTTCGTGCTCCTCGCGCCGATATGTGTCCGTTTTAGGGGGCGAGCTTCCCCTGGTTAGGAAGGGTTACTTCCCCTGGCTCAGGACAGTTTTCTGGAAGGGCGGGATTTTTCGTTATGTATCATTCTGTGAAAAGACGGTCTGAATAATTTCGCGAAGTTAGCCCCAAATTCCTTTTTCCCGCGAGAAAAAGCGGGAATGGGGCATGGTTCGCCCATGCTTGATGAGTTCCATGCAGCACATGGCGGCCCGCGAATATTTGGATGGACGCGGCGGAGAAAATTTCACCGGCTGTGCGGAAAAAATTGCCACCACCCAACCGTGGGGAAATAGATATTGACGTCACTAAAGAAAGGCTTAAAATCCCTAGTGCTTGGGGGATGGTCGTTGCAACTATAGGTACCCTTGCCGGGGCGGACGTCGAATGCAGGTCCAACGCTGGCACACATCGTGGGTCGTTCATGCCCCAGCCAAATTGAACCTTTTCTTCGAGGTGTTGGGGCGCCGCGAAGACGGCTATCACCTCATCGAGACCCTGGTCGTGCCGATTAGCCTGTATGATACCCTGGTGCTTGAGGAAATCCCAGGAAGCAACATCGTCTTAGACGTAAAATGGGTATGGAAGGGGGACTGGGCGGAGCTTTGTGGGAAATATTCTGTGCCGGCGGATGAAACCAATCTTGTGTATCGTGCGGCACGCCTGGTTCAGCAGGAAACGGGAATCAACCGAGGAGTACGCATCCAGCTTTGGAAACGTATTCCCACCGGGGCCGGATTAGGTGGGGGATCTTCGGACGCAGCGGCTGCGCTGGTGGCTTTGTGTCAGGTGTGGAATGTCGGGGTTTCTCAGCAGACGCTCCACCACTGGAGCGCGCAGCTGGGGAGTGACGTCCCTCTCTTTCTCCACAAAGGACCCAGCGTGTGCCGTGGACGAGGAGAAATTGTGGAACCCGTTCGGCCGGGGCCGCTGCTTCACGCGGTGGTGGTGAAACCCCCGGTGAGCCTCGCGACCCGGGATGTGTACGGAGCGTGCCGGGTACCGGAAAGGCCGCAAGCGGTCGCGCCGCTGCTCGAAGCATGGCAAAGGGGAGATTGGGCCTCGTTTCGGCAACGGGTGTTCAATCGTTTGGAGGAACCTGCACAACGTTTGGCGCCGGAGCTAGCCAGCCTTAAGTGGTCGTTGGGGCAAATGGGTAGTTGGGCGGTCAGTTTGACGGGGAGCGGTTCGTGCTATTTCGCCCTCTATTGCCACCGCGAGCAGGCCCTGGCCGCGGCGCGGCGGATCCACTCCGCTCGGCTCGGTGCTGCGTTCGTCGTGCATTCGGTTGTGTGAAGAGTCCTCAGGGAAAGGAGGTCGGCCGTGGAAATCACCGAGGTACGCATCAAGCTCATGGACGAGCCCGGAGAGCGGCTGAAAGCCTTCTGCTCGATTACCTTCGATGATTGTTTTGTGGTCAGAGACCTAAAGATCATCGAGGGGGCCAATGGGCCGTTCGTCGCCATGCCCAGCCGCAAACTCACGGCGCGCTGTCCCAATTGCCGAACGAAGAATCACCTTCGGGCTCAGTACTGCAACCAGTGTGGCATCCGACTTAAAGAGCAGCCGATTGAGCGCGACGAGGAAGGTCGGGCGAAACTCTATGCAGACATTGCCCATCCCATCAATTCCCAGTGCCGGGAGATGATCCAGGCTCGCGTGATTGCCGCCTATGAAGAGGAAAAAGCCCGTGCGAAATTGCCGGGCTACGTCTCGACGTACGAAGATTTCGATGAAGAGAGGACCGCTGAGGCCGCGGAACCACTTCCGAAGAAACCACCCCACCGCAAGGCACACAGCGAACGCGAACAGCCCCGCGGTCCACATAAACCCCCTGAGAATGTGACCCAGAAGGAACGAACCGAGCCACCCGAAGCGACGGCCCCGTAAAACAATTTGAAACAACTTTCCCACTGAACAGGCAGAGCCATGTCTTTTAACTTCTGGTCCCGGCGTCATTTTCTGTTAGGATTGGCCACCGGAACAGCAGCCTTCGCGACAGGACGTCTGCTGGCGGATGCGACGAGCACGACCATTTTACAACCGGTTCACGGTGCGGTGCTCAACTGGCGGCACGGCCGACAAACGGAGCGTGGTCTGGAAATCGAGGTTCTGGGGTTGGCGCCCGAGGATCAAACCGTCACCGTCAACGACCAGCCGGCGCAGCGCCAAGGAGCTCTCTATCGAACCACCGTCACCCTCACTCAACATGAAAACGAGATCGTGGCAAAATCGCGCGGTCCCCGCGGCGATCAAGAGCATCGGATCAAAGTGATTTGGGACCGAAACAGTCGGCCTCGGTATCGTTTTTCCATCGACGATAACAGCTTCTTTCTCCGCGATATTGCTCAGCACGAATATGGATCCCTTTTCGATTGCTGGTATCTGGCGATGCTTCGGGACCTCCACAAAAAGTACGGCACAAAATTCGTGCTGAACATTTACTACACAACAGGTGACGACTTCAATCTGACGCAGTTCCCCGATCGTTACAAAGGTGAATGGGCAGACAATGCAGATTGGCTGAAACTTGCTTTTCACGCCTGGGCGGACAAACCCGACCGCCCCTATCAGCACGCCTCGCCGCAGCAACTGGCGGCAGACTTGGATCGTGTGGCGGAGCAGATCCTGCGGTTTGCCGGTGAAGCCTCGTATTCCCCACCCACCGTCATCCATTGGGGAATGGTCCTGCCGGCCAGCCTCGGGGTTCTCAAAGAACGCGGCGTTCGCGTGCTCAGTGGATACTTTACCCGAATCGGCGGCGTGTGGGATGTGAACTATCACCTTGACCCTATTAGAAGTGCCTACCTGTCCCGCCACGATGCGTGGATGGATTTCGAAAGCGGGATAGTCTTCTCACGCGTCGACATCGTCTGCAATAACACACCGGTGGATAAAATTGTGCCCACTTTGGCACCGCTCAAAGAAGACCCCAACACGGCTGAAATCATGGATGTTTTTACTCATGAACAGTACTTCTGGCCTTTTTACCAGCGCTATCTGCCAGACCATCCCCAACGATTGGAAACGGCCATTCGCTGGTTGACCGAGCAAGGGTACGAACCGGTGTTCTACCATGAGGGTTTTCTCGGCGTGCCGGTGTGATAGCACCAAGTGCCGCTGACTGTTAGAGGGATGAGCTCCTATCACAGGTCGGATTTGGCCGTCGATGCCAGGCCTTGAGTTTAGCGGTGGGGCTCTGTCTGGGTTGGGCGACGATTGGTGGCTCACCCCTACCGACCGAGATTTGATCCATCTGAGTGGTGCTCGGTGTGTCGTAGAGGCAAGTCATGAACTGCCCCTCCGGAACGTTGCACCCGTGGCATTTCAGAGATTTTTCCAAAAAAGTGGGGATGAGTCAGAAACATCATGGATTGACGCTGGGCGGGAAGTGGCGGTAAACTGAAGAAGAATCCTGCGTGGCCGAAACAAAAACAATGGATAGGCCAGGCAGGCGTTCTCTCTAGACAATATCGAGAAGATCGTTCTTGCGGGGCGTAGCTCAGCCTGGCTTAGAGCGCTTGGTTCGGGACCAAGAGGTCGCTGGTTCAAATCCAGTCGCCCCGATTTTTTGTTTTCTTGCCTTTTTTATCTCCTGCGATCTCCTTTCTTGGGTCGTGATCACCCCAAGTTTATCATTTCTCGGGGTATTCTCATCGGTGTCGGGTCATGTGCTTAA
>NZ_JBAMME010000278.1:0-3839 GCF_039793925.1 Thermogutta sp. | reverse complement strand
AACCAACCGAACCAACTATGGCGGAACATACGTGCTGGGGGACTTCGATCTTGGCGACGGGGTGGCGGCCTGGACGTTGACGCAGGACGGCGTGAAGGTTGGAATCGGAATGGGGGCGTGGGATTCTCGGGCCGGGGGCGTGGTCTTCCGCAAAATTCCCCTCGCGTCCCATCAGGAAGTCGATCGTCTGGTCGTCGAAGGACAAATTGTGGCGTGGGTGGCCCGCGATCGAGCCAACGTCAATAACCAGCAAATCTTTTTGGCCACCTATGATGCAGGCCAGTCGCTGTGGAAAACGTGGAGTGGCTCAGTCGCGACCAATCAGCAAATCGGGGATCTTCAGGTGGACGGTTGGGCGGCCTGGACGATTCGGCGTCAAGATGGCTCCGGCCAGTGGGTGGACCGCTCGGTTATGGTGGCGGTGTACGATCCTGGTCGCGGGGTGTGGAAAACGTTCCAGTCCCCTGAGGCTACCAATCGCTCTGTGATCAACCTTGGGCTCAGCCAGTCGATCGCGGCGTGGAAGATCGGTTACGCGGACGGCTTGGGCGGTAACTACGTGCCGCGCAACGTTGGGGCGGTGAGTTACGACTATTTGACAGGTCAGTTTAAATACAATGTGACCACCTACGATGACGGGACTTTCGTCGAGTATACGGCGGTGGGTGATGGGGTGGCCGCATGGTCTACGGGGAGCAACGTGACGGTCCTGGTTTACGATCCCGTGGCACAGAGCTTTAAGACGGCGAGCACTGCCCACGCAAATAATGTGCGGATCCGCAGCCTGACCACGGCAGGGCGTCTCGTGGCCTGGACTGTGGCGTATCCCAGCGGTTTTGATGATTCCTTTATTCCTCGGGATGTGGAATTTGCCGCTTACGACACGCAAATTCAGGCGTGGGTCCTTGGCGGGGAGAGTTATCCGACGGGCCAAGTGACGGACCTCTTTATCGAGAATCAGTTCGTCAATTATGCGGTGAATGGCACGGGGTATCGTCGGGCATACGACGCCTGGACGAGCTCCTGGGGCACCGGGGAGCCTGTTGCTGTTTCTACGTTTTTGGTGGCTCCCACAGTGGTTCCCGTTAACCGGGGGATCACCGTTCTCGACTGGTCCATGGGGGCCACAGACGGCTTCATTGACTATGGCGACGGCTGGAAGTCGGATAGCCGTCTGACGACGCACGCGTATCGTGTCGCTGGAGTCTATACCCTTTCTCAGCAGGTGTTTGGTCCCGGCGGGAGCGACAGTTCGCTGGCCACGATCGTGGCTATTCCTTCTCGCTCGCCAATCGACCTTGGGACTATCAGCAGCACGACTTTGCCCGCCCAGTCTCCGACCAACGGCACACTGTGGTACAGTTTCCAGGTGGCTGCCGATGGGGCTTTCACCGCCAATGTGAGTGGCGCGGGGGTCTCCAGCAACACCGCCATGGCCTTGTGCACCTCGACCGGCGAGCTTTATTCTCTGGTCGGGACAGGCACGACGTCGCTGGCGATTCCGTCCGTGACGGCCGGCACGACTTACTATTTGATGATCTCCGGATTGACCGGTACGGTGAATGTCACATTAGATAATCCCCCCACGCTGTCGCTCGAGGATCGGGTGGTCACTGTTCGAGGGACTCCGGGTGACGACGAGGCTTACCTTGGTTATTTTGGCGCACCGGCCGCTCTGGTGAACGGTGTCTTTATGAGCTTTGAGCCAGGCACCACGGGAGTTCTCTTCGACGGCGATACTGGCCAGGATACCGTGGGAATTTATGGAACGGATGGAGATGAGCATGCCGTGCTGGGGCTTTTCGAAGGGAACAGCCCCGGGGTTGACGTGACGGGCCTTGGTTATCAGCTTTTCGCGAGAAATTCCGAGGATGTCACGTTCGTGGGCGGCGGGGGCCAGGACGTGGCGGAATTGGGCGACACTCCGGGGGCGGATCTGTTCACAGTCCAGCCCGGCCTGGCCGTGATGTCGGGAAGCGGCCTCCGATTTGCTGCGCAGGATGTTCCCATTGTGCACGGTTACAGCCGACGGGGTGGCAACGACGAGGCGCAATTGACGGGCACATCGGAAAAGGATCAGGGACTTGTCACTCCGCAGTGGACGTCGGTGAGGAGTATCGACGGCAGTTACTTTGCCCGAGCCAAGGGGTTCAAGCAGGTGACCGTCAACGGTGGGGAAGGGGCCGACAGCGTGGAGTTCCGCGACTCCTCCGGAAAAGACATCCTGACCGTGGCTCCAGGCACTGCGCGAATGTCTTACCCTGGCGTCTCCGTCATAGCGACCAGTTTTGAGCAGGTCCAGGGCAGCTTCAGCGGGAGCGGTCAAGACGAAGCATATCTGTTTGGAAGCTCAGGCAATGATACCCTCACGGCCGAGCCGTTTAAGGCAACTCTCCAGGCCGGGGACCTTCGCGCCGTGATCAATGGCGCATCGCAAATCGTGGCGGCTTCGATGGGCGGGCAGGACAGTGCAACCTTGTTGGATTCGACGGGCGACGACACGGTTGTGGCCCGGCCGCGCGATGTGTCGTTAACAGGAACCGGCTATCTCGTGCGGGTTCTGGGGTACAAGAATGTGGTAGCAGAGGCCGCACGCGGCGGCACGGACGTGGCCCACCTGTACGACTCCGCTGGGGATGACCTGTTTATCGGCCGGCCGGGAGAGGCTGTTTTCCAGGGGCCGGGCTTTTCCAACACGGTTCGGGCGTTTGACTACGTCCATGCCTATTCGATTGTTGGGGGACGCGACGTGGCGCAGCTTTACGGTTCGTCCGGCGATGATGAGTTTGTCTCGTGGCCGGATTGGGCGCGGCTGAGCGGACCAGGGTACTTCATTCGGGTCAAGATGTTTGAGGAAGTCACCGTGGATAGCGACGGAGGCAACGACACGGCGGTGGTGAATGATTCGCCGGGGCCAGACTCCCTCGTCGCCACAGGCACCGAATTCCGACTGTCCGGGAATGGCAGCTCCATAGCATACCTGCACAAACTATTGGGGTTCGAACGAATTCGGGCCCGATCGCACGGAGGTGCCAACACGAAGTCGGTAGACCCGGCAGCTCTCGCCTACTTGCTGCTTTCGGGCCAATGGTGATGACACCAATCCTCTGATTATGATGACCACCGGGGCCTGGGGTGGTCGCCTGCCCACTCGAGCGGCGAGACTGCGCCGCTCTTTTTTTGCGACGGTTCCCCGTTCATTCGTCGCGGAGTCACTGATTGAGAATCGTTCTCGGCTTGCCTTACGGCTTTCCGGCCCCGGTTCTGGCCGAGCGTTTGGAGAGGGCTCTCACGGCTCCCTTTTGTTGTTCGTGAGGTGACTCGAAGCAGGCGCGGCCAGAGTCCCTTTTTAGACCGAATCACGTTTCGCCAATGGGAACGACTGGTCATTCGGCGGATGGTTGTGGCCGGTGGCGCGAGAGGGCCTCGTCGAAAATTAACAGCAAATAGGTAGCGCTTTTCCTGAACTATTCCAGTACTATAATACGCTTTTGAACGGTAATGAGATTCAGTCTCAATAGCTGTCTCAGCATTACGGAAAGGAGATTGCGCCTTGCCACGACGTGCCTCTTGTCAGAAGTGGAGCCCCGAATTCGTGCTCGAAGCGGATTCGCCCTCGTTGAGCTCCTGGTGGTCATTGCGATCATCGGGATTTTGATCGCTCTGTTGCTTCCGGCGATCCAGGCCGCTCGAGAGGCCGCCAGACGTTCTGCGTGCATTAACAATCTGAAACAATTTGGGTTGGCGCTCCATAATTTCGAGAACATCAATCGGGTTTTCCCGCCGAGTATTGGGGGCCCTGTGGGTTCGGGGTTGCAAACAGAATGGTCCGCACAGGC
>NZ_JBAMME010000277.1:0-3847 GCF_039793925.1 Thermogutta sp. | reverse complement strand
AGGTTGGTGCTTCCCGCACTTGTTCACAGACTCTCCCTCAAACCAGTCAGACCCGGCATACTGCAGCGAAACGTCTATTGTCCGCTTTGGGGAGAGGCTTGCCCAGTGGTCGTGCCGCCGGGCATTTCCCTTTCTCCGGTTGTCGGGGGAGGTTCCCAGGGGTGATACGGTGGGCGGTCCTCGCGCAGAGAAAGAAGGATCTCGCCAAAGAGCTCTTCCTGCTGGACTCGAATGAAGCCGAAACGTACCAGCTCCAGCACCGCCATGAAAATCCCGACCAGCGTGGACTTATGCATTCCGGGTAAGAAGAGTTCGCGGAAGGCGAGTTGCTGGCAGTCGAGCAAACGTCGGTAGATACGCTCCATGAAGACCTGGATGGGGGTGTCGTCGTAGACGAGCGTCGTCCCTGCCTGGACCTCGCTCTCCTGGAGGACCCGCAAAAAGGCCTGCACGAGGTCCCACAGGTGAACTTCCTGGAGCGGCTCATCCGCCGGCTGAACCGGGTTTTCCCCAAGGTCATCGCTCAGCCGACGGATCCGCATTTGCCATTCTTTGGCACGCTCTTCCAGAAGATACGCCAGATCCCGGTAGCGCTTGTACTCCAGAAGCCGCCGTACTAACTCCTCGCGGGGTTCCGACACGAATTCCTCCGGCATTTCCTCCCCGTGCGGTAGCAGCTCATAAGATTTGAGCTCCACCAGCCAGCTCGCCATGGCCAAATAGTCGGCTGCCGTATCAACGTCCAGCGGCTGGACCGATTCCACAAACTGCAGGAATTGCTCCGCGATTTCTGAGACCGAAATCTCCGTGATGGCCAGCTCGTGTTTGCGAATCAAATAGAGGAGGACATCAAGCGGGCCGCGGAACACATCCAGATTGACGCGGAATTCTGTCGTTCCTCCCGCCATTCCGATTTACCTTTCCGACATCAACTGAGCCCGTGCGAGAAGAACCGCTTTAAATCCCTTCGTCGCGACGCATTACAGATACTCCCGCCATCCCCGCCGCTCCAGCTCCTTTAGAAGGTGGCGAACCTCTTCTTCCCGATTTTTGTCGGCCACCAGTGTGACATCCGGAGTGACCACGATAACAAGGTCTTTAACACCTAGTGTGGCGATGAGATGGTCCTCCCGGCGACTGTGAACGATCGTGCCGTCTGCATCCAGGAAAATCACGCGCGGGGCATCGGCGACGTTGCCCCTGTCATCGGCGGTCAACAGCCGCTCCAGCGCCCGCCAGCCACCGACGTCATCCCAGCGAAACGTGGCCTCGACCACCACGACGTTTTCCGCCTTTTCCATGACGGCATAGTCAATGGAGATGTTTTTGATCTGCTGGAATTCGGCTTCCAGTATATCGCTGAATCGGGGTGAGTCAGCGGCTGCAGCAATGCGGGCCAGGGGCTGAAAAACTTCCGCACAGTAACTCTCCAGCGCCTGCCATAAAGTCGCCGCTTTCCAAACAAAGATTCCGGCATTCCAGTAGAAAGTACCCGCCGCCAGATATTTCTCGGCTGTTTCCCGCGATGGCTTTTCCCAGAACTGTCTCGCCTGAAAGATCCGCGGCGGTGGCGCTTTCTCTGCCCGAGTGTGCTCCTGAAGTTTGACACCATTGGGAAAAGCGAGAGGCTCACCCCGCTCGATGTACCCGAAAGACGGCGAGGGATATGTCGGGGGGATGCCAAACGTCACCAACCGCTGCGGATCCTCCATCACCAGCCGCACGCCTGTTTCCAAATCGTGCAGGAATGCTGCATCGGGCGACACCACATGGTCGGCGGGCAACACCGCCATGATCGCTTCCGGGTCCTCACGAAGGAGCCGGGCAGCGGCCAGGCCCAAACACGGTGCCGTATTCCTCGGGGCAGGCTCCACCAGGATCGCAGTTCGGGGGAGAAAACACAACTCTTCGGCAATGACCGGCGCCAAATCTTTGCTCGTCGCTACAAGGACCCGATCGAGAGGAACCAGCGGCAGAACGCGCTCCACCGTGGCCCGCAGTAAACTTTTCTCGCCCCCGATGGGCAGCAATTGCTTGGGACGGGCAGCACGACTCTCCGGCCAGAGGCGCGTTCCGGATCCTCCAGCCAAGATCACCGCATACAGCATCTGTGCTGTCTCCCGAAACGCACTGAATCCGTTCGCTGAATTTCACCCGATGCTGACGATGCAACCTGTAATGATCATTCCGGGAAAATATTTATCGAGGGACGCGTCTCACATCTCCACTTGGAGAGCCCGAATCCGCGGTTCAAGACGGGATGGACCAATCCGCACCTTGTATCGCTCGTCCTCGTTCATCCCCACCGTCTCTCCATCATGGATGACCGGGCCATTTTCGAGCAAATAATACGCGATGTTGTACACCCGCTCATAGACAAATTGGGGCTGCTGCCGCGTGTTGTAAACTTCAATTTCGGGAAGTGAAAAAGCCGCCATACCCCGTGTGAACAAAGTCAGCGTTTGATCCTCGTCCACTTCCCCGTGAAATCCCACCCATAGCTCCAGCGGAAATTGGCCCGGTCCCATCTGCCGGGCGGAATTGATGAAGTCCTCCGGCTTGTGGACCAGAAGAGCCCGGGGCCAAAACACCGCCACAGAGTCTGTGATCTGAGCCAAAGCCGCCGTGATTTGTGTCAGGATGATGTATCGCTCGAGGGGATCTTGCGGCGGTTCCGGCAAAATCACAACCAAATGTGCCGTGTGCTCTTTGACCGCCTTTTGTGCATCCGGCCAGTACCATGCCGAGAGACAGGCAGGCTCGAGATCCTCCTCCGGAATAGGCTCCGCCTCCGAAAGGATAAACGCCACCGTATCGCCCATCCGCATCGCCTGAAATGGCGGCAAATCGACATCCGGGGGGAGCGACACGGGTGCTTCCTCGACGGGCGGGACATCCTCCCAATTGGCCCGGATGGCTTCTTGGAGCTTTTCCAAAGACGGCTTGGCGGGATGCTTTAACAGTACCATTGCCAGCGGGGGTTCCATACGTCACCTCTCAGTCTCTCCACACGTTTTCACACGCCCCAATAGGGACGCCACTCTGACCACCGGGTGCCCCCGCAAAGGCGCTCATCGGCGACCGCTCTCCCGTCGTCTCCCTTTGCCGATGGACATCCGCATGACTTGCGCATTCTAGCGCACCGGGAGAAAAAGAGCAAGGCAGTTTGAAGCAGTTTGAATCTGAAGATCCGCCGCTTTCAAACAGGCCGTTAGGTTAATAGCCGGCTCTGCACTGCAAGAAAGGCGATTAAGGCCACGGATCAGTCAAACAGGCATGGGCCGCTTTTGCCGGATGGCAAGAGACGTTGAGGAAGGACCCGGCTGTATGGTGGATTTTTCGGCTCTTCCCGCCCGGGCGATGCGGCGACTCCTAAATTGGCCGAGCCAGTGACACGGACAAGCAATCACACCGCATTTAAATCTTGCCGCCGGCTTTTAAAACGTTCACAATTCGCCAACTAAACGTGGACAGATTAACATCCTGCGGACGAGTTCAATCCCCAACCGAGACTGGGATTGGTGCATTCAGCCGCGTGCAATCGGTAAACTGTGCAGCCAGTGTTTAAAATGCTCACGATGAAGCCATTTCCCAGGCTAAAACGATCATCTTCACTGTGAACTCGCAGGGTCAAACAAGTTTCTTCAGCGCAACTAGGGGTGCCACAACGGAGATTCCCTTCTCAATGTCAATCTCAATAGATGGTTTTGCAAACGTCATACAATACGTCACCACAACGGCCCCAATATATACTTCATCAATAGACGTAGTCGTCCATTCTACATCGCAAATGCAAGCCTCGCCCGCTTGAAGCTTTACCCTCTTTTTGTTTACAGAAAGTATTTCA
>NZ_JBAMME010000276.1:0-3893 GCF_039793925.1 Thermogutta sp. | reverse complement strand
CCCCACTCTCCAGGATTACCTTCTCGATCAACTGGCGTGGTACGATCTCGATTCTCAGACCCGAGAGCTCGCGGAGAGAATCATTTCCAACCTGGATGAAAATGGCTACCTGCAGACGAGCCTTCAGGACCTCCTGGGGCCCGAGGCTACTGAGGAGGATCTCGAGCGGGCTGAGAAGGCTCTCAAAATCGTACAGGAGCTGGATCCGCCGGGAGTGGGTGCCCGCGATCTCAAGGAATGTCTGCTCCTCCAGCTCGACCCAGAAAGTCCAGATTATGAGGATCTTAAACTTCTGATTTCGGAATACCTGGAAGACATCGAGCACAATCGCCTGCCCCACATCGCCAGAAAAACGCATTGGTCCCTGGAGCACATCCACGAGTTGCTGCAGGCTCTTCGCAAGCTCAACCCCAAACCCGGGCTACAGTTCCGCAGTGAGACGGCCATGCCCGTGACTCCCGACGTTTACGTCGAAGAGACGGAAGATGGCCGATTCATCGCGAGGGTGGAAGGCGGCGATCTGCCACGGCTTCAAATCAATCGGGGATTGCTGCAAAGTCTCGAACGGCAGAATCTTTCCAAGGAGGAGAGGGAGTACATCAAAAACAAAATCGAGCGCGCCAAGTGGATCATTGATGGGATTGAGCAGCGCAAGCGAACGCTCCAGCGGGTGGCTCAGGCGATTATCGATCATCAGGAGAAATTCCTGCGGGAAGGCCCCGAGCACATCGAGCCGCTCAAAATGCAACAAATCGCCGATAAGCTGGGCATTCACGTAACCACAGTCAGTCGTGCGGTGGATGACAAATGGATCCAAACCCCTCAGGGGCTTTTCCCCCTGCGCCGATTTTTTTGCGGAGGAAAAGTCAATCCCGAGGGAGAAGAGGTAGCCTGGGACGTTGTTCGGCTGAAAGTCAAGGAACTGATCGACCGCGAAGACAAAGCCAATCCCCTCAGCGATGAAGAGATCGTCAGGGAACTTGCCAAGCAGGGCATCCACGTCAAACGGCGAACAGTCACCAAGTACCGTGAAGAAATGGGCATCCCAAGTTCCCGCGAGCGCCGGGACTGGTTCTCGTTCGAGCAGAGAAAGAAAGCCCGTCAACAGGAATCCGGAAAACAGGGCCAGTAGGCCGGCAAAGTTTCTGATAGGCTGGGGCGCAGAATCCGCTTGATTGAGCCGTCGTCCAGTGTTGCCACGTAACCCGGCCGAAGTAGTATAATACTTCATTCTTGAGACGTGAGTCGGTCGGCCCTCCAGGGGCGGCAAAAAGGCCTGTTTCGAATACGATCGAAAAGATTCTTTCTGGGCCCCAAAGGAAAGGAGTTCTTGATGGATACTGATGCTCGCCAATTTCTGACACGCTTGTTGGAAACTCCCAGTCCGTCAGGATATGAACGCCCAGTCCAGGATGTCATTCGGGATTACACAAAGCGATTCGCGGATGAAGTGAAGACGGACTTCCACGGCAATGTGATCGCCGTGCGTAAGCCCGATGCCCCGTTTCGGGTAATGCTGGCAGGACACTGCGATCAAATTGGGCTGATCGTCCAGTACATTGATGATGACGGATTTGTTTACTTTCAGTCCATCGGCGGCTGGGACGTGAGTGTCCTCATCGGCCAGCGGGTGACCATCTGGTCCGACAGCGGACCCATCCCCGGCGTGATTGGCCGCAAGCCGATCCACCTCCTTTCGGAAGAGGAGCGGAAGGCTGTTCCCAAAATGAAGGACCTGTGGATCGATATCGGAGCCGCATCCAAGTCGGAAGCATCGCAAAAAGTTCGGATTGGAGATCCCATCACGATCGAACTGGCGTCTCGCGAACTGTGGAATAACCGTCTCATTTCCTCCGGCCTGGATGACAAGTCGGGAGCCTGGGTCGTGATCGAGGCCCTGCGACGCATCGATGGAAGCAAACTCCGGTCGGCTTGCTATTCTGTGGCAACGGTCCAGGAAGAACTAGGGCTTCGTGGAGCGCGGACGAGTGCGTTTGGGATCGATCCCCATGTCGGGGTCGCCGTGGACGTCACCTTCGCCACAGACTGCCCAACCATGGAAAAAAAGGAGGAAGGAGAAATCAAACTCGGCAAAGGACCCGTGATCTATCGGGGTCCCAACATGAATCCGCGGGTGGTGGAGCGGCTGATCCAAGTGGCGGAGGCAAACAACATCCCGTACCAACTGGCGGCAGCAGGGAAAGCCACGGGAACGGACGCCAACGCCATTCAGGTCAACCGTGCCGGAGTAGCCACTGGCTTGATCAGCGTCCCTAACCGCTACATGCACAGCCCGGTGGAAATGATCTCCTTGGACGACCTGGACGCCGCCGCGACACTTCTGGCCCGGTTTGTGGAATCGATTTCCCCGGAGGACGATTTCATACCCTGAGGCCAAAATGAAGAATAAAAAACCAGCAACGTTTAATTTGAGGCCAGACCGGTGGCACCTGTAAAACGTGCGATCATCAGCGATATCCATAGCAATCTGGAAGCCCTCCAGGCGGTCCTCGAGGACATCCGGCAACAGGGCGTGGAGGAGATTTATTGCCTGGGTGACATCGTGGGATACGGTCCCAATCCCCGGGAATGCATCGACCTGGTCATGAAACACTGCAAAGTGTGTCTTTTGGGCAACCATGACCAGGGCGCGCTTTTTGATCCCGAAGGCTTCAATGTAGGGGCGGAGAAGGCCATTTTCTGGACCCGACAGCAACTCGAGGAGCATGGCGGAAACCCGGCAGAGGCGTATCGGCGGTGGGACTATCTCGGCGAACGGCCGCGGATTCACCGGGAGGGCCCCATCGTCTATGTCCACGGCTCGGTGAGAAATCCGCTTAACGAGTACGTTTTTCCGGAAGATATCTACACCCCTGCGAAATTACAAAAGCTCTTCGCCCTTATTGAAAAGTGTTCTTTTCAAGGACATACCCATACACCCGGGGTGTTCACCGACAGCATCGAGTTCTTTTCTCCTCAGGAATTGGAAAACGGTGAATTCGATCTGGACTCCGTGGAAAAGGCCATGATCAACGTGGGATCGGTCGGCCAGCCACGGGACGGTGACCCCCGGGCATGCTATGTCATTCAGGAAGGAAATCGCGTTCGTTTCCGCCGCGTTCCTTACGACGTGGAGAAAACGATCGAAAAAATCTATGCTATTCCGGACCTCGATAACTTCCTCGGAGATCGGCTGCGCGACGGCCGGTAATGGTTTGAGAGCGTGTCAAGTGAAAAAGCCGGTCATTTCGCCGCCTGAAAAATGCGCATTGTCTCTCCGATGTGTCGGTAGATAAAATGGGGTTACACAGCAGCGAGAGATCGTACTACCACTGATCCTTCTCGATTGGCACTCAAGATTAAATGCAATTGAGAGGCTGGCGAAACCCATTTTTACTCCTGATCGCCGTTTGGTACACCATCACGGCGATAGGGAGTATCCCTTTGCATCGCCTTTCTGGAATCGAGGCGATGATCGGGGCATACTGCGGTGGCCAGCTCTTTTGCAATCACGATTTCATGCCGGGGTCCGACGGCCGGTGGAGCCGGGTGGAACTTTCGGCGTACCGCTGCCAAAAGAACTTGGAGCCCTCTTTGCACTCATCCAGCCGGCGGGCTCTTCACGACGCACATTCTTGCCAAATTTGCCAATTCCAGACCCAGCCTCGGACTCCCATCGCCACGTTTGCCGTTGTTTTGCCTTCTGCATCGAATTGGTGGAGGCCGCTCGTCAATTTCACCGAAGTTGTGGCTCGCCCTGCATGCCCGTGGCAAAGCCGCGCTCCACCTGTTCCCGATCTCGTCGGACAACTCTGAATTCCATGTTCTGCTGAGAGTATTCACCGGGTTGAGTGGCCCTCGGTCATACTCCAGCAAAGAAGCTCATGTGAGAA
>NZ_JBAMME010000275.1:950-3944 GCF_039793925.1 Thermogutta sp. | reverse complement strand
CGTGATGGCACGGACGGCTTCATCGTCCCTGTCCGTTCATCGGAGGTGATTGCAGAGAAAATCGATCTTCTCGCGAGCGACCGCGAGCTTTTGCAGTGGATGTCAGAAAACGCCCGCCAGCGAGCGCAGGAATATTCGCTGGACAAATATCGCCAACGCCTTGTGAAAGTGTTGTATAAGGCGATCGGCGCGAACGACAGTTAGGTCGATCACCCGCTAAAGCTGTCCGTGTGACGATGACTCGACTCATTCAATCGACAACAAGAAATATTTCATCGAAGCCACGTTTCGCTTGGCAACGGATCCTGCGCGACCCGTTTGCACTTCTAATTGCCTTTGCGTGTCTGGGGTTATTTCTGTGCAGCCTTCGCGAGATTGGGCAGTACTTCTATCCTTATCGGTGGCATTTCACCGTGGGGCTTGCAATAGGGCTTGTGGGAATGCTGGGCCGCGTGCCGGGCATAGTATATAGGCCAGAGCACCGTTGCCTGACCGCGTTCATACTTGTAGGTGCTCTGTCGGTGTTGATTTCACCAATGCCGGAATACAGCCTGGCACGATTGGCCAGCTTCCTGATCATGTACGTGGCGCTATTTATTGGAGGGTGGTCGTGGTTAAAACAGGGTCGAAATTATGAGCTTGTCGCAAAACTGCTTCTTCTCACAATCGTCCTTGGTGCGATGTGGAGTTTATATTTCCTCGTTCAAGAGCTTCCCGGTTTCATACCAGGCCAACGAGTGACTGGTGCTTTTGGGAAAGCTACCGGTACCGGCAGCTTTGCGGCTGCGGGACTGCCTCTCGTCCTCTGGAAAGTGCGGTGGTCTCAGGGACGCAGCCGGGTTTTCTTCCTGTTCGTACTGGGGGTCCTCCTTTACCTCCTCATTTTTTCCGGAGGGCGTGCAGCCATTATTGGCGGCCTGGCGGCCTTCATCGTGTGGACATGGAAACACTGGCGCTCCGGCCGACTCGCAATCTTTCTGACGGTGAGTGCCATAATGTTCCTTTTCGTTTCAGGTGTCCTGTCCCTTGATATGTTGCCGGACTACATCGTTCGCGAAGAGTCTTTACCTACCTTTACCGGGCGAATTCCCCGCTGGAAAGTCGGCCTACAACTCTTTATGGAAAGCCCCATCCTTGGCCACGGATACGGAATGACGCGCTATGTCAGAATGTATGAGGAGGGCGAACGCCTCACGGGCGTTATCGTGCCAGGCCAGGTGACGCTGTTGGATGTGATTCCCGGCTTTGGCACAGCACGATTGGGACGCATGACGCTTCACAGCGATCACGTCGAGCGGTTGATGGAAATGGGAATTCTCGGGTACGTACCGTTCGCCCTATTCTGGTTTTTTATCCTTCGAAGAATAGCCAGACTATTCTGGCTGCCTATAACATACGAGTCCTCGCTGGCGGTTGCTCTAGCGCTGAACGTCGCCTATGTTTTTCTCGATTCTTTTATGCATGGGGCCCTCTTCGCAATCAACGCTCCAGGTGTTTTGATTGCCTGGTTTGGTATTGCCACATTTATGGCAGCTACTGAGAAACTCCAGGTCTATCCTCGAGCCAATCTGTGCGTATCCTCCACGTCATCCACAGCGTCGATCCCCGTTCCGGCGGTCCTAGCCATTCGTTGAGGGGCTTGGTACAAGAGCAGGTGCGACGGGGCCATCAGGTGGCCATCCTCACCACCAATGCCCAGTCGGCAGAACCGTGGGCACCGGATTGGGAATTTCGACAGCGGATGCAGAGTGATCCCGCCTTTTCTGGTGCTGAACTATTCATTGCCCGCGGGTATGGCCGGTCGCGTCCCTTTGCCCGCTATACCTGGACTCCGGAGGCTTACCGATGGCTTCGACGTCGCTTGGTTGATCCGCTGCATCGGCCCGACGTCCTTCATATACATGGAGTTTTCAGCCACCTCACGACGTTTGCCCCGCGATTGGCCCGACGATTGCGTGTTCCCTACATCATGCGGCCTGCAGGGACGTTTGCCCCTCGATGTCTGGCCATGGGGCGAGCTTCCATAAAACGATGGTTCACGAAGCTTTTTGTGGCAAAGGACCTGCGACTTGCCGCCGCGGTTCAGGCGACAACGCCTGCAGAGGCGGTTGACCTCCGTGAGCAGTTCAAGCTGGAAAATGTTGTGGTCATTCCGCATGGTGTAACATTGATTGACGACCAAATAGGGACCGCGGCAGCTAGAGAAAGCTTGCGCATCCCGGAACAGGCCAAGGTTCTTCTTTTTCTCTCGCGCATCGCCCCTAAAAAGCGTCCCGAGTGGGTGATTCAGGCGATGCTCCGGCTCCTTCCCGAGTTTCCTGATCTGATGGCCGTCTTTGCCGGTCCTGACGCCGGGGCTGAAACGACGCTTTCCGCAGCCATTGCCACCAGCCATCTCAATGGTCGGGTGAAGCGGATGGGATTTGTGACGGGCGAGGACAAATCAATGCTCTTTGCGGCTGCCGATGTGTTGGCCTTACCATCGCAGTCCGAAAACTTCGGCGTCGTGGTAGTGGAAGCGATGGCCCATGGCCTCCCCGTGGTAGTGACCCCCGGTGTGGCCAGTCATATTTACGTAGACGCCTCGGGGTGCGGCTTGACCGTGGAAGATTCCCTCGATGGCCTGGTCGATGGGTTACGGAAAGTGCTCTTGGCCGATCGGGCGGAACTCGCTCGCTACGGTATGGCATATGTCCAACAACACTTGACCTGGCATTCTGTAGTAGAAAAGTTAGACACGGTGTACGACGAGGTGGCGCGATGCCGGAAACGGTAGCTGATCGCGAGACCAAACGCGACACAGAACACAGCGAAACCGAACCAAAGACGCTAGCCCTCTCGGTGATCATCCCGGTCCTCAACGAGGAGCAAAACATTGCAGCATGCCTGGAGAGCGTCCGCTTCGCCGACGAAGTGTTCGTCGTCGATTCGGGGAGTACAGACCGCACGGCTGCCATCGCGGAACAGATGGGTGCGAAGGTCGTTCAGTTTCGG
>NZ_JBAMME010000275.1:0-940 GCF_039793925.1 Thermogutta sp. | reverse complement strand
AACCAGGGGGACCGCGTAAAAAGAACTGGGCACTCGAAAACCTGCCGTTTCGCAATGAGTGGGTGCTCTTGTTGGACGCCGACGAACGGGTCACGCCGGAACTGGAACGGGAAATTCGGCGGGAATTTGAGAGCGGTCCCCGTTATGACGGGTACTACCTGAACCGAAAACTTATTTTCATGGGACGTTGGCTTCGATATGGTGGAAACTATCCCAGCTGGAACCTCCGGCTGTTCCGTCATCAATTGGGGCGATACGAAAAACTAGACACGGAGGATCTTGAATCGGCCGGGGATGTAGAGGTCCACGAACACGTTGTCCTTCAAGGCAAGGCGGGATACCTGCGTGAGCCGTTGCTGCATCTCGATTATAAAGATTTATCCCGCTGGATCGCACGCCACAATAATTACTCCACCTGGGATGCAAAAATGAGGCTTAATTTGCTCCAGGGAAAGGAACTCTCCCAGTCGATCCCCGCGCGACTCTTCGGAAATCCTGTGGAGCGCAAGCGGTGGTTCAAAAAGCTCTGGGTACGGCTTCCGTGCCGCCCCTTCTTACGTTTTTTCTACATGTACGTGATACGACTGGGTTTCTTGGACGGCAAGCCCGGCTTCATTTACGCCGTTCTGAAAGGGATTCAGGAATTCCATATTAATGCCAAGATGTGGGAGATGCGGCAGCGGAGCGATTCCTGCCATGAGGGGACTGCGACTCGATTATTTGGCGATCGAAGCTAGGTCCTCGGTACAACCTACGGTCTCACAGCTCTGAGAACATTTCAAGGATCGTCGCATGCTTGAAAGACCATCTCTTTCGCGATGGCGCCAATGGGAATGGGAAGATTATCTGACCTACTTCCTGTGCTACGAGGCTGCAAAATCGCGGGCCAGGCGAACGGAGACCAGTGTACCAGCGATACTGGGTGAAAAAGACTTCGCGG
>NZ_JBAMME010000274.1:0-3971 GCF_039793925.1 Thermogutta sp. | reverse complement strand
TTCACCCACGTGGGGAAGGACGCGGTGAAGGGGAATGGGTGGTATGGGGTGGAGGTCAGCGAAGAACGGATAGAAAGCAGATGCAAACCCTGATCCCCCCTGGGGAGTGAGCCCCAGGCAATGACCATTGTGCTGGATCGGCTGCTGGCGGAAGGTTTTGCATCGGCCAGGTCGTGATTATCTACACCGCAGCCACAAAGGGGTAGGCGGCGGGAGAAAGGAGGAACGATGAGAGGAGAAGGACAATGGCTGGTCTGCTTTGATACCGATAGAATCAAACAGTATTTGCTCGCCACCAACCGGCTGGAGGAGATCCGCGGCGGCAGCGCTTTGATCGCCGATCTTGACAAAAAGCGAAAGTGTGGCCTTGAAAGTCGCTATGGACAGCAGAGGGTTGTCTATTCTGCTGGCGGTGGCGCGGCTGTGCTGGTGCCGACGGAGCAAGAGGCACGCAGTTTGATCGCGGAAATTGAGCGCGAGTTTCGTGCGGCAACCGTTACTGCCTCCATCACCGGCGCGTGTGTGTGGACAGATACCTCGCCGGGAAGGTTTGGAGCGGAGATGAGCCGGGCCGGCAGGGAATTGCGCCGGGCCAAAGCGGCCAAAGCGGAACTGGCCAGCGTGCCCATAGAACCCTACATGCGCCTTTGCAGTTCTTGTGGACAACATCCGGCAGCGCACCAGGCCCAGGATGGCAGCGGCGATTGGTTGTGCCAGGCCTGCCAGAAGAAGCGGGAATTGGGCAGGCGGGAGCGTAAGGGGTTCTTTTACGAGTTCATTGAATGGGCCGCTGAGCCAACGGTCTGGGAGGAGGAAGAATTACCCAAGGACCTGGATGCCATTGGATCGGTTTCTTCGCCGCCTGGCTATGTGGGGTTCATCGCACTGGACGGCAATCAGATCGGGGATTTGTTGAGCAAACCAGCGACTGTAGAGGCCTACCGTGCTTTTTCCGAAGGGCTCTGGGGTTTGACGAAAGAACAGACATTTGCGGCGTTGAAGAAGTACGGCCTTCCGCGCAATGGCATTGCGCCCTTTGAGATCATCTTGATTGGCGGGGACGACGTGCTGCTGATCACCGCCGCCGATATGGCCGTTGAAGTTGCTCTGGCCATTGCCGAAGGGTTTGAGGCGCAATCATCAAGGCAAGTTTTGTCGCCGGCGGGCCTATCTGACGAACGTAAGAAACTGACGATGGCCGGCGGTGTGGTGCTGGCCCACGCCGATTTCCCCATTCCGGCGATGTACGCGCTGGCCGAAGCGCTGCAAAAGTCGGCCAAGAGACTCTGTGCCGAACAGGGATACGAGACCGGCGCGATAGACTTTCAGGTCGTTTCGGGGAGTGACACTGACCTGGACATGCTGCGCGCGGCGATCCCCCATCATCGGCCGTATCCGCTGGCGGAACTGCGGAAACTTCTCTATTACATTCGCCAATTCAAGGCGGCGGGTTTTCCCACAAGCCAGTTGCAGGCCATGTATCAGGCGCTGTTTGAGGGGGAAGTGAACGCCCAATTGGCCAGCATCGCCACGCTGGGCTATCTGGGCCGAAGCGCGGACAAGACGCGCTACAACCGGCTCAAGGCGTTCTTCAAAGATTTTGGTGTTCAGTTCGAGGGGCAACTGCCACCGTGGGATGCCAATAAACGTTCGGCGCTCGCCGACCTGGTGGAACTGTATCCTTTCATTTCAGCGAAAGGAGAGGCGGAATGACACGGGCGTATATCAAAATCGAACCACTTGTAATTGAGATGGACGGCCCCTTGGCGCTGAACACCGGCTTTCGGCGCGGCCTCATCCATCGCACCGTTGAGCGTGATGCCGATGGCTTGGCCTATATCCCCGCCTCGTCGCTCAAGGGGCGCGTGCGGCGGGCTTGCGAACAGGTGGCCCGCCGGTCCGGATTGCGTGTCTGCCATGCCCCGCGCCCGACCGGAATGTGCTCGGCGCACACGCGACAACCCTGCCTGGTCTGCCGGGTGTTCGGAATGCCAGGCCGAGGGAGTGGACTTCACTGGCAGGATGCTCGGCTGGCCCAAGATTACCAGAACGTGTTGGGTGGCAATGAAGCCCATCGCGAGGCGCAGTTTTACACCCGCACCCAGGTTCAACTCAGCCGGGCGCTGGGAATCGCCGCTGCGGATCGCCTGTTCACCGCCGAGTTCGCCATTGAAAATCTGCGCTTTGAATCTGCCATCACCGGCTGGCTGGATGTGACGCCAATCGCCGGCGATGACACGACTGGTGGTTATGAACTGCTGCTACTGCTGGCCGGACTACGGCTTGTTAACACCCTGGGAAGCGGGAGCAGCCGCGGCGCAGGGCATTGCGCAATCCACTTACCCGAACAGGTTACTCTCGGCGAACGATCCATCAAGGTGGCAGATGTGCTCGTTCATCTCGACCTGCTGGGTGAGTTTGACGAGGAGGCGCGGAATGACAACTGAATTCGTCCTGACCCTCCAACTGCGCGCGCCGCTGGCCCTGCACCAGACGCGCGCCGGCGTCCAGTACGTTGGAACTCTGGACTATATCCCCGGCACGGCGTTGCGCGGCGCGCTGGCCGAGGCCTATCTGGCCGAGCATGGCATGCCCGATGACACCTTTCGCGCTCTGTTCCTCTCTGAGCAAGTGCAGTATGGCGATTTATGGCCGGCGGTGGAGGGGGAGCGTACACTGTTGCTGCCGGCCACTGCGCGGGCTTGCAAACGCCACGGCCTGAGCCACCCGGCGAGTTTTCGTGATGCGTTGTTGGATGTGTTGGGCAAGCCGGAGGGCGAAGAGAAATGTCCGAGTCCGAATTGTGGCGAGTCGCTGGATCGCGTGAGCGGCTACCTGAGCGGCCTGGAGCCCGTGGCGGCGTTGTCCCCTCGCTCCCGCCTGCGGGTGAACACGGCCATTGAACGCAGCACCGGCACAGTAGCGCGGGAGATGTTGTTCACCCAACACACATTGATCGGGCGACGCAAAATCCAGGACCGGTCCGAGCCCATCCTGTTCCAGGGCCCGGTACGGCTGGCCGACCTGTCTCTGAAAGACTCCCTGGAGACCCTGCTCCAGGTCCCCCTGTTTCTGGGCGCCGGCCGCAGCCGGGGATTGGGCCAGGTTGAGGTCAAAGCCTGGGAGGAAGCCCCGGCCGGCGAACCCCTGGCGGAGCGCTGGCGCAAGTTCAACGAGGCAGCACACCGCGCGGGCGGAGACCCTCGCAAGCGTTACTTTTCCCTGACCCTGTTGAGCCATCTGGCCCTGCGCGATGACCTTCTGCGGCCGGTGCTGGATAGGATCACCCCGCAGCATTTCGGACTGCCCGACGGCGTTGCCTGGGTGCGCTACCCGGATTCCGAACGGGCGGTTCTATTCCTCAGCGCCGTCACCGTTCCCGGTTGGAACGCGGCCCTGGGGCTGCCCAAGCCGGATACCGTCGCCCTGGCGCGAGGCTCGGTGCTCCTGGGAGAGTGCGATGCTGCTCAGGAGCAGGCTATCCTGACACGGTTGACCGAGATAGAGGCCGAGGGCGTGGGGGAGCGACGCAGTGAGGGCTTCGGCCGCGTGGCTGGCTGTTATCCGATTCACTACGAATGCTGGAGGTGAGCGATGAGCAAGCGAACGCTTCAGGAGATGGCCCTGCGTGTAGCACTGGACCGGGCCGTTGCCCGCCAGAGCGACGAATATGATCGGCGTGCCCAGGAGTATGCTGACCGGTTAATCAGCACCGCACTGGACAAAACCCAGGTACGCGGGCTGGAAACATTGGCCAGCACTACCGACAAAGTGTCCGACATCACCGACTGGCTCAAATTGCGCGTGGGACGCGACTCTAAACGAGAGGGGTGGGCCAAGGATGGCATCGGGCGCGACCTGGTGACGACCCTTGAGGGGCTGCGCAACGACGCCAAAAAGATCGTTGCCGGACTCAGGGTAGGCGAAGGCCGGGTAGGCGAAGGCCGGGTAGGCGAAGGCCGGGTAGGCGA
>NZ_JBAMME010000273.1:0-3998 GCF_039793925.1 Thermogutta sp. | reverse complement strand
GACAGGTGTCGATTCGACAACCGGCCCGAAGGCGCTTGGAGCCGCTGTCACAAGGCGGACTTCCTTCGTGAACATCCATTCGATTGGCCATGCCTCAGACAACGTTCGCTCCTGCATATAACAATCCTGCCGACTCCAAATATTGCTGTGTTCGCGGCGCTATGGGGCCGCCGCGTGTGTAGTCGATCGATACAGAGCCTATACGATAGCCTGTTATGTCACGGGGAACACGATTCAACTCGCCAGCGTGCATCCAGTATTCAATCTGAGCGCACACCGCCTTAACATACAAGGCGAGTAGATCGTCCGGAATTTGAGCCGGTCGAATTGAAATAACGCTGTCCACCAGCTCAGTCGCGCGCTCCAGTAGCCTCTCCGCGTCTTCTGGTAGATCTGTCGAACCCAAGTATTCCGCGAGGTCAGTTGTTGTAACACGAACCATAGCAATCCACTTTCAAGCGATCAGTCGGCCAGTCCTGCTCGTTCTTGACTGGCACAAGTCTCAGTCTAGACCAGCGCGAATGTTTACAGTTGGATCGCCATTTGTTTCCAGCGTTCGGTCAGAAGTACACCCTATCAAATTGTAGATATCGCCAACACTATATTCATCATTCAAATGAGCGTGTTGCAAAGCTCCTGTGGCGTCAAATGTTTCAAGGTGACAGCGAATGAGATCAAAGGTTATCGGAGTTGTACCCGCCGTGTAAAAGCAATTCACAAAAACCCCGGAATATTTTTCGTCCAGTATTCTCGCTCGTAGAATGCAATCCTCGAACTCAACTGGACTGACCTCGCCTTGAGTCCAAAAGCAAGCAGGATAGCCAGGGCCAAAGTGACCGGCAGGCACTGTGAGGTCCAGTAGCGACCGACGAACTTTAACGTAACCCCCGGGGTGACAAATCAATCGCCCCCATGAAGCCCGCCAGTGACTCGCGTCGTAGACAAGCCTTGAATCTTCCATGAGAATGTTAGTTAAGTACGAAAGCCCATCGCCGGCTGTCGTCATATCACAGCGCCGCAGCGTGACCGCCTCGCAGGGTATAGCAGGATCCCCAGTGTGAATAATCACGTCCTCGTCGCCATCGAGAGTACAGTCTTCGACGGTTAAGTCATATAGTTCGTCAGTTGACAGGCTCGGAAAGTTTATAGCTGCTACAAAGGACGCAGAACTTGACGGTCGGTATCGGATATCGGAGATGTAAAGATTACAGTTGGGATCGGCATTTCCCACCTTGAGCGCAACGCTCTTCACTGTTTGCTCTAAAAGCCCGAAATACAAGCCGTACCATCGATTCGCCGCTATTGCCGGTATATCGCACGTTCGACTCGTTCCACTGCCATCAGGTTCCGTGTTAGTCTCAAAGACTATTTGACCTGCAGTCAAGGGGGCTGTGGCCCGAAACCAAATGTAAAACTTGCTTGCAACCCCTGGCCCGCCGGTCGAGCAATCAAGGCGTGCAAGTGTCCCGCTGAGCGGACCGCCGCGTGTCAAAAGCATGCCCGCGCGGCCATCTACAGGGCCGGGGTTACTCAAAGTAATATTCGTACCGGCGGTCCAGCCAGTTAACGTAGTACAAGCATTGAGAAGCGAAGGCGGAACCTTGCGTCCACGAATAGTTAAATTCTGGAGCCAGTTCTTTCCATTGCCATAAATGGCAGCGCCATCATTGGGGCTCGGATCAACGTCTATCACGGAAAGGTCCCTGTGAACCCCCCGCAAACACACGCCGGGTCTCATGTAGATTGAACTTGTATATGTGAACGGCGGAACCTCAACCAGTTGATATGCACCAGTCGCCGCATAAGCAGCACCGGCTCTATCGATTGCCTTTTGTAAGTCGTCCGTCGGGCGGACAACCCGAACGTTTTTACCAAACAACCCGGAAGCAACGTGCACGCCATCGATGACCGCGCCTTGAGGGTGGTCAATCATATCAATTAGCATTGCCCTTCACCTCCCGATCATTTCGACGACGGTCGCGAGCGCGCGGCGCTTGGGCTTTCTTTTCTTTTGATTGAACCTCAGGTTGAGGCTCAGGGTTTTCAGCTTCGATGTTTGGGGCTGGCGGGGGCCCCGCGCAACCCCCGCGCAGCCACGTGATGTTCTTCGTGACCATGTTTTTACAACCTCGCCTTACGGCAGTTCGACGCAAGCAACGCTCACCGCGGCCGAAGCCTTGATCCTGATCTTTCCGGTATCTGCGCCACTCGTGTTTTTAACTCGGGCACTCTCCGCCACAACGCAGTAAATCAAGTTCTGCGTCATGTTCGAAATGACGATATCGCCTTGACTACCAGCAAGGCCGTCGCCAGCCTTAATGGTCAATGTCGCTCCGCCCGCCGAGTCTCTTGCGAGAATCAAAAACCGAGCGTCCGGCGGGGGCACAAGGACCCCGTCGTTGCTGGACGTCAAAGACGCCCAGCTCGCGCTTGCGATTGTGGTACCGGCATTCAAAGCAACTTGAACTGGAGTAATTGTTTGATCAGCCATTTCAACATCTCCTTACGGTTCACTGGCAATCGTGCAAGTCAAAACGGCGAGTGCATCGGGCAGGACAACCTTGGCGCCATAGAGATGCAGCCCGCGCACCGCGTCCGCGAACCGGGATTGCAACCGATAGGCCTCGACCTTGTTAATCTGTTCCGCGTAGGTGATCGCCCGCGGGATCCCGGCCATTATGCGATAGGTCCCCGTCGCGGCGGGAACGTTGTTCGAGACCTTCAAGTCAAAGCCTGCCGCGCGCCCGACAAAACCGTTGTCAAATGCTTCGTTCGTTGTGTTTTCAACAAGAACTTTCGCAAGAACAAGCTTTGTCTTGTACCAGGGCGGGATGATGCACCAGCGCCCCTCCGTGGGGACGTTGCGCTCGTCAAGCGCTTGAGCAAGCGTCAACAATCCCGCCAGGGCGTTTTGACTATTAATTGCGACGCTCGACGAAATCGAACCCGCTTCGGTGTAGAGCGAAGCAATGTACTGGTCGGCAGCATCCCGCAGTCGGTAGGCCGCGTCATTCATCGCCGCAGCCATGATGTCGACTCCGGCTTGCGCGCGATCGACATCGTCGACTTGAAAGGCGAAATATTTCGCCTGGCTGATTTCCAGCGTCAACTGCTCGTCGTTCAAGGTCTCGGGAGTAATTGTCGTGCTGTTTTTTGTGTAATCGCTAACCGTCACCGGCCCAAGCGCCGTGATCCTGACGCGATCTCCCTGACCCTTAATCTCGCCTTCATAATCGCGATTGCAGACCGAAGTATAAACCGATGTTTTTTGCAAGGTCTCGAGTATTCGTCGAGACCAAAGCTCTGGGATAAAATTGTTTACAGACATTTAGATCATCTCCTTTTAGATGCGTAATATGCTTGAATTTCTGGCATTCTCCGCTTAAGCTCTTCAGTCGACATCTTCGCAATGATATCGTCGTTCAAGGGCTGTTGCCCGGCACCCGTGCTAAAGTCAACGCCGGCTCGCGCACTCGTCGATGTCATTAGCTCTGGCAACTCTACAACAACTTGCTTCAAGGCCTGCTTGATTGCCTCGCGATCGGGCTCGCGGGTTTCAGGGTCGACTGTGACTTCAGCGAAGTCCGCGAGCCGGATCGCCTGCCGGATCCGATCCGGTTTTATGCCAAGCTCAAGAGCAACCGCCTGCGCTTCCGAACGAATGGCTCGATCATTCAACTTGTATTCGACATCGCGCAGCTTCGTCTCATACTCGTTGACCGTTCGCTGGAGTCGCTCGATCTCCGAAAGGTCTTTCTCTTCAGCAGCCTTCTTGAGCTCCGTTTCTATTTCACTGCGAAGACGTTTCCTTTCGCGCTCAAGCCGTTGCGCAACAATTCGATTGACTTCGTCGACGCTAAAGCGTCGATCGTCCCTCTCTGGTTCGAGAGTTTGACTTGCCTCCGGAGCAGGGCTTGCTTCCTGCACCTGAGTATCAACTTGCACTTCTTGTACTTCTTCTGGCATTATCTGCCCTCCGTTTTACCCCCGTCGGGTTT
>NZ_JBAMME010000272.1:0-28871 GCF_039793925.1 Thermogutta sp. | reverse complement strand
CCCGAAAGGGGTTGCGGGTTCGAGTCCCGTGCCCTCCGCTCCCTTTCAGTCGTCTCGCAGGCGGTCTTATCTCATGACGAACGAGTGGCCGGACATACGCTGACGACAACTGAGCCGGCCTAGATGGTAACCGAGCCCAGTTACTGGAGCCGGTGAGCAGTTGTTCTGAGCTGGCCATGGCCCAGGCGAATGCTCGACCCCATCAACCTTGGGTGCTTCCTCTTCCGCAAGGTTGGAGAATCGATGGCGCAGTTGCGCTCGGCATATTTGACCGGATAAGACGCCCCGGCAAGCCCGCTGCAAAGCGGTCTATTATTTTGGGGTCGGCAAGATTCGGTCTTCCTTATCCCGGCATTCGATGACCAAATGCTCCGGCGAAACGTGCTTTTCGCCTACCACTCGAATCGTGACGTTGTTTTTAGTTTCTAACTCAGTAATGAAGCGCCGCTTATTATTGTTGAGATATTCAGCAACTTCTTCATGAACGGTCACCGTAATCTTGGCCACGCGTTCCACCAGAACTGCCAGAAGAAGTTGCCGCATTGTCTCGATCGCCATGGTCTCCACGGTTTTGACCCAACCAGCCCCTTTGCAAAGAGGACAATCACGGTAAAGAGTTCGTTTTAAACTGGGGCGAATCCGCTGGCGAGTCATTTCAATCAGACCGAATGGGCTGGTGCGAAGGATTTTGGTGCGTGCGCGATCCCGGCGCACAGCCTCCCGTAACGCCCTCTCCACCGCTCGGCGGTGCTTTTCTTTTCGCATGTCGATGAAATCGTTGACAATGACACCCCCCAAATCACGGAGCCGAATCTGTCGGGCAATTTCCTTCGCGGCGATCAAATTGATCTGGAAGGCTGTCTCTTCGGCAGAGTCGTCCACACGAAAATTTCCGCTGTTGACATCGATTGCCACGAGCGCTTCGGTCTGATCGATGACGATCGATCCGCCCGGAGACAGCGGCACCTCGCGCTGGTGGATGACATTTATCTCCTTTTCCAAACCGTATTTATGGAAGAGGGGTTCTTTCCCGTCGTAATATTTGAGCCGGTCTACATAGCGTGGCATGACCATCTCCAGGAATTCTTTTGCCCGCTCGTAGGTTTTCGGTTCGTCGATGATGATAGTGCCTACTTCCGCGCTGAAAATATCGCGGATTGTGCGGATGATCATGTCGCTTTCCTGGTAGATATCCACCGGAGCTTCGAGCTTTTTGATCCGCCGCACAATCACTTTCCAGAGGCGGAGCAGATAGGCAAGGTCCCGGGAAAGCTCTTTTCTGGTGCGATCTGCCCCCGCCGTGCGAACGATGAACCCCAGCCCTTTGGGCAAATCCAACTGATGCATAATTTCACGAAGACGACGCCGGGCAGCTTCGTCTTCAATCTTTCGGGAAATCCCCACCCGTCCTAAAGCCGGCATCAAGACGAGATAGCGTCCCGGAATGCTGATGTAGGTAGAGAGCGTTGGCCCTTTGTTGCCAATGCCCTCTTTGATGACCTGAACGATCACCTCATCGCCGCGTCGAAAGATGCTTTGAATGGGGGGACGAACTCTCGGGCGGATATTGTTCCGTCGATTTCGGGTAGGCCGAGATGTTTCGCTGTCCAGCCCATTGAGAACGCCGGAGGCGGGTGGCGGCAAGTCGCCAAGTTCGTCCGGGTCATATCCGGCCTGTCGAAAGTACTGGGGCTCCACGTCGCTAACGTGGAGAAAACCATTCCGACCGACACCGAAATCCACGAATGCCGCCTGAATACTCGGCTCGAGATTGACGACAATTCCTTTGTAGATATTGCCGACGTAACTTTCCTGGTCAGCACGCTCGATGTAAAGCTCCTCGAGAACGCCATCTTCTACAATGGCAATTCGACATTCCTCGGGCTGGGCAGCATTGATCAACATTTCCTGCTTCATAAACTCGCCATCCTTTGCGGCTCTGGAGGCGAGTGCGCATCGCAAGACATCGGCCGATACTGGACGTCCCGTCCTCTGCGATCCCCGTGATGTTCATCATGAGACCACCTCTACCCGACTGCGCACGAGAGGAATCCCCTGCGATTCGAGATCGTCCAGCCCCAGAATGCGAAGCACTTCCCGGGGATGGAGAGATCCACAGGGATCAACCCGGAGGGTAAAACTGAGACGGCCGTCCTTAAGACTCCAGTCCAACAGGTGATCAAGGAGATTGCGTTCGACGGCCTGACCTTGCTGCGTCATTTCCACGCGGGAGTGGGCGTCGATTGCGTCGAGCCGGCTACGAACCATTCCCTCTCGCTCCGAAGGAACCCGGATTTCGTAAGTGACGCGCGAGACCTGCGCTTTGCGCGTCCCGGGTGGCACAGGCTCGACGCTGTGAAACGCCAACCCTGGAACAGTTGCTCGCTGGAGGCGGGCGAGAATCTCGTCAGTGGACAAAGCCTCGGTCAACTCAAGTTCGAGAACTTCGTTATGCCCTTCCAATCCGAGAGCCAGCGCCAGAGGAAAGCTGATCTTGGGTTTCGGATGGAATCCCTGGCTGAAAGCAAGGGGAAGTTCTGCCCGCCGGAATAGACGCTCCAGAGTTCGCACCAGGTCGTGGTGGCCGATAAATCGCAAATCTCCCGTTTTGGAGAAGCGAATGCGCACTCGTTGCCGGACCGCCAAGCGGTCCATCCCATCGTTGCCGCTGGCGATGGGACCTCGGTTTCTGGAAACCCCTGAATTCGATTGATTCGATCGTGATCCGATGCGTGTCACCTCTTTTCACAGAGCGTTGACAACGACGTCATGCATCCCCTCGGCTCCGGAACCAATCGTCCTGCAAGCCGGAGGAATGAAAACGTGTTCGCATGTGGCTGTGGCACCGATCACCGACATCGGCGCCAGTCGGCCCCACTCCCTACTGGTATCACAAGCAAAATCCGCGGCCCGGGATTCCCAAGCCTTGACTACCACCAGCCGCAATATCTCTACCCCACCGTATTAACGGTTATTTCAAGGCTGACCGAAAGCACTCAGACCGTAAACCATCAAATTGTCAGAGAGTATTGATTGCCCAGCATAGCAAAATCTGGTGCATTTGACCAGCCCAGGGCGGGCTGCGCGGTCGGCAAATAATTACCCAATGATTCGCTGCCCGCCCCGGTTTTCGCTTCACACCTCACCCCGTGGGGCCAGACGCCCTGCAACGCATAGCCTGCCAGGCCCGCGGCTTACTGCCGGGTCCGCTGGCGAAGGACCTGAGCCCGTTGGAGAATCTCCGCCGCCGGCGCTGCCTGGATGACCTGATCCATGGCCTTCGCCACAATGGCGGCATCCGAAGCAGGGAGTTTTTCCGCAATTTGGACGGCTGTCTCGGCAGCTTCCGCCTTCAGCTCGGGGACGGCCAGTTGCGCCACCGATAGCTGGAGGCCTTCCGCCGTGGGATAGCGCCGGAGAACCTCCAGTACCAGCCGTTTTTCTTCCGGTCGCTGGGCGATCGCCAGAGCGTTCCGACACATCGCGATCCGATCGTTCAAGGGCACGTCGAGCTGCCGGGCGATCCGAATGTAACCGCGCAGGGCCCGGATGCGGTACCGGGGATTACCGGTCCTGGCCAGATCCAGCAACACAGGAGCCGCGTCCGCCGACATCCACTCTCCCAGAACTCGTGTCACGGCATCCTGAACCTCGTCTTCCGAATCCCGGGCAGCCTGGGCGAGCCCCCGCAACGCCGCCTGTCCGCCCATTGTCCCGAGGATTTCCACAATGGCAATGCGCACTCGGGTGGAAGCTTTTGGCCAGACAGCCATCAGTTTGGCGGCGGCTGCATCCAGCTCAGGCATCCGGCTGCATGCTATCGTGAGCGCCTCCCGAACTGTTTGGAAGTCCTGGTCATCAACGGGCTTGAGAAGCCGCGCGATAAGCACGTCGAGCTGCTCCAAGGGGACGATCATGCCCAAAGCCCGAATTGCAGCCGTCCGCACTGTCGGATCGTCACTGTTCATATCGGCAAGAGCAGTGGGCAAAGCCGCACCCAAGAGTCGTTCACCGGCCGCCTGAAGAAGCACCACCCGCTGAGGTCCCTGCGCCGACTGAAGTGACTTCAGGATTGCTTCATCAACTCCCTGCCCAGCAAGCTGGACGAGGCTTTCTGCCGCAGCCTGCGCCAGTTCACCGCCTTCGGTGGCCGCGGAGACCAAGACCGGCACTGCCGAGGCATCGCCCAGCCGACCGAGTAACCGGACAGCCACCAATCGCAGAGCCCAATCGGCCTCCTGAGCGGCCTTCACAATAGTGGCTATTCCCGCTGGGTCACCGATGTCGGCCAGGGCTTCCAGGATAGCCGCCTGTCGGGGATCGGCCGGTTTTCCTCCCTCGCCGAGTCTGATCATCTCACCTTCTTTGACACGAAGCGAAAACTCCTGGTCGCCCAGCGAATACACAATTTGGAGTTCTTTGACAACACCCGGCGCTGGATCGCCCGCCAAAGAGTTGGATGCCTCGACTTGAAGGCTGTTATTGCGCACGGCCGCCCGCAGCGCCTCCGTGACATCGACCCAGCGGTCTCCGGCTCCGTAACGGGCGGACTTGATCACGAGCACGGGGGGACGCTGCTGAGGAGCCGCCGCGATCGGTCCAAGCTCTGCAACGAGAGCCTGAGCGACTGCCGGTCCTTTGATCTCTCGCGCGGTGGAAAGGGCAATGGCCACCAAATCTTTATCATTGGACTTGAGCTGTTCCACGAGCAACGAGAGGCCATCTACCCCACGGGCAAGAATCGCTCCACGAGTCGCCTCCACACGACGCGGTTTGGGCACGTCGGCCGAGCGGACAAGATCGTAAAGTTGCTGGGCAGCCGCAGCGTTTCCTTCACCAAGATACCGATCGGCACAGGAGAGAAGTCCTTCGGCCGCCGCATTGCGGACGATCGGGGACGTGTGCTTGAGAGCTGATCGGAGGGCCGCAATGGCTTTCTCTCCGCCAATTCGCCCCAAAGCCGCTGCTGCCGCCGCCGCGACATCGACATCGTTATCTCCAAGTCGCTGCGTTAAAACCTCAATCGCTTGCGGGTCGCGCCGAACACCAATGGAGTTGATCACTCCGACCGCCAGCCGCCCGTCCAGTTTTCCTGCGGCCTCCCGCAACGCTGCATCACAGGCCGGATCGGGAATCGCTTCCAGAGCGATACGAGCCCAGGACGCGAGTTCAGGATCCGCGAGGAGCGGCGCTAGCACGGGGACGGCCTGCGCGGTACCGAACACCGCGAGCTTTTTGCAAGCCAGTGCCTTATCGCCTTTTGGAGCGTCCGACTTGAGGATAGCAACCAAATCCGACTCGGGCACAGGCGGCTGCTGGCCAAAAGTGCCAACTCTTAGTGCGAAAGTCACCACACCACACAGGACAATTGAAATTGCGATTTTCCGAGGCTCCATGATTATTTCTCCTTAATAGCGATAGCGCGATGTGTTGCTCCACGTGAAACTACAATGGACCTTTTCCCGTTATCAAAAGCGCCAGGGTTCGCGAAGCGCTTCACCGCGCAACCTGTTTGCCTGTTCATCATCGATGAATTCATACTTGAGAGGGTCGAAGCGAAGTTTTCGGCCAAGGAAGATCGCGATGTTCACAGCATGACACGCGATATGAGAGTGACAAGCTACGTCCGCGTTGGCTTTCGGCTTACCGCGAGTCTTCACGCAGTCCAGGAAATCGCGCACGTGGAAAGTCGCCGGATAGCCGCCGATTTCTGCCACTTTGCGACCAGCCAGGAGAGCCGGAGAGCTGAGTGCCAGTTTTCCACTATCCCCTGTTTCCACCCAGCCGCGATCACCCTCAAATCGGACGGGGCATGATCCAAGAGGCAACCAGCCTTCTTCGCGAAGAACGAGTGTGACACCGTTTGCATATTTGGCTTTCACCTGATTTCCTTCGGGCGGATAATACTCCACGGGAACGGTGTTATCCGCATTGTTGGCCCACTGACACAAGTCGACGCAGTGGGAGCCCCACTCGAGCACACCGCCACCAACAAGCCCACCACCTTTTTCAAAATTGAAGCCGTCCAGCCAGCGCTTGTTGAACGGTCGCCATGCAGCGGGTCCAAGGTAGAGATCCCAGTCGACCTCCTCCTTCGGCGGCTCGGGTTCCGCGGGGGCCCAACCGCTCATGCTGGTGCTCATTCCAGCGGGGTGTGCATAGACCGTGTGCAGCCGACCGAGACGTCCTTTTTGCGCCAGCTCCACAGCGAACGCAAAATGGGGAAGATTACGCCGTTGAGTACCCGCCTGAAACACTCGCCCTGTTCGCCGAAATGTTTCGGCCAGAATCAGACTTTGAGTGATATTCTTGGTCACCGGCTTTTCACAGTACACATCCTTGCCCGCCTTGGCCGCCAGAACCGAAGCAAGGCAGTGCCAGTTCGGCCCGGTCGCAATCAGCACAGCGTCGATATCCGGTCGGTCCAGAAGCTCGCGAAAATCCCGATACGTCACACAATTATTGTTCCCGTAGTGCTGATCCACCATGCGCTTTGCTTGTTCGCGACGGAACAATTTGACATCTGCAATAGCAACACATTCGACGTCGGGTTCCTGGAGAAAACACCCCAGGTCGTACGTCCCGCGATTTCCAATTCCGATACCGCCGAGTCGGATTCGCTCGCTGGCCGGTGCGAGTCCTTGCATTCCTAGGACCCTTGGAGAAACAAACGTGGGGACTGCCAGAGTCGCGCTGGCTCCCAGTGCTGTGCGGAGAAAGCTCCGCCGTGAAATGTGGTTTCTTTGACGATTCATGATCTCCTCCTCGTGCGATATTGGAAAGTTCGGCTACGCACGCCAAAACTGGCTGTTCGGGGCAGACAACGTGAGAAATGATACTCACGCTGTGCAAGCGATGGGCAAGGCGAAACCCACGACTGCCATTGATGATCGTTCACAGGGGATGGCTTGTCAAGCGCCGCCAAAAGGCCCATAACGTTGACTTTATCTTTCAGAAGCGGTAGAAAGTAGTCGCTCGGTGCTGATTTTTAACAAGCTGCCATGACGGAGAATACGCATGAAGGGAAGTTTTTGTGAGCGGCCGTTTCGCTTGCTCAAACGTTCCGCATGCTACGCCCTAGTCCTGAGCATTGCTTGCTTGGCAGAACCCGGCGCTGCCCCCTTCGCGCGCGGACAAGATTTACTTTCGGAAATCCAAAAGTACATCCGACGTCAGCAGGTGGTACAAAAACTCCGGGAGCTGGACCGGAAACTCACCGAATCGACTGAACAATACCAAAGCCTTCGGCTGTCTGAGCCTCTTGCACCATTTATGGAGTTGCGGGCTGGAGAGCTCGATCTGCCGCCCCATCCCCTGGGACATCTCTTGCGTCCGTTGCCAGGCCGATCGGCTCGAGCTTCGTCGGCTGCCCCGAAACGATCCAGCAACGCTGACAACCGTTTTATCCCCCCTGGCGGCAAACTCATCCTTGCAGACCTCGAGGGTCCCGGCATCATCCAGCACATTTGGATGACGTTTCCCGGCCCTGAACCCAGTTGGCTCGGCAAGCAGGGGAACGCGAACCACAGCGAACTCGTACTCCGCATGTTTTGGGATGGCGCTGCCGAGCCGGCCGTGGAAGCACCCGTGGGAGATTTCTTTGCAGCCGGTTTTGGACAGCGAGCTCCGGTAAACTCCGCAGCAATTACAGTGGAAGGAGGAGATGCTTACAACTGCTGGTGGCCGATGCCCTTTAAGAAGTCCGCCCGCATTGAAATCACCAACGAGAGCACAAAACCCCTCAACGCCTTCTACTACCATGTTGACTACTGTCGGCTGGATTCATTGCCAGAGGACGTTCTTTACTTTTGTGCTCAGTATCGCCAGGAATTTCCGGTGCAATCTGGGCGCGACTATCTGATTCTGAAAGCCGAAGGACGTGGGCAATACGTCGGTACAGTTCTCAGTGTGCGATCACGCAGCCCTGAATGGTTCGGCGAAGGGGACGAGAAGTTCTATATTGACGGCGAGTCAACTCCGAGTATCTGGGGGACAGGCACGGAGGATTATGTGCTCAATGCCTGGGGAATGGGTACCGGTACCTATCCCTACTTTGGCGTTACGATCCTCGAGGGTGAATGGGGGATGGTGGGCTACAAAACCACGGTATATCGGTGGCATATCCTGGATCCGATCCGCTTTGAAAAATCTCTTCGCGTGGTGATTGAGGATGCTGGCTGGATAAGTGAGGACGAACTGGCTCCCAACACGTATCGGGGATTCGTGGAGCGCAATGACGACTTCGCGACCGTGGCCTTCTGGTATCAGGAGGGGCAACCCAAGCGGTTCACCGTACTGCCGCCCGCTGCACAACGGCGGCTTCCTGAGCTCGACATCGTCATTGAAGGACAGGAACTCCTCGCCAAAAGCAAAGCCGAAGGCGGTACGCTTCATCTTCAATCAGGCCATTTCTGGACCGGCCACGGACAGCTCTTTTTCGACAATGCCAAGGGAACGGGCGCCTGGTTTGAATGTCAGTTTGACGTTCCGACTGAAGAGCTACGCCAACTTACACTCCGGGTGACCAACTCCTACGACTTCGGCATCTACCGGGTTCTTCTCGACAACGAGGTAGTCCGCGAATGGGAAGACTTTTACTCCCCGGAAATCCGCGTGCGGGAAATCAACTTGGGACAGCGAACGCTTCCCAAAGGAGTCCATATGCTGCGGTTTGAGTGTGTTGGTCAATCACCGGCATCTCGTGGTACCAAATTGGGTGTGGATTCGGTCCGACTCCGTCAACGATGGCAGATCAAGCGACAAACGCCCGCTGATATGGAAACACCCGAGAACTCGCCCAATAAGCCAATCGAGCAAGATGGAGGATAATGGCAACTGGAAAAACCGGCGCTATTTTCGGAGTCGCTTAACCGGTGGACGTATCGAGTTCGCTACCCGGGAACCGTCAACCGGCTTGGTGAGGAATTAACCTATTTTAGCTGCCAGGGATGAGCGATTGGATCGTTCTGAGCCATTGGAGGATCCCCATGAGTGAGTCGCGTTCGAGGCAGACATTGCTTCCCAGGGCCTTTTTTTGGGCAGCAATCGTTTTTCTAGGAATATCCAATTTTGACCTCTGCAAGGGCGGAGAGACGGGCGCTACGGCAATCAGGTCATTGGCTGATACGACATTTGTGGTCGGAGTCCGGCACAAGAGCTTTGCAGAGTCGCCCGGGGTTATCTTCTTCTCCGGAATTTTGTCCACAGGATTAGAACCGACCACGGGTGGTGTAGCCGCTTTGCCCGAAGTCAGGAATGTAAAGTCTTTTGGGGCAACGGGTGACGGGATCCAGGACGACACAGCAGCCATTCAAAAGTGCGTGGCCGAGGGTGGTGTGATTATCTTTCCACCGGGCATTTACCGTCTCACAGCGCCGATTGAGATTCGCCTCAGTGAAACAGGATGGATTGCCTTCCAAGGAAACGGCACGGCTCGGCTCGTAATGAACGGACCCGGCCCTGCTTTGCGGTTTGTCGGCCAACACCGGGGGACAGCCGACCCAAAAAGGGTCCAGCCGCTGGTCTGGGAACGTGAACGCATGCCCTTGGTCGACGGTTTGGAGATTGTCGGGAATCACGCAGAGGCCTGCGGGATCGAGGCCGTCCAAACGATGCAACTGACAATCACACGGACCCTTATCCGCGAAACGCTCCATGCGATCCGCTTACACGAACGCAACCGAAACGTGATCATCAGTAACTGTCATATTTACCATAACCGGGGCATCGGAGTTTACCTTGACGACGTGGATCTCCATCAGATCAACATCGTCGGATGCCATATCAGCTACAACCAGGGTGGCGGTATCGTGGTCCGTAAAGGATATCTTCGCAACCTTCAGGTTACCGGGTGCGACATCGAAGTCAACATGAGTCCAGACGGCGAACCTACCGCCAATGTTCTTATCGACAGCACAGAAAGCCCGGACGGACACGCAGAGATCGCGATCACGGGGTGCACCATTCAACACAGTCTCAAGGCTCCCGGCGGGGCGAATATTCGCTTCATCGGCTTGGATGCCAAAGGCCGCTCGTGGGGGGCGCTGACCATCGCGGAAAATGTCCTCAGCGATGTGGTGACAAATGTGGAAATCGTCAATGCGCGGGGCGTGTCGATTGTCGGGAATACTTTTTGGGGCGCAGGGGAGGAAGACCTTATAATCAAGAATTGTCGAAATATCGTGATCGGGCCAAACTCGCTGGACCAAAACCCCAATTATGCCCATCAGGGTCCCTACCGCGGTGGCGTTCGGTTGGAGGAGTGCCACGATTGCGTCATTAACGCGTTACAATTGGCGGGCATCAACGGTGGAGAAGCCGCCATCGTGCTGAGGAACTGCTCCGGCTTGAACGTGACAAACTGCCAGATGACAGGATGTGGTCCTGTGGGGATCCTCCTCGACCACGTCAGCCTGAGCCGGATCAGCGATAGTCTATTGCGGGGTCCGTCCAACGAAGCGGGTCAATCTGGGGATCGTACGTTCGTAGCTGTGCGGACACAGAGTTGCCGAAATGTCGTCGTCACCGACAATCTCTTCGAAGGCACAATAGATTGCCCCGGAGAGGGCGTGTTCCTCGATAAAAACGTTATCCTTTCAAGCGACGCGGCCCCGGGACGATAAAGCTTGCGGAGGGCGTGGACCACTTTCCCCGCTGCAACGAATCTTTATGGGCTTGTCAGCCGATGGCGCAAAAGGGGCCCGCGGCCACGTCAGGACAGCGCGACCGCGGGCGAATTCCTGCCAGGAGGAGGCGGCAAGCTTTCCTGCAATGTGCCACGCACCGGGATAGACTATCCGCTCGACCGGCACCTCGAGCCGTCAGATGAAGGGACGTGTATTGGGGGGTGATTCACCCGGCTGGTCCCGGAGCAAAGGTCGCAGGTGGCGGTGTCACGGTCGTCATCGGTGGAGTGCACGCATCGCATGCCCCGCCGACAACGGTTTCAGCACAGGGGTCAACAGGTGGGCATTCAATTACTGCGGCCGGCACGGCGGCCGTTGGCGCAAACAGTGCCCCGCGCCGGAACAAATTGCACCGCTGACACCCTACCGCCAAGGCCAACAAACTGAGGCCAACGGTCCAAATCATCACCTTCCGCATTGCATGTCTCCTTATTGAAAAACCGGTTGCATCCTGCGCACTGGGTGGGCTTCGGAATCATGCCTTGAAAACCATAGCCCACAATCCATGTTGTGCAAATGCCGCAGTCGATTTTTCGCCACAATATCGGCCGTTTTGCGTAACGGGAAAATCGGTTGTATGTTAGAGTAAAACCTCAACGGCCAGGGTCGGCGTGGTTTGTGTGGTAGCACGTTACGCAACGGCCGACGTAACGACGCAGGGTACCATAGAGATAAAGCCTCTCGTAGATTTCCCAAAAACGGGAGTACCTTTTAGAGTAGGAGGGGCGAGTCTTTCGAAAAGTGTCAGTAGGCAGGAAGCCTTCAACTGGAGTGATTCTGCAACCTGAAGGGCTCCGAACGGTTGGGAGGGCTTTCGCCAATGAAGACGATTGTTTCTAAGTGGAAGATTTGGTCAGTCGGCGTGCTGGCAGCGGTTGCGCTGACGAGTGTCGTTTCAGGAACACCGAACGAGAGGATCGTCGTTGCCGCTACCGCGGTCGAAAAGACTGCCGCTTCGTCCGACTTGGACGCCAGTTCGTCCGAGCGGGCGCTCCCTGATAATGGTCCCGCGTTCTGGGTGGTCAGCTCAAGATCGATTTCCTGGGCCCAGCTCCAGGATCCAGCGCACGCTATTTCGCGCCTTCAGTTTTTCCGGGTGGACTCGCAGGGTCGCACCACATCTGCCGAAGAGAGTGAATTGCACGAGGAAGTGGGCAGCGCCGACAACCTGTGCATCGTGGTTCACGGAAATCGGATGTCGTTCAGCGATGCCCTGCGGTTCATGTGGGGATTTTACAGAATTACGAGCAAAGTCGATGGTCCCATGATCCTGTGGTCGTGGCCATCGCAATCCATGGTGAGAGGCATCGCCCGAGACAGCCGACTCAAGGCCACCCGGAGCGCGCAAGAAGCAGCTTTGCTGGCAACGTGGCTCAATCAGCTTCGGCCCAAAGGGCGTGTCGTCCTTGTCGGATATAGCTTCGGTGCCAAAACCTTGCTCAGAGCATTTGCAGAGAGTCGTCAAGCTATTCGCGACGGAAGTTCCCAAATCCCGCGCGGCGACGGCGAATCATGGGTCCAAACCGCCCAACGGATCGAACTCCTCCTGATCGCGCCGGCCGCCGATGTCTCCGAATTAAACGAGGCTATCCAGGTGGGAAAGCAGGTCCAAACGCCGTTCAGAATTGAACTGACCCTCAATAACCTGGATCCGGCACTCAAGTGGTACAGACACTTGTGGACATGCCGCGGTCCCAACGCCATTGGATGGATATTCCCGTGTGTAACGTCCGATGCCTCCTCGGTCTTGCGGATAATCGACGTGACAGGCGAAGTCGGCCATACTCACCAGTGGCAGAGGTATTTCCAATCTCGCGGTGTCCGGGCAATACTGGAGAATTTGCAGGAGAACATTGACTCCGCCCGTCTCATGCAATCACAGGTAAATCGTTAAGGGAACTTCCATTTGAGATTTTTTGTTCAAGGATGCATCTTGCCCATGCACGAACGGGTTGCGTTTTTAAACGGAGCCTTCCTGCCAGAGCGGGAACTGGCGGTCTCTGTCGTGGACGCCGGTTTCGTCCTGGGTGTAACGATTGCGGAACAACTCCGAACTTTCCGCGGCACGATTTTTCGGGCAGAGGATCATCTATCAAGGCTCTACCATTCGCTGGAGATTTTACGGGTGGACATCGGATACACCGCCGAACAGCTCAAATCGGCGGCGGAATACGTCGTGGCGAGCAACCGCCAATTCATCCATCCGGCGGATGACATGGGCGTTTCCATTTTCGTGACGCCTGGACGCTATGCGGCTTATTCAGGCCCCGGCCCCAGTGTACCTATGGTGGCTATTCACACCTATCCACTCCCTTTTTATCTCTGGGCCCACAAGTACACCGGCGGCGAATCAGTGGCTGTGGCCTCTGTTCGGCAGGTCCCCGTGGAGTGCTGGCCCCGAGAGCTGAAGTGCCGCAGCCGCATGCACTATTACCTGGCAGAAAAGGAGGTGCAACGGATCGACCCGTCAGCGAGGCCCATTCTTTTGGACGCTGACGGATGCGTGACAGAGGCCCCCACCGCTAACATCGTGGCTTATCATGGCGAGGAGGGATTGATTGCCCCGCCGGTGGAGAGAACTCTCCCCGGCATCTCGCTCAAAGTCGTGACAGAGTTGGCCAGCCAACTGGGGATTCCTTTTTCCCACCGCTTCCTTACAGTTTCAGACCTCGAACAGTGCGACGAAATCTTCCTCACCAGTACCCCGTTTTGTCTTCTGCCCGTCGTGCGGTTGAATGGGGCACCAGTGGGACAAACCGCTTCGGGGAAGCCAGGGCCAATATACCGCCGCTTGCTGGCAGCATGGAACGAGATCGCGGGCTTTGACCTGGTGGCCCAGGCTCAGCAATTCCGTCACCGTCTGTAAAAGCCCCATACCCACTTTTCCATGCCACGTTGCGACATCGCGAACTTGTTCCACCAAAGAGTTGGGACACCGTAAATGCACTCCTCACAAATTTATTTCCCTCAAGCGCTTTTCGGAATCCGCCGAAACTTTTTTGACCAGCACGTTACCCTGCATCCCGTTCTCCAAATCCGAATCTGCAGCAAGTTCGTCACAAACGTCCCCATTATTGCACGTTACGACCGGCCATTTTCACCCCATGAGGTGCCGGTCCTGACCTATACTCTTCAAGGTGGTGTTCTATCTTACCTCCCCAGACATGTCGACATCCCGTTTCCACTGCCCTAGAACGCACCATTCCACGATTGATCATCCTGAAAAAATCGCGGAAATGCCTGTGTGCATTGATACCGATCGAAAGTTGCGCATGAAGGTTGGAAAAAACGCGTGGAGTCCTTTACCATGAGGAAACCCACAACACTTATGCGAAGCCGCCCGTTTCCCGGCTCAAACCTTAGAACGGGAGCCGTCCTCGTTTTGACGGCCGTGATGCTTGTCGTCATTTTGGCGCTGATGGCCCTGGCCGTGGACCTGGGCTACGTCGTTCTGGTTCGGGCGCAGCTCCAGGCGGCCGCGGACTCCGCAGCGCTGGCAGGTGCTTCCCAAATTGCCCATGGATTCGAGAGCGTGTTCCAAATCGCGGACCGCTATGCCCGATTCCACACTTCCGGCGGCCAGCCGCTGCGACTTCTCCGACAGGATGTGGAATTAGGAATTTGGGACTCAACAACCAGAACATTCACTCCGACTAACGCGTCCCCCAATGCCGTTCGCGTTCGGGTACGCCGGGATGCACTCAGCGGGAATCCAGCCCCTCTGTTTTTTGCCCGGGTACTCGGCCGACAGGCCGTCGATCTTTCGGCAGAAGCCATTGCCATGGCCAATCCGCGGGACATTGCCTTCGTGGTCGACTTGTCGGGGTCGATGAACGATGATACCGAACCGGCCTGGGCCACCGACGTGGTCAACAGCACCTTCGGCTCAGCAGGCTACGGCTCCATCGGCACGGAGCTTATGCAGCAGGTGTTTGACGACTTTGGCTTTGGAAGATTCCCCGGACAACTGGAACACATCGGTCAACCCTGGGGTGTCCCGCAGACAGACCTTGCTTATGCCGAGCTCACCAAAGACGGTGGACCGCTCACCCGCCCGAACGTTCCTCCGCGCTATCGCATCAACCGCACGGATGATGAACTGACGAGAAAATTCAAAGCCTATTCGGCGATCATCGACTACCAGATTGCCCGGGTCATGCCCAATGCTCGACCCACTCCCGACAGCTCCCGCTTTTACAGCTTTTGGGAAAAGTATCTCGATTACATCATCAAACCGGTGCGCGTCACGCGGAGCTCCTCGGATGACGAAGAGAGAAATCCGGGGGACTTCAGGGGTGGACGCGGACGCGAGAACTGGAATCCCCGCGATTTACCAGACGACCGCAACGGCCGGTCCGAACGCGGTGAAAACAACAGAAGGGAAAGAGGCTCTTCCGAAACTCCTCGATCCAATGATCAGTCTTCCCGTGGCAATTCCGCTGGCGACCGAGGAAGAGCTGGAGAGCCGGGCAACCGTGGCGGTAACTCGTCCCAGCCCAATCGCTCCCCCCAAAATGGTTCCCGCAACGGTGGTTCACCCTCCGGTGCGTCAGGCAACGGGCCGGTGGGGAACTTCCTCCCCGGCTATGGGCAACCCAGCCTGGCTGCAGGGGCTCAGTCTGGCAGCGTAGCCGAAATGAGTATGCTTGACGGCATTTTTCCCGGGATCGCCGCCGTCACGCTTTTTATACCGTCAGAGATGCCCCGACAAATTGGTCCGGCTTATCCAACGCTATCGGCCGGCAACCGCGAATCGCTGCCCGGGTCCACACCGATTCTGACGCCCGTTCAGGGAAGAAATGGCCGGCAAACGCCGGTCTGGCTCCCTCCAAACCAGAGCGCCGACCGGATCACCGGCATGAACAACCCGAACCGAAGCACATTCCCCAGTGCGAGCTTACGGCTTCCCGAAAGGTACCTCAACAAGATTGGTTACCTCACGTATGTCCAGTTCATGATGGATTTTGGACGTGACCTGAAGCCAGACGGCGTCAATTTCGTGCCCCTTTCCCGTCACAGCCCTTACTGCCCGTACCACCTGGAAGATACCGACGGAGGCACATTCCGTTTTCCTCCCCGGGAACAGCCGACACATGCCGCCCGGCGTGCCCTGATTGCGGCAATTCAGGTCGTAAAAGAAAGAAATCAGGGAATTCCCGACCTCAGCCAACGGGATTGGGTGTCAATTATTACGTACGACTCGTTGAGTGGCGGGGGGCCCATCATCGCCCAACCACTAACCGGAGACTACGATCAGGCGATGGTAGTGTGCACCCGCCTCCAGGCCTGTGGCGACAAGGGGGCTTCGACCGCCACGGAAGCAGGCCTGCTCGCTGCGCGGAACCTGCTTAGGCCGCGGAATGAAGGCGGATCCGGGCGTCGTGATACCAACAAAGTTGTCATTCTGCTGACGGACGGCGTGCCCAATCTCTACGTCAGTTCCCCCTCGGAAATTCGGAGTTTTATTAGTCAGAACCCCAGTCCCGAATACTACGGCGGGACTGCGTATCCCTACGACGCAGCCTTGATGCAGGCCGCACGGATGCAACTGGACCATTGGTCCGTCTTCCCCGTCGGAGTTGGACTGGGAACCGATTACAACTTCATGGACCGTTTGGCGAGGCTAGGGGGCACCGCAAACGATGACGGGCAAAGCCCCCGCGGAAGTGGCAATCCCGCCGAGTATGAGTCCCGCCTCAGAGAGATTTTCGAGAGGATCATCGAGTCGCCTAAAGTCCGCCTGGTCAAGTAGGGCCAGTCCCGGAACGCGGCAAAAAAGGTCCGAAACTCTTACACCGGTTACACGCGGAAAACACATATAATAAACCGTCTAGAGAAGTACGATGCTCCTTTTGTGAAACACATAGTGGTGTTTGAGGATCGCAATGAACAATTTTTTTCGCGTAAGGGTATTGCAAACGGGCGAACGGCGCGCAATAATAGAAGTGCGTGAGGGGACCCTCACAGCGCAGCCCTTCGTAGGTCCCTGCCCCGCCTACGAAGGGCACTTTTTTTCTTGACATTTGCTCCGCCAGCCCGTTTATCTTCCGTGCCGTCGGTATTTGGGTTATGCAAGGATTGGCCGAGTATCTGGAAGTAGCCACTCTTGCCGTGGTCCAGGGTCTGGGAGAGTTTCTCCCCATCAGCTCCTCGGGTCATGTACTGGTTTTGGCCCACCTGTTCGACGCGCTGGCGCATCCGCTTCCAGAAAAGCTGACCATCAACGTGATGCTCCACCTAGGGACCCTGCTGGCTGTTGTTGCGTACTATCGTCGGCGGATCGTTGGTCTCCTCTCAGGGGAATACAGGACATTGCTTCTCCTCATCGTAGCGACCATCCCGGCCGCGTGCGCTGGGGTGGGCTACGAATTTTGGCTTAAGGACTGGCTGGTGGCACACGTTGACTACGATCCTCTCGACCACGTTTTGACTGCGGGTTTGATGTTCCTCGTGACGGGTGGGGTCTTGCTCGCCGTGGGACGAAGACACGGCCTCAAGGAAGCCGGGAGGCTTACGTTAGGTCAGGCAGTTTTCGTAGGCATTGCCCAGGCGATGGCAATCCTTCCTGGATTATCGCGCAGTGGGATGACAATTGCCGCTGGCTTGGTGTGCGGGCTAAAGCGTGAAGAAGCCGCCACTTTTTCGTTCCTCCTGTCGATTCCTACAATTGCGGGCGCCACGCTCATCGAAGGTCGCAAGCTCTTCCATCCGGCTTCCGTGGATGCTTCGCTGGGTCCAATCATACTTGGCGTAGTGCTTTCCTTTGCGGTCGGTCTGGTGGCTCTCGCCTGGGTCATCCACTGGCTTACCAAAGGCCGGCTCAGTTGGTTTGCCGGATGGGTCTTTTTCATGGGGACTGTTGTCCTTCTCTGGCAGATTGTCCTCCGGGTGTGATGGTCGACTCACGACTGCGGGTCTCTCTTAACTTCGCGACAGATAGCTCGATCTACCGCCGGACCTGCACTCTTCGTCCTAACATTCGGCTTGTCCGGATGTGTCCCTTGCCATGAGAATGGAATGTTAACGTTCCGCGAAATGGTTCGCGTGGCAGTCCCAATGCAAGGAGGGAACCAATCCGATGCACAGACAGCTTTTCGGAATTGTGTTAGCCGCGGGGATTTGGCTTTTGCAAACTTGCCCGGCGCAGGCGGGGGAGTTGCATGCTGAAGCATACCTTGGCCAACCGTTTGGCGTGGGCAAAATTGAAATGGACCTTATTCCGCAGCGGTTGCCTCGGCCATTGGGGCTGGATGGTGTTCTCTTGGAAGACGCGGAGCATCGCGTGTTCTATCCCGTTATTGGTGGCCCACCCCTGGGAGGTTTTTTCGCCGAAATGGTTGGAAGTACTCCGCGGATGACGATCTACTTTCTTTTCCGCGGCGAGGAACCGCTCGATGTCAGCATCGGCACACGGCCTCCGCAGTTGGTTCGGATTATCCCTCGAACGGATCCACGCGGATACGAAAGAACCCTGAGAAACTGGTGGCGCGAATATACGCAACCGCCGGGTCTTTTCGAATCAAAACCCGATTACCCACCTCTTGTGGCCCAGTATCTCCGACTCATGCTTTCTCAGCGCCTGGGACTCAAGCCGCCACAAACGGCCACAGAATCGTGGGAGGCCTGGTTCCGTGAGCAACTGGGCCTTATGCTGAGCAGTGAGCCACTCCGGTTAAAGATCATGGAGGCTCGTTTTCTTTCGCCCCAGGTTTTTGAAGGCACCGCTAACCAGCCGCTGCCGTCCCCCTGGGATGAGCTACCACCCCCGACAGTGGACGTCCCTCAGGACGTGGCCGTTGAAGCCATGGCCAGCCATGTGCCTGTAGAGTCCCTGTACATTCGATTTGGAAGCTTCAACAACTTTCTCTGGCTTCAGGACACCCTCGCGCGATGGGGGGGAGACATCCAGAATCTCGTGGCCCTTCGTTCGATGAACTATGCCATCAGCCGACGCATTGAGGAACAGCTCGTCCTGCGGCAGTCCGCACTTTCTCGATTGCTGGGAGAGACGATCGTGGCAGACATCGCGATCGTTGGTTTTGATCTTCACTTCCACGAGGGAGCGGCGTTCGGTCTGCTGTTTCAAGCTCGCAATAACGCGCTGTTTCAGGCCAATCTGATGCAGCAACGGCAGGAACGAGTGAAGAAGGGAGGAGTGCGTGAAGAGAAACTGACAATCCTCAATCATCCCGTCTCCTATCTAAGTTCTGAAGATGGAGCCGTGCGGTCTTACTACGTCACGGACGGCGATTTTCATCTTGTGACCACGTCGCGAAAGCTGGTGGAGCGGTTTCTGGAAGCCTCCGCCGGCCATGGACAACTCGCAGACTCGGCCGAGTTCCGGCTGGCACGGGCGATCTTTCCGTTAAACCGGCAGGACACAGCCTTTATCTATCTATCACGTGAGTTTTTCCGTAATTTGACAGGGCCGGCCTACCGCATCGAGACGCAGCGGCGTCTCCAAGCGCTGGCCGACATGGACATGGTGGAGCTGGCTCTCCTCGCGGCAGCTTGCGAAGGGCACGACATTGACACCATTGAAGACCTCATCGCCCACGGCTATCTTCCCAACGGCTTCGGTCCGCGAGCAGACGGTAGTCGCACCATCATCCAAAATGGTATCGTGCGAGATTCTTTACGTGGGGAGCGGGGCCACTTTGTGCCTATTGCGGATATCTCGGTCCAACGGGCCAGTTCCCAGGAAGTTCAACTTTATGGGGAATTCTTAGCTCATTACGCTACCCAGTGGCAGCGGCTGGATCCGGTCGTCGTGGCCATCCAGCGGGAATCAGCCGGGGCTAACCGAGAACGAATCATCGTGGACGCCCGGGTTACGCCCCTGGCGAAAGAGAACTACGAAAACCTGGTTGCCAAAATGGGGCTACCCGACAAGTACGAATTAGCATCCATCGAGGGCGAATTGGGCCGCTTCGAAATCAGTTTGAGTCGCGGCCGACTGTTCGGCGGACTTTATGATATCGTTCCCCCGCTGGATATTGTCAATGGGCGCGTGGTTCCCACCGGCCGAATTCGGGACATTCTTATTGGTTACCTAGGAACGACCGGGGAATTAGGGCTGCTGGGAAAAATCAATCAGACATTCAGCACCCGACCCGATGCAAACGGTTACAGTCGGGGATTGTTTGGACTCTGGCGGCGGGAAATGCCGGGCGTCACGGTATTTTCCTTCCAACCTGAGGTTTTGACCGCGGTCACAAACCAATTGCGCTGGCAAGAGGCCGAACGGGAAGCTCATCTCCGCGTCTTTCTCGGTGATCTTTCAGCTGCTCGAATCACGCCACTCCTCAACCGCTTTGTTTACTGGCGGACGACGCAGACGTCTCTCGGAAATTTGCGTTTTCTCCGGGATCTCGAGCAACAGCTCCGCGTTCCCGGCGAGGAGTGCAAACGCGTGGCGGAATTCCTGTTTGATGCCGAGCTGCGCTGTCCCCTCGGCGGCGAGTACGTCTATCAGCCCGATGAATTCGGCATCCCTCGCTGGACCTCCACGTCATTTGTGGATGGGAAACCGCTCCCGCCTCCGTCCGGGTTCGAACCACCCTCGGGCGAGCCAGCAATTGGGGCTCCCAACCAAGGGGTTTTACGGGAGAGACTCGATACCTCCGCGCAGCAATCGCTGCCTGCCGTCAATCGCATTGCGGAGCTCGTGCGTTCCCGATTGGGCAGGACCATCAACCGGAGTGAGAGCGAAACCTCAGAAGGAGGTCAGATGTCCCGCTCACAGAAGCAAGGACCGTCAGGAACAGGTGTGGGCCCTCAGCAGACCTTTCTCGCGCCGCCGCTCAATTGGTTTCGCGGATTGCAGGGAAACGCAATCATCACGCAGGAGGCCATCACAGCCCATCTGGAAATTCTTATGGAGCATGCCCCGTCCCGCTGATGGGGTTAACGTTCACGGTTTGCGCTCGGCACTAGCCGGACGGGACTCTCCCGGCGATTTGGTTGAAGCTGGCTCTTTACCTCCGGGCCCACCAGGGGGAGCGTTTGAACCCGACAAAATGTTTCCCAAGCCCCTTCGGATGTGCTCCGCACTCAAACCGTTTTTCAGCCTCACCACCTCCACCGTTGTAGAGTTGGGCTCCGCATTACGGTCAAGCTGTGTGATCAACTCACGAAGGTCGTTCATCAGGTAGACGGGCGCCGAAACCACCAGGCAATTGGATGTTTCATCGACTCCGACGGACAGCAATCCTTTAAATCGAGGTGTTCGTGTATCGGAACCGCTTTCCGGGAAGAAGAATACAATTCCCCGTTCCCCTGGTCGTTGATTCTCGTTGGGGCTCAGTAAATCCCGATACACATCCTTGATCGCCGTGGCCACCTGAGAGGCTTTGGCCCAACGAAGAGCAAAGATCTCCGTCACTCGTATAGACTGCCCATCTGTCGGTGGCGGCTGATCGTAAAAGTCGATAATTTGCTTGATTTCCGCCAATTGCCGCGAATCGGCGTTCTGCACCACGATGGAGTTCGTGTCCGTATCCGCAACAAATTTAATGGGGCGGCGTTGCGAAAGCCGGCCTTTGCGATCCCTGTCAGAAGATCCGCGTGTGCCCCATGGATCGAAAAACCAGAACGGTAACCAACGGCGATTGTCTTCTTCCTCAGAAAACAGCGATTCAAGAACCTTCACAACGTTATCTGCCCAGGCATACCGCAGCCGAAATATTCGGTAATCCGGCTGGGGTGGGATGGCTTCGCGCAAAAACTGCTCCACCAGATCCAGCGCGGTCGCATCAGGACATGTGAAGACCAGTCGCCCATCCGGCGTTTGATACACGGTGATCGCGGGTGCTGGCGCAAGCTGATCACTCTGGCCGTCGTCTCCCTTTTCCGAGGTGTCGGAACCTCTACTTCCCAACTCGCCCGAGACGAGACCCAAGTCGTTTCCCACACCGGGCCGGGGGATACTCTTCACATCGTGAGGAGGCTCAATCCGCACCTCAGCATCCGTCTGGTCTTCTAACCTGTGAGCCTCGTGGGTAAGGACGGCCGTCCGAACGCTCACCTGGACATCAGCCCTGGGACCGTCGCCCTCATCGATTGCCCCATTTTGTCGCGCATCGGCTTGCGGCTCGGAACTGTGGCCATTAGCGGACGGAGCATTTTGGTTCTGGTTTGCACTTGGGGCTTGCGATCTCCCTTCGGGCCCGGGCGCTCTCTCGACTCGAAGTGGGTAAGGCGAGATGCGATTCCAGTGGCGTTGCAGCAGTTGCAGCGCTGCCTCCGCCTGAGCGGGATCACCAAACTCCAACGTACGGACTCGCCCCCCTGCCGTACCTGGTTCGGAAATCTCTCCCAATTTGACGAGAAGTTTTTGCACCTCCTGGATTTCAATTTCGTTAGCCCAAAGAAGCAGGCGATTGTTCTCGATATCGGCATCCACGCGAAAACGATTGCGATCGGTTGTTTCGGTTTGACGACGGGAGCGCTCCCAGGGAGGAACCCACGGCGGAAGAGACTGGCTGGAGGATTCCTGGCCTCCCATCATGAAATCGATCGTACCGGCCACGTAGTCCGCCGGAAGCCGGCGAAGCTGGATGACTTCAAAACGTCGTCCACTCCCATCCAACCTTTCAATGACGGAGCGAATCACGACGTGATCCGCAAGTGGGGCGTAGGCAATGATGGCGTTGTTCTGCTTATCCACTTCCAACCGCGTGCTTGGATCAAGCCCACCAAGTTCGCGGAGTGTTTTCACGAGGGGTTCTGGGTCAAGAGCAGCAAGACGATACACCTGAAAACGATTTAAGTTCGCCAAAATGGCGGTATCCTGATCAGACGGTACATCCAGCAATTTGACGGCCTGTTCGATAATGGCCATTTTGTCAGGTGGCGCCTGTGCAATGATGGAATTCCGCCGCACGTTGACGACCAGGTTTACGTCGCTGGGACGCCGCAAGACGGATGGTCCTCCTTTGGTACCAGGCGTCCCAGGGGCTCCCGGCATTCCAGGCTGCGGCGGTGCACCACCCTGGGCCGCCATCATCTGCTGAAGTTGTTGCAGTTGCTGAGGATTGATTCCCGGCGGCAGGGGTAGCGCTGCATCGCGAATGCCCAGAAGGTCCTTCAGTTGTTGCAGGGTCTCTTCCGCCCGAGCAAACCGAAGCACAAACTCACGGACCAGCCGCTCCTGTCCCCTGCCCGATTGCTCCTGCCGCAACACCCTAGCAACTTCGCGGAGATTAACAGCCAAATCCATGGCCTCCAGGCGGTTCGTAGCGGAAAGTGGAAAGAGTTTACCTCTCGGGCTGAGGAGCGGCTTGAGTTCTTCGGCTGCTTGGTCTGCCACCAGCGAGTCCAGTTGGAAGGTCACGCGAACAAATTCAAATGCCGACGTCCGTTCAAGATCCTCGGGCGTCACGTGGGGGACGATGCCGGGATCAAGTTTATCGAGATTGACCACGGTGAGAACCTCGCCCTGACGGATCATCGTGTAGCCACGCTGGAACAGATGCCAGTTAATGAGATTGCGAAGTTCTTCTACCGTGTATGCCTGCTGCGTTGTGAGGTTCAAATAATCACCAGGCAATTCCTGCCAGTCCAGACTCATGTGGGAAAGGTCCGCGATCCACTCCAGGATTTTGGGCCACGATTGCCCCCGGAAATTGACGCGCACTCGTCCTTCCTCCGACTGTTCTACGTTCCATTCCGGAGGCTCCGTTGGTTCTTTGGGGCGTGTGACGGGAGGCGGTCCTTTCGGAACCTCATTGCCTTTCCCCTGTTCTCTGCCCGATGGACCACCCGCAGCGCCAGCGCTATTGTCGGGGGCCTCCGGTGAAGTCGAGGACTCGGGAGCTTGGCCTGCGGATGGTTTAATCGCGGGCTTCGGAACGTCTCCACTTGGATTCTGAAGCACTTTCGCATCTGGGGCCATTCCCTCAGGCTGTGACACAATCACCTGGGGGGCCGCAGAATCTTTGTCGACGGACATAGTTGCGGAGTTCTGGGCCCAAACGCCCGGTGTCTTTGAAAAGGACGCATAGACCAACACAAGGAGAATAACAAAACCACAAAACTTATCGTGGATCAGCCGCTTCCAGCTCAACCGGTTCATGACGACTGCCTATGGCTGTTTTGAGTGACAAGCGCGGCTTCGGCAACTTGTGGAACGAAAGCTAAAGCTCGGTGAGGTCCATCCTTTATTCATTATGAACCTTTTTTGTCGCCGGTCCAGAAGTTTCTGAGAGAAAAACTTTCAGTCAAGAATGGACTACGCACAATAAAAGGGTTCGAGTCAATAGCCGCGAAAACCAAACCAGTTCGAATTACAATACCTCGTTATGGTTCTGTGCCTGCTTCAAGCAATACCGATGGTTTCTCGACGGTTTTGTGATGGGGAGGATCACCCATGCAGCGAGTAGCAGCTTTGGTATCTATGGCTGTGGTTATGACAGTGTTCGCGGGAACCCCGACCCTCGCCGGACCACATGGCGAGACCCGTGGGGTCGGCGGTTGGGTCCCCGCTTTTAACGGTTACGACCTCACTGGCTGGGTCGTGGAAGGAACCGCCACATACAAGGATGGTAACGTGGAAAAACCCGTCTGGTACGTGGAAGATGGAAAGATCGTCTGCGCTGGCAAGGGTTTCGGATTTCTACGGTACGATCACTCCTTGTGCGACTTTCGCCTTTATCTCGAGTTTCGCATGTCAAAGAATTGCAACAGCGGCATTGGGATTCGCGCGGAGAAGTTCGACCCCAAAAAGCCCGATACCCGACCGAGCATTTCAGGTTTCGAGATCCAGATCTTCGACGATGCGGGAAAGGAGCCGGACGTCCACTCCAGCATGTCGCTCTATCGTTACGTGGCCCCCAAGAAAAACGCCATCAAACCGGCGGGCGAATGGAACTGGGTGCTTATCACTGCCCGAGGAACCCATTTGGAAGTTGTCCTCAATGGCCAGGTGGTTCAGGACATTGATCAGACCCAGTTCGAGAATATCAAAGTCAAGCCGCTGTGTGGCTACTTTTCCGTTCAGAATCATGGCGGTTACATTGAATTCAAAAACGTCTTTTACAAAGATCTGACGGCCAGTTATAGCCTGTCCGGACACCGAGCGGGGCCGCTTGCCCGCTTTCTGCAGCGTCTGCATGCCCATCGGAGTACTTCGTCACGGAACTGCGCCTCGCCATGAGGCAGCCAGCACCTACCGCCCCAGTCCCCAGCGGTCGTTTCCCTTGGGACGAGAACTGATTTCGTTAGGTTAATCGCGACGTTGAAATCCGTCGCCCGGTGCGACTTTCTTCGCATGTGGAGGATCCTGTTGTGCAAGGCTCGATCTCTCGGTGGATCACGCTCGGTTTATGCTTTGTGTTCAATGCATCCGGGACCTTTGGTACAGCCCAAAACGCATCGCCAACCCCGCATGGCGACATCCTCACACGGAATATTGCGCAACCGCTGGCAGCCCGATGGCAACCTGGCCCATGGAACAGCGCCACCGCAACAATCGAGTGGCTGAAAGAAGACTGGCCTGAAAAGGAAGCCACTCACCCCGTCATGGAAATTTCCGTTCGTTACGATGGAACGGGCTTTCAGTTTGCTTCTATAGAGCCGGGAAGTCTCAAAATTCCCGGCAAGCTGAAAAAGATCCGCCTATGGACCAAACCGCTCCAGCCAGACTATACATGGATCGTAAATTTTCGTGATGGAGAGGGAAAGGATACCGTCAATGGGAAGAAACTGGAATGGCCGCTGAACGCCCCACCCGGAAAATGGTCATTGCTCGAATTTGTGGTTCCTGAAAGCTGGAAGCAACCTGTTTCCATCGTATCCATCAGCGCCCACAACTGGAATCGGCAGAATGTGGCGGGTGGTGCCCAGCTTCGGATTTACCGGATGGACGTGGAAACCGACGTGACCGGCATCGCGCCCGACGAGCGGCCGCTGGAGGTGCGGATCACAAGCAGCGCGCCCCGCAACGTATTTGTCGAGTCGGAGCCTGTTCAGTTTCAGATCATTTGCGATAGCTGGCGGGGGGAATCGCTTTCCGCGAAGCTCTATGCCCGGTTCATCGATGAGCAGGGCACGATCCTTTATCAATCGGATCATTGTATAACGTTGTTTGATCTTCAGGCCTGGAATCTTGCTTGGTCCCCGCCCCGGTACGGACCATTTTCGCTAAAGGTCACAGCGCAATTGTCCGCCAGTGGCGAGCTCCATGCCGAAACGCGTTTCATTTATGTGCCCAGGCCGCATGCTTTGTCGGCTGACGAAAAATGGCGATCACCGTGGGGACTGAACATTCATTCAGCCAGTGGCGGGGTGTCTTACGAATCGCTCCGCCGTATTGGGGTGGTTTGGGTACGGGACTATTCCTACAACCGGCAATGGCTCCTCAATGCTCGTGGGCCAGACGGCAAATATAGTGGCTGGCCCTGGTATCCGCGGATCAACAAAGGTATCCAAGAAGCGGAACTCATGCTTCTCGCATGCATGGGTGATTCCATTCATCCCTATGTTCAGAAGGGTCTGCTCAAACCCGATCGGCAGTGGAAATATGACCTGGTCCATATCCTTTGGGCGATGCCCGACTTCCCTGCGTGGGAACTGGACAATGAATACGATTACCATCACGGCAAAGAAGAACGAGCACGTGAGTGGCGAGCCTACCAGGCGTATCATCGCATGTTTGCTGACGTCGTCAAATTCATGAAGCCGGATTGCCTCGCTGTGGAACAAGGCACAGCGCGAATTCATCCGGAATGGGTGGAGCGAAACATCCAATCCGGCGCGTTCGAGAAAATTGACGTCGTGAATGCTCATTTTTACTGCGGCGTTGAACCTCCCGAATCCAGCGTGGAGAACGCGAATGGTCCGGGCGACGAATCCGAGGTCATGCTGATTTCCGACCGGCTCCGAGCCTTCACAAGAGCCGCCGATTGCGATGGACGGGATCGTCAGGCCTGGATCACCGAGTTTGGCTGGGACACGCGTGCCGGCTACGTGGTCAGTGAGAAAGAGCAGGCCATCTATCTGCAACGCGGATACCTGATGGGCGTCGCTTCGGGAATCGACAAGATGTTTTGGTTTTGGGATTGGGACAACAAGGAAAAAGCCACCACATACTTTGACGGTTGTGGACTCTTTGATTATCGGAATGAGCCCAAGCCGGCCGCCGCAGCACTCGCAGCATTAACACATTTCTTGAAAAATCCCCAGGTTCTCGGCACATTCGACTTGCCGAAGGATGTCCAGGGCTACGTCATCCGAGACGGCGATCGATTGTGGGGGTGCGTATTTCGACCCCAGAGAAACGCCGAAGAAGAGGTAGTCGATCTGCCCGGTGCCGAATTCTACGACATGTACGGCAATCGGCTTTCTGAGAAACCGCGTCGCGTGGGTTCAGCACCTCTTTGGATCACGGGATTTTCCCCCGATGATCCGATCGTGGTCGAAAGTGGGTTCGCCTGGGAAACGCCGCAGCTTTTTTCCGCCGTTTGCGGGGAAACTGTTCGCCTGATGTGGTCCGCCTGCAACCAGACTTCTCAGAACCTTCAGGTGTCCTGGCATTTGGAATCGCTTGAGGGATGCAAGGTGAGCCCGGCACAAGGCAGACTGACGGCAGTACCCGGCCAAAAAGTCGCAATTCCGATCTCCGTGGAAATTCCGATTTCATTGTCCCAGGGGGAGCATTCGGTCTGTCTGGTGGTCGAGGCCGGTAGTGCCGAAAAAAGACTTCCTGTCAAGTTTCATGTGGTTCCTGTGGTGGAACTTTCTTGCGGTTCGCTGCAACAGGAAGGAACTCACTATACAACGACAGTGCGAGTCAGAAACAATTCGCAATCTGAGAAGACATGGCTCCTAGAATGCAAATTGTCGCCTGGCTGGACCCTCGAATCTGTACACTCTCCGATACGCGTTGGCTCCAAACGGCAAACGGAAATTCCTTTACGTTTTACAATTGGAGCGTACGAACCGCCGCCCGCCCCACCCCGGCTTGTTCTGAAAGATGACACAGGGCAGATCTCTGCTACGGCGAGCATACCGGTGCCCTTCTGGAATTTAGCCCGGGTTGAGAACATCAAAATTGACGGCCAGCTCGAAGATTGGCCTTCGCAGGCATGGTTGCCCGATTGGCTGCTCCTGGCTCGCGGCACGCCGTTATCTGTGCGTATGGCACTGGGCTACAACCCCGCTGGTATGTTCCTGGCAGTTCACGTGAAAAATCACGACGGCACGGTGACCGACCCACGCACGTTCTGGGCGCAAACCTGCGCGGAACTGTTTATCGATACCACGTCCGACGCCCGACTGAGAAGATCCTACCAGGCGACTGATCACCAATTCTGGTTGTGTCCCCTTCTTGACACCGGTAGGGTATTTGCCGGTCGCTGGAAGCGTGGTGATGAAATCCCCGCAACCATTTACGACTTGCCCGACATCCAGGGCGTCAGCCGAAAAACACAAGAGGGCTGGCTGATGGAAGTGTTTTTACCCGGCCGGCGACTCCAGGGTTGGCGGCCCGACCCGGAGAGCACCTTACGGGCAAACCTCAACCTCACCCTCCCAGGCCCCCAAGGCCAGACCGAAATCTACTGGCCGGCGTCGAAAGAAGATGGCGCGCCGGATCGCCCGGAATTGTGGGGACTTCTCCGACTCCAATGAGAAACCAGCTCCGCGAATACGCTGTTGCGATCCCAACAACGAAAGTCCACTCTGAGACCGACGCTCAGGACAAGCGGTCATGATTCACGCAGGATTTCGTCGGTAGTGGGCGCCAAGAAACAGCGCGGCCCAGTGATGGGTTCACTGGGCCGCGGAGGTTTAGGACCAGGCCGTTATCGATTCCGTTTTATCGGACCGTTCAGATGGTCCGGCTGTCGAGCGGCTTGGGTGCCACCTGGGCCGGCTTCACGTCCAGCGGCTTGGGCTGGCCCTGCGGTGCGCTGCAAGCGTCGCAAGCTGCGGGAGCACAAGCCTCTTTCGCCGTCGGGCAGCACACTTTCCGAACCGGGCAGCACACCTTCACCGGCACCATCTCGCAGACGATCCGAGGAACACAGCGGGTTACGGTGCAGGGGACCACCTTTTTCACCCACCGCACGTCGCACACCGTTTTGGTGCAGGTCACCGGCTTCCAAACCCGGCAGGGAACCTTGGTCACACAGGTTGTCGGCACTAACTTGCAGACTTTGTAGGACACGGTTTTGACACGCTGCTCGG
>NZ_JBAMME010000271.1:0-4050 GCF_039793925.1 Thermogutta sp. | reverse complement strand
GGCGTCGGCGTGGCGGTGGGGGTGGCGGTGGGCGTGCTCGTCGGCGCGGCGGTGGCGGTGGGGGACGGCGTGGCAGTCGGTGCTTGGGTAACCCCACAAGCGGACAAAATGAACCCCAGAGAAGCTGTTCCGCTCAACTTGAGAAAATCACGTCGGCTCAGTTTGCGGTTTTTCATACTCCCACCTCTTTGGTTTCAGCCGCCCAACGAGTTGCGGCTAAGCCGCAGCGCGGAGCGAGCGAAGCGAGCGGAGCGCTGTCGGCTTGAGCCGCGTGTTGGGCCGTTTCGCTACGGACGGCGCTCTATCCGCGCTGTATAGACCCGGCTCTCTTGATCCGAACTGAGTACCCACACAATCCGGTCTCCCGAGATGCTCCACCCTTCCAGCCCCCACCACTTTCCATCGGCAGGCATCATAGCATAGACAGGAACAGAGAAAAACTCCCCGCGTTCAATATCATACCCCATTGGCTGGCCGCAAGTGAAGATGACAACATTGCCTGAGAGTGCCAAGTTTTCAACCCGCCGAGGGCGCGCAGCGGATGCATCACAGGGTGTAACGGTGACGGTCACCGCTTGGCGAGTCTCCAAGTTATAGAGATATAACTCGGGCCTGTCACTCCAATGCCCTGTGCTCCAGGCAACCCAAGGAGTGTCAAGTGCATAAAACTGAGGTACGGCTTGAATCTCTGGGGCATATACCTGTCCTATACAGATCTCCTCAGTGGCATCCATACGAGTTAGGTAAAGGCTCACATCAGAGCCATCACGTTCAGCCCAATCCTCATAGATTACCCATTGACCCGAAATCTGAGGCCGAAGCGCTCTTCGAGAGCCAGTAACTATCCTGGAATACATTAGACGTTCCAAATCATATCCCAAGATATGCCAATAGCGCCCATCTTCTAACTGTCTCCATATTACAATATGGTCAGAAAGGTCAGCATCGGCTATACCCGTACCTCTTGTGATGAAAGACAACTGATTTGTTTGCAGATTGTACGCAAGAAGGATCTGCTCTTGAGAAAGGGAAGCAATCCAAGTTACATATTCCCCAGAGATATGCGGATTATACAACCACCTCTCCGACGAGGACTCGACACCCATCACGTCTCTTGTAGTCAGAACGCGGGTTTGCCGCGAACTCATGTCCATCACAAATATCTCCTGAGCCCCTCTCTCCTCCATAATGGCTACCATACCTAGGCCATCAAAATCTGAGGCAAGTAACCGCTTATCTATCCCGAACGATGCTTGCAATTCTTCTAGAGAGACTACTTGTATCACACTAGGCAAGGGGGTCGGTATGGGCAACGGACTTGTCGGTAGTGGGGTAGGGCGTGGCCTACTCTCAACAGGAACGAGCGTGGCGGGCCGCGGCGGAACAGACCAGATGTCTGTCGCAGGAAGCGGTAACCACTCCCCAACCGTAGGGGTTGAGAGGGGGGACTCTTCTGCTCGTCCCAGCGCAAGGGAAGACTGACAAGCCGTCAGAACCAAACTGGTAACCAGAAACAAGCTACACAACATGGCCATAGCGACCATCGGTTTGTTCTTGTTCATCTTTTGCCTCGTCGTCTTTTTTCTTATGGGGTCTCTCGACCATACCACCAGGCAGTAAACCAGGGACGCAACCCTGTCGCAGGCGCATACGCCTGATGCCACATCTGTTCCACATTGCCCGAGTCGTCGTTCAAGAGCCACACCGCGACCCAATCCGCACGCTCCTCGTAGTACAGGAAATTCCGGATGGAGATCGCCGTCTCCTGAGGTTGAGCATCCTTTTCGGTCAGTGGGTTTCCCATCCCCTGTCCAGGAGAAGCCAGATCCGCTTCGGTGATGACTGCTGGCCGCGCATTGTTGTCAATGTTACTCGCCATTGTAGCCGGAAACCACATCGAAACGTGTTGTCCATTGGGACATCCAGCCCAGGCCTCGCGCCCCTGAATCCAGTAGTTGTGCCACGAGTAGCCATCGTTCTTGGGATTGCTGCTATTAAATACCCGGCTCATCACCGCATAGCCGGAAAACTCAAATGACGGGCAGTTCTCCGAATTCACGTTGTTCGTCTCTGCATACGCACTTTGCCCCATCGGCGGGGTGAGAACCCGAATCGGAAGATAGCCACGATTGGCTTGAACGTAGTCATAGAGATTGGCAAAATATTGATCCATATCTTGCCATGCCCGTTGCTGGTTGAGAGATGGGTTTGTGTCGAAGGCATACCACTCCACATTGGGCTCGTTGGCCGGTTCAAAGCCAAAGGCCTGCCACTGATACCCCGGCGGCGCATACCACAAGATGTACCGCTGAATCGCCATCATCTCATCCCCAATATCGTCCACCGGCCGGAATCGCCACTCGTTCCCACATTGCGACCACCCCCCAGGCCTCACCCCCGGCTGTGTGATCAGCGTGCGCCCGGCAGGCCGAGTCCGCGGATCCGGCCAGCCCGGATCTATGGACTCTTCAAAGTTCCCAGGTGACGGATAGATCCGAAAAATCACCCGTGTCCCCTCCTGTGCCGCTCGTCTCAAATAGTTGAACAACGTCGGGTTCTTGACACTCACTCCTGTGATGCGACAGTTGGCATCACGATTAAGATTGAACACCTGATTGCTCAGAACCACCACGACTTTCGGCCAAGCCCCGCCGTGTGCCCCATCCAGCGGCGCCAGCATATCACTGCTCCAATCCCCACTCGTGCGGTTGCCCAGATGCATCCCCGACCATTGCTTGGGTGGAGGTGGCGGCCAATTCCGCAATGCAACTGGTAGGTAGTTCAACCATCCACCATATGGCGCATGCAGGTATTCCTTGCTGTAGTCCCCGTTGCAGTACAACGGCCCTGCCGAGCCCCACCGCTCTATCGAGTGCGTTGCTACCACAGGCGGGTTCCCCGGTTCTACCACCAACCCGGCCCAGCACTGGTTGCCAATAATCACCACATCCCCCACCTGGGCCTGGCTCGCCGAGATCACTGTCCAACCATCGTTCAACAACCACGTGCGTAAAGCAGACACCGTACGTGCTTCCGAGTTCCACAACCCCGGAATCGGGCGCCCTCCGGCCGCCACTGCGCGGTTGACAAAGTGCGCTCCGTCCACTCCCCAATCCCCAGAGTGATACGTGCAATCCAGTGTACTCCCATTGTACCACAGATAGCATCCATCATCGTTATTCTGCCTGTTCCACCACGTGCTGGCATAGGCATACGCCGCGCCCCGGTTGTAGTTGACCGTCGTTGAGGCTGGACTGACTGATAATGCTCGCGGTTCCTCCGCAGGCTCGGAAGAACTTGGGATAATGGGGGACGGGATGCTGCCTCTCCGTGTGCGCAGCGTGCTCATCATCAAACCCAACACTCGCATGTATGGCTCAACCGTCGTATCCTGATACAGATACAGGCGGAAGCGATATAACCGTCCCCCACACCCCACGAGCACACTCTGGGCCAATGCGCCGGGAACAATAGGATGAGAGGCTTGTACTCTCCACCCCGGTTGCCCGTTAACCAACACCGCTTCTACAGCCATGTCCTCTCGTGTGCCATGTTCGCGCCAGAACCTCAGTTCGGCGTCCTGCTCCCAATCCTCGTCGGGAGATAGCCACGTTTCCCACACTTGGATCGCAGCATCCACCCGACCGTCTGGCATACTGTAAGCAAACTCGACAATCCGTGTACCAGCAACTTGATCAGGCAAAACCCTGACCTGCCAATCGGACGGATAGCGTAGAGTGAACCCGACATCAGTGAATCTGGGCCATCTGGCTGTCTCACCCGCTGTATCGTGCAAGGCGATTTCCGGTCGCTGTGGTGACTCGGGTGTGGATAGTGGCGAATGGAACAACGGCGACTGAAAGGCTTGCATCTCCGCAGTGTCTGGAAGACCATAAAAGAACCATGGCGATCAACAGACAGATCGCTAAACCAACGGATACTCTGATTATGCGCTTCATGCTTACACTCCCGATGGGTAGTTTGATGAGGAAACGGCCCAACGAGTCGCGCTTGAGCCGCAGGCCGACCGAAGGGAGGCCTGTCGGCTCA
>NZ_JBAMME010000270.1:2861-4200 GCF_039793925.1 Thermogutta sp. | reverse complement strand
ACGGCATTTTTGAGGTGGATTTTGTGGAGGGTGATTTTGAGAGCATTGCTGAAGGGATGAAGCGGTATCTCGCCTTTGGCGTTACCCGGGTGGTGGCTTCCACCATTTCTCGGCCTCTTCCGGAGACGGTGAAGCAGATCAAGCAGTTGCGACAGGTCAAGGAAGAGAGTCGATATGGGAGAATCCTCCATGGTGTGCACCTTGAGGGTCCCTGGCTGGCCCCCCGCTGCCGGGGTGGACACCCGCTGGAGTACCTTCGTGTGCCGACCAAAGAAGATGTGGCCTTTGTCCTGGGGGAAGTTGGTGATGTCCTGGTCACGGTAACTTTTGCCCCTGAATTGCCCAACGCAGTGTGGCTTACCGAGACCCTGGCTTGCCGGGGTATTCTCCCGGTCATTGGGCACACTGAGGCGACCTACGAGGAGGCCGAGCGGTCGATTCTGGCTGGTGCGCGCCATGTGACTCACATGTACGACGGTATGCTGGGCTATCGGGAAAACCCCCGGGAGGCCCTGGTCATGCTTCCCGGGGTGGAAACGGCGGTGCTTTCCCATGATACGGTGAGCGTGGAACTGATCGGTTGCCCAATTCACGTGCCTCCGCCATTCTTTCGATTCATTCAGCAGGTGAAACCCAGTGGAAAAAAAATTCTGGTAACCGATTCCCTGGTGGGGACGGGCATGCCGGAGGGCTCGATCTTGCGCTATCGGGATGGCCGGAAAGTCCGGGTGGCAGGAAATGTCATCCGGATGATCGATGAAGACCCGGCCATTGACGGCAACCTGACCGGGAGCGCAGTAACCATGAATGTGGCTCTGCGGCGACTCATGGAGTATGCCGAAATTCCCCTCGAAGAAGCCCTTGCCTGGGGAACGCTGAATCCGGCCAGAGTCCTGGGTATCGATCGGGAAGTGGGCAGCATCGCCGTGGGTAAGTGTGCTGATCTTGCCGTCATCGATGAGGACTTTGGTGTTCGGTATACCGTTTTGGATGGGAACGTGGTTTTCCAGAAAACCGAATAAAGAGAGGAATGACCCATGTTCAAATATCTTTTTGAGCCGATTATGATTGGTGCGGTAACAGTGCCCAACCGGATCTGCCATGTGCCGACTGACATCAGCTCTGCCCATGCTGATGGTTCGGTGAGTGCCCGGGATATTCATCACCATGCCACCATCGCCAAAGGGGGAACAGGATTGATCATCGTTGGTGCCACCTCCCCTCAGGGGAAAACCGGTCGCTCCACGGTGACCTGCCTTGTGGCCGATGGCGACGAATATATTCCGGGATTGACTCGATTGGCGGAAGCCATGCATCGGTATGGAGCCAGGTGCGCGGT
>NZ_JBAMME010000270.1:0-2827 GCF_039793925.1 Thermogutta sp. | reverse complement strand
AGCACCCCGGAAGACAGGCGGCTTTACCCCGAGAGGGCAAATTTGCTTCGACCGATATGGTGGTGAATCTCCCCTGGTCACAGAGCCGTCCCATTCTCTATGCCAGCGAGGAGGAAAGTCTTACCCGGAAGTCCCTTCATGTTCTGACTACGGACGAAATTCTTGCTCTGATCGACCTTTTCGCCGAAGCAGCGTGGCGGGTGAAACAGGCTGGCTTCGATGCCGTAGAACTCCATGCTGCCCATGGATACCTCATCTCCGAGTTCATGAGTCCTTACCTCAATCACCGGAACGACCGGTTTGGGGGGAGTTTCGAAAACCGCATGCGTTTCCCTCTGGCCATCATCGAAGCCATTCAGAAAAAGTGTGGGTCCGATTTTCCCATCCTGGTCCGTTATTCGGTGGATGAATGGGTACCCGGGGGTCGGGAATTGCCGGAATCCATCCGGGTGGCCAAAGTCCTGGAAGAAGCTGGGGTGGCGGCTCTGGACCTCAGCCAGTGTATTCAGGAGAGCCCTGGAGCGGGTTTCGACCCCATGTACTACGAAGAAGGCTGGACCATCTATGCTTCGGAAGCCATAAAGAAAGAGGTGCGTATTCCGGTCATCAACAGCCATTCTCTGCGCAATCCGGAGTACTGCGAGCAAATTCTCGCTGAGGGAAAGGTAGACCTCGTGGGTCTTTCACGCCAGCTCCTGGCCGATCCCTACTGGCCCATGAAGGCCAAACATGGCCAGGTGAAAGCGATTCGCCGGTGTATTTCCTGTCTCACTGGGTGCTGGCAGGAGTCACTCATGGCCAAAAAAGAGATTGCCTGTGCCATTAACCCGGCATGCGGTAACCCGGCCTTTGAGATTCGTAAGAAGGTGAGTAAACCCTTGCGTATCGCGGTGGTGGGCGGAGGGCCAGCAGGGATGGAAGCGGCTCGCCATGCTGCGGAGCGAGGACACGAGGTGACTCTCTATGAAAAGACCGGAGAACTTGGGGGAGCGATTTTGGGGTGCTGTCTTGTTCCGGGGAAGGAGAAGATGAAATGGTACGCCGACTGGATTCGTTACCAGGTGACCCAGCTACCCGTTGATCTGCGGTTGCGGCATGCTCCGACCCTCGAGGAACTGGCTTTTTATGACGTGGTGGTCAACGCCACCGGCGCTCGTTCCTACGTGCCCAGAGTCACCGGTCTTGCCGAGCGGGTGATTCCCTTCGAGCATATCCTGGCCTGTCCCAAGGTATCCTGTGAGTTTCACCCCGGGGATGGGAGGAAACCGAAGAAAATCGAGGGCCAGAGAGTCATCGTTTGGGGAGACCACTACCCTGCGGCCGATACTGCGGCATTCCTGGCTTCCATTGGGAAAGAGGTGACCATTGTCAGCCCTTACGGGTAATTCGGTTCCACCATTGAAGTGATTCACATGTACGTTCTGCGTAAGCGCTTTCAGCAACAGGATGCTGAAGCCCTGCACTCTGAACCATTCCGGTACCCGGTACGGGTTTATACCAGTAGCCTGGTACTGGAGATTGGAGAAGATACGGTGACCGTTCTGCGCGGCGGGGAATTCCTCTCGCTTCCCTATGATGCCATCATCACCTGCTTTACCCGACCCAACACAGAGCTCTTTGAGGGGTTGCGAATGTGGGCGATGCGGTGAAGCCCCGCAATGTGCACGCTGCGGTGAAAGAGGGAGCCTGGGCTGGACTCACTGTGGAGGAAAAAAGGTTCTATAATCCCAATGGGGCCTTTGTGAATGATTTGCCCCTGGATGTTGCTCGGCAAATCCTGTATCCGGAAAAGGAGGGATGAAAATGACCTTTCGGACTCTGGTCGTTGGGGTTGGCGGAATGGGGGCGTCGCACACCCGGGCGTATGCGCAACTTCCCGGTTTCAATGTGGTCGGTCTGGTCGTTGCCCGAAATGTGGAACGAGCCCAGAAGCTTGCCCGGGAGCTGGGTCTTTCTGTACCAATATTCACCGATTACTATGAGGCCATGAGGGTCACAAGACCTGAGGTGGTGTCGATTAATACCTACACCGATACCCATGCGGAGTACGCCATATACGCCATGCAGCAGGGATGTCATGTGTTCCTGGAAAAGCCCATTGCCCAGAATGTCCCCGATGCGGAACGGGTGGCCCAGGTGGCGCGAGAAACCGGGCGGAAGCTGGTGGTGGGGTATATCCTGCGACATCACCCCGCTTGGCAGATGTTTGTGAATTATGCCCGCGAAATGGGAAAACCTGTGGTCATGCGTATGAATCTCAATCAGCAGAGTTACGGCCATGAGTGGATGGTACACAAGGAGTTCATCCGTCGTATGCCACCGCTTGTGGACTGTGGGGTGCACTATGTGGACGTGATGTGTCAGATTACCCGGGCGAAACCACGAAGGGTCCACGGCATCGCGGCCCGTTTGAGCGATGAAATCCCCCCAGATACCCACAACTACGGGGCACTCCAGATCGTCTTTGAAGATGGTTCAGTAGGGTGGTACGAGGTGGGATGGGGTCCCATGATCAGCAAAACCGCCTTTTTCGTGAAGGACGTTATTGGACCAAAGGGTTCGGTGAGTATTGGGAAGGATGTGAGCGCCGTTGATCCTTCGGATGTGTCCCAGCACACCGCGGTGAACACCCTGGTGGTGCATTGGAGCGATACCGATGAGAAAGGGAACCGCCTCCGGGAGGACCAGTATATCGAAATTCAGGATGAACCCAGCCATGAAGACCTCTGCCGGCGGGAGCAGGAATACCTCTACCGGGCGATTACCGAAAACCTGGACCTTGCCAGTCACCTCGAAGACGCCGTACAGAGTCTGAAGATTTGCTTCG